>CAZNFA010000019.1:0-72824 GCA_964572345.1 uncultured Planctomycetales bacterium
ACACAACGCGACTTGTGTCAAGCGAAGATCATGAAAGCAGTGGCCTCGCCCTCCCGAAGACGTCCGGCACGGAGACCGGACGCTACATGGGCGCTCTCTCACGCCCGCGGTTCTGATCGGGCGGGTGCGGTCGGTGGGTAGCCGAGTAAGGCGGGTTGGCCTAGGATTCAGCGAGGCGCGGGTTGCGGGGAGTGATCGTTTGTCCGGGGCTGGAGCGGCGAAGGCGGGTCCAGCCATGCGAGACGCACTATGCCGGAGTTGGTGCTGACACACGAGGAGCTGTACGAGGCCTGGCCGGCCCTTTCGAGCGAGGAGCGGCTGGACGGGTTCGTATTGCTGGCGTACGCCGACGCGGAAGTGCTCTTCTTCGAGCTCGACGCACGCGACCAGGCCGACCTGATCCAGGACCTGCCCGAGCCCCAACAACGATTGTGGATGCGGCTGCTGGACCCGGACGACGCGGCCGACGTGGTTCAGGAAGCACCGGAGGAGCAGCGCGAAGGGCTGCTGAACCTGCTGGACGCCCCGACGCGGCAAGAGGTGACGGCGTTGCTGGCGTACGCCGAGGACGAGGCCGGCGGACTGATGAACCCGCGTTACGTTCGGCTGCGTCCCGAGATGAGCACGGACGAGGCCTTCAGCTACGTCCGCCGACAAACGAGCGAACGGATCGAGAACATCTACTACGCGTACGTGCTCGACGGGCAACAGCGGCTGCTAGGCGTGGTTTCGCTGCGGCAACTCTTCGCCGCCCCACGCGACAAAAAGGTGCGCGACGTCATGCGCAGCGACCTGGTCACCGTGCCCGAGCAGATGGATCAGGAAGAAGTGAGCCATCTGATCGCCCAGCACGACCTGATGGCGTTGCCGGTGGTGGACGACGAAGGGCGGATGAAAGGTATCGTGACCGTGGACGACATCGTGGACGTCGTCCAGGAAGAGGCCACCGAGGACATGCAGAAGATCGGCGGCACCGAGGCACTGGAGGCCCCCTACCTGCAAGTAGCGTTGCCGGAGATGCTCAAGAAGCGGGTCGGGTGGTTGATCGCGCTGGTGCTGCTCGGGTTTCTGACGGTCCAGGCGATGGAGCGGTTCGAGCAGCAAATTGCCAAAGCGGTCATTGTCGTGCTGTTCGTGCCGCTGATCATCAGCACCGGTGGGAACTCGGGGGCCCAGGCCGCCACGCTGGTCGTGCGGGCGATGGCGCTCGACGAGCTGCGTTTGCGTGATTGGTGGCGGGTGGTGCGGCGTGAGCTGGCGGTGGGACTTTCGCTGGGCGCGATTCTAGGGGTCGTCGCGCTGGCAACCACGCTGATCTGGCAAGCGCTGTTCGAGAGTAGCGGTGAGCATCACTGGGTGCTGGCGACGACGATTGCGTGCAGCATTTTGGCCGTCGCGTTGTGGGGCACGATCGCTGGGTCGATGTTACCGTTTGTGCTGCGCAGATTCGGCTTCGACCCGGCCAGTGCGTCGGCCCCGCTGGTGGCCACGCTGGTGGATGCCAGCGGGCTGGTGATCTACTTCAGCATTGCTGCTGCGGTGCTACGGGGGACGGTTCTGTAGGGGTGGAACAGCGCGGCCGGCGAGGCGCCGGTGAGATTCTTCGCTGCGCTCAGAATGACGGCCGGCGAGATGGCGGCGGCAATTCACCGGTTGGAAACCGGTGCCACATAGGGCGGCCGGCTGCGCGGAGTACGTCGGGTCGCTACGGCTGGGCTACCTTTCCGGTGTTGGCGGCCAGATGACGCGGCCACGGCAGGTTGCCGGCGAGCTTGACGCGCAGGTGCAACAGCGCGGTTTCGAGCTGGGGGTCCACGTCGGGGGCTTCATAGGGGTCCGACTGGAGCAGCTTCACGTCCTCGTCGGTCAAGAGGCGGAAATCGTCCTCGTCCTCCTCTTCATCCTCCTTGAGGGTTTCGAGCTCCTGCTGGCGGGCC
Source organism: uncultured Planctomycetales bacterium (assembly GCA_964572345.1). Taxonomy (GTDB): domain Bacteria; phylum Planctomycetota; class Phycisphaerae; order UBA1845; family Fen-1342; genus JAUWXH01. The sequence continues at coordinate 1,938 of CAZNFA010000019.1, forward strand.
TGCTCATCGGCCTGCTCGGCGGCCTGCTCGTCTGCGGTGGTCTTGATGATAAAGGCGGAGCGCTCGCGCTCGAGGATTTTTCGGCGCTCTTTCGGGGTGAGCGCGATCTTCCAGTCAGGATTGATGCCCCACTCTTTCGCGTGCAGCTCCTTCTTGTGGGGCGTGCGGCCGCTGGGCAGATAGTACAGGGCGGTCGTCAACTTGAGCCGCGCGTCAGAGTCACGCGCCAAGCCCAGCACGCGCTGCACACTGCCCTTGCCGTAGGTGCGCTCACCCAGCACCATGGCCCGGTTATGGTCGCGCAGAGCCCCGGCGAGGATCTCGGAGGCGCTGGCGCTGCCCTCGTTGACCAGGACGACCAAGGGCAGGTCCTCATACAGCGCGTCACCGTGGACGGGCAGACGGTGAGTCCGCTCCTGCCGACCGCGGGTCGAAACCACGTCCCCCTCGCCGACGAAGGTGCTGACCGTTTGGATGGCAACGTCGAGCAACCCGCCGGGATTGTAGCGCAGGTCGAGGATCAGGGCCTTCATGCCTTGGCGCTCGGCGGCGCGCAGGGCGCCGGCCAACTCGTTATGGGAGTCGGGGTTGAAGCCGGTGAGCCTGATGTAGGCAACGCCGAGCTGGTCGTCGAGCATGTAGTTCCAGCCGGCGGCCCCATGGTTGCCGGTGACGCGCTCCACGCCGCGGACGGTGCGCAGATTAATCTGGCGTCGGACGAGGGTGAAAGGAATGCGCTGGCCGGTGCTGGGGCGGAACAGGGTGAGCACCACCTCGCTGCCGGCGTCGCCGGTGATCTCGCGGACGGCCTTGTCGCTGGTCCAACCCTTTGTGCTCTCACCGTCCACCTCGATGATCAGGTCGTCAGGCTGGATGCCGTCCTCCAGGGCGGGCGAGTCTTCGAGCGGGGTGACGACCTTGAGGCGGCCGGTAAACTCGTGCAGGCCCAACTGGATACCGACGCCGACGTAAGCGCCGGTCATGGCTTTGTGGAACTCAGAGGCATCGGCCGGCCAGACGACGGCGGTGAACTCGTCCAGCTCCGACAACTCCGCGAGGGCCCCCTCGAGAAACTCCATAATCAGTAGTTGCTGGGGGAGCGAGACGCTCTGCTGGTTGTGTTTGTCCACCTCGTTAAACAGGCGTACTAGGTCCTTGTAGCTCACGTCCTCCTTGGTCCGCAGCGCCTGCCGCTCCTGCTCCAGCTTCGCAAGGAAGTACTTTCGCGCGCCGGGGTTGGCGACGCCGTCGAACACGTCAATGTTATACAGCTTGGTCGTCTCGCATAGCGCGACCAGGTTGTGCAAGGCGCCTTCGGCCATGCGCTTGAAGTCCGGCTCCTGGTAATAGGCTTTGTTGACCTGCCGGAGCACTTTCTGCAGCAGCTCCACCGTCACGCCCTTCATACGGCGTTTGATCGTCTCGGCGTCCTCGTAGACGAGCTCGAGCCGGGCATGCCGGGCGGCACGTTCACGCAAGTCGGTGAGTTGTTCGTCATCCGGATAGATCCGTTGCAGGAGCACATAGTGGGCGTGCGCTTCGGGCCAATGCTGGTCCTGCTCCAAGTCCCGGGCGGCAGCCAGCGCCTGAGTCTTCAGCTCGCGGACCCAGGGCTGGGCGGCGTACTCCTGCTCGTCGGGGGCGTAGGCGTGCGCCTGGGCGGCGAAGCTCAACGCCAGATAGGTTTTCTCCTCGGTCAGGGCCGTCTGGGCATGTTCGATGTTCCAGGCGAAGGTCTGCTCGCGAAGCTGTTCGCGGGAAGAGGCGACCTCGCGAACGGAATCCAGCCAGCCTTTGACGCGGAGGACGGGGGCGGCAGGGCTTTCGCTCTCAAGCAAACGGGCGAGCTCGTCGTTGCCCGTCTGGTAATCGCCGCGGAGAATCGCATCATAAACTGCCGCGACATCAGCCTGTGCGGGGAGCATTCCCGCGAGGGCGAGAAGCAGCAGAACGAGCGCCGAGCGGAGGGTGCCACGTAAGTGCATGCGGTTACATCCTTTCCGTCAAATCATCGGGCATATCGTCCGCCGCAGGGGGCGGGACGCCGACAGTCGGCATTGCTATCATGCCAATTATACGACGAGCCGGGTCACTAGTCATACGTCAAAAAATCCCCACCTTCGACACTACTACAGCCGTCCGATATCGGGAAGCTGAGTGCTATAACCATGTTGCGCGTCTGCGCATTCCGCAGCAGGCCGTGGGGTACGCGCTGCCGATCGCCCGCTGACGATTGCGGCCGGCGGTTGTCACCCCGAAAAAATCGCGCATGATGCGTGATATGGGACCTGTTGCACTGTCAGCGAGCCGGGCCGCGGTCCCGGGACAAACGCCGACCGGGCCGATTCTCGGCGTGGATCCGGGGCTGAAGTGCACGGGCTACGCCGTGCTGTCCGAGGGCGTCGGCGACGCCGAAGCCCGATTGATCGAAGCCGGGGCGATCAAGCTGGACGCGAAGCAGTCGCTGGCGCAGCGGCTGCTCGAGCTGCAAGACTGCGTGGACGAACTGCTCCGGGCACACGAGCCGGTGACTCTGGCCTGCGAGCAGCTCTACTCGCACTACAAACACCCGCGCACGGCGATCCTGATGGCGCACGCGCGGGGAATCGTGCTGGCACAGGCCGCCCGACGGGGATTGCAGATCGTGCCCGTATCGGCCACCCGGGCCAAGAAGCTGCTGACCGGCAGCGGTCGAGCCGGCAAGGCCCAGATGCAACGGGCGGTCGCCCGAACGCTCGGGCTGCCAACGCTGCCCGAGCCGCACGACGTGGCCGACGCGCTGGCGATCGCTTTGTGCGGGCTGCGGCTGCGGGCCGCCGAACAGCGGGCGATGACGGGCGCTGCGGAGGCGGGGCGATGATCTGCCGTATCACCGGGCGTGTGGTGGCCGTCGCCGACCAGGCCGTCACGGTGGAGGTCGGCGGGCTGTGCTACGAGGTGCTGGTTCCGGCGTCGTCGCTTCCGGACCTTCAGCGGCTGACGGACAACGAGGTGACGCTGTTCACGATCCAGTATCTGGACGGCAACCCGGCCCTGGGGAACCTGGTGCCACGGCTGGTCGGGTTTCTAGCCGAGTCCGACCGCGAGTTCTACCACGAACTGAACAAGGTCAAAGGGGTGAGCACGCGCAAGGCGCTGCGGACCATGGCGGTGCCGGCGCACCAGTTCGCCGCCGCCATCGAGAGCGGCGACGAGCGTTTCCTCGGCAACCTGCCGGAGATCGGCAAACGCACCGCCGCCCAGATCATCGCGCAGTTGCGCGGGAAAGTGCAGCGATTCCTGGCGCCGGCGGCGGCCCCGTTGCCGCTCGGGGAGCTGACCGACGCGCAGCGGATCGCACTGGACATCCTGGTGCAGTGGGGCGATCGGCGGGCGGACGCCCAACGCTGGATCGCGGCCGCAGTCGAGCAGAATCCCAAGCTGAACGAGCCGGATGGGATCGTCCGGGCGGCGTACCGGATCAAGCACTCGGGGGGACGGCCGTAGTGCCTCGTGAAGACAGGGTGCTTTTGAATGGCGATTGAACGCGTTTTCACGCAAGCGGGGCCCGACGAGGAGCGCTACCTCACGTCGCTGCGGCCGCAAACGCTCGACGCGTGCATTGGGCAGGAGGTCGTGCGCGAGCAGTTGCGGATCGGGCTGGAGGCGGCGCGGAAGCGCGGCGAGCCGCTGGATCACGTGCTGCTCGACGGGCCGCCGGGGCTCGGCAAGACCACCTTCGCCCACGTGATCGCCCACGAGATGGGCACGACCATTCGGGTCACCAGCGGGCCGGCCATCGCGCGTCAGGGCGACCTGATGATGATGCTCACGCAGCTCGAAACGGGTGATATCATCTTCATCGACGAGGTCCACCGGCTCAACAAGGTCATCGAGGAGTTCCTTTACCCGGCGCTGGAGGACTTCCGCGTCGATTACACGACCGAAAGCGGGATCGGCGGGCGGACGGTCAATTTCGCGCTCAAACGCTACACGCTGATCGGGGCGACCACGCGGGCGGGGATGCTCTCGGCGGCGTTGCGCGGGCGGTTCGGGCATTTCTTCCACTTGCAGTACTACTCGACGGAAGAGCTGGCCCGGATCGTTCGACGGAGCGCCGAGTTACTGAACGTCGAAGCCCAGCCGGCGGCGTTGGAGCGGCTCGCTTCGCGCTCACGTGGCACGCCGCGGATCGTCAACCGGCTGCTGCGGCGGGTGCGGGACTACGCGGATGTGCGTGCCGATGGGCGGCTGACGCCGGCGATCGTCGATGCCGCGCTCGAAATTCTGCAAATCGACGCGCTGGGGCTCGATTCACTGGACCGCGATTATCTGCACGCGCTGATCAAGCACTATGACGGGGGTCCGGCCGGGATCGAAGCGATCGCGGCGACGATGGGGCACGAGCGCGACACACTCGAAGACGTGGTCGAGCCGTACTTGCTGCAAATCGGGTTTGTGATCCGCACCCCGCGCGGTCGCCTCGCCCGCCCGGCGGCGTACGAGCACCTGGGGCTCACTGCTCCGAAGCGGGCGCAGGATGAGCCGACGCTCTTCTGAGTCGCGTTGGAATGGCGGCCAGGGAGGCGGGTGCGGTGGTGTACCCAGGCCGCCTTGGAGCAAGCTGAGCCGGGAAGGACCTTCCAGTTGAGCGCAGCGAAGCGATCTCGGCAGGTCTCGGGCCGCGACGACGCTTGGCCGCCGCCCGGCAAGCAAGCGCGAGACGCGCTCACGCGAGTGCCTGTGCTGGCGGCTTTGCTGCTCGGCGTGGGGCTGATTATCGTCGTTGCTCACTGGCGGGTCCTGTCAGCGCGCGCGGTCACCTTCGACGATCGCCAATACCTGACCGACAATCATCTGGTCCGCGCTCCGAGTTGGAGTTCGGCGACGCAAATCTTCCGTGAAGTGCTCGAGCCGTCCACGGTGCACGGGTACTACCAGCCGCTGACCATGATATCCTTGATGCTGGACTGGGCGCGCGGGGGACGCCCGGACAACCTCACGCCTTTCCACCACACGAGTCTTGCACTCCACGTCCTGAATAGCCTCCTGGTTGTCGTGTTCTTGTACGTCGTGTTTGGTCGAGCGTGGGTGGCAGGGCTGATCGGTCTGCTTTTTGGGGTCCACCCGATGACCGTTGAACCGGTAGCGTGGCTGAGCGAGCGCAAGACGCTGCTGGCGGCCTTCTTCACGCTGTGGTGCCTGATCCTTTACGTATCCTGGACGCGCAAGTCCGATTGGAAGCTGTATGGCGGCACCTTGGGAGTGTTCGTGCTGGCCTTGCTCTGCAAGCCCACCAGCACGCCGCTTCCGGTACTGCTCCTGTTGCTGGACTACTGGCCGCTCCGGCGGCTGAGGTGGCGGGCGGTCGTCGAGAAGGTACCGCTGGTCGTCATTGCCGCCATCTCCGCTGTCATCACCATCATTTCTCAAGGTCGCACCGCCGCGCTTGCGATGCCGTACGAGTATTCTGCGTGGCGGATTCCGCTGACGATCTGTCACAACATGGTCTTCTATCTGTACAAGATCGTGTGGCCGACGAACTTGTCTTCGCACTACCCGTTTCCGCGACCTTTCGATCTGTCCAGCCCGGTGCTGTTGGCCGGGGTGATCGGCACGGCACTGTTGCTGGTGGGCCTGGTGGTTTCGCTGCGCTGGACGCGCGCCGTGCTGGCGGGCTGGCTGTTCTTTTTTGTCGCGCTCTTTCCCACACTGGGGGTGATCGGGTTCACGCACGTCATCGCCGCGGACAAGTATGCCTATCTGCCCGCGATCGGGCTGCTGATGATCCTGGCGTGGTTGACAGCTCGGGCTTGGAGCGCGCGGCCGCCACGGCTTCGACCCACGGCGTGGCGCGTCGGGGCGCTCGTCGTCCTGACGTCCCTGGCAGGATTGGCGACCGCCGGCACGCGTCGGCAACTGGTTCACTGGCAGGACACGGAAAGCCTGTATCGGCACATGCTGGCGCTGGCGCCCCAGGACGCCACGCTGCACAGCGGTCTCGGTGACGAGCTGACTCGCCAGGGGCGACTGGATGAAGCCATCGGGCACTACGACGCGGCTCTGCGGGCGAATCCCAACTGGTATGATGCGCGCAACGGCTTGGGGATCGCCCTGCTTCGGCAGAGCAGGCTTGCCGAGGCCGCGGGCCAGTTCGAAGCGGCCCTGCGCCTGGACCCACAGCGCGGGGCGGCCTACGGCGGTCTCGGCTCGGTCCTGGCACGCCAGGGGCGGGTCGAGGAAGCCTATGGGTATTTTGAGAAATCCCTCGAGCTCGATCCGCACATTGCTGACGTGCACAACAACATGGGCGCGATCCTGGCCCGGCGGGGCGAGTTCGAGCGGGCCATCGAGCATTACACCGAAGCGCTGCGTCTCAAACCCGAATCCGCGCGAGCACACCACAACCTGGGTGTGGCCCTGGTCAGGGTGGGACAGCTCGACCGGGCCGTGGCCTGTTTTCGCGAGGCCATTCGACTGCAGGCCGACTATCTCAGTGCGCACGGCAACCTCGGCTTTGTCCTGCTGTCACAAGGCAAGCTCGACGAGGCCATCCGCGTGTACGAGGCTGCGCTGCGCATCGCGCCGGATGACGCTCGCTTACGGGCCGGTCTTCAGGAAGCGTTGAGCAGGCGTGCCGCTGCGCGGGAGCCGAACCCCTAGCGGGGAGTCCCTTAGGCGGCGGCCGACACCCGGCGCGAAAAAAAACAGGCCGGACGCATCGTCCGGCCTGCCGCGATTTACACGATTCGCTAGGGACTCTCCTGATTACCGACGGCGGAGCAGCGCCAGCGCGCCCAGGGCGAGCAGGCTCAGCGAAGCCGGCTCAGGCGAGTCGATGTAGTAGTGGTCCATCGTGGGCCAGGCGGGGCTGCTGGTGTACGGAGCGTCGATCTTGACCCAGTCGAACGGATCGTCCGCCACAAACCCTCTGAAAGTCGTGCCGTTGGGCGGATCAAAGTGATACTCGAAGCCGTTGCTGAGCTCGATGTCGATGCCCTCACCCGCCATGTAGTACCCACTAATGTCGGTGGGGAAGAACCAACCAGCAGTGGAATAGGTGGGTTCGCCGTTGAAGTCCACGTGCAACTTGGACGTCGCGCTCTGCGTGGACATGTTGCCATCGCCGGACCACAGGTAATCACTGGAAGGGTCACAGGAAATCAAGCCGGCGTACCCGTCCTGAGGTCCAAGCTGCAGCGTATACCCCGTGAAGCCGCCGTAGACGTAGCCGTCGAAGTCCTCCAGTAGGAAGCCTCCGCCTCCTTCAATGGCCACGAGGAAGTCCGCCTCGTTGTCGTACACGGTTGTGTCGGCAAGAGCCGTCGCGGCGATCCCAAACACCAACAGAATTACAATACCTTGCTTTCCCATAAGACCTCCTCCTTACACGGGCCTGAAAAGCCCACCTCAAATCGGTCTGTGTGCCGCCGCCCGCCGAGTTGGCTACGCGCGCACACACTACAAGCACCCTTACGCTCACATGGCGCGGGGCGGGTACCGACCCCTCGTCCTCGCTGATTCCAATCCTCATCTTAACAGACCGGCCGGTACAATCAAGAAAAAAAACCGCCAATCTGGTCCGCGGGATGTACCGGCTGGGGCCAGGCGGCTTATCGGACGCACGCGGGCCGGCAGCCCGGCCACCCGGGCCCAGCGCACAACTCCCCACTCCAGCGCCCTCGGGCCGGGACTTAACCTGCCCGCCTGACCATCAGGCACAGATGGGCCGAACACCCCTCCCGACAGTCGGACGCTCCAAACCCGGGGGCGACGTAGCGTCCACGCCGGCTCACGGTCTGATGGCAGGCGCACTCCTCACGAGGGTCATCGGACGCCAAGGCGACACGCTCAATCCGGACCCCCCTACCGGCCAGCAAGTAGTCGATGTGCCAGTGTTTTCGCGGAGAACCGCGGACGTGGCGGAGGACGCGGGCGCGCAGGGCGCGCGCGGCCCGGCCGGTGTAGACGTAGAGGCCCGCCGGGAAGTGGAAGCGGCCGAGCCGACCAACCGTCACGCGCAGGTCAACTGACACGCGCAGCCAGAGCTGATAGACTCCGCGGTCGGGCCAGCGGCCGAGCGGTGGCACGAAGGTCGCCGACGGTGAAGATCGAAGCGCGTGCTTGGCAGTCATGGCAGTCTATTGGTCCGCACGGCGGATCCTACGTGACGAATCGCGAACCCACCTCCAGAGGAGGTGGGCCACCTGGCAGATGGTCCGCACGGCGGACCCTACGTGGAGCCGAATCGCGAACCCACCTCCGGAGGAGGTGGGCCACCCAGGCGACCCGACGTCCGAAGGACGTGGGCCACCCATAAAGGTGTAACGTGGAGATTGGCGAGTTTCAACGACTGATCGACCGTATGTACTCGGAGCGCGACCGGCGGCGCGGGGCGGCAAAGACCTTTCTCTGGTTCGCCGAGGAGGTCGGCGAGCTGGCCAGCGCGATCGCCAAGAAGGATCAGGCGAACCAAGCCGACGAGTTCGCCGACGTGTTCGCGTGGCTGGTTACGCTGGCGAACGTCGAGGGGGTGGACCTGGAGGAGGCGGTGAAGAAATTCACCGAGGGCTGCCCCGGGTGCGGGGAGATGGTCTGCCGGTGTGCGGAGAAAATGACGTGAAGAAGGGACGGAGGGACTAAGGGACAAAGGGACGAAGCGGCTGGGGTGAGTTAAGTGGTTAAACGGGTAAATGGTCAAATGGGACGGCGGCCGGGCGGGAGCGGGCAGCGTAGGGCCGCCGATCACGGAGGCGGTCGGCCGCTGGATCCGGCAAACGCTGTGCGCATGCGACAGTTGTCGATAATCTTGGCGGCCGGGTTGGTGGTCATCTCGGCGGCCGCACCGGCATCCGGGCAGGCGCGGCTTCAGACATATAACACGAAGTACTACGTGATTCACAGCGACCTCGACCAGGACAGCGTGCATGAGGCCGCGCTGCGCATGACGCTGATGGCCGAGGCGTATCACGAGCGGACGAAGGGTTTCGCCGGCACGATTCGCAAGAGGCTGCCGTTCTATCTGTTTCGCGACGCAGCGGACTATTCGGCGGCCGGCGGTCTGCCCGGCACGGCCGGTGTGTTCACGGGCGACAAGCTGATGGCGGTGGCCGGCGAGAGGCCTGGCCCCCGTACCTGGCATACCGTGCAACACGAGGGGTTCCACCAGTTCGTCCGGGCGGCCATCGGCGGCGACATCCCTATCTGGGTCAACGAGGGACTGGCCGAGTACTTCGGCGAGGCGATTTTCACCGGCGACGGCTACGTCGTCGGGCTGATCCCGCCGCGGCGGCTGGCGCGGGTCAAACACTGGATGAACGAGGGCAAGTTCAGGTCGCTACGCAAGATGATGCTCACCAGCCATCAGGCATGGAACGTGGGGCTGAGCGGAGCGAATTACGATCAGGCCTGGTCGATGGTGCACTTTCTGGCGCACGCGAGTAACGAGAAGTATCGCAAGCCCTTCGGCCAGTTCATCCACGACGTCAGCCGCAGGAAGCCGTGGGAGCAAGCTTGGGTCCGCCACCTCGGCACCAACGTGGACGGCTTTGAGGACCGCTGGGGCGAATACTGGAAGAACCTGCCGGATGCCCCCACAGCCGACCTGTACGCCCAAGCCACGTTCGCGACGATGAACAGCTTCTACGCCCGGGCGTTCAGCCAGCGACAGTTCTTCGACACGGCCGAGGAGTTCCTCGAGGCGGCCGCGGTCGGCGACTTGAAGGCGCACCCGGACGACTGGCTGCCGCCGACGCTGCTAACGGGCGCTTTGAAGCGCGTGGAAGACGCGGGCACGTGGTCGATCGAGAAACGTGGCCACCGAAAGGCGCTGGTCTGTGTGACCGAGCGCGGCACGGAGTTGGTCGGCGATTTCAAGCTCGGCAACCGGCGCGTGCGGAGCGTCGAGGTGGATGCACGGCGCGGGCGGAAGTAGCTGGGAAAGACACGGCTGACCCTTCGGCTACGCTCAGGGCAAGCACAGCCGTACCACCCTCCGGCCGAACGGGTATTACTTTCCAGCCAAGGTCTTTTTCAGAATGCGCGCGGCCTGTTTGGCATCGGCGGCGTTGTCAAAGGCGAAGTAGGTCACGCTGCGCCGGCTCAGCGCCGCGGCCGACACGCCGCGCAGGTTGATACCGGCTTCGCCCAGGGCGCGCGTGATCTTGGCGCCGGTGCCGCGCCGGTCGGGGCTGACCAGGCGCAGGGAGTGCATGGTCTTGGCTTTCTTGAGGCCGGCTTTCCGCGCCGCTGCGGCTTGGCGGGCGCCGCGCAGCGGGGCCATGAACACGACCCCCCGGCCGGGCTTGTCAGGAGCCCGCCGGGCGATCATGAACTCCAGGTTCGCGCCGGCGGCTGCGACCGTGTCGAGCTTCTGGGCAAGGGCGCCTGGACGATCGTCCATCTCGGCCACCCAGACGTCCACTTTGGTGATTTCAATCGCCATAACTTTTCTCCTCCCGATGCGAGCTCAGGAATATGACCACACCGGGGCGGAAGATATCGGACGTGCGTAGGGGCGTCAAGTAAGCGTGCCCAGCTACTCAAGGGCGGCAGCGGGCGATGGTCCGTCTCCAGCGGCATCAAGCTTCGACGGTTGAAGCCCGCTCGGGCTAGAAAAACTTCTCCACGCGCACGGGGCGCGTGGGTCTGAAGCTGCCGGCCTTGAAGGCTTCCTCCGAGATGAGGACGACGTTGCCCTGGTCGTGCGGCTGGCCGGCGCGGCAATGCAAGGACCGCAGGCCGCCGAGCCAACGGCGAGCATCGCCGACGTAGAGCAGGTCGCCCGGTCTGACTTTCATGCGTTCCATGTCCGCGGTGGCGAGGCGTACAACCGCATAGGACGCCGGCGGTTGGTGGGCAGGCGCGCCGGGCACACGGATTGCTTCATCCGCGGGCCCGGTAGTTCCGTCGGCGGACATCTTCAGGCCTGCGACGATTCTCTGGCCGATCTCGAAGTCCGGCTGGCCGCCTTTGAAGAACTTGCGGGCCAGATGCATCGAGCCGATCCACAGGCCGGCGATTTCGGACTGCGGCTTTGGGCGGGTAAGCAAGGAGATGACGACACCGATCGCTCCGCTGGTCACCAGGCCGAAGAAGGAGCGCATATAGCCGTAATCGCCCTTGCCGTCGGGACCGACGCCGAACAGGTCGGCGAACGGCTTGATCATCTCGGGCTTGAAGGTCGAGAGCCAGATGAGCAGGCCGCCGCCGAGCATGGACCAGAAGGCGGCGGTGGGCGTGTAGCGCTTCCAGAATGCTCCCAGGAATACGGCTACGACGATGGGAGGCGTGACAATCCCGATGAACTTGGCGTGGATGTAGTACATGTCCTCGCCGTAGTAGGCGAAGACGCAGCCGACGCCCAGGCCCACGGCGGACGTGCAGAGGGAGATCAGGCGGGCCGCCCGCAAATAGTGCCGGTCCGGCCGCCCCGGGCGGACGTAGGGCTGATAGACGTCATAGACCAGCACGGCGGACGTGGCGTTGGTCAAGGTGTCGATGGTGGACATCAGGGCAGCGGTCAGCGCGGCGAGCACGAAGCCGAACACGCCCGGCAGACACACGAGGCTGGCAACAGTGACGAAGGCGTCATGGGGGTCGAGATCCGCCGGCAGGATTCCCATGGCAACCATGGAGCGTCCCAGCCAGCCAGCGTTGCCGACTACAATCATCGAGAGGGGCAGGATCATGCAGACGTTGAAGAGGATTGTGCGGCGGCCTTCGGTCATGCTCTTGGCGGCCATGAAGCGCATGATCAGGCCCTGGTTGATGAACAGGAACGTGATGCTGCTGGCCACACCGTCCTGCCAGAAGATGCCGACGAAGTTGAAGTCGGGCGGTTTGTTGAAGCCGGAGAAGGGCAGGCGTTGTGCCAGAGTTAGGTTGCCCCAGAAGTTGGGCAGGCCGGTAGCGAGCCCGCCGTCGCCGCCGAGATACCACAGCCCGAGGAAAAAGAGCAGTAGCCCGGCTGAGATGAGCATGAACCCTTGGACGAGGTCGGTGAAGATGACGGCGGTCTGCCCGCCCACGGCGATATAGACCGCCGAGATCAACGCGATGACAAACATCGCGGTGTAGAGGTTCACGCCCAGCAACGCTTCGGTAACGGTGCCGAGCGTGAAGAAGTTGTAGCCGATGTACCCAATCATGTACATCAGCATGAAGATGACCGCCATGATGCGGCATTTGGTGCCGAAGCGCCGCTCGAAGTACTCGGGGATGGACTTGACGCGTGAGAAATAGATGATCGGCAGCCAGCCGAACATGAAGAAGGGCATGAAGAACCAATCGTTCATGTAGGTCATCGAGCTGGACAAGCCATACTCGAAGCCCTTCTGCGAGTACTTGACGAAGCTGTAGGAGCCGACGCCGGTGGCGGCCATGCTCATCGCGATCAGCCACCAACTGAAGCGCTGCCCACTGAAGAAGAAGTCGCGCGTGCTCTTGGAGAAACGGCCGAAGAAGCTGCCGAAACTGAGGATGAAGACGAAGTAAAACGCGATGATCGCGTAATCCCACCCGGTCCCGATCGCGGCAAGTGCGGCCTGGCCGGTCACCCCGTTACCCCCCCTGCCCGACGCTGGGGTTGATATAGACTGCCGCCAGGTACCAGACGAGGTGGATGCCGGCGTACCAGAGGAAGCCGAAGAGCAGCACGCCGAACCAAAAGCGATCCTGCCGTCGGGAGAGCACGCAGCTCTTGTAGCCGAGAATCAGCCACAGGCCAATCAGGAAGATCGCCCCGCCGACGCCGTATTGGTACACGTAGGGCCACCAGTATTCGGGAACCACGCTTTCTCTCCTTGCGTAACGTGGGTTCAGCAGGCGTCCGGTCCGCACCGGCCGGCGCGCTGGCACTGCCCACCCGTCCGTTTCCCGGTTGCCAGCGGGCGGGCAGCCGGGGCTAGTCCTGGGGCGTGGAGAGTATAACCGTCGGCGACGGAAGGTGCGGCGCCGGCGATCGGTCCGGTCGGTGCGGCTACCAGACGCCGCCGGCGGCGCCGCCCCAGATGCAGGCGACCGTCGCCGTGGCCGCGCCGGCCACCCCGTACCAGATCGTCACCCATCGCGCCTGCGAAGGCGTATAGGCCGCGAAGAGGTTCAGCAGAAACACCGGGATGATGTAGTAGCGCGGTTCGGCCAGCCACTGCGGCAGCAGGAACAGGAGGGAGAACAGCCAGATCACCGCGAGCATGCGGCGGTGTGGCTGGCCCCAGGTGAAGCGTGCGACGATGGGAATGGCCGCGACGATGAGCAACACGCCGATCAGGCGGGCCGCGAGCGACGAGGACATGGCCACCAAGGGCCAGTTCTTGAGGTCCCGCAGATCCTCGTTCCAGGGGTGAGGATTGTCGAAGTTCAAGACCAGGAAGGCCGCGGCGGCAGTAAGGAGCGCCCAGACGAGCGGACGCATGAGGGCCGGCCGATACACCGTCCGCCACTGAGTGCGGAGACAGCGGACCCAGACTGGCGCCCACAGCAAGGCGACGAACAACGCGAACAGGTAGAACTGGGCGACGTTGACCGCCGGGCCGTTGAGCCTCACGTCCCCCAGGGTGGCTTGGCCGTGGACGAGGAAGAATGCCGCCGCCAGCAACCCCAGGGCAAGATGCGGCCAGACGCGCAGCGCGGCGCGTCGCAGAAACCCGCCCAGCCCTGCCGAGCTCTGCGATTTGCTATCCGGGAAACGCTCCTGCCGCAGCTCAACTACGGCCCAGACCGCCATGAACGCGACCCAGACGACGTTCGATTGGCGCAACAGGCAGGCCGCGAGGAGCGCTACCGCGGAGAGGGCGAACCGGCCGCGGACATGCAGGTAGACCGCTCCGACCAGGGACAGCATGGCCGGCAGGTCGGTGTACACCAGGGCCATGAAGGGCAGCAGCAGCGGGTTCCAGGCGAAATGCAGCAGGGCGTCATCCGGGTTTGGCCCGTTCATGACCCGCAGGATGCGGTGGACCAACAGGATGGCGCCGATCGCCAGGAGCGTGTTGAACGCGCGCAGCACGACGAGCTGGGTGCCAAACAGTCTGGCGGGGACGGCGGCCAACACGTGATATCCCGGCAGCATGGGTAGGAAATCCGGCGGTCGCCAGTGGCCGTCGCAAAACCAGCGGATGGCCCGCAGGTGGTGTTCCTCGTCGGCGATCGTGCCGTTATTGAAGATGGTCAGGGCGAGGAAGTAGAGGACGATGCTGGCGATGGCCAGCCAGAGCACACCGTGTCGCGCACGCGCTTGCCCGCAGGGAAGGGTTTGGTCATCCATTTGGACGGCTATAGTAGGTCCATCCGTGCGGACAAGGTAGGCGAGCTTTCATCCACGGGCACCAACAGGGTGGCCCACATCCGTAGACGTCGGGGCGCGATTCTCCCCGCCGGAGCGACCGCTACCGCCCGACGTAGGCCAACAGGCGGGCGATTGCCTCGGCCCCGCGGTCGAGGTCGGGCAGCCGCACCTTCTCGTTCGGGCCGTGGGCGTTGCAGCTCGGACTGGCGAGGCCCAGCAAGACGCTGTCGACCCCCAAAACCCGCTTGAACATCGGTAGGATCGGCAGCGAGCCACCCTCGCGGATGAAGGCCACGTCGTGGTCGAAGGCTTCGGTCAGCGCCCGGCGGGCCGCCCACATCGGCTCGGCATCGAGCGGAGCCATGTAGGGGTCGCAGCGCCCGTGGTCGAGGATCTCCAGCCGCACGGTCTTCGGGCAGCGCTGGCGGATGGTTTGCTCGAAGAGGCGGTTGATCTCCGCGCTCGCCTGGTTGGGCACCAACCGCATGCTGATCTTCGCGCCCGCGCGGGCCGGGACGATCGTGCTGGCCCCCTCGGCCATGTAGCCGCCGTAGATGCCGTTGACGTCGAGCGTCGGGCGGCAGGCGCGGCGCTCATAGGTGCTGTAACCGGTCTCGCCGAAGACGGCCGGACTACCGAGCTCGGCGACGTACTTCTGCTCGTCGAATTCCAGCGCGGCCATCAACCGGCGCTCTTCGGGCGACGGGTCCGCCACCTGGTCATAGAAGCCGGGGATGGTGACGCGGGCCTCGCCGTCGTGCAACGAGGCGATGAGCCTGGCCAGCTCGTTGGCCGGGTTGGCGATCGAGCCGCCGAAGCCGCCGCTGTGCACGTCCTGCTTGGGGCCGGACAGGCGGATTTCCTTATAGCAAATGCCGCGCGTGCCGTACGTGATCGTGGGCCAGCCGTCGGCGTACATCGCGGTATCCGAGATCAGGATGTAATCGCAGCTCAGCAGGTCCTTGTTCTTCTCGACGAACGGGCCGAGGCTCGGCGAGGCGATCTCCTCTTCGGCCTCGATCAGGAACTTGAGGTTGACCGGCAGGCGCTTCGCGGTTGCCAGCCAGGCGATGG
The DNA here is from genome assembly GCA_964572345.1 of uncultured Planctomycetales bacterium. Taxonomy (GTDB): domain Bacteria; phylum Planctomycetota; class Phycisphaerae; order UBA1845; family Fen-1342; genus JAUWXH01. The sequence continues at coordinate 17,278 of CAZNFA010000019.1, forward strand.
CAGCGCGGACGTGCGCCAGCAGCGGCCCCTTGTTGTCGGCCGCCCCGCGGCAGATCAGCCAATCGCCCTCGACCACCGGCTCGAACGGGTCGGCGTCCCAGAGGTCGAGGTCGCCGGCCGGCTGTACGTCCGCGTGGCCGTAGACCAGGCAGGTCGGCGCGTCGGCGGCCTGGCACCACTCGGCGTAGAGCAGCGGATGGCCGCCAGTCTCGTGAATGCGGGCCTGGAATCCGTGCCGCGTGCACAGGTCGCGGGTCCACTCGAGCGCGGCGCGGATGTCACCCTTGTGCTCGGTCTGGGTGCTGATGCTGGGGATGCGGCAGAGGTCCTTAACCCACTCGACGTGTTCGTGCCGCTTCTCACGCAGGTACGCAATCGCTTTTTCCATGGCTGTCGTCCCTTCTCAGTAGGGAGTTCCACCCGCCCTACCTTCTGCACATACGCCGTGGGTTTCTGCTCCGACCCCCTTCTCAGGCGACCTCGCCCCGTCGTTTCCTCGAGCGCTCTTCGTCGTACGCCTCAGTCCAGCGTTTCAGTTGCCGCACGTCATACAGCCCCTGGAAGAGCTTCAGGAACACGAAATAGACAAACGGGCATATGCCGGCAAGTAGCGCAGGGACCACGAGAGCATCCCCGGGAATTGGGATGGCACTCACCAACGCTGATAGGAACGCCCCTGCAATCCAACAGCACAACATAGCGCCCACAACCCTCATGTGGCTAGTGAGGTCTCTCGTTGTCATGCGGGTCTCCCTTTACCGAGCGCTGCACGAGCGCAATGGGTCGCGTGCGCTGTGCTCGGAATGATGTCACCTACACCTCGCAGACGCCGGTGAATGTCATTGCCGCCGGAGCCCGGATTGTAGCGTATACGTGGTATACTGCCGTCCGCCGAGTACAGGAATACCATGGATCGCATTCAGATACTGCCGCCGGGGTTGGTCAACCGCATCGCTGCTGGTGAGTGCGTCGAGCGGCCGGCGAGCGTGGTCAAGGAGCTGGTCGAGAATTCGCTGGACGGCGGGGCGCAGCGGATCGACGTGACCGTCCACGAAGGCGGGCGAGCGCTGATCCAGGTGGCTGACGACGGCGTCGGGATGGATGCGGACGACCTGCGCCTCAGCGTGCAGGCGCACGCGACCAGCAAGATCAAAAGCGACGAGGACCTGTTCAATATCCAGACGATGGGCTTCCGCGGCGAGGCGCTGGCCAGCATCGGGGCGGTGTCGCGGCTCGCCGTCACTTCGCGCACGCGCGCGAGCGACGTGGCTCATCGGGTGCGCGTGGAGGCCGGCGAGCTGAGCGGGCCGACGCCGTGTGCCGGCCCGCCGGGAACCACTGTTGAAATCCGCGACCTGTTCTACTGCGTGCCCGCGCGCCGCAAGTTCCTGCGCACCAACCAGACCGAGATGGGGCACATCACCGAGCAGTTCGTCCGGCTGGCGTTGGCCCATCCGGGCGTGGCGTTCTCGTTGAGCGCCCAGAAGCGCAGCGTGCACCGCCTCGCCGCCGCCGAGGATCGCAAGCAGCGGATCGCCGACTTCTTCGGGCCGGAACTGGCCGAGGTGTTGTTGCCGGTGCGACGCGAGGGCGACGGCGTGCTGGTCGAGGGTTACGTCGCGCCGCCGGCGGAAAGCCGCAGCTCGGGCAAGTGGGAGTACGTATTCGTCAACGGGCGTTATGTGCGTGACCGCTTCGTGTCGCACGCAATCAGGGAGGCGTATCGCAGCCTGATCGACCCGTCGCGCTACCCGGTCGCGTTCGTGTTCGTCACGATCGACCCGTCGCTGGTGGACGTGAACGTGCACCCCACCAAGGCCGAGGTGCGCTGGCGGGACTCAAACTACATCCACAGCCAGGTGCTGGCGGCGCTGCGCGAGAAGTTCCTGGCTACCAAGCTGGACCAGCCGCTGCGAACGCCGGCCGACGACGAGGCTTACCGCGAGCGGGTGCGCGCGGCGATGGTGGATTTCTTCACCAGAGCGCAGCCGAGGCACGAAGGCACGGAGGCACGAAGGCACGAAGGCGTAGGGTCCGCCGTGCGGACCAGTGGAAGGGACGAAGGAACGGAAGGACAGAGGGACGAAGCGGACAGGGAATCCGGATTCCGCCTGACGCAAGAAAGCACCGCTCGGCCAGATGCCACCTTATCGGCAATCCCCAATCCGCAATCCGCAATCCTCAATCCGCAATCCCCAATCCCCAATCGCCAATCCGCACTCCCCCCCGCCGAGCCCTCCGCCGTTGGCCCGCGGGCGGTGCAGATCCACAACGCGTATCTCGTCGTCGAGACCGCCGACGGGATGATGATCATCGACCAGCACGCGCTGCACGAGCGGATCCTGTATGAGCAGCTTCGACTGCGGATTACCGAGCAGCCGCTCGAATCGCAGCGGCTGCTGATTCCCGAGGTCATCCGTGTGCCGGCAGACCGGATCGAAGCGCTCGAGACGCACGCGGAGACGTTGGGCCGGCTGGGCGTTGAGGTGACGGCATCGGGGCCGCAAAGCGTGACGCTGCATGCGTTCCCCACGTTGCTGCACGAGCGGGTCGATCAACGGCGATTTGCCCGGGATTTGCTCGATTTGCTCAGCGAGCGCGGGGCGCGGCCCGGCACCGAGACGCTGTTGCATGAGATCCTGGACATGATGGCGTGCAAGGCGGCGGTCAAGGCCGGCGACCCGCTTACGCCGCAGGAGATCGACGCCCTGCTGGACAAGCGCGAGCTGGCCGAGCGCTCGAGCAGTTGTCCGCACGGTCGGCCGACCACGCTGCGGCTGACACTGCGCGACCTGGAGCGGCAATTCCGCCGGCGGTAGCCCTGTCGGCGACTATTCGGCTTCACACCCCCCTTTTGTTCTCTCTGCTTCGGTTGCACACCGGCGCAACGAGTCCCGATAGTGCCCCAGCACGCTTACCAGCTCGGCCGTGTACCACACCGCGCCGATGCCTGGTAGCAGGCCGAATGACTGGACCACCCGCCCTGTGGAGAAACCAGCCGCGCCGCCAGCGAAGGTTGAGGCGCACACGAATATCAGGACCATCGGGGTAGCCCAGAACCCGAGGCGCTTGCCCACCCAGCGACAACGGTGGGCCAGGTCGGCGTTGGGCATTTGCTCCGCCAGATCCGCCAGGTAGTACATAGCACCGACAACCGCCACGACCAGCCCGAGCGCGAAGACCGTTTCCAACGAGAGACCGACCGCCAATTCGATCAATCGGCCCATCCCCAAGGTACTCGCGTAGTGCGAGAGAAGCATGTTAAGTGGGAGCAGCGGCGCGACCGCCACAGCGACAGCGCGCACAAACCGTCGCAGCACGAGCGGACGTTCCGTAAGTGACAGGCGCGGGTCGCGGGACGTGATCCAAAACAACCCCACGGCAAAGAGCAGCGCTCCGCCGATCCACACAACGGGACTCAGCAGCCCCCCATAGAGTACGAATCCGCTGGAGACCTGCAACAACCGTTGGCCACGGCGGACACGCTCCAGCCATTGCGGGTTGGCGCCGGCCAGGCGGTTGCTGCCAAGAGACTCTCGGACAGGCCGGCCGCACTCGGGACAACGGCCGTCCGTGGGCAAGCCGCGCAGGTCGTAGCCGCAGTAGATGCAGCGGAGCTCGGCGGAGGTCTCCAACTGCTGCTGATTCTTGTATCTGCCCATCGCACTGAGACGTCGCCGAGGCCCTTGCTCGGCACGATGCTACTAGCTCTCACTTTCCTCTTCAACTTCGGTTGCGCCCGCCTCCAGGCGCTCGGGTTTGGTGCCGAGCTCTTCGTAGGTGAACGGCCGGCCGCATTCGGGGCAGACGTGGCTGGTCAGGCCGATCAGCTTGTAGCCGCAGCCGGGGCACAGCGTGCCGTCCTGGACCACCAAGCGGTAGCACGCCTGGCTGACGACCAAACCGACGGCCGCTGCCAACAGCCCAACCAACCAGAGCGCCAGGAAGAGGTGGATGCCGCCCCCCACGACTCTGGGCGCATCGGTGGGCACCCCAGTAACAGCAAACAGCGCCAGGACGCCCCCGACCGCCGCAGCAGCCATATACAGCACCTGGCCCGCAAAGCGTTGGTCGAATAACGGCAAGAGCAAGGCGACTGGTCCGATAGTGAGTGAAAGCCATGCTACCAAGGCGAAATACGGCGCCGTCCTGCCAAGGCCCCCGAGAAGCCGCAGCATCAGCAGGTTCAGTGCGAGTCCCAGCACAAACGCCATTGCGGTGAGCCAGCCGACGCGGATTCGCGGGACGACCTTTGTTCTCGGCATGCGTGGCCTCGGCGTGTGCGCGACGTGGTGTTGGCTAGCTTAGCTAGGGCCTACCACCCTGGGTTAATCTCAGTCGCCCCTACGGGGCTGGGGTCATTCTTTAACCGTCTCCGTTCCAGGGGCTAACGCCCCTGGCTACTTTCGGTCGCCCCTACGGGGCTACGGCAAGGGATGGGGCACCCACGCGGTCTAATCATCCTTTTCGTCACGCCGGGGCGGGGCTGGATACAGCCCGGGGATAGCGATGTGCCGGCATTCGGTTCCGTCGTGATAGGCCATCTTCGCCTCGCCGCGCATGGTCGCGCCGCCGACCAGACCGTCTTTGCGGACCGCGTAGAACGTGAGTCCGAAGCGCGGGTGGCCTTTGTCATCGCGCAGGCGTTTCTCGCACTTGTCGGCGACGCGTTTGAGGATGGCAAGGCAGGCCTGCTCCGGGGTCATGCCGCTGCGCATGAACTCGACAACCATGAAGGACGAACAGTTCTGAAGGTTTTCCTCGCCGCGGCCGGTGGAGCCGGCGGCGCCGACCTCGTTGTCAACGTACAGGCCGGCGCCGATGATGGGCGAATCGCCGACGCGCCCGGGAATCTTGTAGGACAGACCGCTGGTGGTGGTCACGCCGCCCAGGTTGCCATCAGCGGTCAGCGCGCAGCAGTTGATCGTACCGTAGGTGAACTCGTGCTCGGGCAGGTGCAGATGGCGGCGGGCTTCCTCGTCCGCTTCGGGGTGCAGCCAGTCATCGTTGTCGGAGTGGGACTCCTTCCATTTGAGCCAGATGCGCCGGGCCCCGTCGGTCAGTAGCTCCTGCTCCTTGAAGCCGTGCGCTTTGGCGAAGCGCAGGGCCCCCTCCCCCACCAACAAGACATGGTCGGTGCGGCGCATGACCAGCTTGGCGACGCTGGAGGCATTGCGGACGTTGCGCAGGGCGGCAACGCCCCCGGCCCGGTGGGTCGGGCCGTGCATGACGCAGGCATCCAGCTCGACGACGCCGTCCTCGTTGGGCAAGCCGCCGAGTCCCACGGAATGGTCGTTGGGATCGTCCTCGACCAGGTTGACACCGGCCACAACGGCATCGACCGGATCGGCTCCGTCTTTGAGCAGTTGCATGGCCCGGTTGCAGGTTTCGATGCCGTTTGCGCTGGCGATCACGATCGGGCTGGCCGCTCGGCGTTGGCCGGCCTTGGGGCTGTGGGCGACCTGACTCATGGCGGTGACACCTCCTGATAGTCCGACGGCCGCCAACCCGGCCGCGGACTGGACGAACTCTCGTCGGCTGATTGGCATGTTGATCTCCTCGGAGCGGGCCAAGCGGGCGGCGTGGTGCCCGCTGCCGGATACATCATATCGGCTGGGATGCGGCATGTCCGGGGGCACGCTACAATTCCGACTCGCGATACTACCCGCTTTCTCATGAACCAGGTGCAAGATGGACGATTTGCAGGAGCTACTGGATAAGGCCCGGGCGTTGGGCGAAACGATCGCGGCCCACCCACGGATGCGCGAATACGCCGCGGCGCGCGAGGCGGTCGAGAAGGATGCCGACACACAAAGCCTGCTGCAATCCTACGGCAAGCAGGCCGAGCACATCCGCGCGCTGGAACACAACCAGAAGCCGGTCGAGGTCGCGGACAAGCAGAAGCTGGCGGAGATCGAGGGCCGGATGGCCGGCAACGACGCCCTCAAGCGGCTCATGCGCTGCCAGGCTGACTACGTTGAGCTGATGAATCAGGTGAATCGGGCGATGGAGGGGCCGCTGGCGGCGCCCCTGCAGGCAGGTGCAGCCGAGTGAACGGCGAGCAAGACCCGGCAAACGCGGACCAGCAGCTCCCGTCTGTCGAGAGCGCGGCGGGGCGCGCGTTTACGGTCGGGTGTGAACGGCGGCCGATTACGCCGGCGGCGGCAGCGTGGTTTGTAGCGCTGGTCGGCTGGACCGCGCTGCTGTCGTTCTACAAGCTCGACGGGCGCGCGGGCCTGGAGCCCGTGGACGCCTGGGTGGCCCAGACCGCCCGGGAAATGAGCGAGGCGGAGACCTGGCACGACCTGCTGGTGCCGAGGTTCTGCGAGGAGGCTCGCGTGCAGAAGTCGCCCGGGGCATACTGGGCGGTCTGCCTGACGAGCCATCTGCGCGGCGGGCCGGTCGATGAGGTCGCGGTCCGCATTCCGAACGCGATCGCGGCGTTGGTGCTGGTGGCGACCGTTTTCTGGCTGACGCGGCGGATTGCCGGCGATCGGGCGGCGATCTTCGCGGGTTTCGCCACGGCCTCGAGCGTAATGACCCTGCACTGGTCGCACGCCGGCTCGAGCGACCTGGGCATGACCACGCTCATCACGCTGTCGCTGGCGTGTGTCTGGATCGGCTCGGAGGCCGAACCGCCCGGGTGGAAACGCACCGGCCTGTGGCTGGCGGGTTACCTGGCAGCAGGGCTGGGCATGCTCTACAAGATGCCCATGCCGCTGGCGTGCGTGGGCATACCCGCGGTTCTGTACGTCTTGCTGCGTAAGCGCTGGCGCATGCTGGCGAACTGGTGGCACCTGGTGGGGCTGGCCCTATTCCTCCTGCCGTGGCTGCCGTGGGTGCTCACCGTCTTGGCCGTCGAGCCAAACGCGTTCCTGAAGTGGCGCGTGGAATACTGGCATCGCTTCACCGGCGACATGCCGAACACCGAGGCACAGAAGCAGTGGTTTTTCTACCTTATGTATCTGGGCGCCGCCCTGCTGCTGAGCGTGCCCTATTCCCTGTCGGTTCCGCAGGCGATCGCGCGGGCGTTTAAGCGGCAAGGCGGGGTGCTGCGCGACGGCCAGTTCTTTATCGCCGTCTGGTTCTTGAGCTTACTAGCTTTCTTCACCGCCGCCACGGGCAAGGAGACGCGTTACTTACTGCCAGCGATGCCGCCGCTGTTCATCATGCTCGGGCTGGAACTGGCGAGGTTTTTTGATCCGGATCGGCAGGCGAACCCGCGCCGGGACCGGATCGCGTTCTGGGCCGTGGTCGTGCTGGTGCCGGCCGGGCTGGTGGGGCTCGGTTTCGTGCTTTACTACAAGTGGTTCCTCGATCACCGCATCTTCGACAACTATGCGTGGTGGTCCGATATGTTGCGACCCTATGTTGTGGGCGCGCTCATCTTCGCGGTCGGGGCGATCCTCGCCGCGTGGCTCTACCGCCAGCGCCGCGAAAACGCGTCCTTTGGAGCGCTGGTGGCAACGATGTGGCTACTGTGGCTGTGGGTCTGGCCGACACTCATGCCGGTGTTCCTGTCGCAGGCACCTTACAAGGATCTGGCCGCCCAGCTCAGAGGGCTAGCTCCGGAGTATCGGGCACAGCTTCAGCAAATCGCGCAACAGGATCCGCGCATCATCTGGTACAGCGACGTGCGCTATCCGCGGATCATCGATCAGCTCAAGATGCTGGAGCTTACCGGCGGCGAGCGTTCGCCCGAGAAGGAAGAACGGATCGTCGGCGAGGAAATGGTCCGACAACTGGAGGGGAATGAGCTGGCGCTCTTCGTGACGCATCGCCACGACTACGTCCTGTTCCACCGCCGCGCGCCGCAAGAGCTCGCCAAGCAAGACCGGACGATGCCGCAGACGTATATCTGGCTGCAAGCGCGCGTGGGCCGGAAGGACCGGCGGTACCTTGTGTTCGGCAACCAGGCGCCTCCCTGGCCGCAGCCGGAGTTGTTCGATCCGCCGGATGACCTCGCGGGACGCACGCCGGCCGCGACCAGCAGCGCTCCCGGCGGGTCGGCGTCTCAACCGGCCAGCCGACAGAGTAAGGCGGGCTCGCAGCCGGCGAGAGGCGACTGATGTGGACGGCGTTGCGCCGGACGTTTGAGCGCTGGGGCGCGGCCTGGCACGCGGCCCCCAACGGGCGGGTCGGGCTGCGCTACTTCGGCGAATACGCGGCCCTGCGCCTGTGGGCGTTGATCATCGGCTGTTTCCCGATCGAGACAAATCTGCAAACCGCCCGGCTGATGGGCCGGCTCTGGTGGGCGTTGATGAAGCGCCATCGCGAGCGGGCGTTGGACAACCTGCGGCCCGCGCTGGGCGCGCAGTACGACGAGGCCACATTGCGGCGGATCGCCAAACAGTCGTTCGAGCACTTCGCCCAGCTCTACCTGGTGGAGCTGGTGATGACGCCGCGACTGATCAACTTCTGGTCGTGGGCGCGCTATGTGGAACTCGGGGAGCTGGGGCCCGCATTGCGCGAGCTGGTGGGCAATCGGGGGAGCATCATGCTGACGGCCCATTTCGGCAATTACGAGCTGCTGGGCTACACGATCTCGCGGTTGGGGCTGCCGCTGGTGGCGGTGATGCGTCCGCCGGACAACCCGCTGATCAACGAATTACTGCTGTCGTCGCGTGAGGGTAGCGGCTTGTCGCTGCTGTACAAGAAGGGGGCGAGTGAGTCGGCCGACGAGGTGCTGGAGCGCGGCGGGGCGTTGTGCTTCATCGCGGACCAGGACGCGGGCCGCAAGGGCGTGTTCGCCGAGTTCTTCGGCCGCAAGGCGTCGTGGTACAAGTCGATCGGGCTTCTGGCCATGCATCACCGCGTGCCGTTGGTGGTCGGCTACGCGGCGCGCGTGCGGGCCGGTTTTCACTACCGGATCGCCGTGGAGCGGATCATTCAGCCCCAAGAGTGGGAGGGGCGGGACGAGCCGCTGGCGTGGATCACACAAACATACTCGCACGCGTTGGAGGCGGCGATCCGGCGCTGGCCGGAGCAGTACCTGTGGGTTCACCGGCGCTGGAAGACCCGACCGAAAGCCGAGGGCGACTGACTGCGGCCGGCTGGCAGGCGGGCGAGCGGCTATTGATCCGGCAGGACGCGCAGAATCCAGAGGTTGGGGTACCTGAGAAACTCCCGCTCGATCTCGACGCCGACCACTTCCCGCGGGTTGGAGAGGGGCGTGAAGCGCTCGAGCTGCCACTTGCCGCTGTAGTAGCCGCCGTGCTCCTCGAAAAGCTGGTCGTGCCAGATGATGTAGGCGATTTGGCGGTCCCGGCATTCTTCGAGAATCTCGGGCCAAGTCTCGGCCTCGATCTGGTGGAAACCGACGAAGCGGCCGCGCGGCTCGTCACCGGCATAGAGTCGCAGCAGGCCAGGGGTGGCGGCGAGCACGCGCTGCTCGGGCGTGGTGAAGTCACGGACCCAGCGGGCGGCCTGCACCATGTTGATCATTTCGCGGCCGGTACCGAGCAGCGGCACGGTGACCCGGAACTGAAGGTGAGCGAGCGCGATCATCGCGAACAAGAGCACCAGGCGGGCCAGGCCGGCGACGTTGAGCGCCGGCGGTGCGGCCCACAGGAGGATCAGGCCGCCGACCGCCAATAGTGTCAGAGAGGTTCCCCACCAGGTGTGCGCGCCCGGGAGCAGCGGGAGCGCGCGTGCTTCGCCGATCACCACGCATGCGACCGCGACTGCCGCGAAAGCAAGGAGGACCGCGCGCAGCTCCGGATAGAATCTAATCTTGGCGAGCTTGGTCCAGAGCGCATGGATGCCGATCCCGGCGGCGAGCAGCAGCAGCGGAGCAAGCGGATAGCCAAAGCGGGGCTCGTGGAAGAAGAAGACTGCGTGTACGAACGTATAGCCCACGTAGGTGGCGAGTACGGTGATGACGGCGCGGTCTTTCCGCCAGACGCGCGTAGCGACACCGATCAGGGCCAGCGCGACCAGCAGAGCCCGCACGCCGAAACGCAGGGCCCGCTCCCAATCGGGCAACCACCCGGGCAGACGGATGCGGTCCGGGTTGAAGAGGACCTCGAGCGGGACGCCCAGGGACCAGAGCAGGTCGAAGCGCGGCTGCTCATAGATCTGGACGAGGTAGTGGTCGTAGGAGCGCTCGGGGTCGTGCCAGGTGGCGGCGGTGAGGATGAGCCAGATGGCCAACGGCAGGCTGGCGAGGGCCGCGCTGAGCGCTACTCTGCGTACGCGCCAGCCGCGCAGCAGGTCTGCCACGGCCAGGCCGAGGATGGCCGCGCTCGCGTCATAGCGCGCCAGGCTGGCCAGGCAGGCGGCCACGTAGGCGACCCAGGAACCACGCTGGGCGGCGTAGACGGTGAGGAGGATCATACAGATCAAGAGGGGTTCGGCGATCGTGTGGGCGGTGCAGTAGATGCCCCAGGGAACAAGGAGCAGCCAGGCCGCGAACCAGCGCGCCCCCGGGCCGAACCAACGCCGACCGACCAAGTACATCAGCACCGCGTTGAGCGGCAACAGGAGCGTGTTGATCCACTCGGCGGCGAGTTGGTCGGGGACCTCAAAAGGGTAGATCAGGCCCAGCAGCGAGCCTGCCGCCGCGACCAATACCGGGTAAAGCGGGGCGCGCTTGAACGAGTCGGGCAGATGGCCGTGCAGCAAGGCGTGTCCGGTTTCGCGGAACTGGAAGAAGTCGGTGTGGGGCTTGACGAAGTGGCCGCGGATAGTGAGCGAGACGATCAACCCGAGCACGACCAGGGCGGCGACGTCCGGCCGACGGACCGGCACGTGGGCCGGCGTCTCTTTGGAGGTCGTTGCGGATTCTGGATTCGGCTGAGCCACGCTGACGCTCGGGGAGCGGCCGAGGGATATGGCGAATAGGCTACGGGCCGGAGCGCGGTTTGACCAGCGCTCCGGCCCGCAGGGCTAATCACGAGTATTCGAGCTTGCTAGCCCAAGTTCCGGAGTTGCGGAGTGAAATCGGCTCTGACGATGGCGCCAGGGCCGTTTGAGGCCCAAAGTCGTGACTACATTTGCGCAACCTCGTCGATTCGTCGGAGACGCTGGGGAAGTGTCAGGCCGAGTCGGTTGAGCAGCACCTTCTGAGCCTCGTCGGGTGTCGTTACGCAGCGCAAATGGATGGTTCGCCGGCTGCCGTCGGCCATCTGGGCCGGCAGGACCACGTCGCCGCTCTTGATCTTCGCAAACTCCTCGATCAATGTCCGCGGGGCATCACCCAGTCCCCCGCGACGCATCCACTGGGCCAGGGCTTTCCACAGCACATAGCCCAGGAAGCACACCAGGATGTGGGCCAGGACGCGATTCTCCTTCTGGTGCCAGATCGGCCGGATTCCCAGTTCGTCCTTTTCGATCCGGAAGGCCCACGCGGCTTCCGTCAGTTGGATCTACTGCTTCCACAGCGTGGCCGGGTCAGTCTCGGTCAGGTTGGTCCGCAGCAGATAGCAGCCCTCCGACAGGGCCGCCCACTCGCTCCAGCTTTGCCGACGCTTCCAGGTGATCGACAAACGAGCCTTGTCTTTGGGTTGCTTGGGTTTGGTGATCTTGACCTCGAAGGCCCCGCCCGCCCGCCAGTAGCGTTCCTGCAGCCGACCCAGCCGCCGTTGCGCCACGGCTTCATCCTTCAGGCGGCCGCTCTCGATCGAGGCGCGCATCTTGGCCAGGGCCTCTTCCATCCGCTCGAGGAACCGCTGGTGCATGGCTTGCTCTTTCTTCCGGCGATCGGCGCTGCGGGCCAGAACGAACGTCTCGTCGCCATCCGGGCCGGGCACCAGCTTCACCTGGACCCCGGCCTGGACTTCATGCCAATCCTTCTCGGTCAGGTGTTGCTCGAAGCGCTTCAGCATCGCCTTGGGCGTGCCGACGATGTACGAGCCGCCGCGCCCGCGCAGGAACTTCAGGTTGTCCTCGCTGACCATCCCGCGGTCCATTACCCAGATCCGATTCGCCCGGCCGTACTTGGCCTCCATGGCCTGCACGATGGTCTCGACTGTCTTCGAATCGCTGGTATTGCCGTCGAAGACCTCGTAGCCCAGCGGAATGCCGTCAGTCGTCACCACCAGACCGATGCAGACCTGTACACAATCCGGCCGGCTATCTCGTGAATAGCCGCGTTTGGCCATCGGGTTTCCCTTGCACTCCCCCTCGAAATACGTGCTGGTCACGTCGTACAAGAGCAACTCGTAGTCCAGGTCAAACAGGTTGCCCAGCCGCTCCTTGAGATGCTTCTCGATCGCCTCCTTGTGCGGCAGGAGTTGGTCCAGCCCCGCGTACAAACGGTCGTCGTTGACCTGCTCAACGCTCACCCCCAACAGATCCTCCAGCGCCGTACGGCGATACCACGTATCCGCGATGTGTAATTCGCTGGAGGGCTCACAAAGCCGCGCAATGGTCAGGATCGCCGCCACCACTGGCCAGGCAACCTCTTCACGCCCCTCCGGCATCAAGCGAACCAGGAGCGTATCCAGCCCCAGTAGCCGCCAGAGCCCCAGGGCCAGCCAGATGTCACCGAAGTCGCGTAGCCGCTGAAGGCGAATGTTCTTTAGTTTGACCAGAACCGGCTCGTCGTCGGTCGGGTCGTCGTAGTGCGGCGGGTCAAACAGCGACGGTTGCGGCCGCGCTCGACCGTTCAGTCGGCGACAGAGTTGGCCCCAGCCGTTCTTCTCGCTCTTCTTGAGTTCGCCGAGGTAGGCCACGACACGGTGGCGCGAACCCTTCGCCGTGCGGAACGATTCGACCAAAGCCCAGTAGGTGTGGCCTTTGCCGTTCTTACGTCGTTGGAGTCGTTTGAGGAACATCGCATCCTTGTCGCAGGACTGAGTTCGTTCTGCTTCAAGAATGCCACCAAATCAAGCGTTTGCCAAAAAGTAGGTCGTGACTACACGGGCATCCGAGCCCCACGCCCTGCACAGCAACGCAGCAACGCAATTCCAAGCCCGAAAATCGTCAAAGATTCCCCGTAGCTCCGGAACCTGGGCTAGCGGATGCGGCCGCGCATGGGCCACATCAGCAGCGGCACCAGTGCCAGCGGAAACATGCCTGCTCCACACAACACCGGTGGCGCGGGCAGCTCGACCGGCTCGCCGGCCTCCTCAGCCTCAGCCGGCTCCGCCTCGCTCACGGCGGGGGCGCCCGCCGTGGCAGGCTCCACCACGTCGATCGAATGGATGTCGCTGACGTCGGTCAACAGCCCATCGCTGATGAGCAGGCGAACTTGAAAGGTCCCAGGGTGGACCGCCTGCCAGGTGGAGACAGCCTGCTCACGTCCGCTGATCGGCTGGAAGACCTGGTTCAGTCCCTCGAGGGGCAGGGGCCCACCGACCTCGTCCGTTTGTCGCCAGTGATACTCCAAGGGATCACCATCGGGGTCACGGGAGCCGCTGCCATCGAGGGTGATGACGTCGCCGACCGTGACGGGCCCGGCCGGGCCGTCAACGACGGCGATGGGGGCCTGGTTCCCGGGGATATCCTGGACGACGGTGATGGCCACCGAGTCCGTACTCGGCAGGGAATTCACATTGTCGTCCACCGTCACGCGGAAGACGTACTCGCCGATCAGGTTGAGTGTCACGGTCGCCTGCGGGTCGCCGGGATCGTTTTGAGCGGGTTCAACCCGCTGTGGCCCCGAGATCCATTCCCAGGTGAAGGCAAGCGCATCCTTCTCGAATACGTTCCGGCTGGAAGGGTCGAAGCCCAGGTTGAACCCGTCATAGGTACGACCGGCGTCCAATACGGCCGCGGAGCCCACCTCAACGACCTGGTCTGCCCCGGCGTCGGCAAAGGCCGGCGGGTTGGCCGGGGAGAAAATGGGGTTCTCGATGGCGTTCAGATACTCGGCCCAGACAAAAATCGGTTCGTCACTCCCGGTGACGATGCCGAACTCTGACAACCGAATCCCGGGGTCCTGCGAGTTGGAGACCACGAATTGCATCAGCCATCTGACGTCGTAGTCGATCAGGCCGCGAAGCCGGGCCTGATTCTTGCCCTCAAACTCGGGGACCTGAAATTCGAACGTGTAATCTATCTGGGTCTGGCCCTCCGGCGGGGAGAGTCCCGGACCCTCCTTCGGCTGGAAGGCATCATCGTCCCCCGGAATCGGGGGAGGCTCGGGAGCCAAGAAGTCGGCGAACGGGATCCAGGCGCCGACCTGGCGCACGAACACTTCATCGTCGTTGTCCTCGACAGTCCAATCGGGGTCGACGATAGTGACGGTCACACGGATAAGGTCGCGTTCACTAGCCAGCTCGGTGGCCGGGTCGAACGGCAGGAAAGGCCCGTACACAAGCATGCCGTCAACGATCGCCGTCAGCCGGCCGATCTCCCACGTGGCGTCGATGATCTGCGGCGGCGCGTTGCCCTCCTGGTCTTGGGCCAACGACACCGGCATGGCCAACGCAATGAGTCCGAGATACACCAGGACCGAAATTGTCACCCTACTCATGGAACCCACCTCGGGCGGCTCGCCCACTTGATTATAGGCGCCAAGTACCAGCCTTGCCAGGTGTCCCGCGCGCGCCGGCGAGGTTATCTTCGCGTTGCCGGAGTCGCCTTGCTGCTCCCGGGCCGCGTAGAAACCGAGGCGAATGCCGTCACCCTCGAAGGATGCGCTCGGCACCCGCGCCCCACGGCCGAGGCGGAGGAACAACCGCCGCCGCAACCGCTGCCGTTGATCAAGGTGTATCCGGGCCAGCGGCTCGAGCAGGCGCAGGTCTCACAGTCGTCGCAGCTTCCGGGTTCGGCCGCGGGCCAGGCTCAGGTTCGGGGAACAACCGACGAATAGGCCGAACAGACCGCGGGCCGGAGCGGGGTTTGGCCAGCGCTCCGGCCCGCAGGGCTAATCACGAGTATTCGAGGTTGCTAGCGGATGCGGCCGCGCATAGGCCACATCAGCAGCGGCACCAGTGCCAGCGGAAACATGCCTGCTCCACACAACACCGGTGACGCGGGCAGCTCGACCGGGTCGCCGAACTCCTCAGCCTCCTCAGCCGGCTCCGCCTCGCTCGCGACGGTGGCGCCTGCCGTGGCAGGCTCCACGACATCGATGGAGTAGACGTCGCTGACGTCGGTCAACAGCCCGTCGCCAACGAGCAGGCGGACGTAGAAGGTCCCGGCCCGGACGACCTGCCAAGTGGAGATCGCTTCCTCGCGCCCGCTGATCGGCAGGAAGGTCCGGCTGAGGTCGTCAGCGGGCAGGTCCCCGCCGAGTTCGTCCGTCTGTCGCCAGTGGTACCACAGCGAATCGCCGTCGGGGTCAGCGGAGCCGCTGCCATCGAGGGTGACGATGTCGCCGACTACAACCGCGCTCGGGCCATCAACGATAGCAACCGGGGCTTGGTTTCCCGGGATGTCCTCGACGACGGTAATGGTGACCGAGTCCGTGCCCGGTAGCGAATTCACATTGTCGTCCACCGTTACGCGGTACACGTAATCGCCGACAAGGTTGAGGGTCACCGTGGCCTGCGGGTTGGTGGGCTCGTCCTGAAGGGGGTCAACCCGCTGCGGTCCGGAGATCCACTCCCAGGCGAAGTTAAGCGTATCCTTCTCAAACGTGTCCCCGCTCATGGGGTCGAAGCCGAGGTTGAACCCGTCATAGGTACGACCGGCGTCCAGTGTGACCGTCGTGCCTAGCTCAGCCGCCTGGTCCGGCCCGGCGTCGGCGAAGGTGGGCGGGTTGGGAGGGGCCATGATGGGGTTCTCAAGGGCGTACAGATACTCGGCCCAGACGGAAATCGGTTCGTCACTCCCGGTGACGATGCCGTACCCTCAGCACCGAATCCCGGGGTCCTGCGTGTTGGACGCGACGAACTGGACGAGCCATCTGACGTCGTAGTCGATCAGGCCACGTAGCCGGGCCTGATTCTTACCCTCAAACTCGGGGACCTGAAATCGAAACGTGTAATCTATCTGGGTCTGGCCCTCCGGCGGGGAAAGCCCCGGACCCTCCTCCGGGTAAAAGGCGTCATCGTCACCCGGAACCGGGGGAGGCTCGGGAACCAAGTAGCCGTAATAGGGGATCCAGGCGCTTACCTGGCGCACGTACACTTCTTCGTCGTTGTCCTCGGCAGTCCAATCCGGGTCGGTAATGGTGACGGTCACACGGATGAAGTCGCGTTCGTTGGCGATCTCCGTGGCCGGGTCAAAGGGGACGTAGGGCGCATAGATGAATACCCCGCCAAGGAGCGCCGACAGCCGACTGATCTCCCACGCCGCATTAGTGATCCTCGGCGGCGGGTTCCCCTCATCCTGGGCCAAGGACGCGGGCACCACGGACGCGGCCAGTCCGAGAACGATTAGGATCGAAACCCTTCTTCTGCTCATGTGTCTACCTCCCATAAAAGGGCTCTTCCCGGTTCAGGAATTATACGCTACAAGCCAACTGGCGCCAAGGGTTTTCTGCCAACCCTTACGAGCCTATCATAACGATGGCGAAATCCCCATTCTGGTCCGGCCCGGCGAAGAAATCGAAGCGAACGTCGTTTCCCTCGAAGAGCTCGTTCGGCATCCGGGCTCCCCCGCCGAGCCTCAGGAACACACCGGGCTGGAATGGCTCACACTCATAAACGTCTATTTGGGCCAGGGTCTTGAGCGGGCCACTTCCGGTCGCACCCCCGAATGCGTCTAGGCCGCCGCCCGGTGTGCGCGGGATCTCGCCGTCAACCGTATAGAAAAAGGCGACGCTATCGCAAGAGACAGGGGGCTGCGAGAAGGCCAGGATCACGTCTGGGGTGATAATGTCAAACGCTGCCGTGGCAGGTTGCCCAGCGCCGTCGTCCTGGGCGGCGAGCAGCCGAACCGGAGTCGCCCCGGCAACCCCCGGGCCCGAGTAGACAAACGTCCCGGGCGGCAACGTAAACGCCGTGCCCAACTGCACTTCGCGCGTCAGTTGCACGTAGCCACCAGCCAACAAGGCGTCCTGCTGCTCTGCCGTGCGGATGCTGCTGACGTTGACCCAGGCGGCAAAGGAGACGTTAAGTTCGGCCGCTACATGATTGTTGGCGAAGGTGACCGTCATCGTCTGTCTAAACCCGGTATCGGCCGCGACACCCCCCGGGCCCCCGTTTTGATCGTCCTCATCCGCGGAGCTTGAGGCTCCAAAGAGCTCGACCAAGGTCGTGAAGGGGTTTCTCTCGGACCCGGACGGAATCTGGCAGGCAAGCCCCGGCCAAAGCAGCAAGCCGACCAGCAGACCCGGCACAATCAGTCGCATGACCATTTCCTTTCCGACCGCCGATGGGCTCGTTCTAGTCCCCGGTACCATACAACAGATAGGCTTCGCCGGCGCGAGCCCGGTCGCGGGGCGAGGCGGCAATCGCGCTGATCAGCAGGTCTCGATAGCCATCCCCGTTTACGTCGCCGGCGCCGGCAATCCCAAAGCTGCGGTCTCCGTGCTCGCCCAGGCCGGCCCCGAGGAAATCGCTGCTCATTCGTCCGATAAAGACGGCCCCCGGCAGATCCTCGGTGCCAACGTCGGCCAGATTGAGTCGTCTGCCCCTGAACCCAGGCGAGCCGTAAATCAGATAGACCACACCGCAGTTCGTGCGGTCGATCTCGATGGCTCCGTCCAGATCGATGTCGAGCTGGACACTGCGGTTGGGTGCCGCAATAAGAACGTCGTCATTTCCATCGCCGTCCACGTCGCCCACGCCCGTAACCCGGGCCCCGGCCAGGTCGCCTTCCCCCTCGCCGACGAAGATGACGCCCAGCCCGCGGCTGGGAATCTCATCGTACGGGATCTCGTCTTGGGTCAGATTGATTACGTCACGAGACCCGAAGAAGACGGCGGCCCCGCCCTGGCGGTTGTTGGTGAGCGGGGAGCCGATAATCACATCGGCGATCCCGTCATTGTTGAAGTCACCGGCATCGCCCTGTGCCTGCCCCAGACGTTCGCCCGCTTCCCCGACCACGCGAATGCCGTCAAAGATCCGTGGCAGCTCTGGCTCGGCCGCGTCCATCGGCAGGGCCAACTCCTCGATCTTGACCTCCCCGGTCCGCACCAACTCACGTAGACGTCCGAGGACGATAAACGCTCCGCCGGCCCCGTTCTCGAGAAACGGAGCACCAATCACGAGATCGAGCAGCCCGTCGGCGTTGAAGTCTCGGATGCCCTTGGCATTGCTCAGCCGCGCGCCCCGCGTCTCAGACCATAAGCGAATGGTGTACTCGGCGAAGTCGAGATGTGCCTCGATCTCCAAAAAGCAAGGCTCACCGTCGTCCTCATCGACGGTGTAGCCGGGGCTGCCAGTGGGCCACGGCGCGTCGGCAAACAGCCGCAAGTCGTCCACGATGTAGTGGTACGGTCCGTGGTGGGGAAGCAGATTCACCGCACCTTCGGGCATGCCGGGGTAGTTGAACGCTGCGTTGGCCGGAGGAGCGTTCGTCCCGGTCCAGGGGAAGAACGCGTCGTCAACAGCGTTGAAGTAGACGCTGATCACACCTGCCCCCGGCAGCTCATCCATGACGGCGTACGTGGTCACGTACGGGTCTCGGTTCGGCGCGCTCATGATGATGCTGTGGAAATCATGGCGTGAAACCATCTCGCCGAACTGGTCGCCGAAGTCGTTGCTCGAGAGGCGGCAACCGATCCGGACCGTCGCTTGGTTCGGCTGACCTTCCCAGCGGTGTGAGCAGCGGTGCCGGTGAAAGAGCGTGAAATCGCCGATACCCGATCCGGTTGGGGCCTTGGGGCCATAGAAGCCCTCCGGGCAATCCCACTCCTCGAATGCCACGCCGCACAAGGTCCCGAACCAGGCCAGATTGTGAACGTTGCCACCGGGGAAACCCAGGTCGGGGCGCAGGGAGGAGCCGGCCGCGATAACGACCGCCCCGCTGCGGAAGTACCCGTTCGCGTCGAGGAGTTCGACGGCCAGGGAATCGGTAAACGGCAAACCGAAGGCGAACTCGCGCACGCCGTCGCCGTCCCAGTCGGTGAGCGCCGCAAAGCTGGTGATTCCACGGGTCGGGCGGATGGGGTCGAACTGTTCCGGGACACCGGTGTAGATCACGCCGCGGAACAGCGTGCCCGTTGAGTTCAGGTTGTTCACGCCGCTGAAGGGATCGGCCCGCCCGAAGACCAGATAGGCCTCTCCGATACCACTGCGCTGCAAATTGTACTCGTAATGTGGCTTTCCAAACTGAGCCAAGACGATGAAATCGGCGAAGCCGTCAGCATCGACATCGCCGACCGAACTGACGAAACTCCCCGCGTTGTCGCGCGGGTTGAAGCCCTCGAAGACCGCCCCCCGCACGGCGCTTTCGGGCAGATGCATGTCGCGCAGATCGAGGTAGCCGGCCAGGCGGGAACGCAACTGGATGGAGGCCGGGGCGTAAAAGGGGAAGCTATCCACGCCGTCGAAGACCAATGCGAGAATGCGGTAGGTTCCGGGCTCGAAGTCGGCGGTGGGGAAATCGAAGGAAAAGGCATCGCCGGTCTGCGAGCTGCTCTCGCGCAGGAGGATCTCGTTGCCGTTGGGGCTGTCGTCGGGATCGAGGAAGACCTGCACGTTGACGGTGCTGTCGGGGTCGCTGACGGTCCAGGCGACGTCGAAAGTGGGGTTGAGTCGAACCGTGCGGTCGAAGCGGAAGTTGTCGCGTGGCGAGTCAAAGAACAACCTGGGGCGCTGGTTAAGGATCAGGCGGCCGGGCGCGTAGCCGAAGGCGACGATCTGGCCGACCTCCTTCAGGAGCACGCCGATGAAGTAGGACCCCGCGCTCAGCTCGGTGGTGTCGAGCAGGGCGGAGTTTTCATCGATAGTCAGGTTGCTCAGGCTGGTGATTTCGTTGTCGTTGTCGGGGTCCTGATCGAGATCGAAGATCAGATCGACGGTGGCGGAGCGCGTGGTGGCGATGGCCTGCCAGTTGACTTGCACGGGTGTGCCGCCGGTGATGGCCAGATCGCTGATCGGGGAGAACACGGTCACGGAGGCGACGTCGCCGATGGTGGCGCGGCCGCCGGTCCCGCCCTCGATGTACTCCAATGGGAACCCGGCGGGGGGACAACCACCGATTTGCGTGGCGGTGGTTGCCAGGCCGACGAGTCCCAGCAGCAGACGTCGAAACGGTTTCATCAGGCAGTCTCGCAGCGCTTTATCGGGCATGTGCATATCCATTGGCTAGGGCGCCTCGGCGCGCCGAATGTAGGTGAAGATCTGGTATCCCGAGAGCGTCTTGGATGACCCCTCGACGGTGAAGGTCACGGTGTCGCCGCAGTTGTAGTTGGCGCCCTCCTTCAACAGGACGCCGAACGCCTCGACCTCGATGAACGGGTCGTTCACGCCGCCGCCGCCCAAGCGAATGAAGGCGCCGGGCTGGGTCAGGTCGCCGACGTCACCGAGCGTGATCTCATCGACCGGGCAAATCAGCACCTCGGTGGACTTATCGTCGGGCGGCAACCCGAACGCCTCGAAGTGGGCCTCTCCATCGGCGGTACGCCAGGAGAGCTGGGTCTCGACGCGTCGGCTGGTGCGGTTTTCCACCTCGACCAACACGGCCGGTGCGTCGCCGGGTATGCTGGCAGCCCGGGTACCCAGGTCCAATGCGGTTAGGAACTCGTCGTCGAAGACCTGCAAGGGATCGGCACAGGCGGACACAAACAGAAGGCACACAAACCAGCCAACGCCTGCTCGCGGTCGTCTGGCAACCGGAATGACGGACATCAAGGTAAACTCCTTCCTGCCTGGTCAGCGTCCCGGATGCACCTGGACCCGAAAACCGTACTGGTCTTGGCCTGCTTGGTCGTCCTGGCCCGTGTCACCGCTGGTCTGGATGAGCCGGATCTCGATCAGATCGCCGCAGACAAAATCCACGCCCGAGATCAGCGCCGTGCCCTCATAGGTCACCTCCGTCTGCCCACCTGTGTCGCCCACGGTGGCCGCAGTGCTGTTCACGCTGAAATCTTCGTTGACCTGCCCTGGGCCAATCATGGCGACGGGACAGTCCACCGCCTCGCTCATTATCTCCCCCGGGGGAACGATGGCGGTCAATTCCCATCCGGTGATCCGGCCCACATTCTCCGAGCAGTAAGCGTACATGGTGGCCGTTTGAGTCGTGTCATTCACGAACGTTACCACCACTTTCCCGGCCGGGGGCACAATCGTGGCCGGGTCGAAGCCCACCTGTCTCAGAAAATCCGGGTTGACCAGGTCCGCCGCGAACGCGCAGCCGAGAGCCGGCAGGAGCAGCAGGCCGCACGTGCCCAAAGTCAATGCTCGAAGTTTGGATCGCGTCATCTCAGGCCTCCATTAGCAGCCGAACGGGCGGCCGCGGGCAGCAGCGCGCCGCACCGAAACCGGCAAGCCCCACACGCGGGCCTCCATGGTCATTGTGGGCCGGTCGCCAAGTTCCACAGTGTCCCGGTCCCGCGGTGCAGCCACTGATAGCCGCGTATCCGTAAGCTGCGGCATATCATAGACATACGAGCGGCTCATGTCCCGCGCTCGTCAACACTTCATCACACTGAGAACCCGGTGAGCGCCCAACCGCTCACGGCCCCGCAGCGCAGCCAACTCGATGAGGACGACGATGGCGGCAACCTTTGCGCCCAGTCCCTCAACCAGGCTGCAACAGGCGGCCAGCGTCCCGCCGGTCGCGAGCAAATCATCCACGATCAACACGCGCTGGCCGGGCCTCAGGGCGTCCTCATGAATCTCCAGCGCGTCGGTCCCATATTCTAAGGCATATTCGTGTCGGCGGGTACGTGCGGGCAGCTTACCCGGCTTGCGAATCGGCACGAAACCCACCGACAAGCTCGCGGCCACGGCGGTGCCAAAGATGAACCCGCGTGACTCGGCACTGGCCACCGCATCGATCGGCTTGCCGCGGAAGGGCTGGGCCATCAACTCGACGGCCAAGGCCAGCCCAGCCGGGTCAGCCAGCAACGGGGTGATGTCCCGAAACAGGATGCCTGGTTTGGGAAAATCCGGGACCTCGCGAATGAGCCGTTGAAGCCCGGCCACTCCGGGAAGCTCGTCGTGTTCTGCTCTCGTGCACATCCGCCGGTCTGACAACCCAAACCAACGCGACCCCGACCACCACGACCGCGCTGTGCGGCATGGTAGTGGAGCGCCGCGGCGGTCGCAACCGCCTGCGCAACGGTTTTGAACCCGGGTCGCTCAGCAGCCGATAGCACCTACGATCCGGCGGCCGACCGGAGGCGGGCACGACATGGCCCTGTGGCTGATCATCGTCATCATCATCGTCGGCAGCGCGTTCATCGGGGCAGCGCTGACCTTGCACGCAGCAGCCAAGTGCAAGCAGACCAGCGGGCGCATGCTCGAGCAATACGGCGACCTGCTCGCCGAGGTTCGCCAGGGGAACGAGGAGAAGGAGGAAAAGAAGGAGAAGGAGAAGGAGAAGGGGAAGGAGAAGAAGGCGGATGGCGTCGGTGCCATCAAGCCGCTGCCGAGCACCGGCGTCTAAACGGCGACAATTCGCGCTGCCCGCTGAGTCCAAGGCCTGTGTACTCCGAGAGGTGGGTCCAGACCCACGCTGCCGCCCAAGAGGCCAGTTCCGACCTATCCCGCAGTTCTCCGGAGCGGTGGCCGCCGCACCGGTTGACGCAACCTGTATACTCAAATAGAGAGCAGGCATACGTGCGAGGTGTGCCATGCGCGAGTTGCATCATTTCTGTGTTTTTCCAGATTCAAGAAGGGCAGGTGTGTCATGTTTCGCTACGCACTTCTGGGGGCGACTCTGGCCGGGACACTTGGGATTGTGGTCCCGGCCAGCGGCCAGGACGGCTTTTTCTCCGGGCTGGGGGACCTAAGCGGCGGGAGCTTCGCCAGCAGAGCCCGGGCGATCTCCCCCGACGGTTCAACCGTGGTGGGCTACGGGACCTCGAGTGCCGGGACCGAGCCATTCCGTTGGACGCTCAGCGAGGGGCTGGTCGGTCTGGGTAACCTCCCTGGCGGTGACTACTGGGGCAGCGCGTGGGGCGTTTCTGCGGACGGGTCGGTCATCGTCGGCTCAAGCGGGTCGGCCAACGGCAAGGAGGCCTTCCGCTGGACCGCTACGACTGGGATTGTCGGCCTCGGCGACCTGCCAGGCGGTGAGTTCAAGAGTTACGCGAGGGGCGTTTCCGCAGATGGCAACGTCATTGTCGGCTTCAGCGCGTCGGGGTTGTCGTTGGTCGAGGGCTTTCGTTGGACGCCGTCGGAGGGCATGGTGCCGATGGGATTCATGGATCAGGGCGAGACCGTCGCCAGCGAGGCCGCCGCGGTCTCCGCCGACGGGGCCGTGATCGTGGGATGGTCCCTCTGGGCCACGGACGAGGACGCGGAGGCTGAAGCGTTCCGCTGGACGGCGGCCACGGGCATGGTTGGGCTCGGCTTTTTGCCCGGTGGGGACACAGCGAGCTTCGCCAACGCGGTCTCCCCCGACGGCTCGATCGTCGCGGGCGACAGCTTCGACGCGTATTCGGGCGATCGGTTGCGCGGCTATCGCTGGACCGCTGAGACCGGGATGGTCCGCCTCGATCCCAACGGGGACGAGATCGAGTTGGCCTACGACATGTCAGCCAACGGACGGGTCATCGTCGGTGAGGGGCCAAACAATAACGCGGTGATCTGGGACGCTCTGAACGGCTGCCGCGACCTGAAGTGGGCCCTGACCCACGAGTACGGCCTGGATCTCGCAGGATGGAGGCTAAGGCAAGCCCTAGGCGTCTCCGGCGACGGGACGGTCCTCGTCGGGTACGGGACGAATCCCAGCGGCAAGACGGAGGCCTGGATCGCCTACCTGGGGTGGGCCCCGGATGACTTTCCATTCCCGCCTGACGACGGCAACGGGGACGACGATGATGGTGACGACGGTGACGGCGACGACGACGGCAGCTATGGCAACCAGTGGCCCCCGCCGTGGGGAGACGACCCGTACGGCGGAGACGCCGGAGTCGGCTACGGTCATACTGATGACGATACGATTTGGCCGGATGCGTTGGTCACCAGGCCCCCGGAGGATGACGAAGACGAGACCGAATGGGGCGAGGATCGAGACAACGAAGACGCGTCCAGCGAAGACGAGACGGACCAGGACGACATGGATCTGAGCGGTGACGAGTCGGAGTCCGCAGCGGAGCCGCCGGATGCCTTTGGGCTGCTGTGCCCAACGGCCGGTGCACTGTTGCTGGGCGTCCCGTTGGCCGGCGCGGCGTCTGCGAGCGCGCGGGCGGGCAGAAGTCGTCGCAGGGGGTGAGCCGGGGCCTGTTGGAAACGCGTGGCCTGGGCCGAGCGCGGTCGCTACGTGATATCAATCCACAAGGTGGGTCCAGGCCCACCCTACGGCTAGTCGAGGCTAGCGGGTTTTGCCGCAGCAGTGTTTGAATTTTTTGCCGGAGCCGCAGGGGCAGGGTTCGTTGCGGCCGACCCTGCGGGCCTCACGGCGGATGGGTTGTAGCTTGCCGCCTTCGCCCTGCTTGCGCATGGCGGCTTCCTGGTCGGTGGCGGCGGCAGAAAAGCCGGCGCCGGTCGCGTCGGCATGACTGGCGGTCGCACCGGCGTAGGCCGGTCCGCCGGGGGCGGCAGGCCCCGCCCCGCCCGGGACGCCGGTCTCCAGCGGCTCGGCCCCGCCTCCCATTGACGTCTGCACCTTGAAGACCAGGTCGGTGACGCGCTCGCGGATGTTGCCCATCATCCCGTTGAACAGCCGCGTGCCCTCACGCTTGTACTCGATCTTCGGGTCGCGTTCGGCGTAGCCGCGCAGGCCGATGCTGTGGCGCAGCAGGTCCATGGCGTACATGTGGTCTTTCCAGACGGCGTCGAAGGTGGTCAGCAGCACCATGCGCTCGAGCTGGGTCAGCTCGAAGCGCAGCATCTCATAGCCGCAATGCTGAAGCTGCTCTTGTAGATCTGACCCGAGATCGACGGGGTTGCTGTCCAAAACCGGGCCGAAGCGCTCGCGGGCCCACTTCAGAATCTCCTCACCGGAATGCCGTTGGATCGCCTGCTCGATCTCGCGATCAAACTTGCCGTTGAAGAGGTAGTCCTCGTTGATCGAGCGCAGCTCCTGGAAGATCTGCTTGGGGTCTTTGCCGGCGAAATGCTCATACGTCCAGTTCAAGCCGTACTTGCGGTTCGCCCAGGCCGCGATGCGACTGTAGACCTCATTGACGTTAGAGCCGCTGCGCTGCAGGGCGAAGTCGATCACCGCGCCGACGGGGTACTCGATCTCGCGCTGGCGGTAGGCCGTCCGCATCTCTTCGCTGAAGGTGCGAACGGCCTCGTCGGCATTGGCCGTGGCGATATCGTCCAACGGGACCGCCACGCCGAACTTGTCGTTCGCCCAACGGATCAAGCGGGTCTTGGCGTACAGGGGATCGACGTACTGCTCGAGCGGGGCGAGATCCTCGGCTTCGACCTTGGCGACGGCGGCCTCGATGATCTGGTCGAGCAAGGCCTCCGGGTCGGTTTCACGAATCTGGCGCTGCGTAAGGCTTAGTCCGTAATGAGCCACCCACCCGGAGAGGCCGCGGACGTCCCACTCCTCCGGCGGGAGCTCGGTATCGACGTACTCGCCGAAGGTGCGCTGGATGTTGGTGCGGACCTCTTGGGCGGCGAGGTCGCGGACCTGATTGCAGAGCATCTCGAAGTCGCTGGTGTCGAGCTTGTCGGCCTCGACCGGCGCGCCGAGATGCTTGGCGGTCCACTCGGCGACGCAGATGGCGCTGTACCGCGGGTCGTAGTAGCGCTCGACCGCGTCGGCGACGGTCTCATCGATCATCTCCCAGATCAGCCCGCTGAGCTCGCGGCTCTCGACCACCCGCTGGCGGAGCTTGTAGAACTCCTTGCGCTGGTGGTCCATCACCTCGTCGTATTCGAGCAGGTTCTTGCGGATGCCGAAGTTGCGCTCCTCGACCTTCTTCTGGGCGCGTGCGATGCCCTTGTTCAGACGCTTGTCCTCGATGGCCATGCCTTCCTGGAAGCCGAGGACGTTGAGCATCTTCAGGACCCACTCGCCCATGAACAGGCGCAGGAGATCGTCCTCGAGCGAGAGGAAGAAGCGTGAGCTGCCGGGGTCGCCCTGGCGGCCGCAACGGCCGCGGAGCTGGTTGTCGATCCGCCGGGCCTCGTGCCGCTCGGTGCCGACGACGTGCAGGCCACCGATCTGGGCCACGCCGGGCCCGAGCACAATGTCGGTTCCGCGGCCAGCCATGTTGGTGGCGATAGTGACGTTGCCGTGCATCTCCTTCTTCTTGCCGCGCGTGGCTTCGTGCTGGTAGCCGGCCTTGGCGACGATCTCGGCCTCGCGAGCGTGGTTCTTGGCGTTGAGCACCTCGTGCTCGACGCCATAGCGGCGGGAGAGCAACTGGCTGAGCTTCTCGGAGTTTTCGACACTGGTGGTGCCGACCAGCACGGGCCGCCCGCTGACCTGACCGCCCAGCAACGTGCAGTACGCCTTCTCGAGCACGGCGGCGTTGCCTTCTTCGTCGTCCCCGAAGGCGGCCAGCGCGTCGGCGATGATGGTCAGGTGCTCGCGGGCCTGGCCGTCGGCCTCGCCCCGGCGTTGGGCGGCTAGGATCTCCAGCCGAGCGCGTCTGAGCATGTCATGTAGCGACCAGGGATCGGCCGGGTAGCCGTGCTGAGAGTAGGAGCGGATCTCATCGACGAGCGTGTCGTACTTGTTGATGGTGGTCTTGTAGATCTTGTCGTTGTAATCGACGCGGCGGACGGGCTCGTTGGTCGGAATGGCGATGACCTCAAGCTTGTAGATTTTCATGAACTCGTCGGCCTCGGTCATGGCGGTTCCGGTCATGCCGGCGAGCTGTTGGTAGAGCTTGAAGAGGTTCTGAAGGGTGATGGTGGCGAGGGTCTGGGTCTCCTGCTTAATGGTGACCTTTTCCTTGGCCTCGACCGCCTGGTGCAGCCCGTCGGACCATTGGCGGCCGTGCATGAGCCGGCCGGTGAACTCGTCCACGATGACGACGATGTCATCCTGGACGACGTACTCCTTGTCCTTCAGATAGGCCTGGTGGGCCCGCAGGGCGTTGTCGATGTAGTGGGGCCAGTTCATGTTCTGGGCGTCGTAGAAGGTGCCGATGCCCAACTCGGCCTGGGCCGCCTTGGCGCCCTGGTCGGTCATGTGGGCGCTCTTGCGGTCCATCTCGACCACGAAGTACTGCCGGTGACCAATGGCGTCGGCCTCATCGCTGCTCAGCCAGAAGGGGTCGGCGCGGAACTTCTTGATGCCGTCCTTGAACTTGGCGTCGCTCTTGGCGTCCGGCGGGGCGTTGCGCTCGATGTCGTTCAGGTTGCGGGCCGTCTCGCGGTTGGCCTGCTGCTGCTTGGCGACCAGCGAGCGGGCGATGTTGTCGGCCACGCGGTAGTTGCTGACGTCGTCGTGCGCGGGGCCGGAGATGATCAGCGGCGTGCGCGCCTCGTCGATCAGGATCGAGTCCACCTCGTCCACGACCACGTAGTCCTGGGGGCCTTGAACCTGGTCGCGCACGTGGTGCTTCATGTTGTCGCGCAGGTAGTCGAAGCCGAACTCGTTGTTGGTCCCGTAGGTGATGTCGCAGGCGTAGGCGGCCCGCCGCTCCTCGGCAGCCGAACCGTACGTCTCCATCTCCGCCGAGATGTAGCCCACCGTGACGTCCAGCAAGTCGAAGATCGGACGACAGAATTCCGCGTCACGCTTCACCAGGTAGTCGTTGACGGTGACCAGGTGCACCCTGAGGCCCTGCAGGACCTTCATGTAGTTTGCCATGTAGCAGACAATCGTTTTGCCTTCGCCGGTGCGCATCTCGGCGACGTTGCAGTCCTCCAATACCTTTCCGCCGATGAGCTGGCACTCGAACTGGCGGTGGTCGCGGGCGCGGCGGGAGGCCTCGCGGACGCAGGCATAGGCTTCGGGGCGGATGGAATCGAGCGATTCGCCCTCGGCCAGCCGGCGTTTGAACTCCGCCGTCTTAGCCCGCAACTGGTCGTCGCTCAGCCCGCGGACCTGGTCTTCGAGCGG
Source organism: uncultured Planctomycetales bacterium (assembly GCA_964572345.1). Taxonomy (GTDB): domain Bacteria; phylum Planctomycetota; class Phycisphaerae; order UBA1845; family Fen-1342; genus JAUWXH01. The sequence goes on from CAZNFA010000019.1 coordinate 45,202, forward strand.
GATGATCTGGCTCTGGACCATGCGGCGCAGGCCGAGCACGACGCGATCGTTGCGTCCGGGCATGAACTTGAAGACCATCCAGGCGTTGTAGCCCAGCCAGGCAATGGCCAGGAGGGAGATCGCGCCGGCCATGGCCTCGCGTGTCGCCCACCAGAGTCCCGAGCCTTCTGGCCCGAGAACTAACAACAAAACAACCAGCGACAGCACCGCGGTAAAGACCGCGGAGCCGAGTACGAGCTTCCAGCCGCGGCGGGCGCGGTACCAGAAGATGGTCCCGGCGTGGGTGGCCTCGCGGAGGATGTCCACATCGCCGGCACTGAATAGCCAGGTTGTGCCCATCGTGTTCCCGTTGGCCGACGAACCGTAGCGTCGGACGTCCCAGTCCGACGCTGACTGCCACCATCCTCGACACGCCGGACTCGGAGGCCTGCCCTGAGCGAAGCCGAAGGGTCCGGCGCTACTGCCTTGCCATGTAACCCTAGCCTTTGGCCCGTTCGACGTATTCGCCGCTGCGTGTATCGACCCGCACGACCTCCCCGTTCTCGATGAACGGCGGGACCTTTATGCGCAGGCCGGTCTCCAAGACGGCGTCCTTGTTCTGGTTGGTGGCGGTGGCACCCTTGACGGCCGGGGGCGTGTCGGTGACCTCCAGCTCGACGACGTTCGGCAGCTCGGCCGCGACCACCTGCCCTTCGATGATCGACACGGTCACGACTTCGTTGCCCTTGAGATACTGGTCGGCGTCGCTCATAACGTCGGCACCGACGTGGATTTGGTCATAAGTCTGCTGGTCCATGAGGACGAATTCGCTGGCGTCGCGATAGAGGTATTCGTACGGCTTGGTATCGACGAAGGGGGTCTCGATGCGGTCGTCCACACTGAAGCGCACGTCGCGCAGGCCGCCGCTCTTGAGCGACTTCAGCCGGGCCTGGATGTAGCTGCGTTTATTGCCCTTGGCCACGTGCTGGGCCGTGTGCACGGTATAGAGCTCGTTCTCGTGGGAAACGACCTTGCCTTTTCTCAAGTCCATCGCCTTAATCATCGACACCCGCTCCTATCCGTTCTTAGCGGGCCGCCGCCGTTACCCTGGCCAGCGAGCCGCGACAGCCGCAGAACCTGCGTAAGTCCTTCCCAGCTAAGGGAGTATACCACGAATCATCCGCCGCGGCGACGGGGCTGCGGCACGCGGCACGTCGCGCCAGGCGAATGGCGCTTGAGTGGGCCCTGTACGCCGAGGTATCATCATGTATGTGGCGGCCTTGCCGGGAAGCCGCTGAGCACATTAGCGGTGCTCCAAGGCGAGGAGGAAGGAGTGAAGGCCATGCGTTTCGCAACGATCGCTGCAATCGTCGTGTTGGCTTGGTCAGGTGGGTCGGGCCGGGCGGAGATTACGCCGGAGCCCGGCTGGCCGGTTACGACCGGGTTCTCCGTCTCGCCCTCGGCCACCGCGGCTCAATTAGACGGAGACCCCCAGCTCGAGATCGTCATCGCGTCGCAAGACCAGTACTGCTACGTCTATAACCACGACGGCAGCCTCTTTCCGGGCTGGCCGCGCTACCTGGGTGAGGCGCTCTGGCCCGACCAGTGGGTGAACACGAATTCCAGCCCCGCCGTGGCCGATCTCGACGCGGACGGTGAACCCGAGATCACCGTCGGCAGCGCCTCGGGCGAGCTGTACGTCTTCCGCAAGGACGGCAGCGCGTTTCCCGGCTTCCCGCGCCCCACCAGCTTCATGGTTTACAGCTCGCCGGCGATCGGCGACATCGACGGCGACGAAGAACCGGAGATTGTCGTCGGCGACAACCACGGCTACGTCTACGCGTTCAGGACCGACGGCACGCAGTGCCCCGGCTTTCCCTACGCCACGCCGTACACGGTCCATGCTTCCCCCGCGTTGGGTGATCTCGACGGCGACGGCGTGCTCGAGATCGTCGTGTCCTCCGAAGCGGCCGGGGCGGATCTCTACGCGATCGACGGTGACGGCAGCGACCTGCCCGGCTGGCCACGCCAGCTCAACCCGTACACCGGCATCATCAGCAGCCCGACGCTGGCCGACCTGGACCTGGACGGCAGCCTCGACGTCGTGGTGGGCGTACGCAACGGGCAGCTGGCAGCGCTCGATGCGGCCGGAAACTACAAGCCGGGCTGGCCGGTGGACGCGGGTTACTCGTGCGAGAGCTCGCCGACCCTGGTAGATCTCGACGACGATCCCGAGCTGGAGATCATCGTCGGGTTCAACGATTCGAAGGTCGTGGCCTATAACCACGACGGGACGCCCCTGCCCGGCTGGCCCGTCGGCACTTCATACACGGTCATCTCCGCGCCCAGCGTCGGCGACGTGGACGGCGACGGCCGGCTCGAAATCGTCATTGGCGAAAACACCGGCAAGGTCTACGGCTTCGAGATCGACGGCACGCCCGTAGCGGGCTTCCCGCTGCTCGACGCGACCTACACGATCTACTCGTCGCCGCTGCTGGCAGACCTCGACCTGGACAACCATCTCGAGCTGCTGGTCGGCTGCAACGACACCAAGATCTATTGCTGGGATCTGGGGGCCGATACGCACGATCCGGAATTGCTGCCGTGGCCGCAGTGGCGCGGCGATGCGGTCAACAACGCCCGTCTCGATCGGCCGGCGTGGATCGCCTTGAACACGGCAACACCGAGCGTCCCCCAAGGCGGCTCTGTGGATATCGACGTGACGGTCACCAGCATCGTGGCCGACGCACAGAGCTTCGAGATGTGGTACCGCGTCTTCGATGCCGACAGCGAGATCGACGACTGGCCGACGCCCGCCCCGCTGCCGCTCGAGCTGCCACCCGGCGAGGTCCTGCAGTGGACCGACACGCTGAGCGCGCCGTCGGACGTGCCGGTGGGCGATTACATGGTTCAAGCCTACCTGGGCACGCACGAGGTCAGCGCGTTCGACACCGGCGCGCTGATGATCGAAGTGACTGAGGCCGTTGACTGCCCCGGCGACCTCGACGGCGACGGCGACACCGACCAGTCTGACCTCGGCATCCTCCTCGCCGATTGGGGTTGTGACGACCCCGTCAATGGCTGCGCCGGCGACCTGAACGGTGACGACAAGACAGACCAGGCCGACCTGGGCATCCTGCTGGCCGACTGGGGTTGCGGCACAGGGCTATAAGGCTCTGGCAGATCCCTGCCTAACTCACCGTGCTGTCCATGGGGCCGTCCCATCTGGGAGGCCCCGCTCCATTTGTGGTTGTTTCCGCCTCAGCCGAACGGTAAGCTCGAATTGGAGGCTATGAAGATCCTGGGACGTCTTGGCGCGGCCCTTTTGCGACGCCTGGCGGCCCGGGGGCACCGGAGAATCACCATGACCACGATCAAATTGCACCACGTCTGCCTGTGGGGCCTGCTGCTGGCTTGCACATATGCCTCGCCGCAAGCCACCGCTGAGTTAGACTGGACTGCCGAGGTCGTGGACCCGGACACGATCGACTCCGACAGTTGGGAGGCCGGTGCGACGACTATCTGCCTCGACTCAGCGGGTAACCCGTGGATCAGCTACGTGAATGGTCCGATCGGCGGTGAAACCTTCGACGCGAAGCTGGCCGCGTTCACTGGAGACGAATGGACCTTCGACACCGTGGACTCCGACACCTGGGGGCACGCTTCGCTCGCGCTGGATTCGCACGACAGTCCGCACCTCTGCTTCCGCCAATCCAACCTCTACGCCCAGGGTATCCTGCGGTACGCCACGTGGACCGGCGACGCTTGGGCCATCGAGACGGTTGACCCGACGCTGGGGTTGTACGGCCCCTCGATCACGGTCGATGCGTCCGATCGGCCACACATCGCCTACGGGTCCGGCGCCTACCCTGACTGGAGCCTGAAATACGCGCATTGGACCGGCTCGGAATGGGACATCCAGGAGGTGGACGCGGAGGGCTACCAGATCCGAGAGGCCACGTCGATCACCCTCGACAGCCAGGGCCTGCCGCACATCGCCTACACACTCTGCTGTGTGGAAGGCTTGCGCCAAGTCAAGTACGCCCATTGGGACGGAAGCGCCTGGCAGATCGATGCCCTCGCCTTGGTCGATACGCCGTTAAGCACCTCGCTCGCGCTTGACTCGAACGACCGGCCGCACATTGCTTATACGATGGGCGCCACCGACGGGATCTCGTTCGCCAGCAAGGTCGGCGACGAGTGGGAAACCGAGCTCATTACGACGGCCCGCATCTGGTACGCCCGCCTGGCGCTTGGCTCCGACGACGAGCCGCGAATTGCGTACTACCACGCGGACGACGGGGCGCTCGTGTTCGCGATGCGTCAGGCCGGGGAGTGGACGATCCAGGTCGTCGATGACGATCCCAGCCCGTCGATCCGGATCGGACGATTCCCGTCAATCGCGGTTGCCGACGACGACTCGGTCCACGTGAGCTACTACTACCATTCACAAGCAGAACCGAACCAGCTCAAGTACGCGTACGCGCCGGCAGCCTGCCCGGGCGACCTGGACGGCGACGGCGACACCGATCAGTCCGACCTGGGCATCCTGCTGGCCGACTGGGGCTGCGACGATCCGATCAACGGCTGCGCCGGCGACCTGGACGAGGACGATGACACCGACCAGTCCGATCTGGGCATTCTGCTCACCGACTGGGGTTGCGGTACCGGCCCGTAGCAGTCCGGTGCAAAACTGTAGCGCCGGACCTCCGAGTCCGGCGCACCGGCGTTCCTGGCGTCAAAACGTCGGACTCGGAGGTCCGACGCTACGGAAGTTGGGCATCCGAGGGGTTTTGCACCGGACTGGTAGGCGAGAACGAGCGGGCCGCGAGCTGTTCAGAACATAGGGGCCGCTGGGGCTACCCGGCGGCCCGCTTCGTGCGCCGCACTCGCGGCAGCCCCTTTGGCTGTGCCCACATTGTGCTTTCCGCTCGCCTCGGCTGCCAGTAGCATTGTGGGCCAACGACTGGGAGATCCCAAAGCAATGGGCAGACCGGAGATACTCGCTCAGTTGGCTGATGCGGTGGTGCGCTTCGACGTAGATGGCGTCCGTCCGCTGGTTAAGCAAGCCTTGGTCGCGCGGTTGCCGCCGGCGGACGTGCTGAACCAGGGGCTTTCGCGCGGCATGCAGCGCGTCGGCGAGCGGTTCAACGCCGGACAAATGTTCATGCCCGAGCTGTTGGTGGCGACCGAAGTGTATCTGGCCGGGTTGGGAATCGTGCGGCCGCTGCTCGAAGCCGACCGCATACCGTATACGATCGGTACCATGGTGATCGGATCGATTCACGGCGATGTCCACACGGTGGGCAAGCAGGTGGCGATCCCCGTGTTCGAGGCTGCCGGCCTGCGCGTCATCGACCTCGGGGTGAACGAGGACGACAGTGTCTTTATTGACGCGATTCGGCAGCACCGCCCCGAAATCGTCGGCTTCGGCACGTACATGACCGCCACGTTCATGCACACCCGAGAGACGGTCGCGGTGATAGAAAAGGCGGGGCTGCGCGACCAGGTAAAGATCATCTGCGGTGGGCCGGCGGCGGACGCGGCCGCCGCTCGCCGAATGGGCGCCGACGACGCCAGCGACGATGCCTGGAAAGGCGTCGAGAACATCAAACGGCTATTGACGGCGTGGCACGCGGAGCATCGGGCCACGGAGGCGGGACGATGAGCGCGGTGGTGGATCGGTGGGTGCAGCGCCTCAAGGGCAAGCTCGAACCGATCGGCGAGATGACGCACTGGGAGCGGCTGGCGGCCGCGTTCAACCTCGAGCGGACCGACCTGGTCCCGGTCGCGCCGGAATTGGACTATTGGCAAATCACATACGCGGGCTACTCGCACCAGGAAGTCTACAACGACGTTGACAAGACCACGGATGCTTGCCTGAAGACCTGGGCTGATCTGCGCACTGACGCGATTTGGATGTATGTAGACATCAGCCACCAGATCGAGCATTTCATCCCGCCTGAGCAGAGGCCGGAATACTTCATCCATCGTGGCGAAAAGGACTATCTGCTGTTCAAGCCGATCGCCACGACGCTCGACGAGGCCATCGCCCTGTATGAGCAGCGTACGTACGAGAAGTACGCAGACGGGTCGCGCGCGGTTACGCACTACACGCCGCACATGCTCCAATTGCTGGAGTTTCAAGAGAAGATGGACCGGCAGGTGCCGATCATCGTCGGGATCGGTACGCCGACCAACTACGCCGAGACCATCGTGGAGGTGCAGCGGTTTCTGCGGTGGATGGTGACCGAGCCGGAGGAGAAAGTTCGGCACTACCTGAACCTGTGTTTGCAGGAGCGCCTGGATGCTTTGGACTTCTACGCCGAGTACGCTGCTAAGAACGGGGCCGCGTTCTGTTGCGCATGGGGTGGGGCACGCACGTGGGGTCCGGAACACTTGGAGAAGTTCGGCGACGTGGACCGCATCTTCGTCGAGAAGGTCAAGCAAATCTTCCCGTACGTCTTCTGGCACATCTGCGGGCACAACGTGTGGCAAGCGCTGGAGATGGTTTCGGGCTGGGATGGTATCAAAGGCATTCAGTACGACATGCCGTACTACAGCTCGACGCTCTCATGGCCGGAGTGGTTCGAGCGTGTGGCCCGGCTCCTGAAGGGCAGGCAATGCGCGATGAACTCGCCGACGACTCAGCTCGCCTGCCACGGTACGCCGGAGCGGATACGCAACATGGTCACCGAGTTCATCGAGGCAACAACGCCACATACGACGGCGTGCGTCATGCCGGGCTGCGAGATCGACTCGTTTTCGCCCACTGAGAACGTCAAGGCCATCATCGAAGCGGCCCGCACGTGGCGACCGCCCTGAGGGTCGGCCTCAGCCGTAGCGCCGGGGCCCGTCCCGGCCGGAGGGATGGGGAAACGTGCCGGTCTTCTACGGCCGAGACAGAGCTCGGCCGCTACGCCCACTATCCGAACCCCGAGCGCGAGCAAGGGACTGCCTGGTACGAGAAACCCTTGCCGCATGGCTCCGGCAACGCTACCGGCCGGAGATCGGGACACCTGGGGCCTCGCCTGGGGGTGTATTATTATATGGGTGTCCCATATCGTCCGGACACCCGCGAGACGTGCGAGTGTGGCGAGCGCTGGAGGTACGTCTTATGTTTACATCTTCTCCAATTTCCAAGCTTGTGCCGGCGGCCGCTTTGAGCCTCGTGCTCGGCCTGCCGGCGGTGGTAAGTGCCGACACGATCACGGTTTGCTGGGATGGCAGCGGGGATTACGTCACCATCCAGGAGGGCATCGATGCGGCGTCTGACGGCGACGAGGTCGTCGTCTGCGACGGCGTCTACACCGGCCCGGGGAATAAGAACCTCGACTTCGGCGGCAAAGCCATCACCGTCCGCAGCGAGAACGGCCCGGACAACTGCATCATCGACTGCGAGGGCGACGGCCGAGGATTCTACTTTCACAACGACGAGACCGCCGACGCGCTGGTGGACGCCTTCACGATCGTCAACGGAGATCCCATCGGTGTGCTCTGCAACCGCAGCAGCCCAACGATCGCCAATTGCGTGCTCAGCGACAATCGAAGCGTGGGCGTGAGTTGTTACCTGAGCAGCGCGGTCATCGCTGATTGCGTGATCAGTGGAACCCCGACATGGGGCGTCCACTGTGAGGAGGGCAGCCCGACGATCACAAACTGCACCATTTCGGGGAACTCCAATAATGGCATGTGGATCTCCTCCTGGTACGGCAACGTGAGGGTTACGGGCTGCCTCATCAGCGGGAATACAGGACACCTTGGCGCCGGAATCCACTGCACAGGCACCAACATCACGATCGAGAATTGCACGATCTCGAATAACACGGCCTATGAAAGCGGCGGGGGCGTCTATTGTGACCACGGTAGCCCGACCATCGCCGACTGCATGATCACTGGCAACACCGCAGAGGGAGACGGCGCCTACTGGCCTGGCGGTGGCGGGATCGCTTGTGAATGGGGAAGCGCCCCGAGGATCAGCAACTGCACGATCTCGGGGAACGTGGCCCTGGGGACAGGCGCCGGCCGCGGCGGCGCAATCTACTGTCAGAACACCGGCAGCGACCTGACGATCACCAACTGCATCATCAGCGCGAACATGGCCCAAGGCCGTTCTGCCTCCACTGGCGGCGCCGTCTATTGCCTCTACTCCAGCCCGACCATCACCAACTGCATTATCAGCGACAATTCAGCGTTAACGCTTCACCCCGAGACCAACGGGGCCGGAGGTGTGCTGTTCTGCCAAGACAGTCGCCCCGAGATCACCAACTCTACGATCACAGGGAACACGGCGGACGTGGGTGGGGCACTTTGCTGCATCGACGGCACCGAGGCGACCATCAAGAACTGCGTTCTATGGGCGGATTCAGCCACGCAGGGCCCCGAGATCGCGCTGAAGTCCTACCATCGCCCCGCGCTGCTCACAGTGTCGTACAGCGACGTGCAGGGCGGCGAGGCAGCGGCATACGTCGAGGAGGGCGCGGAGTTGGCTTGGGGGCCGGGCAATATCGACGCCGATCCGCTCTTCGTCGATCCCGATAACGATGATTTCCGCCTCGCGGGCGGATCACCGTGTATTGACGCCGCCTGCAACATGGGCGTGCCGCGGGACTTCGCCGATCTCGACGACGACGGTGACACGACCGAGATCACGCCGCTCGATCTCGATGGCGAAGGCCGCTTCTTCGACGATCCCGGCACCGACGACACCGGCTGCGGTTGTCCACCCATCGTGGATATGGGCGCCTACGAGTTCGGCGACACCGGTCCTCAACCTTGCCCGGGTGACCTGGATTGCGATCGCGAAGTGGGGTGCTCCGACCTGGGCATCCTGTTGGCCTGCTGGGGCTGCGACTGCGGCGACCTGAACTGCGACGGCGTTACAGACCAGGCCGACCTCGGCGTCCTGCTGGGCAACTGGGGCAACATCTGTCCGTAGCCGGTAGCGGAAGAAGTGTCGGGTCTGATGACCCGACCTACATGTGCTGTCCGTAAGTTCGCGAACGGCTGTACGGGCTACGCGTGGCGTAGGAATAGAGGGGCCGCCGGGCCTGCCGGCGGCCCCGCTCGTGCGCGTAGCCGGGCGCCGCGAGAAGGAAGGCTTACGCCAGCACGGCCGGTTGAACGGCCGCGGGAAAGCGCTTAGAAACTCACCTGCGCAGGGCCTCGACGGGGAACCATGGACAGGGCCGCGCTATGCACCGGTCTAGACGGCAGGTGAAGGGATGAGACAACTCGGCTTGCTGCTGGTAATCGCGATGGGGTTCGGCATGCAGAATGGTGCTGAGGGTTCGGCGGCAGCGGCCAGGGAGATGGATGTGGCGACGGTCAATGTTCCGCCGCAGGCAGGTGAAAATCGCCATTACGTGGAATACCGTCCGCCGCTGGTGGCGAACCCGCTGATCAAGCTGCCGATCGGGAGTGTTACGCCGCACGGCTGGCTGCGGCATCAGCTCGAATTGATGCGCGACGGGTTCGTCGGGCACCTGCCGGAAATCAGCAAGTGGTGCGACGCGGAGGTCAGCGCGTGGATGAGCCCGGACGGGGAAGGCGAATACGGCTGGGAGGAGCTGCCCTACTGGCTCAAAGGCTTCGGCGATCTGGGCTACGTGCTCAAGGACGGGCGGATCGTCAGCGAAGCCCGCACCTGGATCGACGGGATCCTTTCGAGCCAGGAGCCGGACGGTTATTTCGGCCCGCGGGTGAACAAGGAGAAGCACGACGTCTGGCCGAATATGATCGCGCTGAACGTGCTGCAGTCGTTCTACGAGGCGACGGGCGACGAGCGCGTGATCCCATTTATGACGCGCTACTTCCGCTGGCAGATGAACCTGCCGCGGGAACACCTGTTGCCGGGCAGTTGGCAGAAGATCCGTGCCGGCGACAACCTGGAGAGCATCCACTGGTTGTACAACCGCACGGGCGAGGAATGGCTGCTCGATCTCGGCCACATTATCCACCAGCGGACGGCACGCTGGGATAAGCACATGGCGAGCTGGCACGGGGTGAACATCTGCCAGGCGTTCCGCGAGCCGGCGGTGTACTACATGCAAACGCGTGACCGGGCGCACCTCGACGCTGCCGAGCGGAATTACCAGGTGGTGATGGCGCGGTACGGGCAGGTTCCGGGCGGGATGTTTGGGGCGGATGAGAACGCCCGGCCGGGATACCACGGTCCGCGGCAGGCGGCCGAGACGTGCTCGATGGTCGAGCTCATGCACAGCTTCGAGATGTTGCTGACGTTCACCGGCGATCCGCTGTTCGCCGAGCGGTGCGAGGAAGTCGCGTTCAACTCGCTGCCGCCGGCGCTGACGCCGGATTTGAAGGGGCTGCATTACCTGACGGCGCCGAACATGGTGCAGCTCGACCAGGGCAACAAGGCTCCCGGGCTAGACAACGGCGGGTGCATGCTGGCCTACGACCCCCACGACTACCGCTGTTGCCAGCACAACGTGGCTTTCGGCTGGCCCTACTATGCCGAGCATCTGTGGATGGCCACACGCGACAACGGTCTGGCGGCCGTGCTATACGCGGCGTGCGAAGTCAAGGCGAAGGTGGCCGACGGGGTCGAAGTCACCATCAAAGAGACGACCGACTACCCGTTCGACGAAGTCGCGACGTTCAAGCTCTCGACGCCGACACCGCTCAGCTTCCCGCTGTACCTGCGCGTGCCGCGCTGGTGCGCGGCGGCAGAGATCGCGGTAAACGGCAAGCCGATCGCCGTTGAAACGCACCCGCTGACGTACGTTCGCATTGAGCGGACTTGGGCAGACGGCGACGAAGTACAACTCGTGCTCGATATGCATATCGACGTAACCACCTGGCGGACGAACGCCGACTCGGTATCCGTCAAGCGGGGGCCGCTGTGGTATTCACTGAAGATCGGCGAGCGCTGGGAGCACTACGGCGGCACCGACACATGGCCAGCGTTCGAGGTATTCCCAACCACGCCGTGGAACTACGGGCTGGTGCTGGAGGAGCGCGATCCGGCTTCGTCCTTCGAGGTCGCGAAGAAGACCGGTGCGCCGGCAAGTCAGCCGTTCACGCCGGACGCTGCTCCGATCGAGATTCGAGCGAAGGGCAAACGGATCCCGGCGTGGAAGCTGGACGAGCAAGGCTTGATCGGCGAGGTTCAGGCAAGCCCCGTGAGGTCAGATGAGCCGGTCGAAGAAATCACGCTGATCCCGATGGGCTGCGCGCGGCTGCGGGTTTCCGCGTTCCCGGTGATCGGTGACACTCCGGAGGTGCACGCGTGGGTTGAGCCGCCGCCGGCACGACACCGGGCATCGAACTACAGCCACGACATCAGCGCGCTGAGCGATGGCTGGGAGCCGAAGTCGTCGAATGATCGCGACGTGCCGCGGTTCACGTGGTGGCCGGGTCGCGGGACGACTGAATGGGTCACCTACCGCTTCGACAAGCCGCGGAAAGTGGCTTCGTGCGAGGTCTACTGGTTCGACGACGGGCCGGAGCGGGCGTACTACCGCGTGCCGTCGTCGTGGAAGATCTACTACCGGGTCGGCGACGCGTGGCGGGAGGTGAGCAGTGCGAGTGGCTACGGCACGGAGTTAGACCGTTACAATCGCGTCACGTTTGAAGCGGTTGAGACGAACGAACTGAAACTGGAAGCCACATTGCGCGCGGGCTTCTCGGGCGGCATTCTCGAATGGTGGGTGGGAACATGAGAGCTGCATTACCTGCGGTCTTGGCGATTCTGGCAGTCAGTTGGGCGGTTCCGACCATGGCAGAGCAACAGAAACTCAGCGCTGTACCGTTGACGGACGTGCGGATCGACGACGTGTTCTGGGCCCCGCGGCAGAGGGTGACGCGCGAAAAGACGCTGCCGCACAATTTCAAGATGTGTGAGGAGACCGGGCGAATCGACCACTTCGTCAAGGCCGCCGGCCGGATGGAAGGCAAGTTCGAAGGCTATTTCTTCAACGATTCCGACGTGTACAAGGTGCTCGAAGGGGCGGCGTATGCCTTGATGCTCGAGCGCGACCCGGAGCTCGAGCGCTACGTGGATGAGGTGATCGCCAAGATCGCCGCCGCTCAGGAGCCGGACGGCTACCTCAATACATATTTCGCCCTGACGGATGCGGAGGAGCGCTGGTCGAACCTGCGCGTGCGGCACGAGCTGTACTGCGCGGGTCACCTGATCGAGGCGGCCGTCGCGCACTATCAGGCAACCGGCCAGCGCACGTTGCTCGATGTTGCGGTCAAGTTCGCCGATTTGATCGACTCGCTTTTCGGCCCGGACAACCGGCACGACATACCGGGCCACGAGGAGATCGAGCTGGCGCTGGTCAAGCTGGCACGCCTGACCGGCGAGGAGCGTTACAACAAGCTGGCGGAGTTCTTCATCGAGCAGCGGGGCCGGGCCGAACAACGCGATCTCTATGGGGACTACTGCCAGGACCACCTGCCCGTCCGCGAGCAGAGCGAGATCGCCGGGCATGCGGTGCGGGCGATGTACTTGTGCAGCGGGGTGGCCGACATTGCCGCGCTCACCGGCGATCAGGGCTACATCGACGCGATGGACCGCATTTGGGAAGACGTGGTGCAGAGGAAGATGTACATAACCGGAGGGATCGGCCCATCCGCGCACAACGAAGGCTTCACCGTTCCGTACGATCTGCCGAACGACACAGCGTACGCCGAAACGTGTGCGTCGATCGGGATGATCCTGTGGAATCACCGGCTCAACCTGCTGCACGGCGATGCGCGCTACGCGGACGTGCTCGAACAGGTTCTGTACAACGGCTTTCTGTCGGGCATATCGCTCGACGGTGTGAAGTTCTTCTATACCAATCCGCTGGGCAGCAAGGGCAATCATCATCGGCGGGGATGGTACAACTGCGCGTGTTGCCCGCCGAACGTGCTGCGGCTATTGCTTTCGCTGGGCGGCTACGTTTACGCGCATTCCGACGACGCGATCTACGTGAACCTCTACGTGAACAGCTCAGCAAAGATCCCCGTGGCCGGCACGACAGTCACGCTGCGGCAGGAGACACAATACCCGTGGGACGGGAAGGTGCGGATCATGGTCGATCCGGCGGAAAGCGCTGAGTTCGAGATCTGCCTTCGGATTCCGGGCTGGTCCCGATACGTCACCACCGGACTCGACGACGGCCGAACCCCGGCCCGGACTATCTTGCATGACGGCTATGCTCGGATCCAACGGAAATGGAAGCGCGGCGATGTCGCCAACCTCGATCTGCCGATGCCGATTCGGCGGATCGCGGCCAACCCGCGCGTGCGCGCGAACACAGGCAAGGTGGCCCTACAACGCGGGCCGCTGGTGTACTGCCTGGAAGCGGCGGACAACGGCGGGCATGTACGCAATCTGACGTTGCCGCGTAACGCCAGGCTGCGTGCCCAGCATCGGCCGGACCTGCTGGGTCGTGTCACGGTCATCCGCGGGACGGCGTTGGCGACGGGCAACGAAGGTTGGGACGACGATCTCTATCGGCATGCTGCCGAGGCCGAGTCCGCCGACTTTGTCGCGATCCCCTATTTCGCATGGGACAATCGCGCGGCGGGAGAGATGGTGGTCTGGCTGCCGGAGTCGCCGCTGCTGCTCGCACCGCCGCCGGTCCGCTGGGTGACTGCAAGCGCTTCGCACTGCTGGCAGGCCGACACGCTGCTGGCCTTGCACGATCGGCAGGAGCCGGAGAGCTCCAACGATCACGGCATTCCGCGTTTCACGTGGTGGCCGCGGCGGGGCTCACAGGAATGGGTGCAGTACGACTTCGACCACCCGCGGCGGGTTTCGAGCGTGGAGGTATACTGGTTTGACGACGAGGCGGCGGGCGGCGGCTGCCGCGTGCCGGCGTCGTGGAGGCTGTTCTGCCGCGAGGGTGAGAACTGGCGGGAAGTGCAAGGCGCGGCGGACTACGGGGCGGAGCTCGATCGCTTCAACCGCGTGAGCTTCACGCCCGTGGAGACAACCGGGCTCAAGATCGAGGTCCAGCTACAAGGAAAGTACTCTGGCGGTATCCTGGAGTGGAGAGTCGGACGGGAATAGGGGCTCGAGTGAAGATCGCCCCCATACGGACCGACTGAGGAGCTGACAATGCTACGGTACGTGATCTTCGGCATGACGGTGGGCACGTTGTCGGGCCTGGCGACACCGGCGGTTTCACAAGAATTAGTAAGACCCCAGAAGTCCGAGAAGAAGCTGGTCGTCGGGTTCTCGCAGGTGGGGGCCGAGAGCGCCTGGCGAACCGCCGAAACCAAGTCGATCAAGGCCGAGGCCGCCAAGCGTGGTGTCGAGCTGAAGTTCGCTACTGCGCAGCAGAAGCAGGGTAACCAGATCAAGGCGGTGCGCTCGTTCATCGCGCAGCGCGTGGACGTGATCGTAATTGCGCCCATCGTCGAGACCGGCTGGGAGCGTGTGCTGCGCGAGGCAGAGCGGGCCGGCATCCCGGTGATTCTGGTTGATCGCGGCGTCACGGTCCGCGACGGCAGTCTGTATATCACGCTGATTGCCAGCGACTTCGTCGAGGAGGGGCGCATGGCGGCCGAGTGGCTGGCCAAGAAGATGAACGGCAAGGCCAACATCGTCGAGCTGCAAGGCACGACGGGTTCCGCACCGGCGATCGATCGCAAGAAGGGCTTTGAGGAGGGCATCAAGAAGTACCCGGGCATGAAGATCATCAAGACCCAGTCGGGCGACTTCACGCGGGCCAAGGGCAAAGACGTGATGGAGGCTTTCATCAAGTCCGACCGTGACCGAATCGAGGCCGTTTACGCCCACAACGACGATATGGCCCTCGGTGCGATCCAGGCGCTGGAGGAAGCCGGGATCAAGCCGGGCAAAGACGTGATCATCATCTCGATCGACGCCGTGCGGGCGGCGTTCGAGGCGATGGTGGCCGGCACGCTGAACGCGACCGTCGAGTGCAACCCGCTGTTTGGGCCGATTCTGTTCGACACGATCGAGAAGCTGCGGGCGGGCGAGAAGCTGCCGAAGTACATCAAGAACGAGGATCGCCTGTTCGATCAGTCCGTCGCGGCCGAGGTGATCGATTCGCGGGAATACTAGCCGAAGGAATTCAGGGATTAAGGGATCGAGGGATTAAGGGGGTCAGCGGTCCGGTGGCTGAGCAACCCCTACTCCTAATGCGGGGGATCGACAAGCACTTCCCCGGAGTGCACGCGCTGGACAAGGTGGACTTCGACGTACGCCGCGGCGAAGTGCACGGCCTGATGGGCCAAAACGGGGCCGGGAAATCCACGCTGATCAAGGTCCTTACGGGCGTCCACGCGCGCGACGGCGGTACGATCACGTTCGAAGGCCAGGCCTTTCACGCTTCATCGCCGGCCGACGCCCAGCGCAAAGGCATCAGCACCGTCTACCAGGAAGTCAACCTGGTCCCATCGCTGTCGGTGGCGGAGAACCTTTTTCTGGGGCGCTCGCCGCGCGCGTGGTTCGGGCTGCACTGGCGTCAGATGCGCCGACGGTCCCGCGAGCTGCTGTCGCAATTCGATCTGGACATTGACGTTGATGAACCGCTCGGCAGCTATCCGGTCGCGATTCAGCAGATGGTGGCGATCGCCCGGGCGGTGGACATCGATGCTCGGCTGATCATCCTGGACGAGCCGACCTCGAGCCTCGACCAACACGAAACCGAGATACTGTTCGACATGATCGGCCGCTTGAAGGCGCGCGGCATCGGGATCGTGTTCGTGACGCACTTCCTCGAGCAGGTCTACCGCGTCAGCGATCGGATCAGCGTGCTGCGCAACGGGCAGCGCGTGGGGACGTTCGAGGCCACCCGGCTGCCAAAGATCGAGCTGGTCGGGCACATGCTGGGCAAGTCGCCGGCAGAGGCCGCCGCCCTCGAGACGGAGCGCCCCCCTGCCGCCGAGGTCGGCGCAGAGCGTGAGGTGGTGCTGGCGGTCCGCAACCTGGGGCGACGCCGGGCGATCGAACCGTTTGACCTGGAGGTCAGACAGGGCGAAGTGCTCGGACTGGCCGGGCTACTCGGCTCCGGACGGAGCGAGGCGGCCCGGCTGCTGTTCGGCGCGGACCGGGCGGAGAGCGGGACGATCACGATCGGCGCGCGACGGGCGGCGTTGCGCTCGCCACGCCGCGCGATCGCACTGGGGATCGCGCTCTGCCCCGAAGACCGCCAGGCCGACGGGCTGTTCCCGGAGATGTCCGTGCGCGCGAACATCGCGTTGGTCGTGCAGCGTACTCTGAGCCGGCTGGGCGTCATCTCACGGCGAGCGCACGTGCGCATTGCCGGAGAGTTTGTCCGCCGGCTCGACATCGCTACGCCGAACCTCGAACGGCCCGTAAAGGTCCTCAGTGGCGGGAACCAGCAGAAGGTGATCCTGGCGCGCTGGCTGGCCTGCAACCCGCGGCTGCTGATCCTGGACGAGCCGACGCGCGGCATCGACGTAGGGGCGAAAGTGGAGGTGGAACGGCTGATCGACGCGCTCTCCCACGAGGGGATCGCGATCGTCTTCATTTCCTCGGAACTGGAGGAGGTGGTTCGCCGCAGCCATCGCATCCTGGTGCTACGCGACCGCCAGGTGGTGGGCGAGCTGACCGGCGAAGCGATCAACGAGCATACGGTGATGGACACGATCGCGGGGCAACGCGCGCATGACGCTTGAAGGATCCCGACCCGCCGGTCTGCGTGGCAAGTGGGCGGCGGCCCGCCACAGCCCGGTTTTCTGGCCGCTGCTGGCGCTGGTCGTTCTGCTGCTATACAATATCATATTTACGCCGAACTTCGCCCGCTTGGAGATCCGCGAGGGACGCGCCTTCGGCTCGCTGGTGGACATCCTGCAAAACGGTGCCCCGGTCATGCTGCTGGCAACCGGCATGACGCTGGTGATCGCGGTGGCCGGCATCGACCTGTCCGTCGGTTCGCTGATGGCCCTGGCCGGCGCGGTCGCCGCCCTGCTGATGACCGCACACAATCAGTCTGTTCCGGTGGCGATCATCGCGGCCCTGGCGGTCGCGCTGCTCGTCGGGGCCTGGAACGGTGTGTTGGTCACCTATGTGGGCCTGCAGCCGATCGTGGCGACGCTGGTCATGCTGGTGATGGGCCGCGGGATCGCCCTGGCCCTGACCCAAGACCAGAAGGTACGCTTCGAGGTGCCCGCGTTCGAGTTCGTCGGTACCGGCGCGGTGCTCGGGCTGCCGGTGCCGATCTTCATCGTGGTCGGCGTGGCCCTGCTGGTGTTGCTGGTGCTGCGCAAGACGGCCCTGGGCCTGTACATCGAAGCGGTCGGCAGCAATGCTCGAGCCGCACGGCTGTGCGGGCTGCGCGTGCACGCCATCCGCTTGCTGGCATACAGCTTCGCAGGGTTGTGCGCGGGTGTGGCGGGGCTGATCGCGACGGCCGACATCAAGGAGGCCGACGTGGCCAACTGCGGGCTGTACCTGGAGCTCGACGCGATTCTGGCGGTGGTCATCGGCGGCACCGCGCTGACCGGCGGGCGGCCGTACCTGCTTGGCTCCCTGGTCGGCGCCGTCATCATGCAGACGCTCACCGTCATGCTGCAGATGCGCGGTGTCATCACCGAGCACACGTTGATCATCAAAGCTGTCGTAGCAATCGTGGTTTGCCTGTTGCAAGCCCGCGCGCTCGACCCAGTCTGGAACCGCCTTGGACGACGAACAGCGAGAAGCGCATGAGAATCCCCCGCCGACACCGACCGTTGCTCGCCAGCGTGGCCGCCCTGGTCGCGCTGTACGGGGTGGCGGCGTTGCGCTACGGCGACGACGGATTCTTCACGCTGCAAGTGTTCATCAACCTGCTACGCAACAACTCTGTGCTGGGGATCGTCGCGGTCGGGATGACGTTCGTGATCCTCTCGGGCGGCATCGATCTGTCCGTGGGGGCGATGATGAGCCTTTCGAGCGTGGTGGTCGGCGTGCTGATCATGGAGTGCCATTGGTCGCCGATGCTGGCCATCCCCGCCGCTTTGGCCTTGGGTACGGCCGTCGGGTTGGGGATGGGCTGCATCATTCGCTTCACGGGGATCAAGCCGTTCATCGTCACGCTGGCGGGGATGTTCTTTGCGCGTGGGCTGGGGTTCCTGATCCACCTGGAATCGGTGTCGATCTATCACCCGCACCACGAATGGCTGGCCCTGCTGGCCATCCCCTTGGGTGACCCTGAGTCGCGAGAGACGTGCCTGCTCCCGATCACCGCGATCCTGTTCCTGGGTGTGGTGCTGATCGGGGCTTACACCTCGCTGTTCACGCGCTTCGGGCGTAACGTCTACGCGCTCGGCGGCAACGAGGAAGCCGCGTTGCTGATGGGTCTGCCGGTCGGGCGGAGCAAAGCCTGGATTTACGGGTTAAGCGGGTTTTGCGCGGCGCTGGCCGGGGTGGTGCTGACCCTCGAGCTTTCCAGCGGCAGCCATATCGAAGGCATCGCGCTGGAACTGGACGCCATCGCGGCCGTGGTCGTGGGCGGAACGCTGCTTACCGGCGGAGTCGGTTCGGTCTTCGGCACGCTGGTGGGTGTGCTGATCATCGGGATCATCCTCAACGCGATGACCTACCAGGACTTCAGTGCGGGCCTGACCAAGGTCGCCATCGGCCTGCTGTTGCTCGTCTTTGTTGTCCTCCAACGGCTGCTGACGCGCGGGGCCGCGCGTCCGGCGTGAGCCGCTCCGCGCGGCACCGTCCCGACGCGCGAGGGGAGCATTTATCGGCCGCGGGCGCTGGCGACGACGCACGAATCGCCTTCTTCAAGATGGAGTCACGTGCGGCCGATAAGAGCGACAGAAGCCGTCCGCCAAGCCGACACAGAGTGCCAGACCATGGACGCCAGGCAACAAACCGAGTATCAGCCCATCACTCCCGAGCAATGGACGCAGCTCGTCACCCAACACGGGGCGGACGCGGCGGCGTCACTGCTGCGGCGTCGCCAGTTCCGGTACTACGTGCAGGGGCCCACGAGAGTGGCCTTCTCGAAGCATGCCGACTCTGGCGAGGCGTCGAACGCGCGCACGTGCTCGGTGCTGGACATCTCCAACGACGGACTCATGCTGCGCAGCCAGGAGCAGGTCCTGGTGCGCACGCCGCTGACCATCGAGCTCTACTTCGGCGATCAGACCATCACTGTCTTCGGGACAGTCGTCCACTGCACGCAGACGGTCGGCGCATTCAAGATCGGGGTCAAGCTTTGCTTTGATGAGCCGGCGTAAGCGCTCGGAAACGGGCGGAGCGCGCCAGGCGCGCCCAGAGACCAGTGAGCTTGCCGGCAACAAGGAACGCCCCCAAGGAGATTCGAACTCCTGTCGCCAGCTTGAAAAGCCGGATACCCTCGACGTAACGAACGGTGGGGGCGAGACTTGCGAACACGCCACGCCGGCGCGCAGCAATACCGACAGCAATTCGACGGCAATTGACCCCGATGACGCCGACCTGCGGGCCGTCGTGGACGCCTGGCCGATGCTGGCGGAGCCGGTCCGGGCTGGCATCCTGGCGATGGTGCGGGCGAGCAAGGGCGATGCGTGAACGACTCGGGATGGACGCGGCGTTGTACTGGAAAGCCCCGTGCGGGAGCCGAGCGCACGGTGGAGCCGCAGGTGTACGCAACGAGCATGGGGACAGAAGCACCGCGAAAAGATGGGTTCTCTTCTCTCTCTCTCTGCTGAGGGGGTGCAAACGTGAAAACGCACTGGGCGCGATCATGGCGTCACAGCGGCGGATAGCGGCGAATCGGCGAAACTGGTCGAAGCGTCGTGGCCTGACGGAAAGTGGGCGACAGCGGCTACGGGAAGCCGCGTTCAGAAACCAGCCCTGGCGCCGGAATACGGGCCCGAAGACACAGGCAGGAAAAGTGCGGGCGCGGATGAACGCCCGTAAGAGCGGCAGGCATGACGCCATTCACCGGGCTACGCTGGCACGGGCGTGGGCCGCGGGCCGGTTCGGAAAGGCCATCGATTGCTCAGGGAACCCTGCCAGAATTCCGGCCTCTCCAGTCAGTGAAGACGATCAAGTCGGTCAGCTCGTCGTCTGGAGCGGAGGGCGACCGGGACACGTTGGGACGCGTTGTGGGGTTTTCTTCCTGGACAGGGATCTAACGATCTAGAAGAAACTGCAGGAATGCGTCCCGATGCGTTCCATATCCGCCGCCGGCGTCACCGGCGTGCCCAGCTCGGCCAACTCGACCAAGTCGAGCAACTCGAGCAATACGTGAGCACCCGGTGAGGACTTGATCGTATTGGTCGTGTTTGTCGTCTTGACCAGCTCTATTGTCGGGCAATGGCCGTCTTGACGGCAAGATACGGTCTCGCATAACGTGCACGTATAGGATGAGTGGAAGCTCCCTGGAATGTTTCGGAGGTCGTATCGTGGCCAAACAGAAGAAGCGGCCCACTATCGTCAGCGTCCAGTTGACGCCGCAGGGTAAGGCGAAGCTGGACAAGGTCTGTGCCGACCGAGGCATGACGATCAAAGCCTTGCTGTGCCGCCTGCTAGATCGGTTCGTCGCGCTGGATCGAACGGAGCAGGCTATTGTGCTTGGCCAGGTTGAGGCGAAGCACGTCAGGACGCTGACGGACCTGATCGGCCGACGCCGCCCAAAGTAGACCGCGGCTGCTGCGGGACGCGGCGTTCGCTGAGCACATCGGCGTTAAGGCATCGCAGACTGGGAATCAGCCTGGAAAGGTCTAGCCCAGCCTCGGTCGGGCCTTGACGCGTGACGCGGCCTCCAGGGTTTTCCCTTGTCCCATCGTGCCGTGGTGGGTGGCCTCTCCTGCGCAGTGCACTGCATCGGATCGAGACGCGGCCGAGCTCCGTGAACGGGCCGGACGCGAACTGGGATCTCGATGTCATCGATCGCTGGGGCAACGACCTCTTGGACGGCCAGGGGCAGAATCGAAGCGCCACCGTCGCCGAAGCTGTGTTCCCTCGAATCCTGCCTGGCACGACCGGGCACGGTGAAAAGGGCGTCGGCGAGCCGGTCACCGTCAGGATCAGCGTTGCGGGGGGGCTCATTTCCGCTATCTGGCTGCCATGAGCCTCAACATGGGGCTGGGTTCACAGTATCACAGCGACAGCTACGGGCACCCCTCGCCCCAGTAGGCCAGCAGGATGCCCAGGTCATCCTGATCAGTATCGCCGTCGCCGTCGCAGTCGCCGGGGCAGGGATCGGGCGGCTGGCAATCCCAGTCGGCCAGCATGATGCCGAGATCGGCCTGATCGACGCAGCCGTCGCCATCGAGGTCGCCGGGCATGGCCAGGACGGCCCAGATCTCAACGTCGTCGATGTTCCAGCCGCAGTAGCGCCAGCCGCCGTCGGTGGGACCCATGGTCCAGCGCAGGTAGACGGTAGGTTGGTTGTCGGCGACGTCGGAGATGTCGAACTCCTGGTAGTGCCAGGAGTAATCGGTGATCTCCTCCTCGTTCTCCCAGATCGTCGTCCAGTTGGACCCGTTGGTGCTGACTCGTACGTAGGCGTGATCGTACGCGGGCTGCTCGACGCCCAGCCAGCGCCAGAATCTCAGACTGACCCTGGTCAGGCAGGTGCAATCGATGGCGTCGCTGGTGAGGTGTCGCTCCGGGAGGTTGTTTTCGTAGTCGCCGTAGAGGTTATAGCCGTAGACGCAGGGGCCGGTATAGCCGCTGGTGGGGTCGGGTCCGCCGTACTGTCCGCCGCCGCCAGTCGGCTGCCCGAACGCCCATTGACCCTCGGTGCTCCACTCCGGCTCGGCATCGAATGTCCACTCGTGTTGCAGCTCGGGCACGCCCACCTGGAGAATCACGCCCCGGGTGGTGTCGCCGATATGGTCGGTGAGGTTGGTGAAGTAAACCGTGTCGTTGTAGGTGCCGATTCCAAGCGTTTCGGCATTGCTGTTGATCTGCACCGTCACTTCGGCCATTCCATCGGGCGGGAGCGTGCCGGACAGGTCGCCCGACAGCGTCACCCAGGCCGCCGAGCCGCCGGTCACCTCGTAGTCGATGGCGTAGTCCGCGTTGTTGCGTAGTTCGTAGGTGATGCTGTCAGGGACGAAAGGTCCGCCCACTGGGCCCTCGGAGATCAGGTCGTCTATCGGGCTGACGAACATAGGGTTTGGGGCGTGAGGCAGGCACAGGCTCGGGTCGCCCAGCAGGTTGAACTCCTCGAAGAAATTCCGCTTGACGTCCACGTCGCCGTCGTAATCTTCCTCGAAGTGGTACAGCGCCGCCTGCCAGGCCGGGCCCACCTCCCAGATGTCGTCTTCGAAAAACGCCCTGAACCAAGAGTGCTCCAGCACGGTGGAGGGCAGCCATTCTTCGGGGCTATCCCAATAGATGTAGTCCGAGGGGAAGATGACCGCCGCAGCGCCCTTGTCGGCCTCGCGCAGCCACGTTTCACCGAAGCAGTCGTTGAGCGTGAAGTCGCCGACACTGCAGCTATGGCTGGTAATGACGCCGTACAGCCCTTCGTTGCTCAGCGCCTGCACGTCGCTCTGGTAGAATGGCGGATCGTACCATCCGGTGGGGTAGCTGTGACCGTAGTACACAGTCCAAAGACAGCCGTAGTTCACGGCGTCGGCGATGTCCTGGGTATCCCCGCCCTGAGAGCGGTAGATCTTGATGGCCTCGTACTCGTTCGGCTCGAAGTAATTCTCGATGACCCAATCGTGTGTTGGTTCAGCCATGTCGTACGTATCCGGATTGGCCACGAACGCGCCGCGCCTGATGTAATCCGGGTCGGGGAAATCGCCGGCTTCTACGAACAAAGTCTTGTCCACCACGTTCTGCAACATGCTCACTGACTCGACCGAGAAGCGTCCAATGGTGATTTCCGGATGCCAATCATCGCCTCCATCCATGCAGGCATAGGGCAGGTCGGTGGGCGCCTCTTTACTGCCGCCGCCGCTCCAGTACGGAAGCCTGGTCGTGGTGGCGGTTGAGGTAGCGGCGTCGCCGATGAGCAGGATGTAATCCGGCGCGTCGGGCGTACCCCACAGGCTCTCGATGTACGCCTTGATCGTGTTTCTGCTCGTGCCCGGAACCGCCGTATAACTCGTCACGCTGAAGCCCTGAGCCGTCTTGGCAGCGATGAACTGATTGAGCGGCGCGCTACCGTCGTACTCGGACGCCGTGACGATCAGGTAGTCGCCCGACCCAGCGGCCACGCTTGATACCACCGTCGTCAGCAGCGCCACGGCGACCGCCGCTTGACCGCACACCCGGAAGTTCATCTTTGATGTTTGCATCGAACTCTTCTTTCCGTGCTTGCCGTTTCAACAACGATCTCCGACCGGCGCAGAACCCTTCGCTTAACCGAAGTACATACGGCCGGCGCTACGGGCAGCCTTCGCCCCAGTGGGCCAGCAGGAGACTGGGGTCGGCCTGGTCAGTGACCCCCTCACAGTCTAAATCGCCTTCGTCGGAAGCCTCCCAGTCTCCCGGCCTATGTGCCGCAGCCCCAGTCGGCGAGGAGGATGCCGAGGTCGGCCTGATCGGTGTCGCCGTCACCGTCCAGGTCGCCGCCGGCATCGTTTCCGTAGGACGCCAGCAGGATTCCCAGGTCCGCCTGGTCGGTATCGCCGTCGCCGTCCAGGTCACCTACACAGGGCGACTCGCAGTCGAAGGTCGTTGCCCGGAAGGCATCGATTCCGGCCTCGACCACCGAGCCTTCGTTCAGGTCCGAGACCTCGAAGCGGACCCTCACCTGATCGGTCGGCGTCACGAAGTCGCCCACCCAGAAGGAGTGCTCCGCCCAGCCTCCCGAGGTCACTGGTCCGATCGTTTCGGCCAGGACCCAATTCGCGCCGTCGTCATTGGAGACGTAGGTCTTGAACAGGTCGTTGTTGGGATCGTTGCCGAAGTTGTTCGTGTACCACAAGGCGTAGCCGATCTGGGCGTCGCCCGCGCTTAGGTCGATGGTGGGCGAATCGAGGTAGGTGTACCCGTCATCGACATCCGAGTCGCCATCGACGTTCTCGGTGACGTAGCATTTTCCGGAGCCGTCGTAGTCGGTCGGCGGATCGCCGCGGTCGCCGCCGCCGACCGGCACGCCGCGCTCCCAATGGCCGGTAGCGGCGTTTCCGCTAACACTCCAGCCCTGATCGGTCTCAAAGTCATCCTCGAAAAACACGATTACGCCGTACGCGGCACTGGCCGAATAGACACTATCCGGGGCGTTGCGGGGATCCGTAAATACCTCCCCACCGACGGCCTCGGCGCTGACGTAATACAAGACCTCGTCGCCGCAGTCGTCCGCCGGGAAGACCGCGTCGTAGACATTCTCCGAGACCTCCTGCATGTCTACGGTGACGAAGCCGTCCCCGATGTCGTAGTGGAACTGACCGGTGCCGGGCTGAGGCGTGTAGTCACCCCCGCTGGACACCTCGACGCGGACGGTGGTCCCGCCGGCCGGGCTGACCAGCTCCGGCAGCCCGTTGGGGTAATCGAACTCGAGACCGGGGATCCTCGGCACGAGTGGCACCACTGCGAAGTCTTCGTCGCCGGCGAATCGCATGCAGTCCCCGCTGGCGCAGGCCGGGTAGTCCGCGTTAGCCTGATCGTAGGCGTCGTTCACCGCGTACCCGAGGCTCATGTAGTAGAAGAGCGTGTCCTGCCAATCGATGGAGTAGGTCCAGCAAGTCGAGCACTGTGATTCCGACATGCCGCAGTACCCCACCACGGTCGTGTTGTCAGGTGAGCCTTTCCTGAACTCATACGCGAACGTGCCGTCGCCGCTGGAACACATGCCGGCGCAACTCCCTATGAAGGCGAAGGGCATCTTCTCGTAGCCGACCATCCATGCCTCGATCTCAGAGGCGTATGTGTACTCAGCGTCGTTTCCCCCCACACAGCCGCTGGCGAAGTACGTGCTCCCGCCGTGGGCCAGCTCGTAGAACATCGCGGTTTCGGTCGACTGAATGTGGCTCTGAATCTTCACCTCGGTCGGCCACACGACCTCCTCAGTCGAGTAACCCATCGCGTTGAACCACCATTCGGCGTTCTGGGACCAGCTGCTCCACGAGCCGTCACAGGGATCGAAGTACCACGGACCTGTCAGGGAGAATGCCGTGTAGGGTGGCGGGACACCCTTCCCGAGAATCACACCTGAGGCGGCGTCGATGATGGTCACCACGTACTGCCCCTGCACGTCCACGCTTCGAACCGCCCAGCAGGGGTTCTCCGGCGTCGGGTTGAGCGGGAAGACGTCCGACTCGGGAGAGATGATGAAGAAATCGGAGAACTGGATCTCGCCGGCGACCAGCGCCTCGGCCTGCTCTCGCGAAACGCGCGCGCCGGGCAGGACAGCGGGCAAGTCGTCGCGCCAGTGGCTCTTCCGCGCCAGGAGCTCCCCCGTATCCTTGTCCAGTTGATAGACGATATAGTCCTTCTCGACGGTGGCCGCGCCTATCATCCGCTGGTGGAAGTAGACGAGCATGTGGCTGATCTCGATCTCCTCAAAATACCTGCCGCCGTCCCCGTATTCCTCAAACAGGTCCGTCGCATCTGCCGCGGCCGACACGCAGAGCAAAACGCTGAGCACCGGCAGCATCCATCCTACTCTCAACAACCGCGCGAATCTCGTCGCATCCATCAATTTTCCTCCGGACGATCGGGATTTGCCACTTGCCGTCTCCTTAACAACTATGATACTGGAATCGTGCTCTCCACCGCAAGCGCGCACAGCGGATTCCGCTCGGAACCCTTGGTTCTCAACGGCTGATCCCGTGAATCGTACCGTGTTGGCTTCTGGAGAAGGGTCACCGCTACGTCTCCGCGCAGTCCCAACCGTCTCCCCGCGTCAACTCTCGTGTTCTGCGTCCGGGCGCACCGGTCATCCGTCGTCCGCCAGCGGTGCCACAGCCTGGATCATGGTCGCCGGCCTACGGATAACCTGCCGACCCGCACGGGCGCATCGTTCCGGTTGCGCCGACGGCGACAGGAATGCGCGTTCCGGGGCCAGAGGGTGCGATATGCAGGGCTTCGGCGGCGAAGACGACAGCTCGAAGGCCGCATCACCCGCGGCCGCTTGCGATCCGGCCACCGGTTTGCGTAGAATGCTCCTCCAACCTCCGGTAAATGGGAAATGTCCGTTGTCGGAATAGCCGCTGATCAACGTAAGGATCGAGTTTAGACTCTTACAAAACGAGGTGCAGGGCCATGCAAGCCATGTTGCTGTTATTCATCCTGGGCCAAACGACACAGGCAT
This sequence comes from uncultured Planctomycetales bacterium, assembly GCA_964572345.1. GTDB lineage: Bacteria > Planctomycetota > Phycisphaerae > UBA1845 > Fen-1342 > JAUWXH01. The sequence continues at coordinate 71,325 of CAZNFA010000019.1, forward strand.
CCGCCGAGCCCCTTGGAAACGTACCTGGATACGCCGTCGGCTGGGGGACGCTCGCGATGATCAACGCCGGACTGGCGCAGGCTAAGAACCGGAGCGGCCTGGCTTGGTTTATCGTGTCGCTGATACTCGGGCCGATTGCGACGTTTTGTGTTGTGATCCTTGACAAGCGATCGTCAAAGCTGCCTGCCGGTTAGTCTCGCGCGGCGCTCTGGCGTGAAGGCCGTAATCATGAGAGCGCCAGTACGGCGGTTGCCCCGGCAACTGCGACGACAGTGGAGATCACGGCCAAGCTGACCTGGGCATCCTGCTCGCGGACTCGGACTCTGGGACTTAGCCGACAACCTTCCACCTCTGCCATCAGCAACACTCGGTCAGCGACCCGGCGATCGAAGAGCACGCCCCGGCTAAGAATGACCATCAGGAGAAGCGTTCCTTATCATTCGACGACTGCACCCGTGTGCAGCCCGCGTCTTGGACCTTCTGCTCGCCAGTTACGGCCATTCCGCACGTGAACACCGACCACAGAACGCTACGTACGAGCTGTCTCTGGTCAAGCCCCGCTAGTGTCGCTTCCAGTTGATCGGTTTCGCGTTTGGCGCAGTGGCGCATAAGGGTCTATCCGATATACGGAGCACGCACGCCCGGTGGACGCCGACGGCGCGCAGCAGTGCGCGCGGCAGTTGGGATGCGAAAACGCGCGGGACGGTGCGACATCGCGCACTGGCCCCGACACCGACAACGGGGCAAGCGAAGCGTGTAAGCCATTGCAGTTAGCGGGACAATGCGATGGTGCGCGGCTTGATGCCGTGGGATGCAAGGAACGCCCCCAAGGAGATTCGAACTCCTGTCGCCGGCTTGAAAAGCCGGTGTCCTAGGCCTCTAGACGATGGGGGCTGCCAAGACGGACCAGCCGCGAACTATACGTGCCCGCCCGGCCGTGCGTCAACGGCGACTTGAGAAGCACGTCAACAAACACAAGGAGATGCCCCCCTTTTCGGCGGCCATGGTGTGCGGTTCCGGCTGCCGCTCATGATCGGATCAGGGGACCGGACGCCCCGCGCCCAGGTCCGCCCGCGCTCCACCTGTGACGCGTGTGAAGACGCGATCGGGTCGGGGGCAGCGGTCGCCCAACCAACGCACGGGCCCTCGAGAGCTGCCCTCCTCCAGGTGGGCCCGACCAGATCACGCAATCGGCAGCAGATTCGCGCCGCCAGCCGCAGCGAACTTGAATCCGTGTTTGGCATGTGTTAGCATTGGGCCTGTTGGTCGCTTCAACGACATCCGGGGAGGAGAATCGGCGCGCGCTGATCGGTTTCGGCGGTACAGCAGCCCTTCACGGCAGGCGAGACGGGGTGAGCAGGGAAGCGCAACACTACGCGATTAGCGAACCAGATGTTGCCGATCGCTTGCCGGGAGACCGGCTATGGTAGAAGTCATTGTCCGGCGGTAACAGTTCAGCCGTCTGCAGTGCTGTTTTCTTGAGGTTCGGTTCCCGTTAGG
>CAZNFA010000020.1:0-48626 GCA_964572345.1 uncultured Planctomycetales bacterium
CGCAGCGCAACCCGTGGACACGGTCCGCCCCCCAACAAGTCTCCGCCCCGAAGGGGCAGCGGCGCTTTGCCACGGGTGGAGCGCAGCGCAACCCGTGGACACGGTCGTCCCTCAGGAAGTCTCCGCCCCGAAGGGGCAGCGGCGCTTTGCCACAGGTGGAGCGCAGCGCAACCCGTGGACACGGTCCGCCCCCCAACAAGCCTCCGCCCCGAAGGGGCGGCGGATGAAGCGCTCAGTCCAGCAGATGCCGCTGGTCGTACTTGATCCCGTGTGCGTCCAGCAGCGCCTTCAACTCCTCCACGAATTCCCGCTGCTGCTGGTGGGCCGCCTGATTCTGGAGATAGCGCCGCACCGTCTCGAATTGCGACGGACTCACAGTGAACGCCGCGTGACCTTCCGGCCACGCTCGCCGCGGACGATCCCGCCGAGATAGTCGTATAGGCGCGCCTGTAACTCGGGCGCAATCAGATTGGCGCGGTGCTTGGTGCTGAAGACGACGTGATACAGCAATTGTGTGAGGGTGCCCGGCCTGGATGTCTCCCCCGCCCCTGCGGGGCGGGATGATGACTCGGCACACATCCTATCCACGGGTTGCGCTGCGCTCCACCCGCGGCCATGGGCCTGCGCCCCTGCGGGGCAAGACAGCGAGCACCGCGCCGATCTCGTCACGCACCCCCTCGCGTGAAACACGCATTGAGTGGCACAAACGAACGCCTTCGTTCGTGTCGCTCCGACTACCGCCCGTCCTGCGGCTCCGGCAGCGGCCAGAACACATAGTCACCGTCGGGTGGCAGAGCTTCCCCCGTCGTCGCATGCTGCTCGCCGAATCTCGGGTGATGCATGCCGCCGTCGTCATCACCGTCGTGTCCGGCCGAGTAGAGGGTGAAACCGTCGCCGGTAGTGCGGTAGATGAACGGCTTGCTGGTGAACGGGTCGATCACGAAATCTCCGATGGCATCGTCGAGAGAGGCCGGGAACTGGCCCACCGCATCGGCGTGTGCAAAGATGGCCGCGACCGTTCGGTTGCCACGCTGGAATGTGATCAACCAGCCGCGCTGCTGGATCGCTTTGGGCCAGGTGACCAGCGCGATGGACACGAGCAACCGCCCGGCTTCAGCTACCGGTTTCGCCCGTCGACCGCTCGACCAGGCCTCCAGCCTCTTTTCGAGTTGGCCCAGTCTCTGCATTTGCTCCTCCACGGGGAGCTCAAAGTGCCCGCGCACCGGCTGCAACGCCTGATCCAGTTCGCCGAAGATACGCTCAGACGGAAAGACCAGCCTCGAATTAAAGCTCCTCGGACGTTTCATCTCATAGATCCAGCACAGCTCATTGAAATCCTCCTTGAGCGCCTTCTCCAGACCGGGTGGCGCTTCGAAGAGAGGGAGAATCGAGTGGGCATATACCTGCCGGTCAGCAGAACTGAGTTCCGGCCAAGTGTAGGGCAGTGCCACGATCTCCTGAGCGCTCCAGAGGCAGCCGATTCCCACGAGGTCGGAAATCAGCAGCGGTTGGGCACAGACATCTCGTGCCAGGCCATCCATTGTCCGAAGTGCGTCGATGAAGCCTATAAGGTCACGTCGTTCTGCGGCAATTCGTGCTCTTAGCCGAAAGAACCGGACGAGTGTTTTGATTTCCGTGAGTTCCGGCTGCAGGACGTCGCCATTTGCACTGCGCTGTAGCGTGAACCGGCAGTCCTCGCAGCGCGATCCCTGGCGCACGTTCGCAACGCAGTCGGTCTTCTTCTCAACCCACTCCATCAGCTCGGCGCTTAGCGGGACGTCGTCGGCCCACCACGGGTCGAGCGCGTCCCAGAACTCGTCCTTGGCTTCCCTGAGAATCCCGTAGGCTCGCGTGTAGTAATCTGCAGCGTGTTCTCCGATATTATCGTGCTGGCGATTCAGCAAAACGACTGGGTCCTGCTTCGGACCCCGGGCAGTGGGCCCGGAGCGGGCCCAACTGAGCCAGCCCCCGGCACCGCAGAGCGCTAAGAGCGGGACGAGCACGATCCACCAGAGCTGCTTCTTCACGGCGGCTCCCCAATCTGCCCCCGTTTCTTTCGGCCCGTCGCTCGGGCCTTCCCGATTATAACAGCGCTGAGGCGCTGCCGCAGTTCGCGCCAGCCACTTCGCGGACGTGCGACTGACGCCGACAAAGCCGGAGGACTAACCCGCGCTGGCTACGGTTATTCTGAGCGCATTGCCTATGTCATTCCGAGCGCATTGCCCGGGGTCATTCTGAGCGCAGCGAAGAATCTGGCCCCCCTCGTGCGAAACACGCACTGAGTGCCACGTCCGAACGCGTTCGTGCGTGCCCCGGCCTACCGCCCGTCCTGCCGCTCCGGCAGCGGCCAGAACACGTAGTCGCCGTTGTCCGGTTCGTCGTAGCGTTCGCCGAAGCGGCGATCGTGGACGCCCCCGTCGTCGTCGCCATCGACGCCGGCGGAGTAGAGGATGAAGCCTTCCTCTGTCGGGCAGCAGAAGAACGGGTGGCTGGTATAAGGGTCGATGCGCCACCGGCCTTCGAGAGCGTCAAGTGACTCCGGCAAGGAGCCGTGCTCATGTTGGTACGCGAAGACCTCCCCGACCGCGCGATTTCCTCGCTGCGTGCAAATCAAGCGCACGTGGAGATCGAGCGGTCGCAAGAGAGCTGGCAAGACCAGGATCAGCTCGGAGCGAATCGGGTTCTTCAAAGACCACTTCCAGCTGTGGACGCGGTCGATCGCGCTGCGTAGCGGGTTGGCCGGATTGCTCTGCTGTTCGGGCGGCTGCGCGGCCAGCTTGACGTACAGCCCCAGATACCGGTCCACCTCGCCCGCGAAGCGGCGCGGCGGCACCAGGATCGCCGGATCGTTGCCGCGGTAGAATGGGTTCCAGCACATCTCGTCGCGCTCTGCTTGAATTGCAGCAACGGCCGTAGCTGGCGGTTCGAACACCTGCTTGATGCGCCGGAAATAGGCGACGCGGTCCCCGACGGAGAGCTCGGGCCATGTGAAGGGATTCAGCACCAGCTCCTGAACATACGATAGGCCACCGACGCCGAAGACGTGCGGAAAAACGAACCGCTGCTGCAGAAGGTGGCGAGCCATTCTATCCGTGACTCGTAGCCACTCTTCCAGGGCCGGCAGGTCGTGGCGCGTAGCCGCCAGTTTGCTGCGCAAGCGGCACAGTTTCAGCAGCGCGCGCATCTTGTCCCCATGGGGGAGCTCCAAGAAACCGTCGGCGACACGCTTCAGTTCAAACCAGCAATTCGACGCTTTACTGGCGGCGCGCGCTTGCGCGAGACACCCGGCGTTTTGGTCGACCCAGGCGGCAACGCGCGGGCCGATTTCAGCAGCATCGTACAAGCCCAGTTGTCCCTTCATCCAGCCCTCGTCAGGCGGTGGCACGAAACGCTCGAAAGCCGCCAGGTAGAGCGGCGCGGCGTTTTGCGTGAGATCCGCGTGAGCCTGGTTGAGCGTCAAGATCGGGTCGATTGCCGGAACCGGCCCGGTCGGACCGATTCGCAGGAAGATCAGGAGCGCGATCATGAGCCCAAGCACCAAGACGATCAGGCCAACGACGGTTCGCAGGACCCAACGCATCGCGATACCCTCTCGTTCTAGAGACCGGTGGACAGCGCGAGTGTAGCGGGCCTGCTTGCCGGCAGCCATTATGGAGGTGTGCGCGTTTTGTAATGCGGCGGCGGGGCGCTCGCGGTGGGCCGGCCGAAACGCTATCATGCTCGTCTGATGGCGCTTCCGCGTTGTCTGGTATTGGCACGAGAGGGATTACAGATATGAAGAAGATTCGCTTGTACACGCCCGGGCCCTGTGCGGTTCCCGAGGAAGTGCTGCTGGAGATGGCGCGCCCCTTCGAGCACCATCGCACCGACTGGTTCAAAGGCTACATGAAGGACTGCCGCGCCAAGCTCAAACAGGTCCTGCAGACCAAGAACGAGGTGCTGATCATCAGTGCCTCCGGGACGGCGGCGGCCGAAGGGGCCATCATCGGCTGCCACCCACCCGGCTCCAAGCTGCTCACGATTGAGGGCGGCAAGTTCGGCCAACGCTGGGGTGAGATCGCCCAGCAGTTCGGCATCGACGTCATCCGCCACGAGATCGAGTGGGGCACCGCGATCGACCCGCAGGTCATCGCCGACTACATCAAGAAAGACGCCGCGATCACGGCGGTGATGGTCGTGCACAGCGAAACATCCACCGCCACGCTGTGCGACCTGGAGGCGATCGGCAAGATCACCAACGCGGCCGGCAAGCTGCTGCTGACCGACTGCATCACCTCGGCCGGCTGCCTGCCGCTCAAGCCGGACGACTGGCACGTGGACGCGGTGATCACCGGGGCGCAGAAGGCGTTGATGATTCCGCCGGGGCTGGGTTTCGTCGCGCTCAGCGACCGGGCCTGGAGCGTGGTCGAGCACAACAAGACCCAGCACGCTTACTACCTGAACCTGGTCAAGGCCCGCAAGAGCGCGGAGAAGAACGACACACCTTTTACGCCGGCGCACGTGCTCATCCGCGGCCTGAACAAGGCCTTGGACATCCTGCTCGAAGACGGCCTGGAGAACGTGTGGAAGCGTGTGGCCGCGATGGCGGCCGCCACCCGGACCGCCGGCGAGGCGATCAGCCTGCAACTGTTCTCAAAGCGCCCCTCGGATTCGGTCACCGCGTTCTATGCACCCGCGGGCGTCAAGGTCTCGGACATCCGCGGCCAGCTCAAGGAGCGCTACGGCATTCAGTCTGCCGGCGGCCAGGAGCACCTCAAGGGCAAGATCTTCCGCATCGGACACATGGGTTATGTAGACGACATGGACACCGTGCTGGTGATCGCGGCTCTCGAGCAGGTGCTCTACAAGCTCGGGCACAAGTTCGAGCTCGGCGCCGGCGTCACGGCCGCCCAGAGGGTGCTTGCCGAACGCCTGTAAGGCATTGCAACGGGACCGAGGGTTCGAGCGTTCAAGGATGTGGGGGAGCTGCCGTCTGGCGCGCGGTGGCGTGGCGGGTTTTCAAAAACGCACTTTGAATATCGGCTTGAACAGCAGCGCGAACGCCATCGAGACCACGAAGAAATACAGGATCCACCAATTGGCCCCGTAGACCCACGAATCGACGCCGCCGTAGAGAATCTCGATGGACTGCACCGGCGAGTCGGCGTCTAGCCGCGGCTCGACCGGGTGCAGAATCTGCGAGGTCCAGCGCCGCCCCGGGCGCTTGGCGCTGACCCGCTCGAACCCGTTGCCGACGACGAGTTCCTTTTCGACAAGGGTTCCGGCCACGTTGAATTGCAGTGTGTGCCGGCCCGGCTCGCCGCCACGGACGCGCCAAACGAGCTCTTCGCCGCCGGGTGCCGGTCCGACCACGTCCCTGATGCCCGGACTGGGCTGGAGCTCGGCCTGCGTCACGTCCGCGTGCTTCGGGCCCAAATGCAGCTTGATCAGCGTTTGCTCATTGGCCCGCAACGGCCGCCACTGATAGCGGATCCCCATTTGCGCGATTCCGATCACGAGCGGCAACGCCATGATCAGAATCGGTACGAGCATCAACCCCTGCAAGCGCAGCAGTGCCTTCAGCAGCCGCCACTGAGAGCGGAACGCCACGCGAATCTCGTCTTTGAACAGCTTCAGGGCCAGTAGGTTGGCGGTGATCTCGTCTCGCGCTCGCCCGATCGCGGCCTGGTTCGACAGGTAGCGGAAGGCGATCAGCAACACGACACCGGTGACCGCCGACAACAACGTCAGCCCGAGCCAGATCGGCAGCGGCGACAGCACGGCATAGACTCCGTCGCCGATCGCCGTGCAGATCGGGTTCACCAGCGCGAGCACCGGCGAGAGCACGGGGTTGAGCACCGCGTCCAGCGCCCCGAACAGCGCACCGAAAAACGCCTTGATGACGTCCCACAGCCAGTGGCCCGCGTTCGCCGCGTTGATGAGCACCCAGTTGACGGCGTCCATACTGCGTCTTTCTGCCGGAAGTTCCCCGCGGAGCAAACAGGTGTGTCCCCCGCCCCCGCGGGCCCTACTCCAGGTACCCCAGCCCGCGCAGGCGCTCGGCGACCTGCTCATCGTCGCCGGCCGCCTCCAGTGTGCTCAATTCCTTCTCAATGATGTGGATCACGAACTCCTCCGGCGACGAATAGCCCGCGATCTCCGAGATCTTCTTGACGCGGTCATACAGGTTCTCGTCGATCTTGATCTTTGGCACGAAGACTACTCCTTCTGCGTTACCTCGGCCGACGGCTGTTATGCAGACTTAAAGGGCCTAACATAGCCCTCTGTGGCACCGGCATCCTGCCGGTGAAACCACAGGCTGGAAGCCTGTGCCACAGGTCCTGTTAGGCGCTCTTAAACACGCTCCTGCCGACCATCGTGCGCGGCGGCGTGAGGCCGAACTCCTCGAGAATCGTCGGGGCCAGGTCGATCAGCGCGGGCTGCTCATGCAGGATCGGCTTGCTGCTGAAGACGACGCCGGGGATCTCGCCGGTCGCCATGCAGTGGTCCGCGCTCCAGGCCTCTTTGTTGTCGCTGAAAATCTCGGCGGTGATGCCGCCGAGGGCCGTGTCCCAGGAAGACCGGTACCCGCGCCGATAGCCGATGATCAGATCGGGAGCCCGGTGGACCAGCGGTCCGGCATAGGCCTGGTCGCCGCGGTGCACCTCGGAGATTGCCGGCTGGCCGTCGAGCGGGTCGCGCACGGCCAACAGCTTCGCGCGCAGCTCTTCGAGCAGCGCGTCGCGCTCGGCTGGATCAACAATGCCGTCCCGCTCGCGGCCTGCCAGGTTCAGGTACAAGCTGTTGATTCCGAGCCCGTACGCCCTTGTCTGGGTCCAGTCGACGAGGGCCTGGTGCGGTCGGCGTGGATCGTACAGAAGCCCCTCGCAATCGGGCGGCCCCAGGTACCCGTTATCGCGCAACCACGTGTTGATATTGAACTGCCGGCGGAAGTTGCAGAAGCCGTGGTCGGAGACCACCATGATTGTGGCATCGCCGTGCCGCTTCAGCACGTCGCCCACGACCGCATCCATCTTCCCGTAGAGCTCCGCCAGCACGCCATGGTACTTCTTCGCGTCGTCCGGCGAGCGCACGGGGTGCTTTTCGTCGCTATCCCACCAGAACATGTGCGCCTGGAGGTCGGTACTGGAGAAGTAGAAGAACAACAGGCCGTCCTGGTAGTGCTCCAGCGCGTACTCGAGCAGGTTCATGCGTTCGGCCAGGACGTAATTCGCCTGCTCCAGGTATTCCTCGTCGGTGAACACACCGTGGCGGCGGGCCTTGTGGTCTTCCTGGAAACCGGCGGTATAGAAGAGCCCGAGCTCGTCCGAGATCTTCGTGACGAACTCCGCCGGCTCGCTGACCCGTTGTGCGGGGTCGGAGGGATCGACGTTGATGGGTGAAACATACAGCCGAAAGTGCGGACGCACCTCCTGAAGGTAGAGGCGGCAGATGCCGGCCACCTCGTCGTTCGGCAGGAAGGCAGGCATCTCGAGCGGGAAGGCCACCTTCTGCCAGTCACTCCACTCGCCCTCTTTCAGGACGATGGTCTGCCCCTGCAACTCGATGCGCGCCAGCGGCTCGTGCGGGTGGCGGTGGACCTGGAACTCTACCTCCGCATCCACCGGCCTCTTGAGCAGCGTGTTCCTCGGTCCGGTGAGCGTGGCCGTGGCCGTGTTGTTCTTGAACCTCAGCGGCTTGCGCATGCCGCCGCCTTCGTTCTTCACCCGCCTGTGACGCGAGGAAAACCACTGATAGGTGCCCTGTGTGCCTAGCAGGTCCGGCGTGCCCAACCCGCTCAGACAAAACTGGTGCCCGTGCTCCGAAGGGCTGGGCGGGTAATTGGAGGGAATGTCGTAGATCCACGCCGGAATGCCGGCTGCGTCCAGGTAGTCCCAGAACGGAATGCCCGCGCGGCGGAGGAGCGTCTTCGCCGGAGTGTGACTGAACGGCCAGAACGTCAGCGGAATCCGGTGCTCGCCGACTTCCCAGCCCTGCTCGGCTTCGGTTGTTTGCGACATGGCGAAGTACGGCATGCACTGTCTTTTCGGATCGCGGTGGATGAAGTCGAAGATGCCGTGTACGCCTGCATCCGCACCGGTGATGAAATTCGCCCAGGCGACCGGGCTCTGCGGCGGGATGCTGGTGCCCAGCGGCCGGAAGCCTCCGGCCGCACGCAAGCCGGCCAGATGCGGCAGCGCACCCTGATCCATCAACCGCTCACAGAGCCGCGGATCGAAACCGTCGATGCCCAGAACGATGACTTGCTTTCCATAACGAGCAGACTTGCGGCGTCTGTTTGCGGATGGCTGGCAACCTCCGTGGAGGAAGACCACCGATGCAAGTCCAGACATTCCTGCGGCCCGTATGAAGCTCCTTCTGGTGATGTCATTACCTTCTGGCGACATTATTCCCCAACCTCCTGTCATGCGCTCGGCTCTGCCGTTCGTGTTTTGTTCCCTTGCCGCTCACCGTGCCGCCCATTCGGGAAAGTTCCGTCGGCCTCCGCCACCGCCATCGGCCGCCCGTCCATATGCGCCGGCACCTTCACACCAAACATGTCGAGCGCGGTGGCAGCGATATCCGTTAGGTGTGGACTTTCCGTCGCGATCTTGCGATTGCAGAACAGTATACCGGGCACGAAACCCGGGTCGATGCAGTGATCTCCGCTCCATGCTTTGGTGTTGTCATGGAAGAGGCGCTCGGTGGGCTGGCCAATGGCGGCCTCCCAGCAAACCCGATACCCCTCGTTGTACCCAATGATCAAATCCGGCGCCTCAGCCTTGTACGGCCCGCGGTATATCTTGTGAGCCTCGAGCACCCGGTGAATCGCCACCTGCCCGGTGTGCTCATGCGTTAGCCCCGTGAGCCGGCGGCAAAGCTCCTGGCGCAGCGCGGCGGCGTCCGACGGCTCCACAATCCCCTGTGCTTCTCGACCCCGGACGTTGAGCCACATGCCCGCCAAACCCATGCAGTACGCCTTGGTTTGCGACCAGTCGATCCCCGCCAGATACTTTTGCCCGCGCCCGTCCGGCTTGAGCTTCAGATAACCGTTCTGTTCGAGCCAGTAGTTCAGGTCGATCCCGCGGCGGAAGGCGTTGAAGCCGTGGTCAGAGATGACCATCAGCACGGTATCGTCGTCGTCGCACTCGGCCAGGGTATCGCCGACCAGCTCGTCCATCCGCAGGTACATCTTCTCAATCGCGTCGCGCTGCTCGCGGCCGCCCTGACCACCGCGGGCCGGGTGCTCGGGGTCAATGTAGCGCCAGAACATGTGCTGAATGCGGTCCGGCCCGTCCACGACACAGACGCACAAGCCGTGACGCACCTTCTCCAGCGCGTCGAAGAACATGTCCGCGCGCTCGTCGTCCGCCTCCAGACACTGATGCAGGAACGCCTCGTCGTCGAGCACCTTCGCGTTCAACCCCCACGTGTCCTCCGCCAGGCCCAGCGTCGCGTACGTCCCCAGCAACTTGGAAAGGTACGTGGCGTAGACGGTCGGGTGCGAGATCGGCATGGCCGGCCGAGCCGGGTCGATCTGGATCGGCGTGACATACAGCCTGAACTCCGGCTCCGTTTCGAGCAGCAAAAACTCGCAGATCCCTTTGACCTTGACGCCCAGACCGGCCTTGAACGAGACCTTGGTCCAGGGCGTGTACTCGCCCTTGGTGAGCTTGATCGTTTCGCCGCACACTTTCAGTTGTGCCGTATCGCGGTTGTTGACTCTAACCTCGAACGGGCAGCGCAGCGTCCCGCCGTTCTTCGTAAACGTGCTCTCCGGCCCGACCAGATGTGAACGGATCACGTCGCCGTTGCGCTGAACGCGGATCTGCTCGCCGCCGATGTATTCTTCTTCAACGTCGGCGGCGGTGGAATAGTACGAAAACGTCCCCTGGCTGCCACGCAGGTCCGGCACGCACATCGCTGACAGCAGCACGCCGCGGAACTGCTCCGGCGGAAAGGTGATGGGGACGCGGATGATATCGCTGAAGATCCCGTGCTCGCCCAGGATGTTCCAGAACGGCTTACCCTTGCGGAGCAGGCGGATGTCGGGCTTGCCAAGCGGGATGCGGTAGCGTCCCACGTTGAGCGTCTTGCGGGACCCGCGGATGCGGACGGAGGAAAGGGCGGGCGTATAGTTGCGTTTGTCGCGGGTCAGGAAATCAAAGATGCCGTGCTTGCCCGGGTTGCAGCCGGTCAGAAACGACGACCATGCTACTGGTGAAAGCGGCGGCGCGGTGGTGCCCAGTTTCAGATAGCAGCCGCGCTCCTTCAGGCGCTCGAAGTTGGGCAATTTCCTCTCCGCTATGAAGCGTTCCACGAGGGTAGGTTCCAGCCCGTCGAGCCCGAGGACGACGAAGCGTTTGACGCGGGCCTGCGCGTGCGCTCGCCGTCGCCGGACGAGGCGAACCGCCCAGCGAAACGGCCAGAGGAACAGTGCCCCCAGGGCCGAGAAGAACGCAAAGAACAGCGTTACCAGCGTCGTGCTGACCGCGAACCCTGCCCCGGGTCCGATATATGCCAGCGCCGGTTCGGGCGTGAGCAGACTGACCCCGACGAGAGCGACGACCCATTTCCACCAGCCCCCGCCGAGCCGGCCGCTGCATACCACCCTTGCCCCTTGCGTTGTATACGCCCGCCGGCCATGTAAGACTTGTGACACGGTCGAGTTGATGCCCACCTCCGACGACTGTCCGAACCACGGCCCGCCAACAATAATCATATTACTCTGCGTCACTATCATCGTCAAGAAGCGTCGCACTCCCCAGCCCAGGGCAGAGCCGTTTCAGCCCCACCCGAATGCCGCATTATAACCCCCATCGGCACCGATTGAATCCACACGAGCGACGGCGTCGCTCCGCGACTGTGCTATGGCCAAGCGCCGCCGAAAACGCGCCTGGCGGGCCCAGGAACACAAGGCCGCAAAGGAAGCTGCCCGGCGGTCGCTTTGCCTGCTGCTGCCCGTAATCCCCCACTAGCCTCATGGCTGTAGAGAAGCGGCCATGCCACCGTCCGTCCCCTCCAGACCCGCGTGTCGGCTTGACGGTCTGAGCCCGCGACCGTAAAAGCAGTTCCGCAATGGCCGAGAAGAAGGAAATCCGCTGCACCGTCATCACGCCGGAACGCCAGGTGCTCGACGAGACCGCCGATGCGGTCGTCATCCCGGCCCACGACGGCGAGCTGGGCATCTTGGTGAACCGCGCGGCGCTGATGTGTGAGCTCGGCGTGGGTCAATTCCGTTACCAGAAGGGCGGTCAGATCCAGCGCATGTTCATCGACGGCGGGTTCGCACAAGTCCACGACAACGACGTCATCGTGCTGACCGGCAGCGCCGTACCTGTCGCCGACATCACGCCGCAGACGCTCGCCGAGGCCGAGCGGGCCGTGGAGGAGTTCTGCGGGCACGACCTGGAGGCGCTCGAAGCCCGCCGGCACGCCCAGCGCAGGCTGAGCGTCCTGCGTGCCTTGCAGGGGTCGAGCTAGCCGCGCCATGCGACCGGCAGGGGCGCCGCGGGCTAGACGGGGCGCACCGACTGGCGGTGCGGCGACCTTCGGCTCATAATCCCGGCCATGGGTGAAAAGCGGCGCGGCAGGCTGGTGGTGATCAGCGGTCCCTCGGGGACGGGCAAGACCTCGATTTGCGACGGACTGCTCCAACGGATCCCCAATTCCCGCTGGTCCGTCTCGGTTACGACGCGGCCCAAACGGGGACACGAGGTTGACGGCCAGCACTACTGCTTTGTGACCTCCGAGCGGTTCGAGCACATGCTCGCTAACGACGAGCTGCTCGAACACGCCGAGTATCTCGGCCACCGCTACGGCACGCCCCGCGCGCCGGTCGAGCAGGTCGTGGAGCGCGGCGACATCGTGATCCTGGAGATCGACGTGCAGGGCGGAGCCCAGATTGCCCAACGCGTGCCCGACTCGATCCGCGTCTTCGTCCTCCCGCCGACGATGGAGACGCTGCAGGCCCGGCTGGAGGGCCGGCAGACGGAGTCGGACGCCTTGCAGCGTAAGCGGCTGGCCGAGGCGGACGGCGAAATCGGCTTCGCCAAAAGCAGCGGCCACTATCCCTATTTCATCACCAATGATATACTGAATGGTTCGATCGAGCGTGTGCTGGAAATCATCAGACAGGAGACGGAACCGGGATGATCGAAGCCCTCAACAGCGACGAGTTGATCAGCAAGGTCGGGGGACGGTTTCGGCTGACGACCCTAATCCAGAAACGCTGGCTGGAGCTGCTCCAGGGCGCCCGCCCGCTGGTCGATCCGGCCGGCAAGACCAACATGGAAATCGTTATCGAAGAAGTCCTGCAAGATAAGATCACTATCGACTTCGAGGCGTCCGGAATTGCCCCGCCCGACAAAACCTGACGCGAATCGCCCCGCCCCGGCTGGCGGACCGCCGGACGCTCACACCGGCCAGTCGTTGCCGCCCGGCGGTGAGCTGCTCATTTGTGTCTGTGGCGGGATCGCGGCCTACAAAACCGCCGCCCTTGTGTCGATGCTCGTTCAACACGGCTGCGGCGTGACGGTGGCGATGACCCGCAACGCGCGGCGCTTCATCGGCCCGATTACCTTTCAGGCGCTCAGCGGACGGCCGGTCGTCACCAGTCCCTGGCGGGCAAGCGGCTCGGGCGACATCCAGCATCTCAAGCTCAGCGAAACCGCCGACCTGATCCTCGTCGCCCCGGCGACGGCGAACATCATCGGCAAGCTTGCCGGGGGCATCGCGGACGATTTGGTGAGCACGCTGCTGCTGGGGGCGGCTTGCCCGGTCATCGTCGCGCCGGCGATGAATACGCGCATGTGGCAGCACCCCGCCGTGCAGCGCAACGTGGCGTTCCTCCGTGAGAGAGGTTTCGAGCTGGTCGGTCCCGAGGAGGGTTGGCAGGCTTGTGGGACCGTCGGGCCCGGGCGTATGAGTGAGCCGGAGACGCTGCTCGCGGCCGTTCGCGAGCATCTGTTGCGCAACAAGCCGAAGAGCGGCGGCTCGCCGAGTTGAGAGCAGTGCTTCGCGGCCGGGTGGCACGGCCTGGCGAAACGAAGTGCAGCCAGGCCGTGGGATCGGGTGGCATGGTCTTGCCTAGCGCAGCGAAGCAGGGCCGTGGTCATTCAACGAGACCCCCGGCTTGACTCCGTCAGACCGTGCCACGCGACGCGGTGACGGGTGGTGCAATGCATCCCGAGAGACTTCGCATCCTGATCACTGCCGGCCCGACACGCGAATACATCGACCCGGTGCGCTATATCTCCAACGATTCGTCCGGGAAGATGGGATTCGCTCTGGCGCAAGCCGCCCACGTGCGCGGCCACCGCGTCACGCTCGTCCACGGTCCGACCGCGTTGCCGGCTCCCCAAGGGGTGCCGACCGTGCCGGTGGTCTCGGCCGCCGACATGCTCCACGCCTGCCGGGATTGCTGGGCGGATCACGACGCCCTGATCATGGCGGCGGCCGTGGCCGACTACACCCCGGCCCGCCCGGTCCGGGCCAAGTTGAAGAAAACCGCCTCCGCCCGCGTGCTGCACCTCAAACCAACCGTGGATATCCTCGCCACGCTGGCCAAGTGTCGGCGTGCTGACCAGGTCATCGTCGGCTTCGCTGTGGAGGATCGCGCTCCCCGCCGCAACGCCGAGCAGAAGCTGCGCCGCAAGGGGCTGGACGCCATTGTGCTCAACCGGCCGAGGGCGATCGGGGCCGAGCGGGCGGCTATCGAGATTTTGGTGCGCGGCCAGCGCTGGCAGACGGTCCCCGCCGCACGTAAGTCCCGCCTGGCGATGCGGCTGGTTCGGCTCGTCGAGCAGCTCCACACGGCGTGCGGCTCGTGAGTCTTTCGCGTCAAGGCGAGCGTTGATAGACGAGTGTATTGGAGCACGGCCCCAAGGCGTATGTCACACTCGCCCGCCGAGAGCCACTGAGTGCCCCGGTCACGCAGCCGGCCCCTGGTCGCGCCGAAGGCCGTCCCTGCCTGCCACGTTGGGGACATACGATTGCATCGCCACCGAGGTCTGGACAGCGGGCTATGTATCAATTAGGTTGGTCTAGGCCGTGTGCGTGTCGAGGACGCGGGGCTCAAACGCCGATCTGGGCACCGTAACGGCCGCACGGCCCTGAGTGCTTTCACCCCACGGATGGGAAGTTCCTGTCGAGCGTCGGAGAAACGGACAGCGTAGGTGGCAGAATCCAGGAAGGGGGCGCCCATGCCGTCAATCGGAGGAGCCTCGGCAAAGACATGTGTTCTCTGTGGGGCCGACGTTTCCAAACAGCCGCGCGTCAAAGACCGGCGGGGCCGCTATTTCTGCCGGCCCTGTTATGAGCAGGCCCTGAAGAAAGCCAGGACTCGCAAGGCCCAGCGCGCCGTGGCGAAACCAGTGGCTCAAACACCACCGGAGCCTACGCGTGCCGGGCAATCTCCCGGCACCGATGATTTGATGGCCTTGGCTTCGGGAGAGGCCCTCGCGCAGGAGCGGCCAACCCGAGCGCACTGTCCCGCCTGCGGCCGTCCTATGCCCGTCGGAAGCACCGCTTGCCGCGCCTGTGGTTACGGCGAGCCCCGGTCGGCGGCCGCAGCAGCGACCGTCGCGGCGCCGCCCGCCAGACGTTCCGCCGCCCCATCAGCCGAGGGCGCCCTGCGTATACTGAAGAACCCCCTGGCAATCCTCCTTGGCGTGACCGGGATTTTCCTGATCCTCTTTCTACTCGCGCGCGGTAACTTGACCCTCGCGCTAGCCTATATTGGCCTGCTCCTCATCTATAGCTTGGGGATCTACGTCTGGCTGCTGGTCGAAGCCTTTCGGTCCAGCGTGCTGGACGGGGTACTTTGCTTGATTTGCGGTATCTACTCGCTCTATTTCGTGGCCGCCAAATGCCAGAACCGGCATCTGCAGGCTGCATACGTTACGGCGATCGTCGGCAACGTCTTGGTGTATCTGCTGCCAAGTGGAATCGAGTCGCTCTGAGCGGTCCGCGGATAATGCGTACAACTGCACCATACCAGCATGACGTGTCGGTGCCCTGGCTGCGGCGGCGCTACCTGCCGCTGATCTGCGCCGGGCTGGCGCTGGCATTTGTGCATCCACCTGGAGGACTGGGCGTGTGCGTGTGCCTGTTCAGAGCCACAACGGGTATGCCCTGCCCCGGCTGCGGACTGACACGCAGTCTCAGTTGTACACTGCACGGCGAGTTTGCCGCAGCCTGGAGCTATCACCCATTCGGGCCCGTCCTCGCAATCCTGTTGCTGCTGATAGCCGTAGCGGGGCTCCTACCGTACACCGCCCGTGCGCGGCTCGCGCAGGCGCTGGCACGCCGACCGCGGCTGGTCGGCGGCCTGTACACAATCCTCGTTGGGGCTTTCCTGCTTCATGGCATCGCCCGAGCCCTCGTGTACGCGTTGGGAGCGGGGCGTGCGGCGCTGCTGCTGAACTGAGACTATTTCGGGGACCACATGATGCCGGCCGGCACTATCGCCCGGGAACGCTTCTCCTTTGTGGCAGCCTTTCATCTGCCCGACTGCGCGGGGGGAGCGCGACCTGCCGATTGATGGTGCTCCAACCGGCGCTAAAACCCAACCTGGAGCTGAACGCGGAAGACGAGCGCGTCATCGTTGACGTTGGCCAGGCTCGAGTACGCGTTCTCGAGCGGAACCTCCGTTACCTTCGTCACGTCCATTTGCAGCTTGGTCTTGTGACCGGCTTCCGCCCCGCGCAGATAGTAGTTCAACCCGGCGCCGTATTCCCAGGTTCCCTCCCGACCGTTGGCCAGCGCCGAGATGCCGCCCACGCGCGCCACGGCCTCGAGCTTGTTTTCTAAACCGGGGATCGGCAGGAAGTACCCGGCCTGCACGTACGCGCCGTGTTGCACGGTTGTGTCACCCTGGTTGGTCAGCAGCCACCAGTTGGCAAACGGTACGCGCCCCGCGCGGCGCGGATCGACGATCCGCAGCATGTATTCACCCGTTGCCGAGAAGCCCTGGTACTTGAACGCCGCATCCACGCCGAACTGGTTGATCTGCAGCCCATTCGTGTTGGTCACCCCAAAACCACCCAGGTTGCCGATCCGCCGCGGCAGCGGGAACGGAAGCGTGGTCGTGTTCAGGTCGCCCTGGTCGTCGTTGAACGCGTAGTGGAAGCCGAGATCCAGCAACGGCGAGGCGGAGTGGTGTATGTCGCCCTCGAATGCCCAGCCGTCCGGGTCCTCGCCCAGCGCGTGCCAGACCGCGCGAAACGCGATCGCCGGGGTGCTGTCCATCTCGGCCGGGTCCGGGGTGATCGTGCGATTGGCCGGGCTGGTGAGCGAGTTGACGACCGCCAGGTAGTAGTCGACCTTCTTGTCGAACAACTGCCCCCAGAGCTGCATGCCCACCCCGTCGCCGAGCCCGAACACCACGTCGGTCATGGGTCGGTCGATGAATTGGTAACCCCGCTCGTCGAGCCACGTGGCCCGTGTGGACGGTATGCTGAGGATACCAGCCATGAATTGCAGTTCATCCCGCAGGCGATAGTTCACCCACGCCCAGAGCGGAGCCACGTCGTACCCGGCCGCGGAATCCGCCAGCAGGTGCACGTAATACGTGAGATCCTCCGACCAGGCGTGTCCGCTGAAGATCAGCCGGATGCGCTGGAAGTCGAACCCGGTGCGGTCGTTCCGCTGAAGTCGGGCATTCTGATAGCGGTTGTCGCTGCGCGTGGCGTAGTGCGTCCAGCGGAACTGCAGAAAACCGTTGATGTTCAGTCTGAACTTGTCGTCGCTGCTGCGGATGAAGAAGCCGTCGTCATAGCCCGCCTGCAATACCGCGGGCATCAGGCTCTCGCGAAACTCCTGCTCACTGAGCACTTCGCGAATCTGCTGCCGCATCACCTCGGCCCGGGCGGCCTCGGTCTCCTGTGACCGGGCGGCGACCAACTGCTCTTGAAGCCGCTCGATCCTCTGCTGTTGGGCTTCGAGCCGCGTCTCCAACTGCGCGAGCGCCTCGGCGTCGGAGCCGAACCCGGACGAACCCGGCTCATCCGCCCACGTCAGCACGCCCAGCAACCCCGTGGCCAAGACGGCAAACAAGGTCGGCAGTCTTCTGCAATCGCAAGCTGCTCTCATGTGCGCACCTCCCGAGACAGAACCGTGGCATCCAGAATCGGCCGCAGCCCGCTGACCCGCAGCTCACTTTGGCCGCGGTCGCCGCGCCGCGCGAGCCAGTTGCCTGATGGCCGATAGGGTATTCGCGGAAGGCGGGTGCCGAAACCGGTCGCTGAGGCTTTTTTCAGTGAGCGCCGGTTCATCACGCCACGCTTGCCGGAACCGGCCACGCGGAGCGGCAGCCGCGGAGTTCCCAAAGGTTATGTGCGGGGGCGGTCCCGAGCCACGCGTGTGTTTGCCAACGCCTACCGGGCGGCGTAGCATCGTGGCGACCCGAGCGGTCGCCAGGATCGGAGGCCCCAAGAGATGCCCCCAGCCAAGGCGGAAGGCCCGCCGTTCGTTCACCTGCACGTGCACACGGACTATTCGCTGCTGGACGGCGCCTGCCGCATCCGCGACCTGGTCGCCGCCTGCAAGCGGATGGACATGCCCGCGGTTGCCGTAACCGACCATGGGAACCTGTTCGGCGCTATCGAGTTCTACACGGCGGCGCGCGAGGCCGGTATCAAACCGATCATCGGCTGCGAAGTGTACATGGCCCCCGGCGATCGGCGCGAACGGGAGGCCCGCGGGCTGCGCGAGGCCAGCTACCACCTGCTGCTGCTGGCCATGAACCCGGCCGGCTATCACAACCTGATCAAACTGGCCAGCATCGCCTACCTCGAGGGCTTCTACTACAAGCCGCGGATCGACAAGCAGGTGCTCCGCGAGTTCTCCGAGGGCTTGATTTGTGCCAGCGGCTGTCTGGGCGGCGAGATTCCCACGGCGCTCATGCGGGCCGATGCCGCCGCTGCCAAAGCCGTCGCCGAGCAATACCTCGACATCTTTGGGCCCGAGCGCTTCTTCATCGAGCTCCAGGACCACGGCATGGAGGAGCAACGCCGCATCAACCCCGAGCTGAACGATCTCGCCCGGCGGCTGGGGATAGGGACCGTCGCCACCAACGATGTCCACTACCTCACGCACGAGGATGTTGAGGCCCACGACGTACTCTGCTGCATCGCGACGCGTGCGCGCGTCAACGAGGAAAACCGCTTCAAATTCGCTACCGACCAGTTCTACCTCAAGTCGCCGCAGGAGATGGCCGCGGCTTTGTCCGACTATCCCGACGCCCTGGCCAACACGCTGCGCATCGCCGAGCTGTGCAACGTCGAGTTCGACTTCTCCAAGCGCTTCGCCCCCGTCTTTCGTCCTCCCGAAAAGAAGACCGCCGACGAATACCTGCGCGAGCTGGTCTATGCCGGTGCCCGCGAGCGTTACGGCGAGATCTCCGACGAGCTGCGCGAGCGGATCGACTACGAGCTGGCGGTGATCCGCGACAAGGGCTTCAGCGGGTATTTCCTGATCGTCTGGGACTTCGTGCGCTACGCGCACGAGCAGGGCATCCCCGCCGTGGCCCGCGGCAGCGGGTGCAGCACGGTCGTCGGCTATTGCCTGCGAATCAGCGCGGTTGATCCGCTGCGCTATGGGCTGTACTTCGAGCGCTTCATGGACCCCGAGCGCGACGAGATGCCCGACATCGACATCGATATGTGCCAGAACCGTCGCCAGGAGGTGATCAACTACGTGCGCGAGAAATATGGGCACGTGGCCCAGATCATCACCTTCGGGCGGCTCAAGGCGCGGGCGGCAATCCGCGACATCTGCCGGGCGCTGGACGTGCCGCTTTCCCAGGCCGACCGCATCGCCCGCCTCGTTCCTGAGCAGCTCAAGATGACCATCGACAAGGCCCTCCAGGGTGAGCCGGAGCTGCGCCGGCTCTACCACGAGGACGAGACGATCCACCGGGTGATTGACCTGGGCCGCCGGCTGGAGGGCCTGGCCCGGCACGCCTCGGTGCATGCCGCCGGCGTCGTCATCGCCGACAAACCCCTCGACCAGTTGGTCCCACTCCACAAGGCTCCCGACACCGACGACGTCACCACCCAGTTCGAAGGTCACACGGTCGAGCGGGTCGGCCTGCTCAAGATGGATTTCCTCGGGCTGCGCACGCTCTCACAAATACACCTGGCGTGCCAATTGGTCCGCAACCACCACGGCGTCAGTATCAACCTGGAACACCT
This sequence comes from uncultured Planctomycetales bacterium, assembly GCA_964572345.1. Classification (GTDB taxonomy): domain Bacteria; phylum Planctomycetota; class Phycisphaerae; order UBA1845; family Fen-1342; genus JAUWXH01. The sequence goes on from CAZNFA010000020.1 coordinate 19,176, forward strand.
CGACCTGGAAGACGCGAAGGTCTACGAGTTGCTCGCCCGCGGAGAGACACGCGGCGTCTTTCAGTTCGAGTCCAGCGGCATGCGCGACGTGTTGATGAAGATGAAGCCCAACCGCATCCAGGACCTCATTGCCGCCAACGCCCTCTTCCGACCCGGGCCGATGGGCTACATCGACCAGTACGTCGCCCGCAAGCACGGGCGCGAGAAATGGGACACGCCCCACCCGGCCATGACCGAGGTCTTGCAGGAGACCTACGGCATCATGGTCTACCAGGAACAGGTCTCGCGGCTGGTCAACCGCCTCGGCGACGTGCCGCTGCGCCGCGCCTTCCGTCTGGCCAAGGCCATCTCCAAGAAAAAGACGGCCATGATCGACGCCGAACGCGAGCCGTTCCTGGAAGGTGCCGGCAAGAACGGTGTGCGGCGGGAGGTGGCCGAGCGGATCTTCGCCGACATCCTCCAGTTCGGCGGCTACGCCTTCAACAAGGCTCACTCGACCGGCTACGCGGTGGTGGCGTTCCAGACCGCGTACCTGAAGACCTACTACCCGGTCGAGTTCATGGCGGCCGTCATGACGTACGAGAGCGGGACCACTTCCAAGATCGCGGAATACATCGACGAGTGTCGTCGTGTGCGGCAGCCGGACGGTTCGGTCGGCATCCCCGTCAAGCCCCCGGACATCAACGAAAGCGACGAGGCGTTTACCGTCATTTATCCAGAGTCACGCGACGACGAAGAGACTGCTGTGGCACCGGTTTCTACCCGGTGTATACGCGGGCATATTCGCTTCGGCTTGGCGGCGATCAGCGGCGTCGGCCACAAGGCCGTGCAGGCCATCCTGGAAGCCCGTCGCGAGGGCGGCCGCTTCCGCGACATCTACGACTTCTGCGAGCGCGTCGATCTCACCTGCGCCAACAAGTCCGTCATCGAAGCTCTCATCAAGGCCGGCGCGTTCGACAGCACCGGTGCGATGCGCCGCGCGCTGATGGACGTTCTGGAGAAGGCCATCGAGCTGGGACAGGAGGCCCAGCGCGACCAGCGGGCGGGCCAGCTCAACATGTTTGGCGAGTTCACCGCCGCCGCTCCGGCCCCGCCTCCGCCGATCGGCTCCGAAGAGTGGACCGACGCCGAGATGCTCGCCCACGAGAAGGCCGCTCTCGGCTTCTACATCACCAAGCATCCGCTTACCCAACATGCCGGGCTCATCCAGCGCTTCGCCACCGCCGCGACCGCCGACCTGCGCCAGCTCGGCGACGGATACCGCGTCGTGCTCGGCGGGCTGGTCTCGAAGGTGCGCAGCGCCCTGATCCGCACCGGCCGCAGCCAAGGCAAAAAGCTGCTCATTGCGACCATCGAGGACTTCGTCGGCGTGACCGAGGCGATCATCTTCCCCGATCAGCTACCGCAAGCCCAGCCGTTGCTGAAGCCCGACGCGGTCGTGTTCCTCGAGGGCGAGGTGGACCGCCGCCGCGAGGAACCCAGCATTCGCGTCTCCCGTGTGGTCCCCATTGATCAGGCCCGCCGGCTGCTCGCACGCGAGGTGGTGATCCGGCTGCAAAGCACGGGCGGCCCGGTGGAGAACCTGGCTGAGGTGCGTGATCTGTGTGCCGCGCATCACGGCCGGTGCCCGGTCTACTTCGAGATCACTTCCCCCGAGGGCTGGACCGCCACGGTCAAAGGCCAGGATGGCATCACGGTCGACCCCAGCGATGAGCTCCTCGCCGGTCTGCAATCGCTACTCGGTGCCGAGAACGTCCTTTGCTGCGGCCCGCGCGGCCCCGTCGCCGTGACCTGACCGACCCACGGTTCCGCGCTGTGGGTGCCCCATCCTTTCGTAATGCCGGGCTGATTGGGGCGTCAGGGCAAGACCGCCCGGCCTCCTGCGCGCCGGCGGGCGGCAGGGCAACAGTTGCGAAAAGGGCGCGGCCGCGATGCGCGTAGCTGCTAAACTCTACGGCCGAGAGCCATGATCGAGACGTGCCCGACTCTTGCCGTCGTGGAATTGAGCTGGCTCAGCGTGGCGTTGCAGCTCGCGCTGCTGCTGGTGCTGGTGCTGCTGTCGGGCACGTTCTCCGGCAGCGAGACGGTGCTGTTTGCGTTGACGCCGGCCCAGCTCCAGCATGACGCCGCCAGTTCCAACCCGTTCCGCCGCCTGGCGGCCCGGCTGATGAAACAGCCGAAGCAGACGCTGACCACGATCCTGATCGGCAACACGGCGGTCAACGTGCTGCTGTTCGCCACGTCGTACGTTTTGTTCCGCAATCTCGGCGGGCAGTTCGGCGCCTGGATCATGCCCGTCTCCGGCATCTTGAGCGTAATGCTGGTGCTGGTGTGCGGCGAGGTGGTGCCGAAAGTGCTGGCGGTGGCGCTGCCGGATCGGCTGTCGCCCTTTTCCGCGACCGTGGTCCAGGTGTCCGGGTACGTTCTGCGGCCGCTCGGGCGTTTGCTGGATTTGCTGATCATCGAGCCGTTGACGCGACTGATCTTTGGGCGGCCGAGCCATGCCGTCGTCCGCGAGCACGACCTCACCGCCGCCGAGTTGAAGGCGCTGCTGGAGATGAGCCGCCGGCGGGGCCTGCTCAACCGCGTCGAGGACGCGTACCTGCGTGAGGTGATCGACCTGAGCAACCTGCGCGTGCGGGACATCATGGTCCCGCGCGTCGAGGTGAAGGCCTTCGACGTGAACGGCCCACCTGACGAGCTGCGCCAACTGATGCGCGAAACCCGCCTGACCAAGCTGCCGGTTTATGACGGCGCCATCGACAACATCGTCGGGCTGGTCTACGCCAAGATCCTCTTCTTCGAGCCCGACAAGCCGCTCCGCGAGCTGGTCACCCCGGTGCGCTTCGTGCCCGAGCTCGTCAGCGCCGAACAACTGCTCCAGCACTTCCGCAACACCAAGTCGCAGATCGCGATCGTGGTGGATGAGTTCGGCGGCATGGCCGGGCTGGTCACGCTGGAAGACGTGCTGGAGGAGATCGTCGGCGAGATCCACGATCCGGATGAAGAACGGGCCGAGCGCGAGATCGTGCGCCTTTCCGATGCGGAGTACGACGTCAGCGGCCGGCTGAGCGTGCAGTACTGGATTGAGACGTTTGGCATCGCCGGGCTTCCGGACCGGGTGGTCACGGTGGGCGGACTGGTGACCTCGCGACTGGGGCGACCGGCCCGCGTGGGCGATGAGGTTCGCATCGGCAACGTGCAGTTTCGGGTCACCGCCGTCGCCGGCCGATGCGTGCAGCGCCTGCGACTGGTCCTCGGTGACGCCGTGCAAGCCCAGTCCGTAGGCGACGCGTCATGACAACCATCCTGCTCATCATCGGGGCGCTCATCGCCGTCCTGCTGAGCGCGCTGTTCTCGGGCGCGGAGACGGGGGTTTACTGCCTGGACCACGTGCGGTTGCGCGTCCGCAGCGACCAGAAAGACCCACAAGCGCGGCGGCTCGCGTCGCTGATGGAGCGACGCGAAGACCTGGTCATCACCACTCTGCTCGGCACGAACGTCGCCGATTACCTCCTGACCGTGTGCGTCACGGCCCTACTGCTGCGCACCGCGGTCTCGGGCAGCCTGGCCGAGATCTACGCCACCGCGATCGTCACGCCGATCATCCTCGTCTTCGGCGGGGTGATCCCCAAAGACTGGTTTCAACGGCAAAGCGACCGGTTGATGTACCCGCTGGCCTTGCCGCTGAAGTGGTGTTGGCGGGGCGCCTGCTGGATCGGCGTGGTGTGGCTGCTGCGAACGCTGACACGCCGCCTGCTCCACCGCATCGACCCGTTGCGTGCGTCGGCCGAGAAGGACCTGTTGCCACGCGTCCGCGTTCGCCGGCTGCTACGCGAGGGAGCCGTGCGCGGCGGACTGAGCCCCTTCCAACGCGACACGATCGAACGGGTGATGAACATCTCGAATGTCCGCGTGGCGGACGTGATGGTGCCGCGCCAACGGGCAGCAATCGTCCCGAGCGACATTCCGCGCGCGGACGTGCTGCGCATCGCGCGCATGGCCCATTTCTCGCGCCTGCCGGTCTACCGCGACGACCCGCGTCGCATCGTCGGGATCCTCAACGTCTACCACGTGCTGACCGACGAGCGCCAGCGCCCGATCGCCGAGTACGTGCAGCAGGCCACCTACGTGCAAGCCGGCGAGACCGTCCCGGCCGCCTTGCTCGAGCTTCAGCAGGCCCGCCAGGTGATGGGCATCGTCGTGGACCCGGCCGGCAACTGCCTGGGGCTGTTTACCATCAAGGACCTCGTCGAGGAGATTGTCGGGGAACTGGCGGCGTGGTAGCCGCGACTTGGCGGGACCCGGCCCACCCGGGTAACATACCCGCTTGGACGGGGTGTAGCTCAGCCTGGTTAGAGCGCGTGGTTTGGGACCACGAGGTCGCTGGTTCAAATCCAGTCACCCCGATTCGATAACCCCTCCTATAAAGCGGCAGGAGCCCGCGGCTGTTTTCAGTCCACCGCGGTGCCCTCCGGCCGGCAGGTGGTCCCTTACTTTGTTGGGGACTCCTCCGCCTGCCATCTGGCCCGACCCCGTTCTTGGGCCAACACCGGCAATACTCCGCGCGCCAGTCGTCAGCCGGCGCAGCAGCCGGCGTCCGCCAGGTTGCTGCCATCACGGCCAGGCAGCCCGTAAAGGCGCATCACCAGCCGGTCAATCCTGCGCAAGAGCAGGAGGCGTCGCGATGGCGGGACGTTGTCGCTGGCAAGCACGGCGGCGCACTCCCCCGCGGTGGCACAGAGATCCGAATCCGCTTGCCTGCTGGGCACGATCAATGGGATTCGGCGCAGGGCCTCGAGCCGTAGTGCGCATCGTCCTTCGCCCATGGGAAGTGCTCGATGCTGCAGGTAGGCCTGCATTGGTGAGCTATTCAGGACCCCGAGGAGATAGTAGGGATCGATGGTCTTCGGGTTGACCCCAATCGTGATGACGCTGTTGTGGCACAGAACGCCGTCGTTGTCGAGCGTGAAGCCGCCGGGACGGCCGATTGCGCTGGAGACGAGCTTTGGCGCGGCCATCGCGGGCTTCACGTCGACTTTTCGCAGGGCGTACCACGGTCGTTCGGGGAACCTCCGTCGCTTCGATAGCGCTGATCGTTGCGAGGTGAGGTACTCGTACGCGCGCGGGTACTTGCTGGAGAATCTGCCTTCGTCAAAAACGGCGCCCCGGCGGTCATACGGGAACACGCAGACGTACCCCGGCGCGCATTTCCCGTATCCGGAGATTCCGCGGCCGCGGAGCATGGGCCGGGTCGCGCCCCTCTCCAGCGCAACCTCTCTCCCATCGGTCCGGCGCCGCGCGATGATGTGTCCGGATGTCGTCTCGGACACATGCCGCAGAACGAAGATGTCGTCAGCACCAGTGCATACCCCAAGGGAGATGTTGACGGGCAGTGCCACCAACGCACTCCCGACAGACTCCATCTGTTCGAGCAGCGTGTGGCATTCGGGTGAATGGAATCGCCATTCATCACCCGTCAGTGCACACGATGGAATAGGACGGACGATGACCTCCTGATGACCGCCGGACGGACGGCACAAGGAGGCGAGTTTGTCACGACATCGGCCGGCGCCTCTGAGAGACACATATCGAGAACAAGATCGCTCGTCCGTCTTCCAGGCCGTCAGGAGTATTGAATGGGCACTGGCGTCAGGGTAGACGTTGCGATCATCGAACTCCACAATCTCGATGACACGGCATTGACTCGAGATGAGTTTCCGCAGTGCCTCTCCGCTTTTGTTTCGAAGAAACGTCCCCGACACACTAATTCCAAGGCAGCCGCCGGGAGCAAGGACCTCCAGGGCACGTTCGACAAACAGCATGTAGAGATCGAAGTGGCCGGCCCGGGCGGTGGCAAATCTGCTGCGGTAATACTCGAGTTGGCGCTTGTGGCCCCGGTGGAGTTGTGCAAGGCGCACAAAGGGTGGGGCTCCGAGAATGACGTTCGGCCGATCCGCTCTGCTCTGTGGCGCGCGTGCCCGCAGGAAGTCTGCGCAGCGAATGCGGCTGGCTACATGCCGGATTCGACTGGTGTAGCGACAATCAACGGGTCGGGAAAGACAGCTTTCCCAAGCCGTGAGTAACAGGCCTTGGAGTGTCAGCGCCACTGCGGTGCGATCCACGTCAAAGCCGTGGATACTCCGCGAGAGGCAATGCAGCATGTCCGGTGCTTTGGGTTTTCCGCCGGCCCCGATGAGGAATCGCAGGGCGGCCACCAAGAACCCTCCGGAGCCGCAGGACGGATCGAGGATTCGCAGATCGTCCATCCCGACACACCGCTCGTCTGTCATGAACTTCAGCGAACGGTGGGTTAGATAGTCAATTAGCGGCGCCGGCGTGTAGTGGATGCCGAGGTTGTACCTGACGTCTGCCGAGTGCCGCGCGGCGGTCGCAGGCGCACGCCGCAGGGACAGTTGGTGGTAGTCTCCAAACACGGTTACGGGCACGTTCGTTCCGTAAACCCGCCGCGTTTCGTCCGTCAAGCGAGACGCCCAATCGCGCTCGATGATGGTGTCAGGTATCCGCAGGTTGACTGAGGGTGTTCTGAGAGGGAAGATGGACCGCACGAGCGGGTCTTCGATCGCACGGTGTGCGGCCCGGTAGAGACCACGAACGGATGGGCGCGCCGTCCGGCGCAAGAGCACCGCGATGGACGGCGCGGCCGCCGGATCGCGTGCGCAGATAAAGGTCTGCAGCAATACGAGATGGACGAGGGCGTCGGTGGCGGACTCAACGGTACCCGGTCCGCGGAGCTTGGGACGCGCACCGCGCCACTCGCCGGCAATCTCTCCTCGCAATTCGCGGAGAAAGCGCTGGTAAGCGCGCCGCTGCTCCGTCGACGGTTCGACTCTGCCTTCCAGCAAGAACGGTAGTTTCCGACCAACCGATACATTTGCTGACATTCCACCGTTCCATGGAACGTGCCTTATTCCGAGCTCACGGGGCGCGCCGACGAGGGCGCTGCGGCGCTCTTTGTCCAGGAGATTAATTGCCGTGCCATTCGACATAGGCAACTTCGACGGCGTCGGTTGGCGCACATTGGCGTGATTAGTGAAGCTGCTGACAGGGTTTGCGAACATCGCGCTGGCATCCGACGCGACAGCAGACGGCCCGCGCTCACAGCACGCAGTTGCAGCGTCCGATGGCCTGGGGCAGCCCCACCGCTTCGAAGACAGCCCGCTCCTCGAGGCAGAGACCCACGGTGAGACCGGGTTGCATCTCACGAACCACGTCAACCAGCAATCGAAACATGCGTATGCGAACGTCGACAGAGCACCGCGCCCGGCCGTCCATCGACCTGGCCGTCGGCCGCCCCAGGCCGAGTGCGGCAGCAGCGGAGGTACCCATCTTGGCTTCGGTGAGGCGCACAGCACTAGGATAGCTACAGATCCCGCCCAGGGTGATGCGATCGAGGTGCACGTTTCTGAGGAGCCCCCTCAGAAACCGCTCATATACACGCTGCCAACCGGCAATCGGGATGATTGGCATGATCACAGCCCGCACCGGGTATCCGGCAGCCGCACACCGGCGCATCGCTTCAAGCCGACGCTCAACCGGCGGCACATTGGGCTCGAACTCAGCGCCAACTTCCGACGGGTTCAGGCTCCATGACAGAATCGTGTGTCCGCCGTGCGGCAAGTCCAGCAGATTCTCCACGTCCGCCGCCTTCGTCAGCACGATGAGGCGCGCCGTCGAGTGGTGCGCGAAGAACGGAACCAGGACGCGCGAGTAACCCGTCAGGGGGTCCAAGGCGAGCCCGTCCTGGAGCTTGCCGAGGTAGAACGCCGTCGGGCGACCGGCTTCACGGGACACGCGGTGTATCCGCCCCAGAATCTCAGGCAGGTTCAGGAAGACCTTGACTGTCGGCGAGAAGTAGACGCCGCGCGTGCCGGCCAGATAGCAGTAGGTGCAGCCGTAGGGGCAGAAGCCGTACGGGGAAAAATGCCAGTAGTTGGGGCAGCAGTTGTCGTGTTCCTGGCTGAGTCCCACGGCGCTGTTGTGCTCGCCCAGCACGAGGGTGCTCTTCCCCTGCCGATGCGCATCCAGCGGGTCAGTGCAACCGAGGTCAACCCGATTGTGCGAGCGGTTTTCGTGCTCCCATATCCTCGCCTCAGGGTAAAGGCGGCAGATATCCTCGGTGAGCCTGCGACGTTGTGGGCTGGACCGGCTTCCCTTCGTCAAGACGATTTGCTTGGGGGAAAAATGGGCTGGCCTTCGAGGTGAATAATGGCCGCCGTCTGCGAAAAGTCCGTTTGTACCCGCTGCCATGGCCCTCATCCATCACCCGCCCGGCATGCAGCACCTCCCCGACGAGCGCTCTGCGCCTATCCTAACAAACGGCGAACCGGGGTCAACTGTGCGGGCACGGACTCACCGCCTTCCTGTTGGCCGTCATGCGGGGCCGGCCCTGCCGGCACTACAGCCCCGAATTCGCCAGGCAACCGTGCTCCATCGCCGGATTGGACGATGTCGCTACACAGGGCGCCTGCAGCCAAGCCCTCATCAGCTTCGCGAACCCCGGAATAACCGTCCGGAGCTCGCCGTAACTCCTTGTCATGCGGCCAGTAACGCTTCGGCTACGGGCTGTGGGAAGCCGGCCGCCCCGGCCGCGAAAAGTTTTAACCGTGTCCAGTTGCTTCGACTTTTCTCCGAAAGCGGCCCTTCGGCGAGCACGTCGAAGGGCTTTCTCTTTGTCGTGACGAGACTTACGTTGTCGAGCAGGCCGTTCAGACAGACCGCGTCGGGGGAAAGGGCGCTGGGGCAATAGAGCACATTCCACGCTTCTGGACAGCTCGGAGTGTCTCCTTTCTTCGCTCCTCCTGGCTCAGGGCGGACGGGCGGCGTCGCGGAGCAGCTTCCGCACCGCCCAAGCCATCCGCAGGCCGACTTGGTCTTCCTCGTCGACAACGACCGGTGCTCCGGCGAGCATCAGCTCCCAACGATACACGTGATAGCGCGCCCGCGCGACGATCGGCGTATCGGGTGAGAGCGAACGAACCTGCTCGATGACCTGCCGCGCGGCGGCTGGATCAGGCAGCGTCACCGCGACGGCTCGAGCCGCGCCGACGCGCACGTGTTCCAGCACTTCCGTGCGGGTTGCGTCTCCGATGTACGTGCGAAGGCCGTAGGTTCGTGCGACGTCCGCAGACTTGGCACCCAACTCGACGACCACCAGGAGCGACTTGTGCCGCTGCATGAGCGCCTCGGCGATGCGCTGCCCTGCCGGGCCGAAGCCCACGATCACGATGTGGCCGCTCAGTCCCCCCTCGGGCTGCAGCGACGTTTCGTCCGCAGCATGCAGGGCCCGGGGACCACGCACCGAAAGCCTGCCCACGCCCGCTGCGAGATGGGGCGCCGCGGCCACCAGGTACGGCGTGAGAAACAGCGTTCCGACCGTTGCCGCGACGATCAAGTCAAACAGACTGCCGTCGATCATCTGCCCGCGCCGCGCCACCTCGGCGAGGACGAATGAGAACTCGCCCACTTGGGCCAAGCAGATGCCCGTTGCAACCGCATGGCCCGGCGACGAGCGAAACAGGCGCGCCACGCCGGATATCACGATCGCTTTGCCGAACACGATGGCCGCCACCACGGCCGCGACCATCGCCCAATGTTCCAGCACCCAGGCTGGATTACTCAGCATGCCGATCGAGCTGAAGAACAGTGTCACGAAGAGCGTCCGCACGGAGGCGACGTCGGCACGGATTTGCGTGGCAAAGGGCGACTCGGCCAGCAGCATGCCTGCGATGAATGCTCCCAGCGCCGGCGAAAGGCCCAGCTTGTGCGATACGTACGCGGCCCCCACGGCTGTGACGATCGCCAGCAGGATTGGCAAATCGCGATTCCGGGCTGCTTCTCGCGCACCTAGCAGCAGCGGCACGAGGTAATTGAGCACCACGAAGAGCACGACCACCAGAAGTGCTGCCACGCCCACCGCCCGGCCCATCTCCCAGCCGATCCCAACCACCGAACCCGAACCTTCGCGCCCCAACGCCGTCACCACGAGCACCAGCGGGACTACGGCGATGTCCTGGAGGAGCAGAATGCCCAGCGCGTTGCGGCCGTGGACGCCGTCGATCTCCGCGCGGTTCACGAGCAGGCGTAATACACAGGCAGTACTGCTCAACGCGACCATGGCGCCGACGGCCAGTGCCGGGCGACCGGCGAGCCCCAGTGTTAGGCAGACGCCCGCCGTCAGCGCGCACGTCAGCAGCACCTGGACGGTTCCACCGCCGAGCGCGATCGCCCCGATGCTCCGCAGCCGGCGCCAGGAGAACTCAAGCCCGATCGTGAACAGCAGCAGCGCCACGCCCAGTTCCGCGATCGCGGCTACCGCCTTGTGATTCGGCATCCAGTCCAGGGCGTTGGGCCCCAGCAGCGTGCCAGCGAGCAGGTAACCGAGTATCGCGCTCTGTTTCAGCCGCTCGCACAGCGCGCCGAGCAACATCGCCGCCAGCAACAGGATCAGTACGTCCAGAAGTGCAGTCCACAGATCCACGGACATCTCCGCCTATATGTGCATCCCGGCTGGAAATCCGCATCGGACCGCGCACAGTGCTACCGTCAAATGTGGCTTATGGCAATTCAGGCAGCCGCGTCGAAGCCCAGAGCGCCGATGGCCAGGCGGTTCCGGGATACGCTCTCAACGGTCTGATTGAGATCGTCGGCGCCGGCCGCCAAGCCCGGTTTCGAGGCTCTATGGGACGCCAATCGCACCAAGTGCGTCGGCTCAGCGAGGGCGGCGCACTACCACCTGATTGGCGGGTGCCGTCAGGCGCAGGCCCTCGCAAGTCGTTCGACACGACGCAGATGCGGCTCGATTGATCCCGCAAACGCCGCGGTGTACCGTTCCACGAACCGGGGACGCGATTCAAACGAACGCCAGTCGCCCCGATTGCTTGCTATGGAGAACCATGGCGCCTGGCCCTCACCGGGCAGGCTTGCGTGGTCTGGAACGGCCGTTATGAAGCGCTGGGATGAGCAAATCGTTGTCGGGTTGGGCGAGGTCCTGTGGGATTGCTTCCCCGATTCCCGCCGCCCGGGCGGTGCCCCTGCCAACGTCGCGTTCCACGCCCACCAACTCGGGCAGCGCGGGGTGATCTGCTCGCGCATCGGCGACGACGAGCTGGGACGTGAGCTGTTGGCATATCTCGATGCCCGCGACCTTGACACGCGGCACGTCCAACGAGATTGCAGTCGCCCCACCGGCTACGTGACGGTGAACACCACCAATCCCGACCGCCCGTTGTTCATCATTCACGAACACGTCGCCTGGGATGCCCTCGAGTTCAACGAGGAGCTGGAGAGTCTGATGAGCGCGGCGGCGGCGGTCTGCTTCGGAACGCTGGCACAACGCAGCCTGCGAAGCCGGGAGACGATCCACCACTGTTTGTCGGCCGCGCAGAACACCCTCATAGTGTATGACGTCAATCTCCGGCAGAACTGGTACGAGCGCGGCTGGATCGAGCGGTCCCTGCGGGCCGCGCACATCGTCAAGCTGAACATCGACGAACTGGCCGTTTTGGCCAGCTTGCTGGAAACGGAGTCGGCTGATCCGCAACGTTTCGCCGCCGACCTGCGCGCCCGTTTCGGCGTTGAGCTGGTTTGCGTCACGCGGGCCGAAGAGGGCTGCCTGCTGATCGGGCGGGACGAAACGGCCGACGTCCCCGGCGTGCGGGTCGAAGTGGCCGACGCGGTCGGTGCCGGCGACGCCTTCACCGCAGCCCTGATCTCCGCTCGTCTGCGTGGCTGGGGGTTGCAAAGGGCGGCGAGGTTCGCCAACGAGGTCGGCGCGCTGGTAGCCGCTCGTCCCGGGGCGATGCCGGCGCTAGCAGCCGAGTTGGCCGATCTGATTGCCAAGGCCCAGGCCGCTTCGTAGCGCGGCGAGCGAGTAACGTCCAGCACCGCGCGAACTTTGCCAAGCCAGCGCGATCGGGCTACACTGCGAATCACTGTGATCGTAGCAGCGTCTCCGGTCCCATCACGCATTCGAAGCTCACCGGGGACCGAACGGTCGGAGCGAAGCCGGCCATGACCGGAAACGAGCAGCGATCGGCGGGAGGGAGATCGCGGATGGCAGCGCAAGACGGCCGCTACATCATGCTGCTCAGTGTGCACGGGCTCGTGCGCGGCGTCGATATGGAGCTGGGCCGCGACGCGGACACCGGTGGTCAGATCAAGTACGTCGTGGAGTTGGCCCAGGCTCTCGCCAAGCATCCCGAGGTTGAAAGGGTCGATCTGGTCACGCGGCTGATCGAGGATCCGCGCCTGGACGAGAGCTACGCTGAGCCAGTGGAACCACTCGCCCCGGAGGTTCATATCGTACGGATTCGTTGCGGTCCCGAGCGCTACCTGGCCAAGGAGGCCTTGTGGCCCCATCTGGACAGCTTTGTGGACAACGTTCTGCAATACCTCCGCTCGCAGGGCCGGGCGCCGGATCTGGTGCACGGTCACTATGCTGACGGCGGCTACATCGCCTCCCGGCTGGCCGGGCTGCTCGACATCCCGATGGCCTTCACGGGGCATTCGCTGGGCCGGGTCAAGCGCGAACGTCTGCTGGAGCAGGGGACCAAGGCGGAGACGATTGAGAAGCGCTACCGCATCACGCGGCGGATCGAGGCGGAGGAGACCGCTCTGGACAACGCCGCCTTTGTGGTTGCCAGCACGCACCAGGAGGTGGAGCAGCAGTATGCCCTGTACGACAACTACCAGCCGCGGCGGATGCTGGTGATTCCTCCGGGGGTTGACCTGAGTCGTTTCAGGCCGCCCGGTCGAGCAAAGCGGCCGCAGCCGGCAATCTACCTGGAGATCCTGCGATTCCTGTCCGACTGGGGCAAGCCGATGATCCTGGCCCTGTCCCGCCCGGACCCACGCAAGAACATCGCGACCCTCCTGCGCGCTTACGGCGAAAACGAGCAGCTCCGTGAGAGCGCCAATCTGGTGATCGTGGCGGGGAACCGGGACGACATTCGCGCGATGGACAGGGGCCCACGCGACGTGCTGAGCGAGGTGCTCCTGCTGATCGATTACTATAACCTTTATGGGAAGGTGGCCTACCCCAAGTACCACACGGCGGAAGACGTGCCCGAGCTGTACCGCTTGGCCGCCCGGACGCGCGGCGTGTTCGTCAATCCGGCCCTGACCGAGCCCTTTGGGCTGACGCTGCTCGAAGCCGCCGCCAGCGGCTTGCCCATCGTGGCCACCGAAGATGGCGGCCCGCGTGACATCGTGGCCGCCTGCAAGAACGGGATCCTGGTTGACCCGCTCGATCAACAGGCGCTGAGCGCGGCGTTGCTGCACGCGGTAACGGACAAAGAGCAGTGGAAGAAGTGGTCCCGCAGCGGCGTGCGCGGGGCGCACCGTCACTTCTCCTGGACCGCCCACGTGAATAAGTACATGCGTGCGGCGAAGACGGCGATCAATCAGTCGGAGAGCCGGCGCGTCGCTTTCAGCACCAAGAAACGCCTGATGGCCGCCGACCGCATCGTACTGGCCGACATCGACAACACGCTCATCGGGGACAAAGCGGGCTTGGCAGAGCTGCTGCGGCGGCTGCACGAGGCGGGCGACGGGGTTGCCTTCGGGATCGCCACCGGACGCAGCATCGAGCTGACCCTCGAAGCGTTGAAGGAATGGCGGATCCCGACGCCGACGGCGTTAATCACTTCCGTGGGCAGCGCCATCCGTTATGGCCCCCACTTGGTCCAGGACATGGGCTGGGAGCGGCACATCAACTACCGCTGGCGGCCCGAGGCGTTGCGTGAAGCGATGAAGGAGCTGCCCGGATTGAAGTTGCAGCCGCCGGAGGGGCAAGGGCCGCATAAGGTCAGCTATTTCGTGGACGCCGACGATGCTTCCACGACTAGGGACGTCGTTCGCCACCTGCGGCGCTCCGATCTCCAGGCCCGGGTGGTTTACTCGCATCAAGCCTACCTGGACTTGTTGCCGATACGGGCATCGAAGGGGTCGGCCCTGCGCTATTTCGCCTGGAAATGGAACATACCCTTGGACCGCTGCCTGGTGGCCGGCGATTCGGGCAACGACGAGGAGATGCTGACCGGTAACATGTTGGGCGTGGTGGTGGGCAACCACGATGAAGACCTCGCCGGGTTGCGCGGAGAACCACGCATCTACTTTGCCGAGGGTCGCTACGCCTGGGGCATCATCGAAGGGATCGAGCATTACGATTTCTTCGGCCGGATACGGCTCCCCGAACTGGAAGCAGCCGCACATGAGTGAAACGCTCCGTGATTACCTGCGCGCCCACCGCGACGAGGCCTACCCGTTGCTGCGTCACTATGTCGGCCTCGGCAAGACCTTCCTGCTGCGCTCGGAGCTGCGCGATCAGTTCGACGCGTTTTGCGCTGATGGTCGCGCCGGCAAGCTCGGCGAATCGCCGCTGGGCGTGACGATGCGGACCGCCCAGGAGGCGGCCGTGGAGCCCCCCTGGATGTACCTGGCCGTCCGCCCGCGTATCGGCCGCTGGACCTATCTCCGTCTGCACGTCGAGGACGTTGACGTCGAGGAGGTACCCGTCTCGGACTTTCTGGCCTTCAAAGAGCGGCTGGCGAACCGCCAGGCACGCCTCGACGAGTGGCCCCTGGAAATCGACCTGGCTCCGTTCAACCGCGGGTTTCCCAAACTGAAGGAGGCCCGCTCGCTGGGCCAGGGCGTGGCGTTCCTCAACCGGCGGCTCTCCAGCGAGCTCTTCCAGGAGTTGGACAAAGGCGACAAACGCCTGCTCGAGTTCCTGCGCGTGCATCATTACCACGGCCGGCAGTTGATGCTGAACCGCAGGATCACGGACGTCACCGAGCTGCGCCGGGCGATCCGCCAGGCCGACGACTATCTCCAGCAGCAGCGCCCCGATACCCACTGGGACGCCGTCGCGGGCCGCATGGACGAGCTCGGCTTCGAGGTCGGCTGGGGCCGCACCGTCGCGCGCATGCGCAACACGCTGCGCCTATTGTCGGACATCCTCGAAGCACCGGATCCGGCCGTGCTCGAGGAGTTCCTCTCGCGCATCCCGATGATTTTCAGCATCGTCATCATCTCGCCGCACGGCTACTTCGGACAGTCCAACGTCCTGGGGCTGCCGGATACCGGCGGGCAGGTCGTCTACGTGCTCGACCAGACACGCGCCCTGGAAAAGGAGATGCATCAGCGGCTACAAGAGCAGGGCATCGACATCGAGCCGCAGATCCTCATCGTCACCCGGCTGATTCCCGAGGCGCACGGCACGACCTGCGACCAGCGGATTGAGCGGGTCACCGGCACGACCAACGCGCGCATTCTCAGGGTGCCGTTCCGGGACCGGGCCGGTGAGATCGTCCGGCACTGGATCTCGCGCTTCGAGATCTGGCCCTACCTCGAGCAGTTCGCCCTGGACGCGCAGAAGGAGTTCCTGACCGAGCTGGAGGGTCGCCCGGCCCTACTGATCGGGAACTACTCCGACGGCTGCCTGGTCGCCTCGCTCATGTCACGCCGCTTGCAGGTTACCCAATGCAACATCGCCCACGCCCTCGAAAAGCCAAAGTATCTCTACTCCGATCTCTTCTGGCGCGATAACGACCAGCATTACCACTTCGCCTGCCAGTTCACCGCCGACCTGATCGCCATGAATACCGCCGACTTCATCATCACCAGCACCTACCAGGAGATCGCCGGCACATCCGAGAGCGCCGGCCAGTACGAGAGCTACAGCGCCTTCACCCTCCCGGGTCTCTACCGCGTGGTCAACGGAATCGACATCTTCGATCCCAAGTTCAACGTGGTCTCGCCCGGGGCGGACCCGGACGTGTACTTTCCCCACACGGATGCGGCCCGGCGCGTGCAGGGGCTGCACGAGGAGCTGGAGGCGCTGGTCTTGGACGAGGCCCGCGGGGCGCCCCACCGCGGCCGATTCGACGACGACACCAAACCGATCGTCTTCACCATGGCTCGCCTGGATCGCATCAAGAACATCAACGGGCTGGTGGCCTGGTACGGCCGCTGCCCACGCCTGCGCGAGCTGGCTAACCTGCTGGTCGTCGGTGGCCAGATCGATCCCGATCAATCCGCCGATCGCGAGGAGCGCGAGCAGATTCTCAAGCTCCACGAGCTGATCGACGGCTGCCAACTGGAGAACCAGATTCGTTGGGTCGGGTTCCAGTCCGAGCGGACCCTGGTGGGCGAGTTGTACCGCTTCGTGGCCGACCGCCGCGGCGTGTTTGTCCAGCCCGCACTCTTCGAGGCCTACGGCCTGACCGTCATCGAGGCGATGGCCTCCGGCCTGCCCACGTTCGCAACCTGCTACGGCGGGCCCTCCGAGATTATCGAGCACGGCGTTTCCGGGTTTCACGTAGACCCCAACCACGGCGACGCCGCCGCCGAACTGATCGCCGATTTCCTCGAGAAAAGCGCCCGCAACCGAAGACACTGGGACAAGTTCTCCAGAGCCGCCGTCAAACGGGTCAAATCGCGCTACACCTGGGAGCTCTATGCCCAACGCATGATGACGCTCTCCCGGGTCTACGGATTCTGGAAGTACGTCACCAACCTGGAGCGCGAGGAGACCCGCCGCTACCTGGAGATGCTCTACGGACTGCAATACCGCCGATTGGCCGAACGCATTCCCCACTAGCCGCGGCCCGCCCCGCCGGCTGGGGTGGCCGTCATTCGCGTGGGTCCCTTGTCATTCCGAGAAGCGCAGCGCCGAGGAATCTTGCCCAATCGCGCGTTCGGGCCAGATCCCTCCGCGCGTCCGCTGCCGGCGGACGCGGTCGGGATGACGACTGAGCCTACGCACTTTCCTGACGCTCACCCCGCCGGCCGCAAATCCGACCGCCCAACGGTGCCACCCGCTGGCCAAATCGCTATACTTACGCCGGTACTGTCGCACGGATGCCGGGAGCTACACCGATGGCTGAATCGTCGCTCAAAATCGACGAGACGGACGGCGTCACCGTCGTCGGCTTCAAGGACGCCTCGATCCTGGACGTGTTGACGATCCAGAAGATCGGCCGCGAGCTCTACGAGCTCGTCGAGCAAAAGGGCAAGCGCAACCTGGTCCTGGATTTCTGCGAAGTCCGCTTCCTGTCCTCGCAGGCGTTGGGTGTCTTGCTCACCCTGCGCCGCAAGGCCGACAAGGCCCAGGCCAAGGTCGTCCTCTGTCAGATCCGCCCCGACCTGGCCCGCGTCTTCCACATCACCAACCTCGACAAGATGTTCGAGTTCTTCGACGCCACCGCGGACGCGCTCGCCCACTTCGGCGTCACGCCCAGTGAGGAAGACTGAGCCTCCGCTGCTCAGTTGCCATCCGACTCGCGTTCTTCTTTGAGGCTCATCGCGTGCAGATAGTCGGCAATCGGCCGGTCGAGCTCGCGCAGTTGCTCGTGCGTAATAGTGATCTCGCGCGCCATGGCTTTCATCCTGGGGGAGAGCTCAACGTCGCCGCTCTCGGAAAGCACCAGAATGCGGTCGTTGATGCCGGGGATGCGCCGGCGCACGCGGGCCGGGACGCCCAGCCGGTGCGAAACATGGCCCGCCCCGCATAGCACAACCGCCGTGCGATCACGCCCCGCTTCCGACTCCAGGAACGCGCACAGCCGATCCGCCATGGTCTCGTCACGCGCCACCTGGGCCTCGAACATGTTGCGCATCATCTCCGGCGTGGCCATCGCGTGCACCATCATCACGCGCTTCATGTGTTGCTCGTACAGCGGATCGTCCAGGTTGATCTCGTCCGGCAGCTCACGCCTGATCTCCGAATCCAACCCGTCGATGCCCTGCCGGCCAACCTGGCGAACGGTCTCTTTCCTGGCGTTCAGGGCCAGGATGGGCGCGCCGGCCCGGCGGGCGGCCTCCAGGACCGGCCGGTATTGCTCGTAGTTCGACCAGCGCTTGACCCACTCGGTCTGTTCGGCCAGCTCGCCAAAGTCGATTTCGCGTTGACAATACCGGTCGAGGGCGGCCTGGTTGAAAGCCTCCACCTGTTCGAGCCCCAGCACCAGCGGCACGCCTCGCTGGGCGAGGTCCGTCACGATCCGTTCCTGGATGGCGTGGTGTCGTTCGAGCGTATGCCGCTCGCCCAGATAGATCACGCGCGACTCGGCCAGATCATCGAGCATGTCTTCGTAGGCCAGCGGCTCACCCCGATAAACGTCGATCCAGAACCCGCTTCGCCCGCCGCCCGGCACGCCGGTACACGACGCCTGCAGCAATGCCAACAACGGCAGACAGAGCTTCAATGAAAGACGCATGACGCCCGGCATCGCGTAACCTCCTATTCTGAACGTGGAAAGCGTCCTCGGGTTGTCAGACCTTTCGTTGCCCCGAACGATAGGCTGCCGGGCCCGGCGAATAAACCCCGCCGGTTCCAAAAACCACACTCTCCGCCGCTTGGCCGCATTCCCTCGCCTGAACGCGCGGTACACTTCGCCCGCGGCAACCCCACAACAGACTGCGGCAACGCCCGAGCGCGTCTCCCGGGCAGCGCGAGCATTCATGAAGGTGGCGCTATGAAGTCTTATCGCAAAGAGCTTTGGTTCGAGGTCCCCGCCCGGCGCGGGTTCGTCAACATCACGCCGGAGGTCGAGCAGGCCGTGCGCGACAGCGGCGTGCGCGAGGGTCTGGTGCTGGTCAACGCCATGCACATCACCGCCAGCGTCTTCATCAACGACGACGAGTCCGGCCTGCACGCCGACTACGAGAAGTGGCTGGAAGAGCTGGCCCCGCACGAGCCCGTGTCGCAATACCGCCACAATCTCACCGGCGAGGACAACGCCGATGCGCACCTCAAGCGGCAGGTCATGGGTCGCGCGGTCGTCGTCGCCATCACCGCGGGCAAGCTGGACTTCGGCCCGTGGGAGCAGATTTTCTACGGCGAGTTCGACGGGCGCCGGCGCAAGCGCGCCCTGATCAAGGTTATAGGACAATAGGGGCATGCGGGGGCGCTGGGCCGGCCAGCGTCTCACCTGGGCTCACTCGGGCAGCACACAGGGGGAGCCGGGAAGGCGATGTCTGCGGGACGTCTTGGCGGGACGTAAGCCGGGTGGTCATGTTCCCTGTGCTGGTGGGTGGCGGCCGTTCGGGGTCACCGTCCGATAAAATCGGGCGGGGCTAGGAGTAGCGGGGGTTCCTCCAGATGCCAGCCCGGAGCTGCCTGGTTTGCCCACTCGAGTTGGTGCTCGCCGGCCGAGCGCTAGACGCCTGGGAGTTATCTCCGGCCGGTGCGCCTCTGGGCTTATCGGGCGTTCAGTGGCCCGGTGGGTACAAATGCCACGCGGTGCCGCCGAGCGGCTCCTGAACGCTCGTGGCACGATTTTGAGTGGAAAAACGCCCGGAATTTGCTTGACTCGCAGGCGACAAGTGTTAATCTGGGAAGAGACAGGAGGAGGATTTCGGAAAGTTCGCCCCCTTCGATGTTAAGCCGCGACGCGGAGCGTTTCCGCTCGTGTGCCCAGAATTCGTTATCCTTTTGAGGAGGAGTGAGATCATGAAAAGAATGGCTTTTGTGAGTGCGGTGTGTCTGCTGGCTGCGTCGGCCGGCGCGCAGGACTTCTATGCGACGAACAACCTGTCGGCCAACAACTACGGTACCGTCGGCGACGAGCTCATCGTCTACGACTACGGGACGGCCGCCTGGACTGCGGTCGGCGACACCCGAATCGGCGGGCTTGGCGGCCTTGACTGGTCCAGCACTGCCATGACAACCCTGATCGCGGTCAATTCGTTTGGAACGGCGCCCGGTACGATGTACACCATTAGCACGGTCGACGCTACGGCCACGGTGATCGGCAACGCCCCGGTCGCGTTTCACGACCTGGCGCTCAACCGTACTAACAACAAGATGTACGGCACCGACTCGGCCTCTGGTCTGTGGCGGGACGACAACGGCGACAGCATCCCGGAGACGTTCCTGGGCACTTACTCCCCGGGCGGCTTCCTCGAGGTCGGCCTCGGCTTCGATGGTGCGGGTAACGTGTACGTACACGACTTGGTCACCGACATCATCTACAAGGGTGTCGGCGACAACCCGGCCACGACTACTCCGTTGGTCTACTTGCCGTTCGCCTCGAACTACAGCCAGGGTCTTTACGTCGGCGACAATCAGGGCTACCACGCGGCGTTCAACGCCTCGGCTTTCCAGCAGCAGAACTGGACATTCAACCTGGACGGTTCGAACTACGTAATGGCCAGCCAGTTCCCGATGCACCCAGGCGGGTTGCCGGAAGTTGAGGTTGGCGACCTGACTCCCGTTCCGGAGCCGGCCAGCCTGCTGTTGTTGGGACTTGGCGGTTTGGCGCTTCTGCGTCGCCGCTAATTCTCCGGGGTAACCCTGAGCGATTGGACTCAGGATGGGCCCAGTATCTTGCTTCTAACGACCCAGCCCCTATTGGTGGGGGCTGGGTTCTTTTTTGGACCGCGCGGACGAGTTGGGCACGTACCCGGGTACCAAGCAGGCGAACGCCGGAGTGCCCCTTACGCCAGGTCCGACCCGATTACTCGCTGCGCCGCGAAAAGGCGCGTGTCCGTGGACGGCGAGGCTTCCACGTGCACTGCCGCGGGCGGCTCTAACAGGAGCGGGCCGATCGCCGATGGAGCGCCGCACCTGCCACCAGGGTTGGCAGATTTTCTACGGCGAGTTCGATGGCCGGCGCCGCAAACGCGCGTCGATCAAGGTTATAGGACAATAGGCCGGCCGACCGCGAAGCGCCGGGCCCGCAACTACTTGTCCTTGACGCGCTTAGGGAGAGCGGGACGGTGAGCGCTTGAGCCGCGTCGGGCTCCTGGGCAGGTCGCCCAGCCCAAAATCTGGCAACAAACCCCCCGGTTTTGGGTTGACTCTCCTTGCCCGGCCCATTATCTTGGGAGACAGGAGTAGGAGGTGTTGACGGCTACCTGTTGGCGACATCTCCCGGATTATTCTGTGCCGAGGATGGCTGTGCCCAGTTGGTACCACTGGGTTCCTCGCCAAGAGTTTCAGTAACCTCTAGAGAACGCGTTCTAGGAGGAGGATCGTAAGATGAGAAAGTTGCTATCTGTTATCGTGAGTTGCTGTTTAGCGGCAACCGCATTCGGTGATTTGGTCTGGGACAACGGTGATCCCGACTTCGTGAACGGGCTTTGCAACCAGAGGATAGGAGCCGTCCCGGTCGCCGACGAGGCCGATGACTTCCACACCGATGTGGACTGGATCATTACCGGCGCGTACTGGGAGACCGTCGATGACAACACCTACACCTGGGACGAAACAGACGACATGATCATTTACGAGTACACGGCCAACGGGCCGGGCGCTCCCATTGTCGAGCTGTGGAACGTCCCGAACACGCGCGAGTACCTCGGCGTCCAGTTCAACCGTCCCTGGTATGGGTACACGATCGACCTCACCGCTCAGGGCATGGAGTTTGACCTGCGGGCGGGCGACTACTTCCTCCTGCTCAGGCCCTTTTCGCCGGGCAACGTCGGTCAGAGCTTCCAGCTGACGTCTCCGGGCAACGCGAACAGCCAGTCGCAGGGCTACTTCCGGAGCGCCCACTTCGGCTACCCGGACTGGGTGCCGAATACCACCGTCTTCGGCGTGGCGCACGACGTGAACTTCAAGCTCTACGGCGTGCCGGAGCCGGCCAGCCTGCTATTGTTGGGACTCGGCGGCCTGGCGCTTCTGCGTCGGCGTTAGGCCTCAGAACCAGGAGGTCATAGTCCCCGGACTTGGCCTGCGCAATTACGAGATCGAAACGGTCGTCCCTGCCCCACAGCCGCAGGGACGACCTTCTTTTTGCGCCGGCATGCCGTCGCGACCGGGCACCTGACCCACCTGAGGCCGGCTGCGCACCGAGCGGGTGGAACGCCCTGGTGGGATGCCTTGAAAACCGCTGCCGACACTGGTGGCAAGGGCCGGGCGGCGGAAGGCGACCCGCGAAGATTAACACCCCGAAGCGCTATGCGCGTACCTGGCGGGAACTTGCTCAACCGGCGGTCAGACGAGCGAGCATCTCGGCGTCGCGGGCGCCTACGCCGGGAAGCGCCTCGCCCCGGTACTCCGCCACGTCCAGCGGGAACATCGGTTGGCCCGCGAGCGTGGTCATTACGCCGCCGATGACGTCGATGAGTACCCAGCCCGCGGCGATGTCCCAGAGCTTGCAGTTGGTGCTCAACGGCGCTGGCCAACCGGCTCGACGAGCGTCTGCTCCACGACAAACCCGTCGTCGGGGCGCTGCCGGCGGATGCAGTCGATCACGGCCCGTTGGGCGGCTTCATCGATTGCGCTGGCGGCACCTGCCTCTTGAGGCGTGGCGGCGGGGCCGAGCTGCCGCCGACGGACTCCGGGCCAGTCGGGGTGGCGCCACGAAGGCCATCGGAGCCAGCTTGTGGGGGTTAAGTCGTTTAACATCAGTACGTTACGATCTGCCGGCCCCCGGCGCGCCTCTGGCTTCCAGGTGTCTCGCGCGGCCGTCCCCCAAGGGACCCTTTTTCACGGGGCCTCAAAGAAAAAAAAGTTGACATGACCGCGGCAAACGGGTTAAACTGCGACCTGGAGGAGTTGATGCGGAGGGGAGACCTGACACCTCCCTGGTAGCGTCAATGCCTGTCTTTGCAGTCAGCCCGCCCAGCGTCGCGCATGGGCTGAGCTTCGAACAGGAGTTGCTCAGAGGCGATCACGCCAAGGGATTTGCACGAGCGGCCTCGTGAGCGTTAGCGCGTGGTTGTATGTTCTATAGTGGGCGACCCAGTTGGTCGCCTCGGAGAGGTGGAGTTAGGCGGTGGGGGAAAACGCGGCGCTGCCGCGCCTAACCGCTATCAATTCTTCTATCAATGGAGGAGACGGAAAATGCGAAGAGTGCTTGTGTTTATGGCAGTCGCGGCGCTGGCGGTGCCAGCGCTGGCCGACGAGGTCGTGCTGGACCAGATCGGTCCCGATCCCAGCGCGACGGAGAACACCGCGGCCGTCGCAGCGTCGCAGGACTTTGAGGCGGCGTACGACATTTACGACGTCGGCATCCTGGACGACTTCATGCTGGACACCGACTTCACGTTGACCAGCGTGGAAGCGGTCCTTGGGTTCTGGGGCGGGATCGCGGACTTTGTGAACATCCAGTCGTATAGGGTTGAGTTCTACAGCAGCCCGCAGGCGGCGGGAAGCAACTTGACCGGTGACGTTGCCAGCCTGCAGGGCCTGCAGGCCGACGAGCTCCTGGACCCCTTCGGCGACTCGCAGAACCGTGGCAAGGTCCTGTTCGAGGTCAATATTCCCCTGGAAGCCGGGGAGTATTGGCTGGCCGTCATTCCCAGAATGGACTTTACCGGTATCGGCCAGACCGGTGTCTCCGCCTCGGAGATCGGTGCCACCGACTGCTGGCAGGCCAACCCGCTCCAGGGTTTCGGCCAGGGAACCGAGTGGCAACCCGGCTACAGCGCCGGCTATCGCATCATGGGCATCCCCGAGCCGGCCACGCTGACGCTGTTGGCTCTCGGAGGCCTGGCGCTGATCCGTCGTCGCTAGGTCTTGCCGAACTGTAGTAAGGGACCATCGCAGCCCGGCGGGCTTTGCCCGCCGGGCTTCTTTGAGCGCCGGGCCGGCGCGCTCGACTGTGACACCGGCCGATCCGCTCCCCCGTCTGGGGATCTCTCCCGCTAGGAACGAGTATGTCCGAGCAGCCGGGAAGCCTATCGCGGATTGTGGTCGTGAACGCGTCCGGTTGCGGCGGGGCGTCATGCGTGCTCGCTTAGCTGCCGACACAGGCGCGCTGCCGCCAACCGCTTGAGTCGCAATGTTCAGGCCTGCTAAAATGCGGGCAACATGTGCGGGGGTCTTGTGCTCTGTCCACGAGCGCCCCGCTGCCCATCGTCGAGATCCCCGCGGAAAGGCGCAGCGCTCCTGCGTGTCCGGTCGACGCGTGCGTGGGCCGTGCGAGTGCCCCGTTGGGAACGCCGATTCCGGCGCTGGCGGACGCCCCAACTGCACGGATCGTGATTTGGCCTGTAGCGATCTTTCTCTGAGAGAGGACGCGGGACCCTCGCGCAGCGAATCGCAAATCTGTTTGGAGAAGGAGAAAGGAGATGAGAAAGCTGATTGTGCTCTTGACAGTGTTGGCGATGCCCGTGCCGGGGCTGGCCGAGGTGGTGATCTGGGACAACGGGATGGACTATTGGGGGCTGGTGTCGTCACAGTGGGATACGGCCTACAATCTCGACTCCATTGTGGCCGATGACTTCATCCTGCAAGCGCCGCTAACGATTGTCACCGGCGTGCATTGGATCGGCGGCTACTGGAGTTTCCCGCACGATGGCGACTTTGACTGGGAAATCACCTTCTACGTCGATGATGGTACCGGGGACAAACCGGGCGCCATCACCGTCGGCCCCTTCCGTTTCCCGGAGGATCAATGCAACCAGACGGCGCTGCCTGAAGATGGGTATTACGACTACTCTGTCGATCTGGCGGACCCGGTCAGCCTCGCCGCTGACGAGAAATACTGGATGTCGATCCAAGGCATTGGCGACTTCCCGCCGCATTCCGGCTGGGGGGGTTCACGAGAGCATCCTGCTGCACATGCTCGTCTTTAAGTCGGTCTACTACGGATACCCGGACTGGAGCGGCTCGTCGGAGGTGTTTGACACCCCGTACGACGCTGCCTTCCAGTTGACCGGCATACCCGAGCCAGTTCCGTTGGCGCTGTTGACTCTTGGCGGCTTGGCAATGATCCGTCGGCGCTGAGAGAGTGTCGTAGTCAGGCGGTGAACAAGACGTCGCGGCCGGAATCGCTGTCGGCGAGCAGATGCCGCGTCAGTCGGAGCTCGGAGGGCCGGCAGTGGGGGTGAATGCCGACGAGCCAGGGCTCGTCGCTTCGCGTCGGGGTTCTGATGACCGGCGCGCGGAGGGGCTCTTTCCAGCCCTCAATCAACCTTCAGATGAGCGAGCATCTCGGCGTCGCGGGCGGCCATGCCGGGAAGCGCCTCACCCCGGTACTCCGCCACGTCCAGCGGGAACATCGGTTGGCCCGCGAGCGTGGTCATTACGCCGCCGATGACGTCGATGAGCACCCAGCCGGCTGCGATGTCCCATAGCCGGGCGTCGGAGAGGAGGGCGGCGTCGAACGGGCCGGCGGCTACCAACGCCAGGTGCAGCGACGCCACCCCCAGGTTGCGCACGACCACCCGCCCGAGCCAAGCGTTCAGGAGCGCTTTTTCCGTGTCTCCGCTGAAGCTGCTGGGGATGGCGACGATCGGTTTGGGTGACCTGCCGGGGGCCGGCGCGCGGCTTCGCCGTGTGATCGGCCGGCCGTCCTCGAAGAACCCTTCCGCCCGGCTGGCGGAGAAGAGCCGCTCATCGGGGGGCAGGTAGATCGCGCCCGCGATCGGGAACCCGTGCAGCATGGCACCCACGGAACAGGTGTAAAGCGGGATGCCGCGGACATAGTTCCGCGTCCCGTCCAGCGGGTCGATGACCCAGCACACGCGCTCGTTCTCCGGCGGGGGCCAACGCTGACCCTTCGGCTCGACGAGCGTCTCCTCCGCGAGAAACCCGTCGTCGGGGCGCTGCGCGCGGATGCAGTCGATTACGGCCCGTTGGGCGGCTTCATCAACCTCGCTGACCTCGCTGCGGTCCGCTTTCAGGCGCACAGCCGCGGGCTTCCCGAAGTTTTGCCGGGCGACGGCTCCGCCGGCGCGGGCGGCCCGCTCGGCCAGCTCGCGCAATGAGCGCAAAGCGTTGGCGTCGGCCGGATCGAAGTCGAGTGGGCTCATCGGTGCTTCTTCTGGTCGGACAGCTCGTCGGCCTTGCGCTGGATGTCCTCGGCCCGCTCGGCGATGCGTTTGAGCACACGCGCGAGCAGACCCGTCCGCCCCTTTTTCTTGGCCGCCCCGGGGCCCTGCGGACCGTCGCGCTCCTTCTCCTTCTTCAACTGCTTGCGGATGACCAGCGACTCGAAGATGCCGAACACGTTGGTGGACATCCAGTACAGGTTCAGCCCGGAGGGCATGTAGTAGAACATCAGCGGGAACATGATGGACATCATGTAGGCGATCATCTGCTGCTGGCGCAACTGGTCCTGCGGCGACATTCCCGCCTTGCCCTTCTTGGGGGCCTGCTGTTGCTGCTTGCGGGCGGCCTCCAGCCGGGCCTGCTGCGCGGGCTTGGGCATGTACTTCTGCTGCAGCCACATGCTGACGCCCATCAGTATCGGCAGGAGGTTGAGCGAGGGGATGTTCTGGAACATCCGCCCGATTAGCGGCAGCCAGCCCAGCAGAGGGATGGTCAGGCCGGCGCCGCCGAACTTGATCAGCGCGTCCGGCGCGGAGAGATCGTAGATCCACCACCCGTCGAAGGGCGCGTGGCGCAACTGAATGTCGGTATTGAGCGAGGTCCAGAGGGCGACCAGGATCGGCATCTGGATCAGCAGCGGCAGCATGCCCACCATCATGCCCATGGGGTTGACGTTCTCCTCGCCCCACAGCTTCATCATCTCCTGGTTCAGGCGGGCCTTGTCGTTGGCGTAGCGTTCGCGCAGCGCCTGCATCTTCGGCTGGATCCGCGCCTGGGCTTCCTGCATGCGGAACATCGACTTCTGCTGATAAACCGCCAACGGGTGTAGCAGCGTGCGGATGATCAGCACCATGATGATGATGGCGACGCCGTAGTTGCGCACGACGAAGACGATCGTGTGCAACAGCCATTTCATGACCTCGGGCAGCGGGTAAAACGTGCAGCAGCAGCGTTGGTCGGCCTTCTGGGCCACGCTGTAACCCAGTTGCGCGCGATCCTTAAAGGCGGGGTTCGTCTTCTCGAGCACCTCCGAATCCTTCGGGCCGGCGTAGACCTCAAAAGTGAACGCTTTCTGCCCGCCCGCGCCGATCGGCAGATGCGTGGTCTTGAAGCGCGCCAGCATGTCGCCCGGATCGGTCGTGGCGTCGCGCACCGCTACCAGCCCCACCGCTCGCTCGAGATACTCGACCACGTCGCCGGTAATCGGCAGCGGACGCGTGAAGACGCCGAAGAACTTGTTGCCCAGCACCACCCACAGGAACTTCTCCTCGTCCGCCGCTTTCCAGAGATCCCTCGGTTCCTCGGGCGGTAGCTTGGCCAGGTCGCCCCGCGAGAGGCCCTTGACGCTAATCGCCTCGCCGTCGCGCAGGGCGTACGTCAGACGTCGCATGTCGTACTGGATCTGCTCCTTGTGAATCCCGACCGGGCCGTCTTGGTCGATGGCCACGCTTAGCGATTGTCCGCTGAGATTCTCGATCGCCAGGGTCAGGTGCAGCAGCTTGGGGGCCGACTGAAGCTCGTACGTCTTGGTCACGCGCAACAGGGCTTCATCCCGATCCGCCCAGCGCAGCGTGGCCGTGAACGTCGCCTTCCGCTCGTGCGCCTCGGCGACTTCCCAGACCAGATCGTGCAGCGACCAATCGCGGTTGTCGAACTCCTCGATCCACAGCTTGTGGGTCAGATAAGAGTTGTAGGTTCGGCCGTTCTCTTCGACGGGCGTCAGCAGCTCGTAGGGCTCATCGGTGCGGGGCCCGACGCGATAGCGGTATTCGCCGTTCTTGCGCTCGGTGAGCCATATGTTGGTGACCGCGGCACCTCGTGGAGTGAGTTGCAGCTTGAGGTCATCCTGGTCGGTGCCGATCGTGAGCGGTTCCGAGCGCTGCCCGCCGACGAACGCCAGCCCCTCACCGGGCCGAGCCGGGGCGCTGGCTAATGTGGTGGGCTGCGTCTGGCCGGCCGGCGGCCCGATCGCAGGCGCCTGCCCGGCCGGTTGACTCGTGCCGGGCGGACCCGGTGCTTGTTCCTGCGGCTGGGAGGTCGGCTGGGGGATCTGCGGCGGCGGGTACATCCAATCGTACACCACCCGGTACGCGAAGAAGATCACGAACCCGGCGACGAGAGCGGTTATCAGGCGGCGGGTTTCCATTACCTCTCGATTCCGGCCCGGCGACGACCACTCCGTATCGAACGGGCCGTGTGAATCCCTTATCTATCCGACCGTTGCTCACACGCCGGGTCGGCAAGGCGCACAACTCTCCCAACCCGAACAGTCCCACCCGACAGGCCGGCCACGAGCGGAACGGCATATTCTAGGCCGCTCGCTTCGTTCTGCAATCACGCGCAGCGTCACCCCGGCGCGCAACGCAGAACCTACCCGCGGGATGCGGGTCGGTTCTGCGTACGTGTTCAGGCGCAAAGCGCGGCTTTGCCCGCCACGCGGGATGCTCGCGACGCCCTACTCCTCGGGCCAGACCTTCTCGCCGGTCTCCTCGTCGTGGAGAGTGATGGCATCGGTGGGGCAGCCCTGGGCGGCCGCCAGAATGTCCTCCGGGCTATCGCCCTCGGGATCCTTCACCACGGCGATGTCCTCGTCGTCCATTTCGAACGTGTTGGCCGCCTCATTGCAGCAAAGCTGATCCCCGATGCACGTCTCGCGATCGATTTCGATCTTGTACTTGGCCATTTGAACCACTCCCTTCGGCGTCGGCCGAACACCGCCCTGGCGATGCCGTCCGCCGCCGTCGTCAGACGAACCACAGGCCTCAACGCCTGCCGGTTGCGAGGCCTTCCTATCACAGCAACCGCCGACCGGTCGGCGGGTGTTCCTCAGTCAGCGGCCGGGACGGGCCCGGCCAACAGGTCGTATTCTTCCAGGGGGGCGGCATCCCCGGAACAGACCAACTCGCAATTCATGCGGATTTTGGGCAATTCCAGATCAATGAACCGCCGGGCCACGCGCTTCTTGCGTTCGCTCTTGGTTGCCTGGCTGAGCAGCAGGTGCCCGATGATGATAGCCGCCGCCGAGTCCACCAGCCGCCGGCCCGAAAGGTCCATATAGTCGCTGCCGCGCTCCTTGACGTAGGCGACCGCCTTCAACAGCGTGCTCTTGGCCTCGGTGAGCTTGCGCTTCAGCTCGGCCAGCAGCTCGTCGCCGTAGTCAGTCTTCTCCAGCTCGGTGACGTAGCGCTCGAACGGTCCCGAACAAACACCCCGAACGGCAGCCACGATCTGCAACTGGCTCGTGCCTTCGTAGATCGTGGTGATGCGCGCGTCGCGCAGGTAGCGCTCCGCCGGATAGTCGGTCATGTAACCCGACCCGCCCAGCACCTGCAAGGCGGTATTCGCCACCTGCACGCACATTTCCGAGGCGAGGTACTTGCTCATGGGGGTGAGCATGCCGCTGAGCCGTTTCAGCGTCCGGGACTGCCCCTTGCGGTGCTTGAGCTCGGCCGGGTCGGTCACCTGTCCGGTTTCGAGCTTGCGGACGTTGTTGTTTTCCAGGTCGCAAATGCGGCTGGTCTCGTAGGTCAGGGCTCGGGCCGCCTCAATCGCCAGCTTCATGTCCGTGACCATCTCGGCCACCGCCGGCAACCGCTCGATCGGCCCGCCGAACTGCTTACGCGCGTGGGCATAATTGCGCGCCAGCCGATAAGCCGCCTCGGCGATGCCCAGCGCCTGGGCCGCGATGCCCACGCGGGCAC
>CAZNFA010000020.1:48636-71536 GCA_964572345.1 uncultured Planctomycetales bacterium
CATGGTGTAGGTGATCAGCCCGCGTTGCCGTTCGCCGATCAGCTTGGCCGGCACGTCGTCGTACACGAGCTCACACGTGGGCGAGCCGTGGATCCCCAGCTTGCTTTCCAGATGGCGCACCTTGAGGCACTCGTTCCGCTCGGAGATGAACAGACTCAACCCGCGCCCGTCGGCGATCTCCGGCTCGCTGCGGGCCAGCGTCAGTACGACATTGCCGCACCCGTTGGTGATGAAGCGCTTCACGCCGCGCAGGACCCAGTGGCCGCCCTCGTCCTGGAGCGCGCGCAGGCGCACGGCTTGCAGGTCGCTGCCGGCGTCCGGCTCGGTCAGCGCCATCGCCCCGGTCACCTCGCCGCGAGCGAAGCGCGGCAGGTACTCGGCTCTAATCTCGTCGTTGGAGAAGGCGTAGATGGTTTCGGCGATGCCCTGCAAGCCGAAGATGTTCATGAGCGAGGCGTCTGCCCGGCTGACGATCTCGATTGCCATGGAATAGACCACGCTGGGGCAGTTCAACCCGCCGTACGCGCGCGGCAGGGTGAAGCCCATCAGGTCGGCCTGGGCGAGCCGGCGGATGTTGTCGCGCACCAGCGGGTGCAGCGTGACCGTGCCGTCTTCGTTGAGCTTATGACCCTCGCGATCAACCTGCTCGGCCCGCGGGGCAATCGTGTCGCCGGCGATGCCCCCGACGATCTCGAGAATCCGCCGATAGTTGTCGATGGCATCCGCCTCATCGACCGGGGCGTAGTCGATCTTGCCGTCCTTCGCGTCGGCGAACCCGTCTTCCTGTTCGCGCGCGATCTCGCCCAGCTCGAGATGCTCGAACAGGAACTGGATGTCCTCGTTATCCGAAAAGAAGTTCGGCACGGATAACCTCCCGCCAGCAGCGGCGCCTCACGGCCCGCCGCGGCGCCGAGCTAGGCCCGTTCCTTGACGGCCTTGATCATCATCGGGATCACCTGATTGAGGTCGCCCACAATGCCGTAGTGGGCCACGGAGAGAATCGGGGCCTCGGGGTCGCTGTTGATGGCGATGATCTTGGCCGATTCCTCCATGCCGGCGCGGTGCTGAACCGCCCCGCTGATCCCGCAGGCGATGTACAGTGCCGGCCGGACGGTCGTGCCGGTCTGCCCGACCTGATGCTCCTTGTCGATCCATCCGCTGTCCACTGCGGCCCGCGAAGCGCCCACCGCCGCTCCGAGCGCCCCGGCCAACTCGTATATGACCCTGAAGTTGGCCTTGCTGCCGACGCCGCCACCCCCGGCGACGATAGCCCGCGCCCGCTTGAGGTTGACCTTCCGCGGCTCGCGGTGCCGCTCGATCAGCCGCAGGGCTAACTCCAGCTCGTCGATCTCGACCTGCTCTTCAACCACCTCGCCGGTCCGTGCGGGATCCGGCTGCCCCAACGGCATGACCCCCTCGCGGATCGTGGCCATCTGCGGCCACCAGTTGTAGTTGACGATCGTGGCGATGATGTTGCCGCCGAACGCCGGCCGAATCTGAAGCAGCAGATTCTTGTGCACCCGCTTGGTGCGCACGTCCGGCTCGGCTACGTCGGCGATCTCTAGGTCGGTGCAGTCGGCCGTCAGACCGGCCCGCAGGGCTGACGCCACGCGTGGTGCCAGATCACGCCCCAAAGCCGTCGCTCCGTACAGCACGATCTGCGGCCGATGCTTCTCGACCAAAGCGCGCAACACCCGCGCGTACGGCTGAGTCTGGTAGCGTTCCAGCTTCCGGTCCTCGACCAGGTATACCCGGTCGGCCCCGTGGGCGATCAGCCGGCCGGACAGCTCGCCCACGCTCGCGCCCGGCAGCACGGCCGCGGTGCGCACGCCGAGCCGGTCGGCCAGTTGGCGTGCCCGCCCGCACAGCTCCAGCGACACGTCGTTGAGCGTGCCGTCTTCCTGCTCGGCGAAGACCCAGACTTCTCCCTGTCGATTCGGTTCGATCATGGTTGTTCCCGGCGACCGCTAGCCGAACGTGTGGTCGACCACCAGTTCGTGGATCATCCGGCGGACGCCGGCCTCGGTCGGCGGGACCTCCGTATACCCCTCTTTCGTCAACACGATCGACTGCACGCGATGCACCTTGGTCGGGGAGCCGGACAGCCCGCACCGGGCCAGGTCGGCTTCGATGTCGTCCAGGTCCCACTGCTCCATCAACAGCCCGCGCGTGCGCAGGGTCTCCGCGCGGCGTTCGACCTCGGTTTCTTGTTCCTCCTCGGCTACCGAAGGCAACTGGTCAGCCACCTCGCCCACCAACTCCGCCCGCGCGCGGGCGCGCTTGAACCGCATCACGCGTTTGGCCGCCGCCGACCGCGGTTCGTTGGCCGCCCCCAGCACCGTCAGCAGCACGGGCAGCCGGGCCTCAACGACCTCCCAGCCGTTACCCACATTGCGGCGGATGCGCACCGTGCGGTCGGTCAGATCCGCGATCCGTTCCATATAGGTAACCTGCGTGATGCCGAGCTTCTCGGCACACTGCGGCCCCACCTGGGCGGTGTCGCCGTCGATGGCCTGTCGCCCGCAGAACACGAAGTCGTACCGCCCGATCGCGCGAATGGTCTGGCTCAGGATGTAGCTGGTGGCGAGCGTGTCGCTGGCGGCCGCCCGTCGATCCGTAATCAGGATGACGCGGTCCGCCCCGCGATAGAGGCAGTCGCGCAGCACGTCGGCCGCCCGTGGCGGCCCCATGGTGATGACCGTCACCATACCCCCGTGCTCATCGCGCAGTTGCAGGGCCGCCTCCAGCGCGTGCACATCTTCGGGGTTGAAGATCGCTGGCAACGCCGCGCGGTTGACGGTCCCGTCGGCCTTCATGGCCTCACCGGTCACGTTAGCCGTGTCGGGCACCTGTTTGACACAAACAATGCTGTCGTACGGCACAATCCTCTTTCCGAAAGGGGCACGCGGACCGCGAAAACTAGCGTCCACGCAGTATATCGTCAAGCTCGCCCGGCCGTGCGGCACCACGCACGCTGGGCCGATTCATCCCGACCAGCAGGCCCCTAATGCACCCCGTGCAGCATCGGCTTGAGCACGCGGATCAGCAGCAGCATGATCACGGTCGCGATCACTCCCAGTACGCCGAAGATCATGAAGTAGTGCCCGGGGGTCATGCTGCCCCAGTAGCCGCCGACCGAGTGCGCCAGGTAGTTCGACACGGCCCCGGTCGTGAGGAACCAGAACCCCATGAACAGGCCAACGTACTTCGGCGGAGCCGCCTTCGTCACCAGCGACAGCCCGACGGGCGAGAGGCACAACTCGCCGATCGTCAGCACCAGATAGAACGCCAGCAACCACAGGATCGAGATCTTGACGACCGAGGACTGCTGATAGATCGCGGTCAACGCCGCGCGGAACTCGGGATCGGCGCCGCCGGCTAGAAGCTGCGCCTGGTCCTTGTCGGACAGCGTGTCTGTCACCGACAACGTTCTCGTCTCCGCCTGCCAGCGAACGATTGGCGCCGACGACTCGCGGTACCACTCGCTCAGCGTGGCACGGAACTCCGGATCCGCCCCAGCTATGAGCAACTGCGCTAGGTCTGCTTTTGTGATCGGCTCGTGCGCCTCGCGTTCCCCTGTGTCGGGATCCCAGCCGTAAGCCGGTACGGCCGAGCTGCGCGCGACGTCCGCCAGACAGTCTCGAAAGTCCGGGTCGGTAATGACACCAACCAAGGCATTCAGTAGCTGCTCGGTTTGCAGTGCCTCCGCGCCAACCTGCGTCAGGTCTTCCAGGGCCCAGCGGATGGGGATGATCGGCGCGCTCTTCCTGTCCTTATCATGCTCGGGCCAGGCGGCCACCGGTACGGGGTCGCCCGCCTCCGCTGACACCGCAACCGATACCTCCCACACCGCCTCGCGATTGATCTCCCCGGCCTGCTTCGCCTGGCGAACTTCCTCGGCCCTTTCCTCCGCCGCTTTCGCGAGCCGCTTGATGGTCTCCTCGTATTCGGGGGCACAGGTCGCTCCCAGGGCCCGCATCCAGTCCAGGTCGGTCAGCACGCCGTTCATGTGCAGCGTACCGTTATCCCAACGGAGCCGTGTGGCGCCGTAATAGACCTCTCGCGTCGTGCCGTCTTCCTCCTCGACGGTGCGGTACACAGCGTTCTCGTCGTCAACCTGCAAGCCGGTTGGGAGCTGGGCCAGTTGGACGGTCGTAGGCTGGTTCTCGGCCTGGGCCGCCATCAGCATGATGCCGTACGCGCACGACAGGAAAAAGACCCCAAAGGCCATCTTCATGGGCGTCGAGGGTTGCTTGCCGCGCCGGTCGAGAAACTCCCAAAGGAAGGCGAAGACACCCGCGAAGATGATGATGAAGAGGGGGTTGATCGACTGGGACTGCTCGGCCGTCATTTGCCAGTTGCGGATACCGCCGCCGCTGGTGGTGGCGGCGTCGGCTGCCTCCGCCGTGAGCTGCACGTCCGCCACCTCGACCATCGGGGCCGTGCCGCGGAACACGTGCAGGTTCGTATGCTTGTCGGCCCACAGGTTCATGACGTTGGCCGCCTGCTCGAAGCCGACCCAGAACAGGATGGCGAAGATGCAGATAACAACCAGCACGATGCTGCGGTCGAGATAGATGCGCGACGCGCTGGGTGCGCCCGCGGCCCCCTCTTCTGCCGTGGGGCCAGCCGTCAGGCGCAGGCCGCAGCGCTTGCAGAACTCCGCACCGGCAGGGTTCTTCTCGGCGCAATCGGGGTTCGGGCAGGTGACGTTTCCAGCGTCGGGCTGGCCGGAGGCCCCTCCGGTCTTTGCCGCCGCCTCTTCCGCCAAGATCATCTTCTCCCGGCGGACGACCCTGCTCATGCCGGCGATGTAAACGATGAGCCCCAGCACCATCCCCACACCCGCGGCCGCGAACCCGTAGTGGTAGCTGTAGGCGAAGCGCAGCCAGCCACAGACCAGCGGGCCGATGAACGCGCCGAGGTTGATGCCCATGTAGAAGATCGTGAACGCACTGTCACGCCGTTCATCGTCCGTGCGATACAGTGCACCGACCTGTGTCGAAATGTTCGGCTTGAGGAATCCGGTACCGATGATCAGACACACCAGGCCGGCATAGAAGAACGGCATCGGCTCGAAGGCCAGCAAGAAGTGTCCCGTTGCGATGATCACACCGCCGATGACAACGGCCCAGCGGGCCCCCGTGACCTTGTCGGCCACGATTCCACCCAGCACTGGCGTGGCATAAACAAGGCCGGCATAGAGGGCCATCACGTGCGAGGCCTCGTCCTGGCGCCAGAATAGGTAGTTCACCATGTAGAGAATCAGCAGGGCCTTCATGCCGTAGAAGCTGAAGCGCTCCCACATTTCGGCGAAGAAGAGCGTGAACAGGCAGGTCGGATGGCCAAACAGTTCGCCGGGCCGCTTCGGCCGCGGAGCCTCAAAACCGGATGCCTCGACTGGTGGGCTGGCCACGAGCGAATCCTCCCTTGAGCAGATTCACCTACGCTGAGCGCCAGCGACGCCGGGATGCAAACCGTTATGCGATTGCGGCCGCCGGCAGGCCTCTACCTCCTCAGACCGCGGTCGGAGCATACCGGAAAGAAAGCGACCCGACCACCGGCCATCGGGCTCGCGGTCCGGCGCCGCCGCGCTATAATCGGGCCGATCTGCAACACCAGGGAGAATCCGGCTGTGGCCACGGATTGGCAAATGCCGCGACGAAACGACGCGTGTGCGAACTGCGAGCGGGCGTTCGAGGTCGGCCAGCCGCTTCAGGCGTTCCTATATGAATCCCGCGCCGGCTATGAGCGCCGGGACTACTGCCTGGAGTGTCAGCCGCCGGACCAACCCGAGCCGCTCGGCTTCTGGAAGACCCAGCGCCCCGCTCCGCCGACCAGGAAAACCCAACCGTTCGACCGCGCGGCCATCTACGCGCTGTTTCAACGGCTCGAAGACGACGAGGAGCCGGAGAAGATTCGCCTGCGCTTCGTGCTCGCGTTGCTGCTGTGGCGGAAGAAGATGTTGAAGTTTGAGCGCTCGGAACCGGCCGGCGGGCAAGAGATCTGGCAGTTTTCGGTGCCGCGCACGGATGAGACGCACCGCGTCCCGCGCCCCGCCCTGGATGAAGACCAGATCGAGCGGCTCAGCACGCAACTGGAGCAAGTGCTGGCCGGCCGGCCGGATGAGCTGGACCCGGCGGCAGCCGACGGCGAGCCGAAGCTCGTGGCGAGCGACCTCGACCCGGAGAACGCCGATGCCTGACCCCACCGCTTCGCGGCGACGCGTCCTCGGGACCGGCGCGGGCCTGCTGCTGATCAACCTGATGGGCGGCTGCCCTCCGCCCGATCGCCTCCAACTGTCCGACGCGCGCCAGGCGCTCAATCATGTGAACAGCAACCTGGAGAAGGTGGACCGGGCGTTATACGGCGGGCCGGCGCGGGTCTCATTCCGTTTCCGCAACGCGGAGGGGCATGACCACCGCTTCATCGGTCATCCTGCCACGCTCATCTTTGAGCCGCCGCGCTGCCTCTACTTCGACATCAAGCACTCGCTGGGCGGAAGCGTCGCCCGAATCGGTTCCAATGACGAACGCTATTGGATCTGGGTGGACACGCCGGAGCTCAGGAAGCTCTGGTGGGGATACTGGGACGAGGTTGAAGCGGGCTCAGGCGGGGGCTTGCCGATCCCGCCCGGCTTGCTGCTGGACGCGCTGATGATGCGGCCGCTGGCGGAGCGCGTGCCCGGCGGACTTCCGGCGCTGCTGATTGATGAAAACCCGTATCGCCTGCTTTTCCAGCGCTTCGACATGGACGGCTGGCCGTACGTGGCCCGGGAGATCGTGCTCGACCGGCGGCCACCCTACCAGCCGATCGAGATCATCGACCGCCTGCCTGACGGCCGGGTTCTGATGCACGCCACGCTGGAGAAGTATCGCCCGCTGGAGAGCAGCGGAGAAACCGGTCCACATACGGCCCGGCGCTGGGTGGTTCACTGGCCCCTGGATGAGACCGAGATGCGGCTGGACCTTGACCGTGTGCGCTACCGGACGAAAGACACGCCCTTCTGCGAGTTTCCAGAGCAGTGGGACGGCGAGGTCGAGCAGATCGGCGCTCCGCCCTCGGCTGAGCTCTCAGCGCCCACGCAGGAAAGAACACCCTGACCGTGATTGGCTTTGGCCCCAGCGACGGAATCCCGCGTCACCTGCCCGGCAGGGTAGCGCCGCTGCTCGTGCTGCTGTGCCTTTGGCCGGCTGACGGCGTCGCCCAGCCGCCCTCCGCCTCCGAGGGTGGCGGGCAGTGGGAGTTTGCTGTCGCGGCCAGCGAGGAGGCGCTGTGGCTGGCCGGGTTGCGCGGCGGGCAATCAGCGCTCGTTCGCCGCACCGCGACGACGCCGTTCGATCGCGGCCATACGGCCAACGGCCGCGTTGTCTCGATGACCGCCGTGGGCAAGAGCGCCTTCGTCTTCTTCGAGCAAGATCAGCACCGCTCGTTCTACCGCTACGATGAGAAGGGGCACCGTCAATCGGACTTGCCGGGCCGGGCAATCCCGGTGGACATGGTCGGGGCGCGTGGAATTCTCTACGCGCTAGTTCCCTCTTCGATGGCGACGGCATTGTCCGCCCCCGGCGTCCCAACCACCGAACCCGCCACGGCCCCGGCCTTCGATGCCGGCGACGCGCCCCTTAGCGTCGTCAAGTATGATGGGGATGATTGGCTCCCGCTGACACCCTGCCCCGATTCCGTTGGACCCCACGCTTCGCCGCGCCTGCGGCCGCGACTCTGCCCAGCCTACGGGAAGCTGCTGCTGCTGTGGGTGGCGGACCAGGCGAATCAGGTTGACCGCGCCCGCCTTGACCTTGAGACCGGACGGTGGTCCGTGGGCAAGCCGATCGGCGTGGCGAACCTGACGGCGTTCTGGATACCTCTACTCGACGGCGTGCCTACACTCGTCACCGGGACCGAGCAGACGCCCGGCGGCGAGACGATCTCGGCCTACCGCCTGCTCGGCGACTGGGTCGGCGAAGAAGCACCCGAACCGCGACCGGCCGAGCTGCGCTTCTCGCCGCTGCTGGAAGGCGTCGCCCTCACCCGCTATGCCGACGCGTTCGGCTTCAACCAGCACCTGGGCGTGCTGGGGACGGACGCGGCAGCCGTGGCCTACCTGCGCTTCGCGCGGATCGGGGCCGAGTCGATCGAGCCGACCGTCCGCGCCGAAGAGGAACTCACCCGGCCGGCTGCCGCCCAGCGGAGCCAAGTCTCATTCCAGGTCGCGACACTGGTGGTCATGGTCGTGGTGTTGACCGGGCTATTCGTCTTCCGCCGTCGCAGCCTGGCCAATATCGTCCCGCTGCCCCCGGGCTATGTGCTGGTGTTCCACGTGCGACGGCTCGGCGGGTGGCTGGTTGATTTCGTCCCCTTCGCGTGGGCCGGAGCGCTCATGTCGGGCATCCAGTGGCTCGATGGGCTGCGGGAGCTGGCCGCCTGGGGAATCGGTACCAGTTCCGAGTCCGGACACCCGCCGGCAGAAATCCTCATGTGGTGGGCGGCAAGCTGCACGCTGCATACCCTCTACATGCTGGTGATGGAGCTGCTCACCGGCCGTACCGTCGGCAAAGTCCTCACCGGCACACGCCTGGTGGCCGAGACGGGCACACGTCCCGCCTTCTGGCAGATCCTGGTCCGCAACGTACTGCGCTTGCTCGAGCTCGTGCCGCAGTTCTGGATCCTGGGGTTGTTGGTGCTGCTGTCGCGGAATCGGCAGCGTCTGGGCGACATCTTCGCCCGCACGCTGGTTGTCTACCGCGCGGGCCCGCCGAAGCCGTCCGCCGACCAACTCCCCCAAGACGACGAGCACCCGCCGGAGCCTCCGTCCGATCCCCCGCCGAATTCCTCATGACGCAGGCCGGATTACAGGACGATCGCATCGCCCGCTGGAACATCTTCCGCCGTCAGCCCCGCCGCCTGGAGAGCCCCCAGTTGCCCCTCCACGTCTTCGATCCCGAAAGCGCCGGCTTCAAAGCTGTCCAGGTCGAGCACGCCCCAGCAGCGTCCGTCGGCTTCGAACAGCGGGATGACGAGTTCCGAGCGGTCATGGGGGTCGCAGGCGATGTAGTTCTCCCCGAGTGCCGCGACGTCACGCACCACCAGCGGCCGCCGCTCCCGAAACGCCCGGCCGCACGCCCCGTGTAGCCCGATCGGCGAACAGGCCGGTTTGTCCCGGTGCGGCGCGAGCACCAGGTCGTCCCGGCCCTCATGGACGTAGAACCCGACCCACGAAACGCCGGTGTCCTTCAGCGCCTCCCACAGCGTGTCAACCACCGCCTGCATGCGTTGCTGCCGGTCGCCGATGCACGTCAACTCTCGAATTACCTCGTCGTATGGACGTTCCATGGGGGTTGCATCATCGGCCACCGCGCCGCAGGCGCCAAGCGCGGGTGCCCCAGCTTGTGGGTGCGGGTGCCCCAGCCTTTCAAGGCTGGGGGACCGATCCGCGCGAGCGGCATTATTTGCTGGAGTAGCTCCCCCAGTTCTGGTAAAATCGAACAACACATCCAAAAGGAGCAAGACAATGTGCAACCTTCATTATCCGAGGTGCTCAGGACCGTTGGTTCTCTTGACCACGCTCGTGGCTGCAATCTGCTCGGGCACGGTCGAGGCCGAGATTCTTTACGTGGACGACGATGCCCCGCTGGGTGGTGACGGGCTGAGCTGGGACACGCCGTTCAAGTATCTTCAGGACGCGCTATCCGCGGCTGCCGACGACCCGAGCATCACCGAAATCCGCGTTGCCCAAGGCACCTACAAGCCGGACCAGGACGAGGCCGGCAACGTCACGCCCGGCGACCGCGAAGCGACGTTTCAGCTCATCAGCGGCCTCGCCCTCCGGGGTGCCTATTGCGGCTTGGACCCGAACTGCGCCGACCCCGACGAACGCGACATCGAGCTTTACGAAACCATCCTCAGCGGCGACTTGGCCGGCGACGACGGCCCCGACTTCGAAAACTACGACGAGAACAGTTATCACGTCCTCAGGGCGTCGGAGACTGACCAGGCGGTGGTGCTCGACGGCTGCACCATTACCGGGGGCAGCGCGACCGGAGACGTCTCGGACGATAGACGTGGCGGCGGGCTACACTGCTACGAAGTCAGTATCAGGCTCGTGAGCTGCACAATCGTCGCTAACAGAGCGCATAATCTGCAAGGTGGTGGCGCATTCATTGAGGGCGGTAGTGCCGTCTTTTTGGAGTGCGCGATCCGCGAAAACGAGTCAAGCTTGTTCGGCGGTGGAGTATCCGTGCTGTACGCTGATCTCGTGTGGTTCGAGGGGTGCACACTGAGTGCCAACCGGATCGGGGCCGGTGGCGGGGCGATCACAACCCTGTACTGCAACAGAGTAGTGCTTAAGGACTGCAACCTGACGAGCAACATGGCCCATAATGCGGGCGCCGGCGTTTTCGTCAGCAGCAGTCCCGAACTGCTTGTCAACAATTGCGAGTTTACCGGGAATTGGTGCAGCGACCATGTCATACCCTGGGGGGCAGGCATGGTCGTCCGGGGGAGCCACGGGACCATAGAGAACTGCACTTTTCGAGACAACTGGACTTACGCCAACCGGTCCTACGACGAGTTCAATTACGCGTCCTCGGCGGGCCTTTCTGTCAAGGGCGATGTTACGGTGGCCAATTGCCTGTTCGTTGAGAACTCCTCCACCAGTGGGGTGGAGACAGCCGAGGCCCTCGGCGGGGCGGCCTCTTTCGGCGACCAAACGAAGGTCTACAACTGCACGTTCATCGGCAACCGAACGAACAACATGGTGGGTCCGACCAGCGCCGGCGGCGCGGTCCTCTTCCTCGGCTCGGCGACACTGACCAACTGCGCCTTCATCGGCAACGCGGCCGAAGGCGACACGGGGACCGGCGGAGCCGCGTACGTACAGGAAGGAGTGCCAACGCTGGTCAACTGCACGTTCACGGCGAACACAGCCTCTGAATGCGGCGGCGTGTGGGCCACGCCCGACACCCGGCTCAGCAACTGCATCGCCTGGGGCAATACCGACGACGGGGGCACGGGCGAATCGGCGCAGGTCTTCGGCACGCCGATCGTGAACTACTGCTGCATCGAGGGCTGGACCGGGGATCTGGGCGGTATCGGCAACATCGGCGACGATCCGCTCTTCGTCGATCCCGATGGGCCGGACGACGTCTTCGGCACGGAAGACGACGACGTGCGGCTGCTGCCCGGCTCAC
This sequence comes from uncultured Planctomycetales bacterium, assembly GCA_964572345.1. GTDB lineage: Bacteria > Planctomycetota > Phycisphaerae > UBA1845 > Fen-1342 > JAUWXH01. The sequence continues at coordinate 59,826 of CAZNFA010000020.1, forward strand.
CCTGCATTGACGCCGGGTGCAACGGCGCCCTGCCTCGTGACTGGGCCGACCTCGACGACGATGGCGACACACGTGAGATCACACCGCTGGACCTCGACGGGGAGGGACGCTTCTTCGACGATCCGGATACGCCGGATGCTGGCTGCCGCTGCCCACCAATTGTGGACATGGGCGCCTACGAATTCGGCGACACCGGCCCGCAACCTTGCCCTGGCGATCTCGACTGTGATCGCGTCGTGGGTCACTCTGACTTGGGCATTTTGCTCGCGGCGTGGCACAACTCCGCCGAGGGTGATCTGAACTGCGACGGCCTGACCGACCACGCCGATCTCGGCATCCTGCTGGCCAACTGGGGCGCGGTTTGTCCATAGCGAATCTCATGGAGCGAAGCCCCGCCGTCTGGTATAATGCATCTTAGGTGCCGGCGACGGACGGGGTTCGGGGGAGTCGGGGCCGGGAGCGGACGGGCAAACCTGGTGGGAATCCTTCAGGAGGTGCGAGATGAGAACATCAGGATATTGGGTAGCGTTGACAGGCGCCGCGCTGATGGTCGGGTTGACGGCCGGACCGGCACGCGGCCAGGACGTCACTATCGTCGAGTTCCCCGATCCGGCGGGGTTCTATCAGAACACCACGTTCCTCATTGACGGTGACGTGGGCTACGTGGCGAGCGTGGACAACGACGTGCTCTGGTCGTTTTCGCTCGTCACGGGCGAGTTGCTCGATCCCGACGGGTTGCCCCTGCCGGGCAACGCTAGCGACCCATTCCTGTTTGCTGACAACCTTCTGGCCATGCCTGGCTGGTTCCCGAGCCAGGGGATCTTCGTTGCCGACATTTCTGATCCGACCAATCTGACCCAGGTCGGCGTCATTGCATTCCCGCCGACAACCAACATCCAAGGCCAGAACGTCGAAGTGGACGACGACGGGGTGATCGGCTACGTGGCCGGCTTTCCGAACGACACGCTCTATTCGTTCAACGTCAGCACGCTCAGCCTGGAAGATCCCGACGGCCTGGCACTGCCGGGTAACCCGGACCGCATCGCCCGCGCCGGCGACCGGGTCGCCATGGTCGATACGACTAACGGGCGGATCATGGTCGCGGACGTCAGCGACCCGGCCGACCTGGCCTTGGTGGGCGTCATCGAGCTGCCGGGGCACAACACGTTCGGCTCCAACGACAACATCGTCTTCGCCGACGACGGGCGAACCGGGTTCGTCTCAACCAACGAACGCGTCCTGTACTCGTTCGACGTGCTTACGCTGAGCCTGCTCGATCCGGACGGGATCGCCTTCGGCACCCAATCCTTCGCCGACCACGTTGCCATCCACGGCGATACGGCGGCCTGCATCTGGTCGCGCGGGCTGGCGTTCATCGACGTAAGTGTCCCGACCGACCTGACGCTGATTTCCAACGCCGACTTCGGCGGCACCGTCGCCCCGCAGGGCGACGCCACCGTCGCGTTCACCGCCAACGGCAGCATGGTCGCGATCCCCGTCGTCTATCCCGGTGATTACGTGTACACCTTCGAGGTCGCGACCGGCGACCAGGTCTCGCCAAGACTCCTCGTCGATGACCAGCCCAACTACCTGACCGTTTTCGACCCGAGCAACCGCGTGGCCGTAATCTGCTCGGGGGTGGAGGCGGACGACATCTGGCTAATCGACGGGCTGTTCCCGGTCGTGTGCGTGGGTGACCTCGACGGCGACAACGATACCGACCAGTCCGACCTGGGCATCCTGCTGGGCGACTGGGGCTGCGACGACCCGGTGAACGGCTGCGCTGGTGACCTCGACGGCGACGACGACACCGACCAAGCCGACCTGGGCATCCTGCTGGCTGACTGGGGATGCCTTGGCCGTTGACCTGGCAGCCCCGGGCAGAGTAAACTGTTCGTAGAGAGGGCCCGGGCGAAAAGTACCCTTTGCCAAGCGCGCCATTCTGTAGAATGCGGGTGACCCGTTGAACGTCAGCGGAGCGCAAGGCCGGGTCCGTATGGCGTGCTCCAGGGCGAGCCCAGAGAACTGAGAGGGATATGATGAAGAAGCCACTTACCATGATGCTGTTGGCTATGTTCGCAGCCGCCGCGACGGTCGCGGACGTGATCGTGGAGCAACCCTACGACGGGTCGTCCGAGGCGCGAGCTTCGCAGGATATCTGGGACTACCCGGATTTCTCCTTGTACCAATTGGACGACTTCACGACCGCGCAGGACTGGCTGGTAGAGACGCTGACCGCTCCGGGAACGGACGCCGGCGACCCCTTTGGCAACATCGACGTCGTGGGCGAAATCTGGACCGACCTTCCCGAAGACCCCAATTGCGGCACCACCGGTCAGTTGGTAATGTCGGGCCACGGTACGGAAGACGACGACACGGCAACGCTCACAATCGACTTCGACGGTGAGCTCCTGCCTGCGGGGAGCTACTGGCTACGCGCGTACGTGGTGCGCGATTTCGGCGACCACGCGCTTTGGAAGTGGTATTCAACCACGCCGGTGAGCGGCAGCGAGGCCTATTACTACAACCCCGGCGGCATGCACGGCTACGGCCCGTGTCCAATCCCGGGTTCTGAGCGGTACGGCCAAGCGCGCGATATGGCCTTCACGCTGGAGGGGACGCCGGCCGGCGGGTGCGTCGGTGACGTCGATGGCGACGGTGACACCGACCATGCCGACCTGGGTGCGCTGTTGAGTGCCTGGAGTTCCCAACCGGGTGACCCCAATTGGAACCCGAATGCCGACCTCGATGGCGACGGCCAAGTTGGCCACGGCGACCTGGGCGTCCTGTTGGGCGATTGGGGCTGCGGCACCTAGCCGTACCGAGCGGACAGTCGCCGACCGAACAAGTTAGCAACCGTGACGCCGCCGGTGGAAACATCCGCGGCGTCACTCTTGCGCTTCGCGCGTTGAGGGGGGTCGGCTATGCTCGCCATAAGAATCGGCCGGCGGGGGCGCGGGGCCGGGTGCGAGAGAGGATTCTCGCACCAGCAGGATTCCCGCGCCAGCGAGCCCCGGTCGCTACGTTGGTGGAGCTGCCGCATGCCCATCATGGTGCAAAAGTTCGGCGGGACCAGCGTTGCGGACGCGCATCGCGTCCATCTGGCGGCGCGGCGAGCGGTACGAGCCAAGCTGGCTGGCAAGCAGGTCGTGCTGGTGGTCTCGGCAATGGGCGACACCACCGACCGGCTGGTCAAGCTGGCCGGCCAGGTCAGCCGCCGGCCCGCCAAACGCGAGCTGGACGTGCTCGTCTCTGCGGGCGAGCAGGTCAGCATCGCCCTGATGGCGATGGCGATTCACGAAGCCGGCTATGAGGCCGTCAGCGTGACCGGTGCCCAGATCGGGCTGCTGACGGACGGCGTACACACCGAAGCCCGCATCCGCTCGATCGATACCGCCCGCATCCACAAGATGCTCGACCGCGGTAAGATTGTGATTGTGGCCGGCTTTCAGGGCGTTGATGACAATCTCAACATCACCACGCTCGGCCGCGGCGGGAGCGACACGACCGCGGTCGCCCTGGCGGCCGCCCTGCGAGCCGAGATGTGCGAGATTTACACCGACGTGGACGGCGTTTACACGGCCGATCCGCAGCGGGTTCCCACAGCCCGGCGTATTGAAGCGATCAGCTACGAGGAGATGCTCGAGCTGACCGGTCTGGGCGCGCAGGTGATGCACCCACGTTCGATCGAGATCGGCAAGAAGTACGAAGTGAAGATTCACGTGCGCAGCAGTTTCACCGACACCGCAGGGACGCTCATCATGAACGAAGTACCCGGCATGGAAGAGACGGCCGTCAGCGGGGCGACGCTCAAGCCCGATGTCGGCCGCATCACCTTCATCGGCCTGCCCAACCGACCGGGGATCGCGGCCGAAATCTTCGGTCAGATCGCCGGTCGGCGCGTCATGGTCGATGACATCATCCAGAACGTCACCCACCAGGGGCAGACGGTCAGCGTGTCGTTCACCGTGGACGGCGAGGATGTGGGCGCGGCCCAGGCGGTGGCGGAGTCGCTCGCGCAGCGTTTCACCAACGTGGCGGTCGAGTTCGACTTCCAACTGTCGCGGCTGAGCATCGTGGGGCTCGGCATGCGCGCGCACAGTGGTGTGGCGGCAAAGATGTTCAAAGCCCTGGCCGACCAGAACATCAATATCGAAAACGTCTCCACCAGCGAGATCGCCATCAGCGTGCTCGTGCGGCGGGACGACGGGGAGCGGGCCCTCAAGGCCGTCCATCAGGCCTTCGAACTGGACAAGTCGACGTAGCTCTCCAGAGAGAACATGGTTTCGACCGGCAGGCAAACCCCCGCACGCCACGCCCGTCCGAAGCCCCTCACCGGCCGGCTATAATGCCAAGCAGGGCACGGGCCGGGTCAAACGAACGCCCACGGATGAGAACCATGGTCCCGTCTGCCAACCGTTCGCTAGGTGAACGCGTCAGCAACGAGCTGTTGCCGCGCGTACGTCGGCCGGCGCAGTACCTCGGCGGCGAGGTCAATCAGCTCGTTCGGCCCGGCGACTGGGAACGGGCGGACGTCCGCGTCGTGATCGCCTTCCCCGACGCTTACCCGGTCGGCATGTCGCACCTCGGCTGCCAGATTCTCTACTGGTTGTGCAATCACACGCCGGGCGTTTGCGCGGAGCGCACGTATTGCCCGTGGATCGATGCCGAGCAGGTCATGCGGGAGCGGAAGATCCCGCTTTTCACGTGGGACACGCGGCAGCCGGTGGCGAACGCCGACATTCTGGCGATCTCGCTGCAATACGAGCTGTGTTTCACCAGCGTACTGAACCTGCTCGATCTGGCCGGCATCCCGCTGCGCGCCGCCGAGCGCACCGACGAGCACCCACTGGTCATCGTCGGCGGACCGCAGGCCGACAACCCCGAGCCGATGGCCGAGTTCCTCGACCTGGTTGTCATCGGCGACGGCGAGCACGCCATGGCGGATATCCTGGCGGCCTACCGCGAGTACAAACGGGACGGCGTGGGGCGACGCGCGATGATCCCGCTCATGGCCCGCCGCTTTCCCTGGATCTACGCCCCCAACCTGTACGCAGCGAGCTATCACGCGGACGGCACGCTCGCCGGGTTCACGCCGACAATCGAGGGCCTGCCAACGCGGATCGAGCGCTGCCAGACGCCGGACTTCGAGAGCGCGCCGTTTCCGACGCGGCCGCTGGTGCCGTGGGTCGAGGCGGTGCACGATCGGATCAGCATCGAGATCATGCGTGGCTGCCCGCAGCTTTGTCGGTTTTGCCACGCCGGGTACACGAAGCGGCCGTTGCGGCTGCGCAGCGTCGAGCGCATCCTGGAGATCGCCGAACACGCTTACTGGGCGACGGGGCACGACGAGATCAGTCTGCTGTCGCTCTCAACGGGGGATTATCCGCAGCTACGTGAACTGGCCGAACGCGTGAACGAGCGGTTCGCTCCGCGGAAGGTCAACATCAGCCTGCCGTCGCTGCGTGTGGACAGAATGCTCCAGAACATCCCGTGGATGGCCAACTCGGTCCGCAAGGGCGGCCTGACCATCGCGGTCGAGGCCGCCAGCGACGACATGCGCGCCGCCATCCGCAAGAAGGTCAGCGACGGCAACCTGCTGGACGGCGTGCGGGCGGCGTACGAGGCCGGCTGGAAGCGCGTCAAGCTCTACTTCATGGCCGGCTACCCCGGCGAACGCGAGCAGGACATCCGCGGGATCTGGGAACTCAGCCGGGCGGTCAGTGCCGAGCGCCGCAAGCTGGGCAAAGGCGCCGCCCGGGTCACCGCTGCGGTCGGCTGGCTGGTACCCAAGCCGTTCACGCCCTTGCAGTGGATGGCCCAGCCACGGGTCGAGTACTTCCACGAGGTGCAGCGCGAGCTGGTGGGGGCGGCCCGGCGCAAGCGGTCGGCGGTGCATCTGCAATTCCACAAGCCGGAGCGTTCGGTGCTCGAAGCGGTCTTCGCCCGTGGCGATCGGCGGCTCGGCCCGGTCATCTACGAAGCCTGGCGGCGTGGGGCCCGCTTCGACGCCTGGGACGAGACCTTCGATAACCGCATCTGGCTCAAAGCTTACCAGGCGACCGGCATCGATCCGGACTTCTACGCCCACCGCGAGCGCAGCTTCGCCGAGCTGCTGCCCTGGGACCACATCGGCCTGCACCTGAAACGCAGCTACCTCGAAAGAAGCTACACCGACGTCTTACGGCAGATCAACGTTCGCGCCGGCCCCACTGGGCATGGGCGTACTACCCCCACGACCAGGCGAAGCGGTGCTTGAAGTGGTGGTAGTACAGGCCGATCACACGCATCGCGAGGATCGTCGCATAGGTCTCCACCCCGATCAGCAGGAAACCCAGCAGCAGGAGTCCGGAGAGCGAGGAGCCTACGGCAGCCACGCCGGCAGCCAGGTACACTAGCGGCAACAGCAGGCTGATGTAGACCAACACCACGGTACAGAGGTACGCGGGGAACGATTTGACAATCGTCTTCAGAATCAGGTCGATGCGCACTAGGCCGCCGATGCCTCCGACCGCGACGATGAGCATGACCATCGGCCAGAAGAATGCCCCGCCCAGATAAAGCCCGGCCAGAACGGTGATCTCCCCCGCAGAGCTCTCCTCGCCAAGCGCCTCAAACGGGTCCATGAAGACGCTCTTAGATACTTCGGCCAGTTCATCCAGTGCTATTCCGCCGGGCAGCGCCGTGATGAAAAGGTAGATCACCGCGGGAAGCCGGACGATCACCAGGGTCAAGAGGAACTTAAAGCCCGGTACGACGACCTCGTCGAGCCATCCCCCGGTAATGTTGGGCTGCGTCAGATCATTCTCGCCGGCCGCCCCGTCAAGCACGGCGTTCATGCAGAACGCCATGAACCAGAACTGAATGATTATCATTCCGATGACGCCCAAGAGGCAGCCAAAAGCCAGAAACGGCTGGATGCACATAATCACCCAAACCACCAGAAAAGTGGCTAGGTTGCCGAATTTGAGGTTGAACAGGCAATTGCGGCCAATGGAGGCAAAATAGAGCTTGGCCCTTTCGGCCGCCGAGACGTACCCTTCCGGCGATGGGGGCGGCTGGATGGCATCTGCTGATGTCCCGCCGCCGAGGGCGGCTGCGTAGTCGGGCGGCGAGCCGGACGCTCGCGGCGTGGCGGGCCGCCCGGTTTCGATCGCGGCACCGTCGGCCAGGGCGCTCAAGTTGTCCAGGGCGTCGGGGGCGGCGGGTTTCGCCGTGGGAACGGTGAACGCCTGGCCGCACTTCTTGCAGCGGACACGTTTACCGCGCGCTGAATCCGGGACGCGGTAGCGGGCACCGCAACCACAGCGAATGACGGGCACGGCTCGCTCCCTTCACCGGTGCCGCGCCCCCGTGCTCCGAACACAAACGGTCAGATTTGTCCCCGGTCCCCGTGGGGCGCCAACAGACGCATTTATCCGTGATATCCCTGCACCGGCACGATTGCCACTCATAACGGCTACACGGGCCGGGTCCATTATAATTCCGCCGACAGTCTCAACCGCATCGAATTCGCGGTGTTTCAGCGGGGGCAGGGCGCGCCGGGCGCAATGTTCTTCCAGTATCAGTCGGTCCAGAGCTGCTTGAGGCGCGCCTGCACTTCGTGCGGCGATGACGGCCCTTCCTCCCCGGTGTCGATGGGCGCGCTGGCGCTCTGCTGCTCGAACAGCGCGCGAACCGCGTCGGAGATGAAACGTGTCAGTTGGGCGTAGTGGTGCTTGTCACTCAGGCCCGACGGCCGGCGGTAGTAGCGCAGCGGGAAGTACACGTACAGCCAATCCTTCGCCCGCGTCATCGCCACGTAGAACAGCCGCCGCTCTTCCTCCAGGCCGGCTTCGTCGCTCAGTGCCATGTCGGAGGGGATCATCCCGTCGGCGGCGTGCAGGATGTGCACCGCGTCCCACTCGAGCCCCTTGGCCGAGTGAATTGTGCTGAGGATCAGGAAGTCCTCGTCCAAATACGGGGCGCCGGCCAGATCGGAGGTGGCCGTGGGCGGATCGAGCGTCAGATCCGTGATGAAGCGGCCGCGCGACCGGTACCGGGCGGCAATCTGCTCCAACTGCTCCAAGTCCCGCTGGCGAATCCGCCAGTTGTCGTATTTGCGCTCCAGGAGCGGCTGGTAGAAGCGGCGGGCCCGCTCGATCTGGCTGGCGACCGGCGGTGCGCTGCCACCGCGTTTCCCCTTCGCCGGTTTGGTGTCGTCAGCCGGCTTATCCGATACGCCGCAACAGTACGCCAAAGTGGCACGTAGCTCGACAAACGCTTCACGGGCCGCGGGCGGGACTTCCGGTGGTTCGGCAACCATACTGCGCAACGGCGTGGACATTCTGGAAGCGGCGTCCTGCTCATCCGGTGTCGTCGGCCGGGCTTGACCGATGCCCAGTGTGCTCATGATCCGCCAAGCCGTCTTCGGGCCGATGCCGTCGAGCAGTTGCAGCACACGGAACCAGCTTACCTGATCGAAGGGATTCTCCACGATCCGCAACACCGCCAGCATGTCCTTGATGTGCGCCATCTCGACGAAGCGGAGGCCGCCGTATTTGTGAAAGGGAATGTTCCGGCGGGCCAGCTCGATTTCCAACGCCGCGCTGTGGTGCCCGGCCCGAAAGAGAACCGCTTGTCGTTGCAGCGGGATGCCCTGCTCGAGGTGTTCGAGCACCTGCCGACAAACGATGTCGGACTGCTCGGCCTCATCCACGCAGGTCAGCAACACCGGCTTCTGGTCCGAAGGGCGCTCGGACCAGAGTTCTTTTGTATATCGCTCGCGGGCGGCCGCCATCACCGCGTTCGAGGCCGCAAGGATCGGCAACGTCGAACGGTAGTTCTGCTCCAGCTTGACGATCCGCGTGCCGGGGAACTGCTCGGGAAAGTCCAGGATGTTGCGGATCGTCGCGGCCCGGAAGGAGTAAATCGACTGGGCGTCGTCGCCGACGACCATGATGTTGTTGCAGTGCTTGCGCATGCCCAGCAGGATTTGGGCCTGGACGGCGTTGGTGTCCTGGTATTCGTCCACGAGGATGTGGTCGAACCGGTCGGCGACCTTGTCACGCACGCCCGGTGCCGAACACAGCGCCTCCCAATAGAACAGAAGATCGTCGTAATCGAGCACGTGACTGTCGAGCTTGCGACGGCCGTATTGCTCGAAGACCTGGGCGATCCCGTCGATGACGATCTGCTCGTCGAACTGCGGATAGTATGTCTCGACGACCGACCGCAGCTTCTCCTGCGCGTTGACCGTGCGCGAATAGATGTTCACGAGCGTCTCTTTACGCGGGAAGCGGCGCTCACGGCTCGCCAAGCCCAGTTCGCTGCGGATCAGGCTCATCATGTCGGCCGCGTCGGCCTGGTCGATCACGGTGAAGTCGGGTGGCAGATTCAGCGCGCGGCCATGGATTCGCAGCAGGCGGTTCGCAACGGCGTGAAACGTCCCGCCCCAGACGTTGTCGGCCCCGGATCGGCCGCTCATGCCGCGGGCTCGGCGGAGCATCTCCGCGGCCGCCCGCCGGGTGAAGGTCAACAGCAGGATACGGTCGGGTCGCACGCCTTGTTCGAGCAGGTAGGCCACGCGGGCGGCGAGCGTCATGGTCTTGCCAGTCCCGGCACCGGCGATCACCAGCAAGGGCCCCTGCCCGCAGGTGGCGGCCTCCTGCTGGGCCGGGTTGAGCTCGTCCAGCCATGAACCGGGCATGCTTGACCTTGGTCGTCGGGGTCCGCCTGGGCAACGACAGGCTGCCGAAGGCGCGGGCCATTGTACCATCGCCTCCGGGGCTTGCGGCCGTGGGCTACAATGACGCCACAAGGATAGAGCGGAGCCTGCGATGAACATGCTCGAAACCGGCAGCGGTCGAACACGCCTGCGCCTGACCTGGCAGCGGTGGGGCAGCGACCTGCACGTGCACATCGGCGGCGGTCAGGACCACATCGGGGCCGCCGCCCTGGTCGGTCGCGATCCATCAGGCAAAGCCTATGCGCGGGCGCTGGCCGTGCCGCCGCACAAGGAAGGCCGAATGGTGCGGCAAGCGGCCGAGCGGCTGCACGCCGCGATCGGCGGCAACGTGTGCGTCACCGGCGGCGTCCACCTGGATGACATCACGCGCGACGAGATCACGCTCATACTGCAAGACGTGGAAGAAGGGATCGAGCAACTGGTGCGAATGATCCGGGGCGAATAGTACTACAACGTTACTTCGCCTGCCGGAAATGCAACCGCCAAGACGCCAAGGACGCAGAGAACATCGGCAATTCGGCGGGCGCCCGGTCACGCCCGCAGGTTGGGGACGGGCAAGCGCGGCGGTCCTATCGCTGTCTGGCCGGCGAGCCGGCTCCCCGCTCCGAAAGGCGGTCGTCGCCCCACGTCTTTCGGGCTCTTGGCGTCCTTGGCGCTCTCGGCGTCTTGGCGGTTTCTAGCGTTGTAGTAATAAGCGGTTGTCCCCGGGACAGTCGCGGGATGGGAACACGATGGGTCTGCCCGAATCTGAGACGTGCAACGCGCGGCTGGTCATGCTGCCGGGGATGGGCGTCGATGCGCGCCTGTTCGAGCCGCAACGCCGAGTGTTTCCCAACCTGGAAGTGCCCGCGTGGATCGAGCCGCAGCCGCACGAAACCCTCGCCGACTATGCCCGGCGCTGGGCACGCACGATCGACCCCGAGCCGCCCTTATTTCTCGGCGGTGTTTCCCTCGGCGGCATGGTGGCCTACTTGGCCGCCCGGCATCTCGAGCCGCGGGCGGTCTTTCTGATCGCCAGTTGCCGCTCGGGCCGGGCAATCTCACGCGCTTTCAGGATCGGCGAATTAATCAGTCGGGCGATCCCCAATTGGGTGCTCCGTCGGCTGCGCGGCCCGGCGGCAAACTTCGTCGCCCGGCTGGACGACTCCGGCCCGCAGCACCGCCGATTACTGCACGACATCGCCATCGACTGCCCAATCCCGTTCCAGCGCTGGGCGGGCCGCGCGATCACCCGTTGGGCCTGTGACGGCGATCCGGCCGAACCGGGCGCACCGGTCCACCAAATCCACGGCGGACAGGACCGGCTGATCCCGCTGATCCCCGACGAACCCGACCACGTAATCCCCGACGGCGGCCATCTGATCAACATCACGCACGCCGACGAGGTAAACCGCTTCATCCTCGAGAGAATCGGACCGGTGTAGGGCGCGCGTCACCCGATTCGACGCTGGTGCGAGAATCCTTTCTCGCACCGACTCCTATAGGAATCATTCCGCGCGAACGTCGCTCGATAAGAATCCAGCCCCAGTGGGCGCGAGATGGGAATCTCGCACCAGCGATCGACTTCGTGCTGTCAAGCGCGGGGAGCACGACGGGCTGCGTGGGCTCGAATAGGTATTCCCATGATCGTCAGCAATAAACCTCGGACGATTTGCAGAAAATCCCGGACAAACGTGAGCAGAAACACCCCCTGTGTCCCCCGCGATGCTCGAAGAGCCGAAGAAAAACCGCGGCTCGAAGGCCGATTAAATGTCGCTTTACTCCCGTTCGATGCCGCCTCGAGCGGCGGCGGTTCCGCGCTTCCTCTTGTCCTTCCGTAGGGCGTGTTCTAACTGAACAATCGCCGCCGTCGCCGCGGCGGAGCTGAAGACGCCCCCAGCGAGATCCCGGATAGCGTGCCGTCGTCGCAACCAGCCAGCGGCCTTGTCATCGTCCCAGCCGAGCTGGTCAAACAACGCCGCGATGTAGTTTCTTTGTCGGTCCG
>CAZNFA010000021.1:0-69141 GCA_964572345.1 uncultured Planctomycetales bacterium
CGTAGCCCGCCGCCAGCAGTCGTTCCACCGTAGCCCCGCTACTGGTCTCGATGGCTACCGCCGGATCAGGGTGCCTGCTCAACTTGTTGATCAGCAACCGCCATCCTTCGGCCGTATCGTCGAAGCGGAAGTCTTCGACGATCTGGCCATGCTGATCAACGAGCACCACGTCGTGATGGTCACTGGCCCAGTCGAACCCGACGAACGCCGTCCGTCGGCTCCAGGTGTCTGTACCTTTGTCCATTGCATTCGCTCCGCGCCTCCGCTCGGGTCTGGCTAACGCCTTACGCCCGCTGCCAGTCGACCTGATACGAGAGCCTTCATGAGGCGATGTTCTCTCAGACTTCTGAGCGGGTGCCGTCGACCCGACCGGTGATCTACGCGGGCCTCTCGCAGAAGCAGGGTGCGTTGACCGTGTCGGGATCGCGGCGTCAGCAGACTCGGTTTGCTTCAGAATACCTGCGGCGGGTAGACTCACAACCCGCGCCGCCGCGTTACTCACAGCCGAGCCTTGCCAAGCTCCTGCGGGCCGTTCGGCTCGGCTGTGACTAACGTCGGGGATGGTATCAGGGTGCGTCGGCCCGGGACAGGTAGAATCGCACGCGGCGGTCGGGCCGGTAGGCGACAAGGGTGCAGGTGGCACCTGCCTGGCGAACGCGGTCCACGAGCGACTCGATCTCCGCCACGCGCTGCCGATCGAGACGCGACGTGTGCACGGCCTTCCAGAACGATGGCAGTGCCAAGCCTCCCAGGGCCAAGATGGACACGAGCGCTGCGACCTTCGTTCGTCCGAGGGCTCGCAGGCGTTGGACGCCGGCGGTCAACAGCCAGGCCGCCAGGATGTATGCCGGCACGTAGGTTGGGTAGATGTACCAGTCGCGGTGGGTGCGTGCGAGCGTGAATAGCAAGAGCGGGACAAGCCACCAGAGCAGCAACAAGAGGATCAAGGCCGACCGTTCCGACGGTTTTGCCAACTGCTTGTCCAAAGAAAACCGCCCGCGCAAGACCAGCGCGGCCAGCACGATGCTCCAGAACACCGGTGCAGCCGAGCGTCCGAGACTGATCAGATAGTCGTCAGGGGGCGCGCCAGGCGTATCCACAGAGGTTTCCCAGCGCGCGATGAGGTCCTGGCCGATCATCTGGAGGGCAAAGCCCGGCTGACGGGTCTCCCGAACGGTGAGCCAGACGGCGAAGGGCAGCAGCGAGACGGCGACGAGCAGCGCATAGCGCCACAGCCAGCCCTGGGCTCTCCTGACCACGATCCAGGGGACAATCACCGGCAGGACTTGCAGTGCCGCCAGCCCTTTGACAAGCCACGCGCCGGCATAAGCGAGGCAGCCCCACCATGGCGCCCGGCGTTGCCCCAGGTACCACGCACTGAACACCGTCAACGTCAGCAGCAAGATGAGAGGCGCGTCCATATTGCCCGAGCGGGCACCGTGCGTGAAGAGCAACATTCGGTCGCCGGATAGGAAGAACGCGGCCAGCACCGCGACGCGCCAGTTGAATCGCGCGTAGCAGAACACGGTTGTCGCAATGACCAGTCCGACGTAGCAGAGGGCCGAGAAGATGCGTGCGGCAAACTCGGTTGGGCCGAGAAGTCTGAACGCCGCCGCCATGGCCCACAGGCCCAGTGGCGGCTTCAGCACGGCTGGGTCCACCTCGCCGTCGCTGTAGTACACGAGCCAATCGCCGCCGCGGACCATTTCAAGGGCAATCTTGGCGTACCAGGCCTCGTCCCACGGGTGTAGCGGGGGACGATGTAGTCCCCAGAAGACGAAGAACGAAGCGATCAGCACGCTGAGGCCCAGGCAGGTTCGCAGTCTCAGCCGGGTTCCCGGTGCCTCAGCGGACGCTCGGGCACCTGCCTCGTTCGGTGGGGCGCTGGCTGCCCGCAGTGAAGATCCCATCAGAGGCTTGGCCATTCGCTCGTTGGGTCGCGTCACGCGGCGGATTCCCCACGGCGATTCTACCAGCCGGTGTCGGCGCGGCCACGTGAAAGATGGGGTTTGACTGGCGCACCGGTCCGGGGCGTTTGACGCTCGGTTGCCCAGCAACGGAGCGTGGATTCGGTAGCACCACCTACACGTTGGGCCAAAAAAGCACCCGCCGGCGGTTGAGGGGCCGCCGGCGGGCTTATTCGGTTCGGCTGCCGTAAGCGCAGCCACGTTCGCTGCCTTACAGCAGCCTATCGTTTATCACCCTGCACTGGATCACCTCCTTTCTAACGGACCACCTCCCGCACGGCCTCGGTGATCGAAGACCGCCGGGCTTTGCCCTGTCCGCCGACCGTCACCGGCGGACCCGACGGGCGACGACTCCGCCATCGCCCGGCAGGCTGCCTTGCACGCCGATCGCTCTAGCCCGTTGGTTTAAGAGCCGACCGGGACGTCCAGGCAGTCCCCACATTCATTATTCTCGTCAGAAACCGGCCCGGGTCAAGAGCGCTTTGCGTTTATGGGGCCGCCGCGCCTCCATGAGCGGGCTGAGGTGTATGCGAACGGCGTATTATCGGCCGATCAAGATCGGGGAACACATCTGTTCCGGCGACGCTTTGGGCCGAGCAGAGCGCACCATACGTGTGTCAGTGCCGTTTCCACTGGAAGGGCCTCGCGCGAGATGTAGCGGCCGACGTCCCGTCGGCCGACGGCCTGCGAGCCGCAGGCGCTACGTTTTTCAACCGGCCGAGAACTTCGGGTGCCTGCGACCGAGCCGCCCTGTGACAACGATTTGGCCCGCTATTCGCACGCCCGGACGATGAGCGTGTCGTTCTGTCCGCCGAAGCCGAAACTGTTGGACAGGGCGGTCCGCACGGGGACTCTGCGGGCCTGGTTGGGGACGTAGTCCAGCGGGCAGTTGGGGTCGGGGTGCTGGTAGTTGATGGTCGGCGGGACGATCCCGTCGCGGATCGCCAGCACGCAGGTGATCAGCTCGACCGCGCCGGCCCCGGCGATCAGATGACCTAGCATGCTCTTGATACTGCTGATCGGGACCTTGCGGGCGTGCTCGCCGAAGACCGTCTGAATCGCCAGCGACTCGATCTTGTCGTTCTCTTCGGTGCCGGTGCCATGGGCGGAGATGTATTCGATTTCTTGCGGCTTGACCTGGGCGTCGTCGAGCGCACCCTGCATTGCCGCGATCGGCCCGCGGCCTGTCTCGTGCATGTCGGTGACGCGGAAGGCGTCCGCGGTCGTACCATAGCCCAGGATCTCGGCCCGAATGGGCGCCCCGCGCCGCCGGGCGTTCTCGTATTCCTCGAGGATCAGAATCCCGGCCCCTTCGCCGACCACGAACCCGTCGCGCGTGCGGTCGAACGGGCGTGATGCCGTTTCCAAGCTCTCGTTGCGCGTTGAGAGCGCGGTAAGGCGGTTGAACCCGGTCATGCCCAGCGGGTGGATCATGCTGTGCGCCCCGCCGGAGATCATCACGTCTGCGTCGCCGTGGCGGATCAGGGCGGTCGCCTCGCCGAGGGCCTGCGTGCTGGCGGCACACGCGGTGAGTGTATTGAAATTGGGGCCCTGGGCGTTGAAGCGGTAGGCGATGTGTCCGGCGGCACAGTTGGGATCCTGCTCAAACTCGCGCACCGCATCGAGCCGCTCGCAGGCCACCTCGGCCCATCTGATGGTGTCCAGCTCCCGTCTCTCCGGGTTCCAGCCGGCGACGGCGGCAGCCACGAAGTTCTCGAAATCGATCGGTCCCTCTCCCCCGCCCAGATAAACGCCGACCATCTCCGGCGCGATACCGAGCGAGCCGTCCAGCCCGGCGTCCTGCCAGGCCATCCCCGCCGCGGCCAAGGCAAACCCAGCGTTGCGGCTGGCGGTCTTATGCTGTTCGTAGCGCTCGCCGAGGAACACCTTCAGATCGAAGTCCTTCACCTCGGCGGTGAACTGGCTGGGATAGGTTCGCGCGTCGAAGATGGTGGTCTGGGCGACACCGCTCTCGCCCGCCAACAGCCGTTTCCAGACCGGCTCGAGGCCGACGCCCAGCGGAGTGACCCAACCCCTTCCCGTGATGACGACGCGTCGATTCATGCGGTTTTTCCTACTGGCGGAAACGCTTGATGACCAAGGCTGCGTTCTGGCCGCCGCCCAGGGCGTAGGCCGCCGAGAGAGCGAGGTCGATCTTGGCGTCCACCGGCCGGCCCGTAACCAGCTTGAGCCCGCAGTCCGGGTCAATCGGCTCGCTGTTGATTGCCGGCGGAATGGTCGTATTGTGCATTGCCAGCGCAGTGGCGATTAGGTCGATGGCTCCGCTCCCGGCCCCGTTATTGCCCAGCCCGCCCTTGGTATTCAGCACCGGCACCCCCGCAGCCCGCTCGCCCAGCACGCTGCGGATCCCCGCCGCCTCGGCCCGGTCGTGTTCGATCATGCCGCAGCCAAAGGCACTCATCAGGTCCACCTGATCGGGGCTCACGGCCGCGTCCTTGAGAGCCTTGCGCAGGGCCGAGGCGATTCCGCGGCCGTCGGGTACCGGTCGGCTCGGTTGGCCGGGAGAGTAAGCGTCGCTGCTCGCGCCGAAGCCGACCACTTCGGCGTAAATCCGCGCGCGGCGGGCCCAGGCGTGCTCCAATTCCTCCAGGACCACCAGCCCCCCGCCTTCGGAGACGACCGTGCCGTCGCGATCGGCCGCGAAGGGGCGGCAGGCTCGCTCCGGCGTGTCGTTGCGCTCACTGAGCCGGTGCCCTAAGCACTGTCGCATCAGCGCCATCGGGTTGTCCTTGCTCTCGGCGCCGCCGCAGATGCACACGTCGGCGGTACCACGCGCGATGGTGCGAAACGCCTCCCCGATCGCTAGATGGCTGCTGGCCTCGCCGCAGGTGATCGTGTTGCTGGGGCCCTGGGCGTCGTGGATGATCGTGACGTGGCAGGCGAGCATGTTCGGCAGGAACTTCAGCAGCCACAGCGGCGTGAGGTTGCTCATGCCCTCGGCACCCCAATGGGCCATGCTGAACTCGCCGTCCGCGGTAGCGCTGCGCAGGGCTTCGGCCAGCTCGGCCAGATCGGCACAGATCAGCCCGGCCCCGATGTTGGCGCCGAGGCGCGTGCTGTCAACGTTGCGATCCCCCGGTACCTCCCCGCGCTCCAGAAGACACTTGGTCCGCAGCCCCGCGTCCTTCACCGCCTGATACGCCGCCACGACGGCGAGCTCGATGTCGCGCGCCATGATCTTGGCGCTCTTGCGGTAGCTCTTGGGTATGTAGTTGGCGACCTTGATGCCGTCGATCTCCCCGCCGATCTGCGACTCGAACCGGGCCGGGTCAAACGCCTGGATGCGGCGGATGCCGCTGCGTCCCTCCAGCAGGGCATTCCAGAAGTCGGCGGGGCCCACTCCGAGCGGGGTTACGGGTCCCAGGCCGGTGATGACGACCCGTCGGCGGTTCACAGTGCCACCCCCGCCGCCCCCTGGTCGCGGTACATCTTGAGCAGCGACATGAATTCGTCCGTGAAGACGAAGTTCTCTTCGGGGAACTCCAACCCGCTCATGTTCTGGTCGATGTGGGAGAACACGATGTCCACCTCGCCGACCAGCTCCGCGCCGCAGAAAATCCGCCCGGAGGTCATGGCGGCCGGACCGCTCATTTGCTCGAGTGTGGCTTCGTGGCGGATCGTCTGCCCGGGCGTCACGATACGGTGGAAGACCGCCCGTTTGACCTTGGCCAGGATCACCTTCTCGGAAAAGTCGTTGACCTCGCCAACCAGGATGCCCGCCGTCTGGGCCATGCCCTCGATCATCAGGCTGGCGGGCATGATCGGGTAGCCGGGGAAGTGATCGTGCAGGTGCTCTTCGGCGAGCGTGACGTTCTTGACCGCCACCGCTCGCCGGCCGGACTCGAACTCCTCAAACCGGTCGATCCAGATCCAGCGCACCAGGTGCCTCAGGCAGCATTCAGTTTGGACTCGACGAAGCGGACGATCGTCCCGACCGTAAAGACGTCGGAGACCTTGTCGATATCAGGATCGGCCTCGAAGGCGGTCAGGTCGGCGTGCGGCATGCTTTCCCGCAGCGCTTTCAACCCTGCTTCGTTCATCTTCTTGTTCTGCACGTAATCGGGGTTGCTCAGGATGTCGCGGGGGATCAGCTCCTCCTGCGGGATCTTGATGCCAAAGGTCTTTTCCAGCCGAAAGACAATGTCGAGGAAGTCGATCGATTCAGCTCCCAGGTCGCCGGTGAGCGTGGCGTCCTCGGTCACCTCGTCTTCCTCGACACTCAACGCTTCCACCAGCGTCTCGCGAACCTTCCCGAGAATCTCCTCTTTATTCGGCGTCGGCATGAATGCCTACCTCCACTCGACAACCCGTGTTCTCGCGCTAGGGGCGCCCCGCCGCGCTCGCGGTCGCACAACCCACGCTCAACAGGTCGAACAGCGCCCGCAGGTGGACACGAATCTGCTCGTCCAGCTCCGCCAGGGCGGGGTTCCTGTCCGCCAGGTTCAGATGCCGCAGCGTGAACTGCGCTTTGACGATCGCGCGTCCGTCCGACGATCCGCGGGCGGCGAATACGCTGTGTTCGTCGGTCAGCTCCTTGCAGTCCGATTCGATCGTCAACACCTGCCCTGGGGCGACGAAACTCTTGTAGCTAACGTTTCGGGCCTCTTTCAGCAACACCAGGCTGGCGGCGAAATCCAGACTGACCCGCACCAGCCACGCCGACGCCTGGACCATGGCCTCCAGCATCAATACCCCCGGCAACACCGGAAACCGGGGAAAGTGGTCGCCCAGGTACTCCTCGGCCAGCGAGAGGGCTTTGTGCGCCACGATCCGCCGCCGCGGTTGTAGCTCGCTGATTCGATCCACCAAGACGAACTTCATGTACAAACTCTACTCGGCCACCCGCCTGAGGCTAGACACAGCCTTTTGGGGCGCTTCGTCGCCGACGCGCCGCCCGCCATGCCGCCGGAGCTGGTTGACGCGGGATTCTACTGCTTCCGGCCCCTGCATTCCAGTCTGCCGGGCAGCCCGATTCAGGCCTGCTAGACGCGGCTCAGGTGGTCGGGATGCTCCCGCACGTGCGTCGCGATCCCGTCGGCGTAGCACTGCATGAGCCGACCGACGAGCTCCTCGCCGCGCTCGTCCTGCTCCTGCCCCGGCACCTGGAGCGGGGGGTGGACGATGAGCCGGAAGTAGAAGTTCGGGCGCGAGACCACGAACCCCTGCAGGATGGTTGCCCGACAGCGCAGGGCCATTTGCAGTGGGCCGGTCAGGAACTCGCGTTGCTGACCGAATACCTGCACGGGAGAGGTTCTCAGCGTCGCGCCGCGCACGCGGCCCACATCCGAGGCGCTGCCCACCACGTAATTCTCGCGGTAGCAACGGAACAGCTCGCGGGGAAAGCTGTCGGCGTACAGCACGCGGACCGCCGCGAATTCCGGGAAGGTCCGCGAGTACAGCTCCTGCATGTAGACGCGGATGGCTCCTTCGTTGCGGTCGCGCACGCCCGCGCAGCGATAGCCGAGCAGGGCCATCAGCAGCCCGGCGATATGGTGCGACCCGTGATGGCTCAGCATCACATGCGCGCCGTTCCCGCGCGCCAGGGCCGCGTCCAGATACTCGCGCCCGTGAAAGCGGATGCGGCGGAAGATCTTGTCGCGTGGCAGGCGGTCGAAAATGAGATAGAAGAGCTTGTCGCAGCGCGTTCGCCGAAAGTAGCTCAGGATGATTCTCTTCTCG
This sequence comes from uncultured Planctomycetales bacterium, assembly GCA_964572345.1. Classification (GTDB taxonomy): domain Bacteria; phylum Planctomycetota; class Phycisphaerae; order UBA1845; family Fen-1342; genus JAUWXH01. Next base: position 7,668 of record CAZNFA010000021.1, read on the forward strand.
CGCGCCGGGCTGATCCCCTCGGGGAAGACCCGCCGGAGCTCCTGACGGTAACGCGCCCGACGTTTGAAGTTGATCAGGTACTCGCCGGTGCCGAAGAACCGCCCGAACAGATACAGCCCCTTCAGGCTGAAGGCCCGCGCCCAGGCCCACAGGAACCAGCGCGCGACGGCGAACTTGAGGCGCAGGTGCCAGGCGATGTGGCGTTGTACCGGCCGGCCGTCGCGCGCGCGCGTCGCCGGCGCGCCGGGTTCGCCCTCCAAGGGAGGCTCGACGCGGGCCGCGTGCGAGGATTGCTGTGCCTGCTGGAGCATAGCAAACAACATTGTGCTTTTTTCGGAGTGGACACGCAATAGGCCCGGACGGTTTGCACACGCCGGCCGGAGGTGTCCGGCGCCCACACCTTGAAACCGACGTGAACCCCCGGCACGCCGGGCCAGGGGGCGTGCCATCGCCCGCGGCAGGCCGGTAACACCCCTACGGGCGAGGCCCGGCTTCCGCCTGTTCGCGCTGGATGGTTTGGATCTCTTTGCGCAGCCGGTGCAGGGCCGTCCGCACGGAGGTGATGAAGCGGTCGACCTGCGTCTCGGCCTGCCCACTGGTATCCTGCAAGTCTTCCACCAAGGCGTCCAGCTCGATCATCAACTCCGCCAGCCACTCCGCGTCGTGTGAGCGGGTTTCCGCCACCGCCCGCTGGTATTGCGCTTGAATTCTGAGGTAGCGTGGGTCGTCGTGCGGTAGCTGCTGAGCAGCCTTATGGTAGCGGTCAACGACCTCCCCCAACTTCTTGATTTCCGCCGCCACCGCCCGCTCCCGCGTCGTCAGCGCCCGCAGCGCTTCGTGGTGATCGTGCTCTGCCCCGGCCCGTACGATCTGCTCACGTAGAACGGCAAAACGGTCTGCCGGCAGCAGCATCGGCCGCATCTCATGCACCGCCGACATTCGGCGCAACGTCCACGCGGCAGTTTTCTGGTCGCCTCTGCGCGCGGCGTCAACCGCCTGTTGGGCCAGCTCCTCGATCTGTTGGCGGTACAGGTCACAGCGGGCCACCAGCTTGGCGTGTTTCTCCTCGCACTCGTCCAGCGCCGACTTGTCGATCTGCTCCGGATAGCGTTTCAGCATGCCCCTCATTCGCACCAGGGCCGCGCGCGAGGCGGTTTCCTCGAACTGGGCGGACTGCTCCTCGAACTCCATTCGCAGCTTCTGGAACGCCGACTGAAGCTGCGCTTTGGTGGGTCCCCGATCTTCAACGCGGTCGCCGAACGCGCGTCGCAAGTGGGAACCGACCCGCTCGGCAGGATGTCGTTCCTGTTGCCGCGACTTGAAGTCCATCTCGCGCTCGAGCAGGAAGCCGCGCACCATGCCGGCCAGGATCGAGTCGCGCTGCACGTCCGGGTGGCTCAACGCGCGCGAGCCCGCCTGTTCCAGCGACTGCAGGTCACGCGTCTCACGCATGACGTCCCCGCACACCTGCTGGAAGACCGCCTCGCGATGCTTCGCGTCGGCGGGAATCCCCTGACCACCGACGCCGAACAGCGCCAAGCGCACCAGTTCGCGCGGGCGGCCGCACAGGTCCGGCGGGCATTCCGGGCCTTCGAGGATGTCAAAGGGGATGCGCGCGTCGGCGTCCAGCCAGCCTAGCTGCGTCAGGCGGTTCAGCAGCCAGCGCCCGACCTGCGCCGGCACGGCACCGGCAACAATCTCCGCCGCCCGCCGGGGAGTCAGCTCGTTGCACGTGTTCAAGCGCCGCCGGAGCGCTACGGCTGCCCGCTCATAGAGTTGCGCCCAGGGCAGCGGCCCGAAGGGCGGGGGTTTTTCTTCCTCGCTGCCGGGGCGCTGCGCGGACATCGTGTCACTCCCAGGCAGAACCGCTTCTCACGCCCCTCTATTGTAGCACTCTTGGGCGAGTCAGACAGGGGCGAGCAAGCGGGGTCGCGTCCGTGCGAAGGTGTACACTCACGGAATGGAGCCAAGCCGCCACGACGAGAGACACCCGCCTTCAGGACTCCTCCGCCAGGTCCGCACAAAGCTGCTTGACATAACCCCCGGTAACGAAGTCCCGGTCGGGTTCAGCCGCTGATTTTGAGCTGCGGCAGCGGGATGCGCTGGCGGGTGCGCCGGTCGATCTGCTCGGCCAGCCGCTTGACGAAATCCTCCAGGGCCTCGGCGACGTGTGGCGGGGTGTCGGTGAAGTTGGCGAGCAATCGGCCGGCGTCGCCGTTTTCGCGAATCTGCACGTTGAGCGGGATTCCGCCCAGGAAGGGCACGCTCAGCTCTTCGGCCGCCTTCTTGGCACCGCCGTGGCTGAAGATCTCGTCCCGGTGCCCGCAGCTCGGGCAGACGTAGTAGCTCATGTTCTCGACGATGCCGAGCGGCTCGACGCCCAGCTTCTGGTACATGCGCAGCGCCTTGAGCGCGTCGGTCAGGGCCAGGTCCTGCGGCGTACATACCACCACCGCACCGGTCAGCGGGATAGTTTGGGCCAGCGTGAGCGGGATATCGCCGGTGCCGGGCGGCAGGTCCACGATCAGGCAATCTAGCTCGCCCCAGTCGCCGCGGCTGAGGAACTCGGCGACGTACTTCTGGGCCATTGGGCCGCGCCAGATCACCGCCTCGCCGGGCGGAACGACGTAGCCCATGCTCAAGATCTTCAGGCCGTCCCTCTCGATGGGGCAGATACGCCCCTGCTCGTCGGAATACACCTGCTCGGCCGCGGTGCCGGTAAGCCTGGGAATCGAGGGACCGTAGACGTCGCCATCGAGCAGACCGGTCGGGCGGCCCATGCGCGCCAGGCCGGCGGCCGCCAACGCCGCCACCGTGCTTTTGCCGACGCCGCCCTTGCCGGCACCGACGGCGATCACATGCTTGACGCCGCTGAGGGTACTGCCTTGCTGTTCCGGCTGAAGGGTGAACTCGACATCCACCGAAGTAATGCCTTCCAAACGCGTAAGTACTGTCTTGGTTTGCTCGCGCAGCGTGTGCCGCAGCGATTCCGTGGCGGCGGCGGCGGGCAGCGCGTAGTCCACCTTGGCGACGCCATCGCTAACTGCAACGTTGCGGACATACCCGAGGCTGGCGACATCGCGTCCGTTGTTGGGATCGACGACGTCCCTAAGCGCGTTGATGAGGTCTTGTTCGGTCGGTGCCGACATTGCAGCTACTCCGCGTGACAGCTCATATTCTCAGCGGGAGTTTGGGCCCCTTCTAGAGGTTGCCGGCGCCTCTCCGCGAACGCTATGTCCGGGGCTTATAACCGAATGGGCGGGGAATGTCTACTGAATTGGTGCTATTTGGCGGTTGCGAACGTCGGACCTTTGGAAACTGGCGATAACTATTTAAGCCACGGGCACTTAGATCGATCGAAGCGCGGCCCACAACACGACCCGGCGCGCGCTGATCAGGCCCGTCGGCGGTAACATGGACTACTTATTGCCTCGGATCGACGGGGCACCGCGCCCGCGACGCCCCCTGCCCGCCAGCGGCTCCCACGGGCGGCCGCTGTTATTCTGCTTGCCCACCGCCTCCGGCACATGGTAATATACGGGCGAGTGAGATCTCCCGGGATAGATCTCCTCAAGTTCCTCTGTCCGCCGGTTAGCAACCGGCGGACGGTTTTTTTGTGGGGGGCTCACGCCTGTCCGTTGGTGAATCGCGCTGCCTGCGCCGGTCCGCGTCCGTCTTCGCGCACGGCTCGCGGCAGTCCGTGCCGATCCCGATAGCGGCAGGCTCAGCCTCGGGCGCGCTCCAGTTTGCGCAGCCGATCGTTGGGACCCATCACCAGCATCACGTCGCCCGGCCGGAAGACGTAGTCGGCGTCCGGAACTGCATTGACCAGATCCTCGCGCCCGGCAAGCTTGCGCTTGATGAGCAGCACGGACACGGCGTAGCGATTGCGGATGTCGAGCTCGCCCAGGCTCCGGCCTACGAACCCCAGCGGCACGGGAATCTCCGCCATGCTCGTGTTCTCCAGGGCGGGAATGGCCTCCGGCCCGGAGACCTTGCTCACTGACGAGGCCATGCTGAAGGCCATCTCGCGTTTGAAGACCTCGGCGTTGTAGCGTTCGATGACGTCTTCCGGCCAGATGGCCCCGACCAGGCGTCCGTCCTCGACCACCGGCACCTCCCCGCGGTATCTGCCCAGCCGCCTCATCACGTCGGCGAGCGTGTCGGTCGGGGCGACCGTGGGGAAGCCACGCTCGTCCATCATGTCCTGGGCGATGATCAGGGCCGCGAACGAGGAAGGTTGCCTCATGATCGACTGAATCCGATTGCCGGTGATCACGCCGAGCAGGCGGCGGTCGTCGCCCACCACGAAAATGGAGATGCCCGGATGCTCGGTGAATTTCGAGATCACCGGCATCAACGCCTCTCCCGGGCGGACGGTGACGGCGTCGGCACGCATCCCGTCGCGCACCAGCACGTCGCGTAGAACGCTGACCGCCCGCCCGGCGTGAACGTCCACACCCCGGCGCAGCAGCTTCAACGTGTAGATGGAGGCGGTTTGCACGCGCGTGGCCAGCAGCGTCGCGATGATGCAACTGATCATCAAGGGCAGGATGATCTTGTAGTCGGCGGTCAGCTCGAAGATGATCAGGATGGCGGTGATGGGGGCGTGCGTGCCGGCGGCCACCACCGCCCCCATGCCAACCAAGGCGTACGCCCCCGGTCCTGCCGTGCTCGCCGGCCAGATCGTATGAACTACCGTTCCGACCGCCCCTCCCAGCATCGCGCCGATGAAAAGCGAGGGCGCGAAGATGCCCCCCGATCCCCCCGACCCGATGGTGATCGAGACGGCAACGATCTTGACGACCACAAGCATCAACAGCAGATGCCAGACCATCTCCCCCCGCAACGCTTCCTCGATCGCTTCGTAGCCCACGCCGAAGACGTGGGGATACTGCAAACCGATCAGGCCGATGATGGCACCGCCCAGCATCGCCTTCAGCGGCGCGCGCAGCGGCAGCTTGTCGAACAGGTCTTCGCCGGCGTACAGAACGCGTATGAATGCCAGGGCCGCCACGCCTGCCAGAATCCCCAGCACGGCGTAGGCAAACAGCTCGTAAGGTTGCACCAGGCTGTACTCTGGCACGATGAAAGCCGGCACGTCCCCCAGGAAATAATGGCCCACCACCGTCGCGGCGACCGAAGAGATCACGACCGGCGAGAAGTATCGCACGCCGAAGTCGCCGAGGATGATCTCCGCCGCGAACAGGGCGCCGGCCACGGGGGCGTTGAAGGTTGCGGCGATTCCCGCCGCCGCCCCGCAGCCCACGAACGTCCGCAGGCGGCGTTCATCAATTCGCAGCCATTGGCCGATCGTGGAGCCGAGGGCCGAGCCGATCTGCACGATGGGTCCCTCGCGGCCGACCGATCCGCCCGAGGAAATGCTGATGGCCGAGGCGAACATCTTGGCGATGACGACGCGCGGGCGAATGCGCCCGCCTTTGAGCGCGACTGCCTCCATGACCTCGGGCACGCCGTGCCCTTTGGCCTCACGCGCGAAGTAGTAGATGATCAGCCCGCAGAGCAGGCCGCCGACGCTCGGGACGATGATCTTCCACCAGAAGGGGATGCTGCGGATCAGGTCAAGCGTGTATTCGCTTTCGGACCAGCCGATCCAGTTTCCCAGGCCGATCAGCTTGCGGAAGGCGACGGCGAACAGCCCCCCGCCCAGCCCGATCAGCAGCGCAGCCAGCACCATATAGACGTTCTCGCTCTGGCGCAGGTCCGCGTGCGTCTTTCGCAGGAACTTGAGTATGTGCTGGATCATATGAGGCGGGCGTCACCCGGGATGTCCCATATCCACACCGTCGGCGACATCGCCGACGCTCTGCACGAGCAGGTTACCAAAACCGGCCACCCGGTTGAAGCGTTGCCGGGACGGGGCGCCGCCACCCTGCCGAAGGGACCTGACTCTCGCCGGTGAGACCGTCGCACACGGTGCGGAAACGGTCAGTTCGCGTCCTGATGCACCTCAGATTCGGCGAGCTGGACCGGGGCCGGAGTCTCCCCGCGGCGCCGCCAGTACACCACCAGCCCGCCGATCAGGTACGCATAAGCCAGTAGGACCAGCAGAACCTCCGGCGAGAAGTAGGCGATCAAGGCCGCCACGAGCAGCCACACCAGGTGAATCGGGGGTCGTTGGCGGCGAAAATAGAGGTTGAACACATGCGGATAGTCGAGTCGGCTGACCATCAGCATGCCGAGCACGAAAGCGATCGGGGCCGCGGCCCAGCGGATGACAGCGGCCCAGTACCCGGCGGCCGCGATGAGCTCCGAGCGGGCCAGGTCTTCGTGGAGAACGAGCAGGGCGACCAGCGCCGCGGCGGCACCGGGCACCGGCAAACCGCTGAACCTGTTCTGGGCGGACTCATCCTTGACGTTCTCCGCGTTGTAGCGGGCCAGCCGGATCGCCGCGCAGCCGACATAGACCAGCACGCAAAGCATCCCCAACCGCCACTGCAACTTGGAGACCAGCACCTCGTCGCCGCCGGGCGGAGCCGCCAGCCGCAGCAGCAGCGTAATGAACAACATGGCCGGCGCGGCCCCGAAGCTGACGACATCGGCCATCGAGTCCAACTGCGCGCCGAACTCGCTGGTTCGCCGGACCATGCGGGCCAGCCGCCCGTCCAGGGCATCAAACACCATGGCCAGCACGACCAGGTACGCGCCCGCGGAAACGTAGGTCGGGAAGAGTTCCGCCAGCCGCGGATGCGTGCTCCTGGGCGCCCCGTCGAAGTAGACGTCGCGGATCTCCAGCAGGCAGCAGAGGATCGCCAGCAGCCCGCACGATAGATTCCCCAGCGTGGCCGCACTGGGCAGCAGGCTGATCGCGCGCAATCGGCCCCGCGGGGTGACTTCGCCGTCGTCGAAATCCAGGCGGTCGCGGGCTGTCGGGTCCACGGCGGCTCCTATTCCTCGTGCAACGCCGCCAGCACCGTCACGCCGGCCTTGACACGGTCGCCCACGTGCACGGCAAGCTGCCAGCGCGGATCCTCGCGAACGCACAGTTCGGTCCGCGAGCCGAACTTGATCATACCGAAGCGTTCTCCGGTGGCCAGGTGGTCGCCGGGCTCGGCCGCGCAGACGATGCGGCGGGCCAACACCCCCGCGATCTGGCGAACGCGGACGGGCCCGGGGATCGGCGGCTGCGGCTCGATGGTCACCAGGTTGTTCTCATTACGATCGGTCGATTCGGCCCTTAAGGCATTGAGGAATTCACCCGGGCGGTATGTCACGTCCGTCACACGCCCGGCACACGGGCTGCGATTGATATGCGCATCCAGGACGCTCAGGAAAATCACGACCCGCAGCAGCGGGCCACGCTCGTCTGCCACGCTGTAATCCCTAGTGATCTCCGTGATACGACCATCGGCCGGGGCCAGCAACACGTTGTCGCGCCGGGGCACGCGCCGAGGCGGGTCGCGATAGAAGGCCAACAACGCCAGCGCCAGGGCGGCCGGCAGCAGCGCCCACAGTTTCAGGTAGTACGCTGCAATAGCCGTCACCCCGCCGCCTACCAGGATGATCAGCGCGATTTCAAGCCGAGCGTACCGTGACACCGGGTAATCCTCTATGTGCTCCCGTCCAGCAACTCATCGAGCAGCTTGGCGACGCCGCAATCGTCGTTGCTGCCCGTGATCCGCCGGGCAACACCCTTGACCGCCGCGCACGCGTTGGCCACGGCGACCCCCAGCCCGGCCCGGCGGACCATCTCGACGTCATTCACGTCGTCGCCGACGGCCACCGTATGGCGTGGATCGATCTGCCAGCGGCGGCAGAGCTTCGCGACGCCGTTCCACTTGTCCACCGACCGGGCGAACGCTTCGATAATCATGGTGTCTGTGGTCGGCACTCGTAGGAAATTATGCGTCAAGCGATCCTGGAAGGCCGGTCCGAACTCGGCGGACACCTGCGCCAGCACCGCCGCCTCGTCCACAATCGTGATCCGCACCGGGGCGAACCCCTCGTCGGGGATGCGGTCGATGCTGCGCACGTCGCACGGCGTCCGCGCCACCCAGCGGTCGTACTTGGCGTGCCGACGCGGACCGGCAATGTCATAGCCGTCGAAACCGGCCTCGTCCGGATCATACAGCCACAGTACCGCGTAGCCCCGCTCCTGAAACCACTCCGTGGCCGCGTGGGCGTCCTCACGCGGGATGGACGTGCGTGCGATGGTTTTGCTGGTGGACACATCGGTGAGGATGGCGCCGCCGGCCGTGACGCTCGCATCCAGGTCCAAGCCGATCTCGTCCAGGATCGGTCGGGTCTCGGTGAAGCTGCGCCCAGTGCACAGGACGATCTTGATCCCGGCCTGGTGGGCGCGGTGCAGGGCCGCCCGATTGCGGGACGGCACGCGGTGGGCTGAGTCCAACAGCGTCCCGTCCAGATCGACCGCCAACAACTTGAATGACGATGCGCCGTCCACCACAGAATCCTCGTGCAACGTTACCCGCCTGTCGGGCACAACCGGTATTCTACGCGTGAGTGCTCCAGTGCCTAGCCCGGGCGTCCCGACCGCCCGTGCGCACCGGAGTCCGAGCCGGCGGGCGAGCTGCTCGCCCTGCCGGCGCTGGCGGAGTTTCAATGATTCAACTGGCCTCGGGCCGGACCAAACGCTAGGCTCTATGTAGCAGCACGGGTCAGCTTGTTGATTCGTCCGGGCGCCAGCGGGCAGAAGTCGCCTCGGCCGCCGGCAGGCGAGTCCGCCCGGCTATCATCGTCATGGAGGCCTTCAGCACATGAGGCGTGTGGCCATCATCGGGTCGCCGGAGAAACCCTCCGCCGCCGAGACGCTCGAGCGGACCAAACGCTGGCTCGCCGATCGGGCCGAGGTCGTCTTCGCCGAGCTGACCTACGACAGCAAGCGGGCCCTGGCGGAGAAGCCCGACTTGTTGATCGTCCTGGGGGGCGACGGAACCATGATCGCGGCAGTCCACAACTTGCGCGAACAGCAGTTGCCGATTGTCGGCGTAAACCTGGGGAAGTTGGGCTTCCTGGCCGAGTTCACCATCGAACAACTCGAGCAAGAGGGGGACTTCCTGTTCGCCGGAGAGCTGCCGCTCACGCGCCGGGTCATGCTCGAGGTAGCCCTGCAAAACACGGCCGGCACGACCTTCCGCACCCCGGCCGTCAACGACTGCGTGGTGTTGGCCGGACCGCCGTTCCGCATGATCCACATGACCGTCGAGGCGGACGGCGACGAGGTCGCCCAGCTCCGCGGCGACGGGCTGATCATCGCCACCGCTTCCGGCTCGACGGCCCACAACCTCTCGGCCGGCGGCCCGATCCTGGCACCCACCGCCGAGTCCTTCATCCTCACACCCATCTGCCCACACGCGTTGACCTACCGCCCGTTGGTCATGGACGCGCGTAGCCGAATCGTCCTGCGCGTCACCCAGGCCAACCCGGGAACGACCGTGGCCATCGACGGACAGACCTCGCGCCCGTTCCACAGCAGCGATCGCATCGAGATCTCCCGCTACGCCGCCGATTTCCTGCTGGTGCGCAACCCCAAGGACTCGGCCTGGAGCGCGTTGCGAAGGAAGCTGATGTGGGGCGAAGGCCCCAACATGCAGTAGCATCGTGGGCAGCCGCGGGAAGCTGAGTTGGCCGAGCCCGGTCGGCGCTCGGCTCAGCCGTTCCGGCACCAGCCCCGGCCCAGCATCTGAGCGGGTGGGTCTAGTGGGGCCGCGGCGCCAGGCTTGCGTCAACAGCCTTTGGCCCCGCAACCAGCTCGCACTTGCAGGTGAGGACCTTTCTGCTGAGCTCTCTGTACCTCAACCGCTGTCCGTTCGGCTCACCGTTTCGGAGCAAGCCCCGCGTCCCCTACTCGGAATACGCCTTTCTCTTGGGGTATTTGCCCCATTTTGGCCGGCATTTGCATTGGCATCCGCCGATCCACGCAGCGCATCGGCTACCGACAGCCAAGGATAACCGTTTTTTCTTATTCTCCGTGAGCGCTGCGGGGCCATTCGGCGTTAACCACCCTGAGGGGATGAGATCGCGCGCGAGCCACGCTCGCTGTGATGGAAGGTAGGTCTCGGCAGGGGCAGCGGTCATGCGCCGGCCGACGGGTTTATTTCGTGGTGGATTCCGGGGGGCAGGAGAGGTCCAATGTCTAGAAGAATCGTTGTCTGTCTGGCCTGTGTTGCCTTGCTTGGTGTGACGCTTCTGAGCCTGCACGCCCTCGGGCCGGTGCTGAGCGTAGCCGAAGGGCAGGTCGGCGGCGGCGGGGACGGGCCGGACGTGCCGATCTGGCCACAAGCCGGCCTGCCACGCCCCTGGGAGGCCGGCTTGCAGGCCTCGCCCTTCTCAGTCGTCAACCTCTTCAACGGCAACCTCATCACCATCATTCCCCTCGTGGCCTTTGACCCGGTCGGCCCGCCGGTCGAGCTGACGCTCTATCACAACAGCGCCTCGGCGGACCTGCCGGAGCAGTCGCCCTCGCCCTGGGGCTTCAGCCTGGGGGCCGGGTGGTCGATCAGCTACGGCGGGAGCGTGGTCGGCGATCCTAACGACACTGAGGTCACCCTGATCGAGGACGACGGGAGCGAGTACCTCTTCACGCTCGAGCAGGGCGTCTGGGAGCCGGAGGCCGGCGTCCACGATCGGCTGGAATGGGACGATCCGAACGACCAGTGGGTTCTCACCCGGCCCAACCAGTCGAAACGCATCTTCGACCACGAGTACGACGCCCAAGCCGAGGTGCACCTCGGCCGGCTGATCGAGGTGCACGACAGCAGCGGGAACTACGTCGAGGTCGCGCGCGACAGTGAGGAGAACAACTTCCGCATCCTGCGGATCGAGAGTGCTGCCGAGGCTAATCCCAAGGTGAACTCGCACCGGGTCACGTTCGTGTACGACGGCAACCGGCTGGATTACGTCGAGGACCCCATCGGGCGCAAGTGGACGTTCCACTACTACATTGACGCCCCGCACCCGCTGGAGTGGGTCAAATACCCCTCGGGCGGCACCGTTGACCCGACGTACACGGTTTTCCAGTACGACGCCAGGGACCGGATTCAGTACCTCACTAACCGCGACGAGGTCACCTGGGACTACGCCCACGACGGCTACGGGAAGCTGGCCAGTGTGACTGACCCGGCCGCCGCCGAAGGCCAGCCGCGATACGCCCAGCAGTTCTCGTTCAGCATGAGGAAGACCGGCGTCCCGGCCCTGTGGCGGACCACGTACACGCCGCGCCGCGGCGAGGACTACGAGTGGCACTTCGGCTTCGACGACGACGGGAACTTCCGCGAATCCAAGGACCCGCTAAACTACGTCCGCCAATACGCTTACGACAGCGACCACAACTGCACCTCGTTCACCGACGAGCTAAGTCACACGTGGACGGCGACTTACGGCCCGGTGGCCAACCTCCAGACGCTGACCAGCCCGATCCCCCAGACCTGGACGGTCACCTGGGAGCAGCCCTACCCCACCGAGCGCCCCAACTTCTACCGCGTCACCCAGGTCACCGACCCGCTCGAAGGCAGCCACTGGCTCAAGTTCGGCTACGGTGATCCGAACGACCCCAATGACCCCAACGACCCGACGCTGGTGACGGAATTCATCGAGCCGCCGGTGCTCGGCGGCGCGCAAGCGGTCACGATGCTGGAGTACTACGACGAGAGTGCCTCAAATGCCAACGGCCAACTCAGGCTTGTAACCGACGCCAACGGCGTGCAGCACCTCTACGAGTACGACCGGTGGGGCTACTCCGAGAAACTCACTGAAGGACTGATCCCCGGAGCGGGCTGCGCCGGCACGGTCTACCCGGTGGTGATCGGTCCGACGACCAACAATCCGGCCGGGTGGCCGACCCACACGGACTACAAGCCGGCCGGGTGCTCGTCCGGCATCACTTACGACGTCAACGGGAACCCCACCGGGACGGAGTGCTGGGTGTGCATGATGGCCGGGGAGGGGACATGGCCCCGCCGCCTCGGCAACCCGCCCTCGCCGCACTGGGATTTCCTGCGCCAGTTCTTGCAGTCGGCTCAGTATGACGACTCGGGGCGCCCGACGGAACTTGAGCTTGAGACGCCCCGGTGGACCGATACCGGCGCTGTCGCGAGCGAGCGCGACTACCTCTTGGAATACGACAACCTCGGGCGCCCGAAGAACTTCACGTTCCGGACGAACGAGCACGCCGGCGATGGGAGCAAGGACGTCACGCGGACGTTCACGTATTGGGACCCGAACGATCCGAACGGGCCGCAGTACGATGAGGACGGGCGCGTGGTCCGCTTCCAGGGCCCCGATGGCCAGCACACCGAGTACCGCTGGCTCGACAACGCCCAGGAGAAGCTCGGCTACGACAAGCTCGGCCGCCCGGAGAAGATCACGCGCGGCAGCATGAGCGTCACGTACACCTACGATGCCGCCGGCCGCGTCACGCGGGTTGACTACGGCAACGGGACCAAGATCATCCGGCAGTACGACAACGCCAACCGCCTGGAGCATATCTACCACTATGGCACCGGGCTGGTGCTGCTCTACCAGATCGACTACGTCTGGCGGCTGGACAATACGCTCGATACGCGCACCGAGAAGGACTGGACCGGACAGTCGGTACAGATCGCCACGATCGAATTCGAGTACGATACGCGCCATCGCCTGACGCGCGAGACGCGCACGCTGGCGGGTGAGCCCCCGCAGACCGTCTACGACATCCAGTACGATTACGACCAGCTCGGCAACCGGACGGTCAAGATCGAGAACACCGCCGACCGCATCACGTACTACGAGTACGACACGGACTACGACGATCCGAACGATCCGAACTACCCGCTCTACCCGACGCGTAACAACCGGCTGCTCAAGTACGAGGTGTTCGAGGACGAGGTGCGCACGCGGAGGGTCTGGTACGTGTACTACGACACCGGGCACGTCTCGAACATCATCGTCAAGGACGAGGGCGAAGGCGACGACTACGACTGGTACCGCGGGCTGTCCTTCACGTACTGGGGTCTCGGTCACAGCCAGGTCGGGCTCGCGCTGTGGGAGAAGTGGCCGGAGGAGTACGGCCCGTTCCCAGGCGAGCTGACGCCGGAGCAGGGGTACGACAAGCTCGCGCTGCGCGAGTTCCGCTACCACCCGAATCCGCGCGGGCGGTTCATGACTCGTGATCTGGACCCCGACGACCAGGCATGGGAGTGGAGCACCGTTGCGGCCGAGCACTGGACCGATTATGATATCCCCATGCCGTACGGCGATTTCGACGTGACGCTCGATCCGAACGATGCTCCGGTCGAGACCGAGCAAATGCGCTACCTGGAGGGCTTCGGCCTGCCGGCCCAACAGACGGCGAGTACCGGCGCGACGCAGTACCTGCATGGTGATCTGATCAGGTCCACGATGCTCACGACTGGCCAGGGTGGCACGGCTGTGTCAGCCGTGTCTTACACCGCCTTCGGCGAGGTTATCGGAACTCCACCTGCCACGCGTTACCAATACGCCGGCGGCTGGGGCTACGAGACCGGTGGCTTCGGCGACGACCCCGGCCTGCTGGTCCTGGAGGGCGCCCCCGGCACCGCCCCCATCATCCTCCAACACGTCGGCCACCGCTGGTACGACCCCTCCACCGGCCGCTTCATCCAACGCGACCCCATCGGCATCCAGGGCGGCCTAAACGTCTACCTCTATGCCGAGGCAAACCCGCTAACGCGCGTTGATCCCGAAGGGCTTGCCGACGACGACGGTTGGTGGGAAGGCCTGAAGCGCTGGATCAGGGAGGTTTTCAAGAAGTCCCCTTCAGTCGCCAAGAAAGCTGCGCAAGGCGCCACGGGCGCGCCGGGGCCCAAAGTCGGGCTCGGGAAGGTGGGGCCCTTCGTCCAGGGCGCGAAAGCTGCCCCGGACATCGCGCGAATACATGTGGCCTGCGTCGCAAGGCAGCGTTTCATCGAAGACATGACTGGGAACACCGAAGACAACGCTAAGGCCCTGGAGGACTGGAAGAGGAACCAAGGAAGATATGTCAAGCCTCGCAAAAGTCTGGAGGATTAAGTCGCATGAAGGGAACCAGTATGTTTGGCACGAGCAGCTTCCAGGCAAGTAGGTTCACTGTAGGCCGCTCCGTCTTTGCTGCGGCGCTCCTGGGCGTGGTCCTCTGCGTCACTAATCATGGTTGCGGGGATGAGTCTGACAGTGGAGAGGAGGTCGTGCAGGATCTTATCAGGGCACGTGGGTTCGTGGTTGTTGACGAATCCGGCGAAGCGCGCGCAGAACTGGGGGTGACGGAGAGTGGACAAACACGCCTTGCAGTATGCGGGCCGAATGGCAAGCGGATGCTATGGGCAGGCGTATATGAGTCTGGGCTACCTGGTGTGGCACTTCTCAACAGCGACGAGGAGCCTATGGTAGAATTGGGGCTCTTGAACGACGCCGAGCCGTTCGTACTTCTCCGTGACGAGCAAGGCACTCACCGGATCGGAGCGAGGGTGACGAGCGACGGAAGTATCGGGGTGATGCTCTACGATTCGGAAGGGGCGCTTCGCGCTCGATTAGCCTTGGATAAGGAGGGCTTGCCTCGCCTTGTGCTACTTGACAGGACTGGTGTCCGAGCCGTGATGAGGGTATACGAGATTGGACAATGCGCGCTCGATCTACTGGATTCGAAGCAGAACATGCGTGTCGGGCTCTTCTCAGAAAGTAAGGACACTGCAGGAGTCGCGGTGTTTAATGCGGAGGCGGAACTGATTGGAACCATACCAGAAGGTGACGTTGAGGGGCACGAGAAGCGGCGGCCGTAGGAGGCTGGGGGCAAGGCGGATGCGTGATCATGCCGCGCGAGTAAGCGGGCACATAATACCTGTTTCGCCCAGTGCGGGGTCTTGACCACAACTTGTACCAGATCGCTTACGTCTGGCGGCTCGACAACACGCTCGACACGCGGATCGAGTACGACGGCACGAGTCAGCAGACGGCCACCGTCGGTGTCGAGTACGACGTGCGCCATCCGCTCAGACGCGAGACGCGCACGCTGGCGGGTGAGCCCCCGCAGACCGTCTACGACATCCAGTACGATTACGACCAGCTCGGCAACCGGACGGTCAAGATCGAGAACACCGCCGACCGCATCACGTACTACGAGTACGACACGGACTACGACGATCCGAACGATCCGAACTACCCGCTCTACCCGACGCGTAACAACCGGCTGCTCAAGTACGAGGTGTTCGAGGACGAGGTGCGCACGCGGAGGGTCTGGTACGTGTACTACGACACCGGGCACGTCTCGAACATCATCGTCAAGGACGAGGGCGAAGGCGACGACTACGACTGGTACCGCGGGCTGTCCTTCACGTACTGGGGTCTCGGTCACAGCCAGGTCGGGCTCGCGCTGTGGGAGAAGTGGCCGGAGGAGTACGGCCCGTTCCCAGGCGAGCTGACGCCGGAGCAGGGGTACGACAAGCTCGCGCTGCGCGAGTTCCGCTACCACCCGAATCCGCGCGGGCGGTTCATGACTCGTGATCTGGACCCCGACGACCAGGCATGGGAGTGGAGCACCGTTGCGGCCGAGCACTGGACCGATTATGATATCCCCATGCCGTACGGCGATTTCGACGTGACGCTCGATCCGAACGATGCTCCGGTCGAGACCGAGCAAATGCGCTACCTGGAGGGCTTCGGCCTGCCGGCCCAACAGACGGCGAGTACCGGCGCGACGCAGTACCTGCATGGTGATCTGATCAGGTCCACGATGCTCACGACTGGCCAGGGTGGCACGGCTGTGTCAGCCGTGTCTTACACCGCCTTCGGCGAGGTTATCGGAACTCCACCTGGCACGCGCTACCAATACGCCGGCGGCTGGGGCTACGAGTCCGACCTGCTGATCTTAGAGGGCGCCCCCGGCACCACCCCCATCACGCTCCAACACGTCGGGCACCGCTGGTACGACCCCTCCCTCGGCCGCTTCATCCAACGCGACCCGCTCGGCACCTTCGGCGGCCTGAACGTCTATGCGTATGCCGGCAATCGACCCACAGTAGCAGTTGATCCGAGCGGGCTGACATACATCATTCACCCAGAACTCGGCGGGACGATTACTAGGCTGGGAATATCTATAGGGATAAAACAAGGGACCGTTATATTGCCGCCGACGCCACCTTGGGGGGCCGGCATGAGCCTCGGAGCAAAGGCTGGATTAGTAGGTGCGACTTTCTGTGTCTTCTACGGTGTGGGCACTCTGATCAACTACGGGGTAGGCAAGGCAACTGGCCGTAGCCTCAGTGACCGGCTGGGCGACTTTCTTTGGCGGAAGTTTGGTAACCCGCCCCCTGGGATACTCGTTTTCCCGGGAGGCGGGATGGCCCTGCCGCCAGCACCGTTACGACCAGGTCAATACCCGTTTCCGACGCCCTGAGCGGGATAACCGTGAGCCCATCAGGGCCGCCAACTAGGGACCGGGTGCGTGATCGGCGACAGCCTTGACAGTGCCCCCCGCGCCTAGTGGGCGAAGGCGTGCGTGCGGACCATGGAATCTGAGCAAGAAAGGGGCCGCTATGAGGACGGGCGTTACAAGACTGTGTAGGTGCCTGTCAGACAGACGGCGCGGCATCCTCGACCTCGACGATGTTCACTCTGGCGTGATGGACGCGCTGTCCGCCAACCTCACGACCAAGCGCTTTAGGAAGGCCCTCCTCGGGGACGATCCGGAACTTACGCTGGTGGCGCTTATCTTCAAGCAGGCCTGCTGCGACGGAGCAAGCGTTGTGCACCTGTTTCTTGACAGGCCGGGATCCTGCATGCGCATTCTCGAGTATATCTCTGTGGATGAAGCGTACAAACCACTCCCGTGGAGAACGGTTGATGAACGCGATTGGGAAGTGGGCGCAATCGCACATGAATCTGCGTACTTTCCCGTTGAGTGTCGTCCCGCGTCGTCTTGGAAGCGCCGCGATTGGGTGCAGATGAAACCCCTTGGACTGCTCTTCCCTTACGCCGTGCCGCAGTGTATCCGACGGCTGGCGCGGATGGGCCTGTCAGACCGGACTGGTGTTCTGCGTCTGCGCCACGCCGGGCAGATAATCGCCTGCGTCGTTGAGTCTGCCGTTGAGCCCACCGAGCTGTCTGAATCCCCGGACCTATTCGACCTCAGGGTGTACTTCGATTCGGCTAGGCCGCGTCCACGCAAACTGGATGACGTGCCACTATGGAGTAGCAGCAAATATTCCTAATATCCCATATAATCTATCTAGACCCCCTGTACGTACCGAGGACTGTAACCTCCTGCATCAGGACCCGGACGGACAGTTTGTAGTTTGTAGGGTGCGCCTTGACGCACCATTCTGCTGGACCGACCCTTCGGGCGGGCTCAGGGCAGGCTATGGTCGGGCCATGCCGTACGGCGATTTCGACGTGACTTTCGGCCTCCAGGGCGACCCGGTCGCGACCGAGCAGATGCGCTACCTGGAGGGCTTCGGCCTGCCGGCCCAGCAAACGGTGAGCACCAGCGCGACGCAGTACCTCCACGGTGACCTCATCCGCTCGACCGTCATGACGACCGATGACTCAGGGTCCTCTGTGGCCTCTGTGGCTTATACGGCCTTCGGCGAGGTTATCGGAAGCGCCCCGGACACTCGCTACCAATACGCCGGCGGCTGGGGCTACGAGACCGCCGGCTTCGGCGACGACCCCGGCCTGCTGGTCCTGAACGGTGCCGAGGGCACCGCCCCGATCACGTTGCAACACGTCGGCTTCCGCTGGTACGACCCCGCCATCGGCCGCTTCATCCAACGCGACCCGATCGGGATCTGGGGCGGGATCAACCTCTACGGGTACTGCGCGGCCGACCCGCTGGCCCGGATTGATCCCGCTGGTCTTTTTCATCCGAATGACGACTGGGGCTGGTTGCCTGGGCACCACTTGAGTCCGGGCGAGAAGAACGCGGTCTCGCGCGGGGCAAGGGGCGCCTTGATTACGTATGGCGAGCTAGCGCTTGGCGTGGGCGCGGGTGGCGCCACACGCAGAGTCTTGGCGTCCTCCTGCGTGCGGCGCTGGTTCCGGGCCGACATCGGTAGGCGGGCGCATCAGATTCCGGGGCTTCGCCAGCTCGGCAAGCTGAACCACATAAACATCGGCAGACGACACATTATCGTCGATCCTAGGTATTGGTGGCGGAGAATCAAGAAGCTAATGAGGGACGTGATTTACTAACGCGCACGGGGTTTGCTGATCGGCGGGGCGTAGCAGCCTGGGCAATCGGATGAACTACTTCCTGAAATTCATAGAATCGGCAAAGGACGAAGCAGTCAAACACATGGGGTTAGACGAAGCGAGTGTGCCGTTCAGTCTCTTGTCGCTCTACGAGTATCCGATGCCTACCCCCCTGCCCCGCGCATATGCGAAGTTCTTTGTTGGCATATTGACCCGGCTGCTGGACAGACCTGCAGCGCTGCTGGTCTGCCGCATGGCGCTGCTCGGGGCACGCCAGTATCAACCAGAGGCTGGCGCACACTTCACGCACGTACAGAACGTGAGGGAGGACGCTTGGCTGTCGTATTTGGTGACGCCGGACAAATGGAGGGTTCTGACGGATGTGCTAGCGCGCCACTGGGCGACATCCGGCGGCCACTGGTTCTTCTGCGAGTACCCGGAGAACCCGGGCGTGCGCCAGTCAATGCGCGAAGCGCTTCCGTGCAAGGAGGAGGAGCTGCATAGCGCGTGCGGGCGGCTCTTCAGGTGGGCGACGGCGGTGGCGGTCACGTTTGACGACAATCTGTTGGACGTGCTCATCAAACGCGGTCCGGTAGAAGTCGATGCCGTGGTCCAGCAGACGGCGCTAGATGCGGGGGTCATGATGTGCCGCGACAGCTAAGTGGCTGGGTCGTCGAGGCAAGTCGGAGACCAACTGCAAGGGGCTGGTCGGTGGAGGGGCGGCGTGTGCAACTCTCAGCCTGTGGCGAGATGGTGACGAGGATCGCGCCGACGGGCGCGCGGGGACCGAGTTGCTCGCCGGGGCCGGTGGTGGGAACGGAGGCCGAGCACTGGACGGATTATGATAGGGCCATGCCGTACGGCGATTCCGACGTGACCTTCGACCCGAATGATGCTCCGGTCGCGACGGAGCAGATGCGCCACCTGGAGGGCTTCGGCCTGCCGGCGCAGCAGACGGTGAGCACCGCCGCAACGCAGTACCTGCATGGTGATCTGATCAGGTCCACCATGCTGACCACTGGCCAGGGTGGCACGGCTGTAACAGCCGTGAGCTACACCGCCTTCGGCGAGGTTATCGGAACCGCCCCGGACACCCGCTACCAATACGCCGGCGGCTGGGGCTACGAGTCCGACCTGCTGATCTTAGAGGGCGCCCCCGGCACCACGCCCATCACGCTCCAACACGTCGGCTTCCGCTGGTACGACCCGTCCATCGGCCGCTTCATCCAACGCGACCCGATCGGCCTCGCCGGTGGGTTGAACACATATGCCTACACTGACGCGAATCCGACGGACTCGGTGGATCCTGCTGGATTGGACCGGTGGATAGTATGGGACCCGCCGCACGTGTACATCGTTGTGTGGGATCCGATCGAGAGGCGCTGGAAACGGATTGATTTTGTGCCAAGGCCAGGGGTGACGCTTTGGGGACCTGGTGAGGTGCTGATCGGAGATGCGACGAGACCATCCGGGCGCCGAATCGGTTCGAGCGCGTCCGACGATGCGGCGTTGCTAGACTTCGCGCGCAATCTGCGAAACCACTACCGCCTGCACTACAACATCCTTGGCTTCAACTGTATCTGGTTCACCAGCATCCTGAAGGATTACCCGCAGGGGCCGCCAAAAGGCACGGGGCGCGCAGGCTCTCGCGGGCGCCCGTGGGTGTGCTTCGTTTCGGGAACACTCATTTGGACCGACGACGGGCCTATGGCAATAGACTCGCTGACAGTTGGCGCTCGTGTGCAATCGAGAGCCACGCAAGACGATCGCATGTCGCTCGAGAGGGTGTCGTGCGTCTCCCGCTCCGTTGCGACGGAGCTGGTCGCAATCGAGTTGGCGTGCGAGACGATTCGCTGCACACCCGGGCACCCGTTCTGGGTAATAAGCGAAGGGTGGACTCGCGCATGTGAACTGACGCCGGGTGACGCACTCTTGAGCCGAGACGGCGGAGAGGTACGAGTTCACCTTGTTAAACGGGAGGACTGGGCACCTCCGGCCCCTGTCCTCAATCTCACCGTCGAAGGGGCTCACACGTATTTCGTTGGCCAGTCGAGCGTGTTGGTGCACAACAAGGGTCACTGGTAACGGATATAAGGAGATGTGTGCGGCACCACCGGAGAAGTACACGGCGATCATGAGCAGCCAACTTCAAGCGGGTCTAGTTTGCCGCGAGCATGCTCCGTGATCGTTTGCTGTGTTCGAGGGATGGGTTGGCGAGGTGCCGATATGCCAAGAACGATTGTGGGCCCTATTTGCCTTGGGCTAGCCCTCCTCATCGGAGGAGCCTGCACCTGTATCGTGAGCCTGGCGACATACCGGGCTGCATATGTCTTCCGAATCACAGAGCTACACGTTGTGGCCGACGGTATCCGTTGGTCCCCGTGGGTCGTTGGCACTTCGTCCGCGGTTCTACTCGTCGTATTGCTGGCGCTACGTCATCAACGGCAACTAACTGACAAGGGTCTCTACATTTCCCTCGGGGTGGTGCTCCTGGCCTGGGGGCTCTCATTGGCCTTGTACGTGAATTGGTGCGCGGCAGTGCAGGGCGTCTTCTTCCGCTACAAGGTCATCGTAGACAACCCCACCGGATCGAGGCTGCTGGACGAGCTAGGCCCACTGCGCCACGGAAGCGCCGAGGGGGCACGGGGTGTTTACGCCTTCCCGATTGACCATGCCCGTGTGATCCGGGCATACGAGCGCCTGGCGGCACAAGGGTATCGGGTCCGTTACGAGGATCCAGAATTCATTGAGGGGCTCGTAGACCGATACGTGCGACCCTATGAAACTGAGCCGGCCGAGCAGGTAGGTCCGGCTTCACCCGACGATTGATCGCGGACGGGAAGCCTGGACCCATTGTGATACAGCCATGCCCTATGGCGATTTTGACGTGACGTTCGATCCGAATGATGCTCCGGTCGCGACCGAGCAGATGCGCCACCTGGAAGGCTTCGACCTGCCGGCCCAGCAAACGGTGAGTACCAGCGCGACGCAGTACCTCCACGGCGACCTCATCCGGTCCACGATGCTCACCACTGGCCAGGGTGGCACGGCTGTGTCAGCCGTGTCTTACACCGCCTTCGGCGAGGTTATCGGAACTCCACCTGGCACGCGTTACCAATACGCCGGCGGCTGGGGCTACGAAACCGGCGGCTTCGGCGAGGACCCCGGCCTGCTGGTCCTGGAGGGCGCCCCCGGCACCGCCCCGATCACCCTCCAACACGTCGGCTTCCGCTGGTACGCCCCCTCCATCAGCCGCTTCATCCAACGCGACCCGCTCAGCATCCTCGGCGGCCTCAACGTCTACGCCTACGTAGATGCTGACCCGCTATCCCAGATCGACCCGGAGGGTTTGTTGTCCCTCTTGCGCTGGCCTAATACAGGCAACATTCGGTATGGGCCGTCGCGTGTAGGATTCGGAGCCGGCGGAAAGGGTATTTACCGCCTTGCCTTTCGAGTAGGTTCAAAGACGCATATCTATGGCTTGAGGGGGGCGCTCTGCATCGGCGCCCCGGTTGTGGGTGCGGCGGCTGCAGGAGCTGTCGCCGGCCGTGCAGCGGACAACACTTTTGGACGATTCAACGGAGGCTATCGAATCTCGGACGGGTTTGCCGACATCATCTACCGGTGGGTCTATGGAGGGCGGAACAGGTACTACAACCCGTGGGGAAGGGAATAATGACCGGGGTAATGAACGGGCTTATGCGCGTTATTTGCACGGTTATCATAGCCGACGACGGATTGGACCGCCACGGAGGCAATCGGTCGCGGACTGCTGCGGGCCCATGTCGCACGCCGGGCGGGCATAGGTGCCGCGCGTCTCAGCCTTGCGGGATGCGTCTGTCCGTCGCGGGAACGGGCCGCAGCCTTGGGGCCCCAGCGCGCGAGGGAGAACATTCGACCACGGTCGTTGAGCGATCAGCGGACACTGAAGCAGGATCTGTGGTTTTCTTCTGCCATCGCACTCAAGCTGTGACCGAGAGTCCGAGTGACCGGCACGAGCGATTGGGCCCGAGAGCGGACGTGCGCGCTCACCACGCGCAAGCCCGGGCAACGAGGACAGACGCAGTCGGGAGGGCGCGGTGCGTACGTCTCGAAGGGCCGTAGCGGGTTTTAGGATCGCGATCTACCAAAGAGGCTCACATGGCAGAGGAAGTTTTGACGGTTCAAGACGCGGACGACTGTGTGCAGGAGGTCGCGCGCACTTTTGAGAGCATGAGCTACTCGGAGCTCCGCGGCCTCGCAGCTACACCGGAGGGCCAGTGGTCGGTCCTGGATCGCTCGTGGCGCGGCATTCCCATTCGCCTCACGATTCAGGTGAGGCACTACGGACTATTGTGGCGGCGTGCCTCGGTCGAGATCGTTGCTAGCGCTGAGGGCGACAGTTCGTGGCCTTGGACCCCGTGCGTGTACATGCAGCGTTACCCGAGCGGGCGTCTCTGGAAAGGCCGCACAAAAGGCACCAAAGCTCCGACCGTGAAATTACAGACGTACCTGGTCCAGCTTCTGATTTACGCGGCAACGGCGGGCGCGATTTTGGTTCTGGCGCGACAGTGCGCCTGCGCGCCATAGAAGTCGAGGCTAGAAAAGCGGGACACAGGAGAAAACAAAGGGATAAAGGGGACATTCTAAATCGGGGGACATCATACCAATTTCGCCTGCCGCTTGGGCTTACGCCCGGCCTTTCTCGATCCCCATTCCCATGATCGATGAGGCGAGGAAATCAGTATGGTGTCCCCCAATTCGTGTCCCCCAGTTCACACGGCGATGGCATCGCCAACATGCACTTCGCGCGTGCTTGGTTCGGCTTCGCAACCGACGCCGAGCACCGCCTGTACGCGGTTGGCGGCCTCGATGTTAACCGTGAGCCGACCGACTTCGTCGAGCGTTATGATGCGCTTACTGACGCGTGGACGGTCCTGGCCGCCTTGCCGGAGCCGCGGGATCACGCAGCAGCCGTCTACGACGGGAACGGGCACATTCTGGTGATCGGCGGGGCCGACGCCAGCGGGAGCCCGTCCGCGGCTGTTTTCTCCTATGACATCGCCACCGAAGCTTGGTCAGCGGTCGCCTCTCAGCCGACCGCGCTTGAGAGCCAGGCGGCCGTACTTGGGGCGAACGGTTGTGTCTACGTACTCGGCGGATCCTCCGGCGGCTCCGAGACTGATTCCGTGTACATCTACGACCCGACCGCCGGCGAGTGGTCCACCGGCCCGAGCCTGAATACCGCGCGGAGCGGCGCTGCGGTCGCGCTTAGTGACGACGGGTTCGTCTACGCCATGGGCGGCTCCGCCGTGTCGCTTGGCACCGACACTGTTGAACGGCTCGACACTCGCGTGCCCGACCCTGTGGACGACTGTAATGCCAACGGCATCGCCGACGAGTGTGACATCGCCTACGGCACTTCGGCTGACACCAACGGCAACGGCATCCCCGATGAATGCGAGTGCCCCGGCGACCTCGACGGCGATGGCGACACCGACCACACCGACCTCGGCTTATTGCTGAGTGCCTGGGGCTCGCAACCGGGAGACCCGAACTGGAACGAGAATGCCGACCTCGATGGCGACAGCCAGGTCGGCCACAGCGACCTCGGCATCCTGCTCGCCGACTGGGCTTGCAGCACCGGCCCGTAGCGACCTGCGGCTGTTTGGCGGTCTACCCCGATGGCCGCGATTGTCCGCCACACAAGGCCGAGACAGAAGCGGCGAGCCGATCACAACCCTTGACCGATTCGCCGCTTATGACCGCGCTTGACCCCGGTTGTCAAACGGAGAGGGAGGGACTCTCCCAGGACTCTTGCCGACAAGTCCCGGAAAACGTCTAACCCGTTGATTCGCCAATAGTTACTGCAGATTTGCTTGCTTGTCCCAACCCGACTATTGCCGGCATTTCAGTGACGCCGAGTAAGGAGATTGGCAGAAATCTGGCATACCAGAATGCGAGCGGAGACGGGCAAGGCCACACATCAGTTGGCCAGCATTTGGCCTGCCGTGGTCGTGTCTTGACTTCCGACACACGTTCGGCAGCCACCTCGCGATGAAGGGCGAGTCGCTCTACAAGATCAGCGAGCTCATGGGCAACAGCCCGGAGATCTGCCGATGGCATTACGCGGCCCTGATTCCGGAGGGAATGCGGGACACGGTCGAGTTCGACATGCGGCCACCGTTGTTACGACCCGCCGAGGACGAGGTAGCCTGCGCCTAGATCTGATGAGGCTGCCGAAACGGCCGAGAGCTGGCTCGATCGAGTACGATATGGCGCAACACGGCCGCGGTTCGGCTTACTCGATGAGCATGCCCCACGCAGACCGTCACAAGTCTCGTTCCAACCGCGCGCTGCAGTCGGGGCGGCGGCGGCAATACCTCCCCTCCCCAGGCCCGCCAGACGCAGATGACGATCCACAGGGGCGAGAATCCAACGCATGGCGGGGCCCGAATACGGAGTGGTCGCTGTTAACCGGCCGGTTTCTGGTTCGAGGCCGGGCCGGGGATAGCTTCCGCTGTAAGTGGTTACAAATAAAGCACTTAAGAAAACGCGAACATGCGTCCAGGTGTTCGGTGTTTGCCCAGGGAGTTAACTGCTTCCCGTCTGGTTAACAACCCGTTGTCCCCAAACGCTTTGACGCCGTTGGCCGCTTGATCGTCGGGCGGGTTTGGTGTACCGTGTTACGAAACCTCTGCCCATATCGTCGGTTGCAGAGGAATCGTAACAAGGCCCGATATGGCTACGGCGCCACAGGCAGAATGGCTGCTTCGCTACGCTCGCGACCGCGGGCTGGTTCGCCCGCGGGACGTGGAGCGGCTGCGCATTCCGCGCACTACGCTGAAACGCCTTGTCGATGAGGGGCAGCTGATTCGCCGGTCGCGTGGCGTGTACACGGTGCCGGAGTACGAGCCGACCGAACACACCGATCTGGCCGCCGTCGCAAAGCGCGCGCCGAAGGCCGTCATCTGTCTCCTCTCGGCGCTGCGATTCCACGAGCTCACGACCCAGAACCCGTTTGAGGTCTGGATCATGATCGACCGGACGGCATGGCGTCCACGGATCGAACATCCGCCGCTCCGCATCGTCCGCGCGTCGGGCGCCGCGCTTCGAGAAGGCATCGACTTCCACCGGATCGAAGGTGTCCTGGTTCGCGTCACCCATCCAGCCAAAACCGCGGCCGACTGCTTCAAGTACCGTAGCAAGGTCGGCACCGATGTCGCGGTCGAGGCGCTGCGGGATTGCTGGCGGCAGCGCAAGGCGACTATGGACGAAATCCACCGCTACGCGAAAATCGACCGCGTGGCCAACGTGATGCGCCCATACATGGAGTCGCTGGTATGACGGACCAGTCGGTCACGAACGTGGCGGCTTCTGTACGCCAGCGTCTGCTGAACTTGAGCCAGGCCCGGGGCGCCGACTACAACGCGCTGCTCACACAGTACGCGATCGAGCGATTCCTGTACCGCCTGTCGAAGTCTGACTTGGCCAACCGCTTCGTGCTCAAGGGCCCCATGCTGTTTCGGGTGTGGGCGGCGGACTTGCACCGGCCGACGAAGGACCTCGACCTGCTGGGATTCGGCGACGCAACGCCGGACGCCGTCGCGGCCGCCATGCGGCAGATCGTGACGACGGCGGTCCCGGACGACGGCCTGCGGTTCGATCCGGCAACCGTGACGGCCGCCGAAATCCGCGAAGAGCAGGAATACGGCGGCATCCGCGTGAAACTCGTCGCGATGCTCGGCAACGCCCGGGTTGCGATGCAGGTTGACGTGGGTTTCGGCGACACGATCATCCCGCAGCCGAAAGTCGAGGTGTTCCCGACGCTGCTCGAGCAGGACGCGCCGAAGCTCCGAATGTACCCACCGGAGACGGTGATCGCCGAGAAGCTCGAAGCGATCGTGACGCTCGGCATCGCCAACAGCCGGATGAAGGACTACTACGACCTGCTGGTGATCTTCCGAATGTACGATCCCGACAGCTACGTCCTGGCGGAAGCGATCGCCGCGACGTTTCGCCGCCGACAAACGCTCGTGTCGCGCGACGTTCCGACCGGACTCTCCGACGAGTTCGCGCGCGATCCGATCGCGCAGCGGCGCTGGCCCGAGTTTCTCCGCCGGCTGCGGATCGAGGGCGCGCCGGAAGACCTGGGCGAGGTCGTGAGGACCATCTGGGGGCGAGTCGAGCTGGCGATGCTGAAGGCGCGTATTCTCGCCAAGCGGCCGCCGTAGCGTCTGTCGCGGCACGAATACGATCCGAAAGGACTCTCGTACATCCGACCACAGAATCGGCATGAAACCGTTGACGGTATTCATTTCAAGCCGCGACTCAACGTGCGACGAATGCGGCGAGAACCTGGGCCGCGGGGCATGGATTACGCTGAGTCAGGTAGGCGCAGCCCTGTGCCTCCCATGTGCGGATCTGGATCATTTGGTCTTTCTACCTTCCGGCGACGCAGCACTCACCCGGCGCGCCGGCAAACACTCAGCCCTGACCGCGGTCGTCGTGAAGTAGAGTCGCGCCCGAAAGCGGTACGAGCGGCAAGGGCTTCTGGTCACGGGTGCCGCCCTGGAACTGGCCGAACAAGAGTGCTTGGCTGACCGTGACGTGCGGGCCCGCCGGCAGCAGCGCGAGGCGGCACGGCGCGCGGAACTGGATCAGGAGTACGTGGGGCGATTCGCGACTCAGGTGCGGACGCTGTTTCCACACTGTCCGACCGGGCGGGAGGAACTCATCGCCGAACACGCCTGTCTCAAGTACAGCGGACGAATCGGACGTTCGGCTGCCGCGAAGAGCCTCGACGAGGAGGCCGTACACCTCGCAGTGACCGCGCATATACGTCACGCCGAGACGCCCTATGACGCACTCCTGGCTCGGGGCTGGGAACGGCAGGAGGCGCGCGTCGAAGTCGATGAACAGGTCCGCAGAGTTCTCGTCGAGTGGGAAGCAACACCGTAAGACGACGACCGAAATCCATCGGTACGCGACCGGGCGATCTAAGCGGCGCGTGCCCGGCGCGCCGGACCGCGGCGGTGAGCCAGATCGACATATAAGTTACTAATACGGTCATATATATTGCGGTTACTGAGGATTTGTGTTATACTCCAGGTATGTCGAGCATGGATGCACGTTGTCTTTCGCCGGAAGCACAGGAGGCCCTGCGGTTTCGGGTGATCGAGGCGCTCCGCCACGGGATGAAACCCGCCCTGGCGGCCCGCACGTTTGGCGTTTCGCGCAGCAGCGTGTGGAACTGGCGAAAGCGCGTCGAACTCGGCAACATCCGTTCGCTGAAGTCCAAACCCCGCGGGCGGCCGCAACGCAGCCGCCTGCCGGGATACCAGGTCGCGAGCGTGGTGCGGACGATCACCAACCGCTGTCCCGACCAGCTCAAGTTGCCGTTCGCGCTGTGGACGCGGGCGGCGGTGCAACAACTGCTGGCGCGGCGCTTCGAGGTGCACGTGTCGGAGCGAACGGTCGGACGCTATCTGGCCCACTGGGGGCTGACACCGCAGAAACCGCTGCGGCGAGCGTACGAGCGCGACCCACAGGCCGTAGAGCGTTGGCTGAACGAAGAGTACCCGCCGATCCGCCGCCAGGCGAAGCGCGGAAAGGCCGAGATTCACTGGGGCGACGAGCTGGGGCTGCGCAGCGATCATCAGGCCGGTCGCAGCTACGGCCAGCGGGGATCTTCCGTGGCGAACGCACGGTGGTCGGGGTCTTCGAGCGAGGCGTAGCGATGCCGGGGAAAGGCGGCCTGCACCAGTGTCGTCTTGCCGGACTGGCGTGGTCCAGTAACGGTCACGACCGGGTAGCCCCTGGCCGCGGCCTTGAGCGTCTTGGACAGATGCCGCGCGATCGGCGGGGCTTCTCCGTGCAATCTGCACTATTCATGTTCAATATGCACGCTCGTTCCTGAATTGTCAATAGCTGCCCACTTTGCAGGGGCGGCGTGCGACCACCGCCGGGACCGAGAGATACGAGAAGGGCAGCGCGGCGGCCGAGCAACGCGTGGAGGAAGAGAACGATCGCGCTCACGAAGCCCATCGCGGCACCTCAGTTCGGGTTAGGTCAGGCAGCATGATAGCGCAGCAGGCCCAAACGGGCGAGGCGCGCAAGTCCTTGCGCACCAACAAGGACCGAGTTTTCGGGAGGGACAGCGTTCGTTCCGCGGCGAATGTCGCGAACCATGTTACTCAGCGATCTGCTTGCACCACAACAGCTCTGGACGAATGGGCTGCTTGACGATGTCGGGACCAGAGTATTGCACGTCCAAGCTTGCGGCTCCGGAACCCTGGAAATATGTCACCGTGATTGGGTGCCAGCCGGCGCGTAAGGCAACTGTTCCGCTACGCTCGCGCGCGCCATGCAGTCCGTCGTTGTCGACGACCACCTGCGCGCCCACCTGGAGCCGGCTCCCATCGTCCGATGTCGCGTAGAACGTATACACGCCGTCGCGCGGCACACGAAGGTGCCCGCGGAAGTGCAGCCCGAAATCGGCCGTGCGCTGCCAGATGCCGAGGTCAAATCCCGCCGTGACGGTCTTCTTCACCGGGCTGAGCCTGTCAAAGTCCGGCAATCGGTCCCAATGGCCTTCGAAATACTTGCAGCGAAGTCCGTTGCTGAGCGCGGTTTCGTCAACAGGTGACGCCTCGATCGGCTCGAACCGACGGTCCTGTAGCGCCTTGGCTAACCCGGTCCGGTACCCCGCCAGGTCGAGCGCGCGCCATTCCTCGATCCTCGTCATCTTGGACGACTCAAGCGTCGCCAGGAACCGCTCGACCCGCCCGCGGTGCTCCGGCCGCACGGTCATCTGGAACTTGGCGTGGTCCGTCGCATAGACGGACGGGCCGCCGGCCCGCGCTCGTTCACAGACGGCATAGTCCACGCTCATGCGGGAAATACGCACACGCCGGCGGACCTCCGGCTGATCAAGAACGGCTTGCTCCGCCTGCTCCCAGAGGTGGTCCGCCTCTGCGAGCAACTCGTCCGTCAGATGGGGCGAACCGGGTGCCACCCAGATGCCGACGTGGATATTGTTCTTTTCGACGTGGTCGTGCAGGAGGTCCAAATACCGGCGAATCGGGCGCGCGGCCGCGCCGTAGTACCCCTCCAGAAACTCGTTGATCGCCTGATCCTCATCGTAGTCGGGGTCCCACAGAAACTTGGCGGTCAGGTAGCCCCCCAGCGCGGCGAGCTCGCTGTGCGGCGTGTTGTAGCAGTCCTGCTCGAAGATGCCCTTCACGTTGTTGGCCACGAAGAAGCGGATGTTGTCGTTGCGTACGCGTTGATTGGGGAACGGCAACAGGTAATGCGGGAAGGAGGTGCAGTAGTCCCAGACCCAGAGCCGGTTGCAGATGGCGGCCCACGCTTTGATGTCACGGCAGAAAGCCTGGTTCTGCGGGCTGTCGCAGGTCGCGAGCGGATGCGAGAAGCAGCACTCGATGCTGCACAGGCGGATGACCACGTTGGGGGCCGGGCGCATAGTCTTCGGTGGACGGCGCGACCACTGATACGCCAGCGTCTCGATCAGCTTCCCTGGGAATTCCTCCGCGACCGCGCTCGCGACACGGTTCACCAGATGAAGTAGGGGCCCCATCGGCGTGCCTTCGCGCTCGGTGAGTGCGGCACAGGCGGGACACCGGCAGTAGTTGCCCCAGTCGTTCTGAGAAACCGAGAAGACCAGTGCGCCAGGGTCGGCCCGCATCGCTTTCCGCACACCCTCTGTACACAGGCGAATGACGTCGTCGTTCATGCAGCAAAGTTGCGTGCGGTCCTTCACGCGCTTTCCGTCGATCTCCGCAAAGTATTCCGGGTGTTCGTCGAAGAACCTGTCCGGCGGAACGAGCCGATTGAACGTGTGCACGAACAGTCCGCTTCCGAAGTAGACCCGCCCGCCGTGCTTCGCGCCCATCTGGCCCCGGCCGCCGTTCATGTGGTTGCGGGCGAACCAGTCAGGGTCGAAGCAATCGAACGTGAACGGTTCGCGGTATTCGAGAACCGGCTGTTTGACCTCATTGATAGGCGGCAGGACAAGCCGCTTGCGCTCCGGGATGCGAGCGACATCTGGCGCAAACCACCGGCAACCCAAGTGGTCCTCGAGCAAACCGTATACGCCATACAGCGTGCCGCGTTTCTCGCCGCCGGCAATCACAAGTGAGGACCCGAGCGTCCGGATCACGTAGCCCTCGTCGCCCAGCGCGGCGAAATCCACCTCGAGATCGAGGCGTTCCAGATGCCGATTGCGCCCGACAATGATCTCGTGGTCGCTGGGATTCACGCTGTCCGAAACGATCGGGAGTGCGGCGCCCGTTATCTGCCCTAAGAACGCCTGCAATTCCGTTGCGGCATGACGGGTAGACGCCGACGCTGTTTCGGCCACGACGATCCGGTAGTCGGACCGGCCGTTCTCGGCGAGGACTAACGGCTTCGGTTGCTGGCTTGGGGCGGGTGAGGCTACGGCAACGATCAGGGCAAGGCTGAGCATGGCACCACCTCTCTTGGCGCGGGCGAGCTGCCCGCGGCGCTGTCCGGTTCTCAGAATATCGTTACATTACTGAAGGCAAGTTTGCGACGCGAGACCTGGTAACGCCGGTCGGTGTCGCCACCGTCTGGTCAGAAAGAGAGCCCAGTCATGATCATGCAAGGTATCTCAGCTAGCGGCTTTCGAGCTGCGGCCTTGGTGGGATTGCTCCTGGGGGTTCCGGCTCGCAGTCTGGCGCAGGTGTGGGCCTGGGAAGGCACGCTCACCATTCCCACGTACGAGTGGGAAACGGATGTGAACCCGCAGTTCTGGGCGCTGGCGCCGGGGTCGAGAGGTTCGATCGTTTACCCGTATACGATGCAGGACCACCTCTCGCGGATCAAAGTGGACCGGACGTACAAGGCGCTGTTCCTCGAAAACGAGTACCTGAAAGTCACCTGCCTGCCCGAGTTGGGCGGTCGCATCCATTCCGTCCTCGACAAGACCGAAGACAAGGAGATGTTCTACCTCAACCGGGTGATCAAGCCGAGCATGATCGCCATGCGCGGCGCGTGGATCAGCGGCGGGGTCGAGTGGAATGCGGGTCCGCAGGGGCATACCGTCACGTGCGTCTCACCGGTGAGCGCGCTCACAGGGACGAGCGCGGCCGGATCGGCCTATATCGAGATCAGCAATCTGGAACAGAGTCAGCGGACGCAGTGGACTGTGCGGGTCACATTGCACCCAGGAAAGGCCTACCTCGACGAGCGCATCCGTCTCTTCAATCCGACGGACGCGATGAGTCCTTACTACTTCTGGAACTGCACCGCGTTTCCCAACCGACCCGGCACGCGATTCATATTCCCCATGACCCTTGGCACGGACCACGCCGGAGCCGAGTTCTTCTCCTGGCCGGTTCACGAGGGCAAGGATCTGACCTGGCTGAAGAACTACGAAAAATGGGCGTCGATTTTCGCGGTGGACTGCACGCACGATTTCTTTGGGGCCTACGACGTGGACCTCGATCGGGGAATCGTACAGGTAGCCGACCACGCCGAGCTCGGAGGAAAAAAGGCCTGGACCTGGGGACAGTGGGAGTACGGCCTGGTAAGCCAGCAGAACCTCACCGACGAAGACGGCCCGTACATCGAGGTTCAGAGCGGTCCGCTGCCGACACAGTCGGACTATGGCGCGCTATGGCCGAGAGACGAAGTCTCATGGCGAGAATGGTGGTACCCGGTTCACGGCCTCGGTGACGGCTTCGAGTTCGCGACGCGGGACGTAGCCGTACAGACCGTCTGTGATGGCGATCAACTTCAACTGCGCATTCTGGCCACGAGCAGATTTCCGGGCGCGACCTGCACGGTTTCGGACGGCCAAGGGGAATTCTCCTCGGAACCTGTTGACCTCTCGCCGCTGGAACCGCGTGTGATCGCGTTCTCGCCGGCTCCGCAGGCGCCGGTTGAAGTAACCATCAGCGCGGCAGAGGGTGAGGTGCTGGCTTGTTTTCAGTCCCCTTTGCCGATCCCGCAGGTTGCGCCGCCGGTGCTGTTGCCGCCGGGCGACGAGTCAACCGAATCGCTCTCTGTCGAGGAAAACTACCTCAAGGGCCGAAAGGCCGATCTGGCGACCGATCGCGTCACGGCGCGCGAATACTACGAACAGGCGCTTGCCGCAGACCGCGGGCATGTCGCGGCACTTCGAGCCGTCGCGCTGCTCGATCTCGAGGCCGGCCTCTACCGCGATGCACTGCCGCGGCTGGAGAAAGCGCTGAGTCGGGACCCAACCGACGGACTATCCTGGTATTTCCAGGGCGTGTGCCACTTGAAGCTTGGAAGCGTGCGAAACGCGCTCCGCTCTGCGCAGCGCGCCGCGCATTGCCGCGAAGCCGCCGCGCTCGGATACGACCTGGTCGGCCGCGCCTACATGTGCCTGAGGCAGTACCCAAAGGCCGTCGATGCCTTCACCGAGGCGGTGAGGCGCAATCCGTCCGACACGAAAGCGCAAGACCATCTACTCCTGGCACTGTATGCCAGCGGAAGGGCCGCCATGGTCCGGGAACAGGCCGATTTGCGCATCAGCGAGCGTCGGACGGATCTGATCCCCAGGGCGATTCTCGCCCTTCGCGGCGCGAACGACATGCACCCATTTGTGAGTGACGTGCACGCATTCGTCGGCGACATCGACTTTCAGATGATCGAAACGGCACTGGCGTTCGCGGAAGTGGGGCTCTATGCGGAAGCCGAGCGCTTGCTGCACGCGGTCTGTGTCGACGCGCTGCCAATGGAACGCCGCAACCCGCTGCCTTTGTACTATCTGGCTTGGCTCGCCGCTCTTCAGGAGCATGACGAAGCCGCTCAGGGCTACCCGGCGCAAGCGCGAGTGGTCTCGGTGGGCTTTGAGCATCCTTCACGACCGCAAGCCGTGGACGTGTTCCGCTGCGTGCTGGAGCGCCAGCCCGAGGACGCGTACGCTCACCTGTGCGTCGGCAACCTCTACGCCCATCTTGGCCGGCTTGACGAAGCCGTCGTTCATTGGGAGAAGGCGGCTGAGCTGGATTCGTCTCTGAGCATCGCGTTCCGCAATCTCGGGCTCTATAGCCAGGTAATCGAGCAGGACCTCGCCAAAGCGGCCGAGCGCTACCGGAAAGCGATCGCGGCCCGCCCGAGAGATCAGACGTTCTACCGCGATCTGGCGGAGATTCTGGCGGCGGACGACAAACCTGACGCGGCGATTGAACTGCTCGAGTCCCTTCCAGCGGAGCCGGTTCACCGGGCTGATGTCATACTCACGCTGGCCGAGTTGTATGTGGATACCGAGCGCTTCCCCGACGCAATCGACCTGCTCGAGTCCACAGCTTACTTCGTCAACCGGGAGGGCGGCAGCCTGCCCTGGGAGCTGTTCAATCGTGCCCATCTCGGGCGGGGCCGGCAGCTTCTGCGGAGCGACGAGCTTGAAGCCGCGTTGCAAGACTTCGAAACCGCTTTGACCTACCCGGAGAACCTGGGCGTCGGCCGGTCAATGGACCACGAACGTGCCGCCGCCCACTACTGGCGCGGCAAGGCGCTCGCCGCGCTCGGACGACCCGGTGATGCCCGCGCGGCCTGGCAAACAGGGGCCGCCGAGCACGAGGGCTCCGAAGAGCAGAACGAGTACCGTGAAAAGTGCCGCGCGGCGTTGTCCGGTGAACAGTAATAGACGCAGGATAAGCGCGCAGGTTGCCGGAACGGTCACGTCCGCGTGTGGACGTGGAAGGAGACTCACTATGCGAACCCTGCAAGCAATCGCCGCCGCCTGCCTGGCTGCGTCGTCCTCGTTGCCGGCCATCGGGCAGCAGGCGGCTCTGTTTGACGAGTTGACCGTGCTCTACCCCGACAGCGCCCCCGAATCAGGCGTGGAGCGCTTCGCCGGCGACGCACCGCGCGGCGTGCCGGCGGGCGTGCACGCGCTGGTTACCGGCCTGCCCGCTGGAGCAACGGTACGGTGGAGCCTCGTGCTCGACGGCACGCACGTCACCGACGCCCAGGCATTCCGGCTGATCGACGTACCTGTCGAGCAAAACACCGGACTGGGCAGCCGCACTGAAGCCTGGGACGGCAAGCAGAACCCGCACGTGATCCGCAGGGCACCCTTTCGCGTTTTCGAGGTGCTCGCGCCAATCAGAGGTGCCGCCCATGCGAGCGACACGGGCGTGCTGGCGCTGCGCCTGGAGGTGGCGATCGCTCGCAACGCCGAGGCCGGATCACGGATCTACGAGCTCATGCTCGAAGCCAGCGATTGGCATCGGACGCTTCGGTGGGAATTAACCGTACACGCCGTGATGGTCCCGCCGACGGGCCCGCACAGTCCCGGGTACACGAACTGGTTCAGCCCCGACATCATCGCGCAGCGGCACGGCCTCAAGTCCTGGAGCGAGCCGTTCTGGCAGATGCTCGGCCGCTACGCCGACCTCATGGCCCGCGGGCGGCAAAACACCTTCTGGATCCGCTGGCGTGACTTCGTCAGTGTAGACAAGGATGGAAACGTCACCCTCGACCGCCCACGCTTCAAGCGGTACGTGCGGCTCTTCCTCGACCGGGGCTTCACGCGTGTCGAGGGTGGGCATCTGGCAGGACGCCACAAAGGCAACTGGGGTTCGCCGAGACTTGATCTCAGCCTCACTGGGAGCGATGTCAACAGCGAACCGGGCCGTGCCGAACTGGCGACAATCCTGACCGAAGTGCGGACGGCCTTGGCCGAGCTCGACTTGCCGCAGCAGGTGGTATACCTCCAGCACCTCACCGACGAGTCCACCGACACCAACGCCGAGAGCTACACGGCACTGGCCGAGCAGGTTCGGCGTCACATAGCGGGCGTAAAGATCTTCGAAGCGACCATGTCGCTCGAGCTCGTCGGCGCAGTGGACCACTGGTGCCCGCAGGTGCAGGAATACCAGAAGCACCGGGACTTCTTCGAGGCGCGCAAGAAAGCCGGCGATGCGGTGTGGGTGTACACCTGCCTGGCCCCCGGCGGGCCGTGGCTGAACCGGCTGCTCGATCAGGAGCGGCTGCGTCCGACCTACCTGGGCTGGGCGATGGCAAAGTATGACCTGGCCGGGTTCCTGCACTGGGGATTCAACCACTACCGCCGCGGCGTGGACCCGTTCGCTCAGAGCGTGGTCCCGCACGGCCAGGGTCCACCCAACTTCCTGCCGGCGGGTGACTCGCACGTCGTTTATCCAGGCAAGGACGGTCCGCTTTCGGGCCAGCGTTTCGAGGCACAGCGGATCGGGATGGAGGACGCGGAGTTGCTACTGCTCCTGAAGGGCCGCGACCCCGCTCGGGCGCAGGCCATCATCACCCGGGTCTTCCGCGCGTTTAATGACTACAAGAAGGACATCGCCACCTACCGCGCCGCCAAACGCGAGCTGCTCACAGCCCTGTCTGCCGCAGGGGGCCCGTGAGATAGACCGGTCCTAGGCATCCGAATTCACCTCGGCGCTATCACGGTCGGCACGGCCGCGTCACGACACACAACGATTCACTGGCGGCGCAACGGGCCGGGCCGACCGATGAAAGGAGTCGGACGCGTCAGGAACCGCCGGACAACCCTCTGGCGCCCGGGGCGTCTCTGGAAGTGCCGGTTTCAGCGATTGCTGTGCGCTTCGGTCGCCGTGGTTCCCAAACGGCCGCCCACCGCAGTTGACCTTGACTGCGGCCGCTCTGCCCCCGCACCTCCGGCTTCCTCCCCAACCGGAGAGCACCGGGCAAGCAAACTCGAACCGAACAAGCTGACACTGGATCTGGTGCCATGATTGGGGCGGGTCACAAGCACGACGGAGTTTTCGGTACGGACAGCGACACTGTCGGGAGTCAGGCGTTGGAACTGATGCTTGGCACGCATCGGTGTCTCTAGCGCCTCTCCACGACAACCCGCGCTGAGACTCTGACGCCGTCCCGCATCACCGTCACCTCCACCTCGTGGCCCGGCTCCAACGTCTTGAGGAACTCCGAGAAGGCCCGCAAGTCTTGGATGTCCCGGTCGTCAAGTCGCACCAGAACATCACCGGGTTGGAGGCCGGCACGAGCGGCAGGTGAATCCGGGACGAGCGATGCGATCCTCACGCCGTCGCCCTGGAACGCAAAATCGGGAACGGTGCCAAAGACAACCTTTCGCCCGCCCCCACCTGTCCTCACCGGTGTCGTGACACCCTCGATGCGCACGGTGAGTGGCTCTTCGCGTTCGAGCAGATACGTCACCGCCTCCTTCACGAACGTCGCTACCTTGACCAATCCGGCTCCGTCAATCTTATCGAGCGTGTCGGTCGGACGGTGGTAGTCTTCGTGAGCACCGGTGAAGACGTGCACACCGGGGATCCCCTTCTCTGTGAAACTCATCTGATCGGAGCCCTCAGCGCCGCCCGGTACGTTTCGACTCTTGATCCCGGTCACAAAGCCGCAGCCGCGGAAGATGTGGGGCCATTCGTCCGCCGTCCCCGTACCATGAACCGCCAGTTCGCCGTCAAACAGCCGCCCGACCGTGTCCAGGTTGATCACGCCGCGAACAGCCTTGAGTGGAAAACGAGGATGCTCGACGTAGTAGCGGGAGCCGCTGCGGGCGGTCTCTTCCGCGGAGAACGCGATCAGCACGAGATTCCGCGAGCCGCCTCCCCCGGCCGCGAGATTCCGGGCCAGTTCGAGCAGAACGGCGACCCCGCTGGCGTTGTCGTCAGCGCCCGGGTGGACCTTACCCTCGTCCCCCGCGTGAACATCCGGCCATCCCAGGCCCAGATGGTCGTAGTGCGCGCTCAGGACAACGGACTGGTCGCCCCATTCGGGGCGCGTTCCGGGCAGCACGCCGACCACGTTCATAGCTTCCACCGGCAGACCGTTCGGTCCCTTGGAGACTGTGAAGCGCTGGAACCACGTCCCGTCATCGCCGCCGGGCTCTAGACCAACGGCGCCCATCTGCCTGGCGATGTACTCTGCGGCCTCGTCCAGCTCCGCGGTGCCCAGGCCGCGGCCCGCACGCTCCGACGATGCCAGCCAGGCGACATGATCGATGAGCGCCTTCTGCGTAAAGACCGGCGGCAACTCGGCGATCGGCGCGTGTTCCTCGAGCGGAACCGGCTCGTGCGGTTCGCGCCGGTCTTCGCGCAGGTCGATGACGAGGGGCGAGTTTTCGACGCTCGACTGCCCCTTGAGAATGTTGGTTGGCTCTTCTCCCTCAAAGGCCAGGTATGAGTACTTGCCGTAATGGGGCAGCTTGCGCGACATCCCGGGCTGTGCGGCAGCCGGCTCAAGCGTGATCCAACCGATTGCCTTCTCCAGGTTCCGAGGATGTCGACGGACAACGACGATTGAGTGACCATCGACCTGCACTTCGTCGCTGCCGAGCTTGAGCGTCGCACCCGATTCGGCGATGGAGTCGGCTGAGCTGTCGCCGAGCACAGTCCCAACGAAGCGATTCTCTCTGCCCAGGATCCACGCCGCGCGATCATCGGGCAGAGTCTCGAGTTCTGTATCGAGCGCGAACTCGATGTCGTGGTCATCACTCCGCCAGGATTCCAATAGCTCCTTGTAGCGAGCGACCTCGGCGTCATCAGTTGCCGACGCCGGCAGTACCGCGAGTATGTGCGGCTCGCCGAAGATCTGTCCGATCGATGGCGGCGTCTCGCGCGGATCAAGCAGGCGGAACACGTCGAACAGCGGATCGGCAGACAGAGACATCGGGCGCGCTGCGACGCGGAAGTCGAACGGCTGACTCCGCTCGCACGTCTTGACGACAAACGTCTCCGTGCCTTCCTGGGTATGCACGACCAGCGGAACTTCCAACGCGAACGGTTCGTCTTCCTGGAGCTGGTCGAGTGTGCCCGTGATCTCAAACCCGTCCGGCACTTCCCGCATCGAGACGTCGTTCAGGGCCAGTGCGGGTGCTCCGGTTCGGTCGATCCACTGACTGAAGAACGGGCCCAGGTCCTCATTCGTGACGCTTTCGAACACGGCTTGCAGATCGCCGAAGGACGCCCGTTCGCCACGGTGTCGGCGGTAGAATTCTGCTAGCGTTGCGCGGAAGGCGTCGTCGCCCACGTGCCGGCGCAGCATGTGGAAAGTCATCAGGGCCTTGCCGTAACCGACCGCCTCCGTCGCGGCGCTGTGCCGGGAACGGAACTCGGACAGCGGGAAGTCGCGCCCTTCTTTCACGTAGTTGCGGTACTTCTGCAATGTGTTGCGCCGGTAAGCGCTCCCCAGTCCGCGCTGCTCTTGAATCAGGTGGTCGGCGAGGTAGGCCGTCAGGCCCTCGCACCAGTTCCCGGTCTCGTAGTCGACGAAGACCGAGTTTCCCCACCAGTTGTGCAGGATCTCGTGCGGGTAGGAGGTGTGCAGGATGAACGGGAAGCGGATCACCTGTGGGCCGAGCAGCGTGAACGACGGCATCCCGTAACCCGTCTCCCAGAAGTTCTCGACCAGCGCGAACTTGCCGTACGGATACGGCCCGATCAGTTGCCGGTACATTTCCAGGTAGCGGGCTGTGGCGTCCAGGTACTTCCGCGCCAACGCTTCGTCGCGCTCGCGGAGGTAGACCAGCGCCTCGATGGCGCCGGCCGTGTCGCTGTATGGAGTAAGCGGCCCACCCACGAGGTGCACCTGCTCCATGGGGCCGCCCGAGTCCCATCGCGCGCACCCGTCTTCGTCCCGCGAGGTGCCGTTCCCCTGGCTGATGACGTGCCAATCGTCGGGCATGCGCACTTCGACGGAGAAGCGGATCATGCGGTCGTCGAATCGCGGCACCCACCCGCTGTCACCGTCCAGGTAGACGCCCTCCGGCACGACCATGCCGCGCGTCTCGCGGAACCCGCGTGTGTATTCCTCTTTCTGATCGGAAAGGTTGAAGTCGAAGAGTCCTTCGTAGGACAGGTGCACCACGCCGTCCACCGGCACCGCTGCGAGTGCGTAGCGCACCGCGGGCTCCTCTTCGCTCGTCGCTAGCTTCGTGAATAGGGGGTCGCTGTCCTGGATCGTCAAGGCAGCGTTCAAGGTGAACTCGGCTCCCGCGCGCCGCAGTGATGGCGGCAGCCTCATCGTGTCCTGAACCGCGACGCGATGCGTATCGGGCTCCAGGACAACCGAGAGCTCGTGCGCGACGTGATCCTCCGTCGCAACGGCGGCGGCGGGCGAGACCGGGACCTTCCTTCCCCCGAGCCCCGGCAGCCAATGGAGCGTCATCTGGTTTTCAAGCTGCCGCACGCTTCGCGCGAGGGTGCGCATGGACGCGGCGTCGGCGCAGAAGGTGGCCGGGACGATCAGAACGTTGTTGCGGCCGGCAGCGTCGAGCTTCGACAGGACGTCGGGCAGGCCCCGCTCACCGTCCGCGGTCGCGATACGCAGGCGGTAAAACCGGCCCTGTTTCGCGAGCGGGTCGTCCTCTTCGAGAGCCAGCCAGGCCTCCATGTCCTGCTCGGTCACACCTTGGGGAACGACAACGACAGTTGTGCCTCCGAATGGGCCAGGGCAAAGCGGCAGCGCGTGCGCCTCTGCGAAGGCCTCGGGGCGGACATCGGTGGAAATGCGGCTGAACGCCTCCTCCGCGGGTGGCGCCTCAAGGACGGCAACGGGGATGCCGTCCGCGGCGGTAGACCGGAGTGCACGGAGGCGCGCCCAGTGCCGAGCGCGCGCTGAATCGCCGTCGACCAGAACGTACCTGCGTGTCGTGGCCGCGCTGGCGGGACGGGCGTCGAGCCCAAGGGCCGACCGCAAGGCGTTCTCGATCTCGAAATCGATCTCCCAGGGATCGCTGCTAGCCACGGTCTTGTTGCAGTCCAGACCTATCTCGGAGTACTTGCTCAGTTCTGCAGTCCACCAGGCATCGTCATCTTCTCCAACAACCACCCGAAGTGACTTGTCGCGCGGCAGGTCGTCGCCTCGGAACTCTGGAAGGGGAAGAGGAAAGTCCTTGATCTTCACGTAGCGCCGGGGAGAGAGGGCGACGGCTTCGATGTCCATGCGTTCGGTATGCAGGCCCACGGCGGCAACGACCGTGGCTCCCGTTCCCTCACCGGCGAGGCAAACGCGAGTGGGGTCGAGGGGATAGTAGCGCAGCAGGTATCCCCACACACGCTCGATTGTAGACAGAAGTGAACCGATATCGGACGAGAACGTGTCGGGCCAGAACCAGCGCCCGCCTTGGCCGAGGTCCTCCTGGATCTCTCGGTAAGGAACCTCGAGGACGGCGATGGCGGTCGCGTCGCCCAGGCGGTCCTTCCAGAGGTCGAGACCATCCGAGGCGGTCAACCCGTCATCGGAGAGCCAGATGAGAAGCGGCACGCGCGCCTGGTCGGACGCCCCTGGCGGCAGGTGGAAGCGGTACCTGAGCTCGCGCTCAACGTAAACCGACCTGGTGCCCTGATGCAGATCGGTGGCCCGCGCCTCGGTGAAGACGACGTAGTCCGAAGACGGCGCTCCTTCCACATCGGCGACGGCGGGATTCGTAGCGGGAGCGATGGCAACCGTAACAACCCGTGCCTGTGGCTTGCGGAGGCGCAACTGGTGGACAGTGCCGTCCCAGTAGGCGCTGTGAAAGCCGCCGTTCACGTGGAGTACGAGGTCGCCGGGGTGTTCGTCTAGGGCGGTGGCGCACGCCTCGCCCATGGCGTTGTCCCAGAGAGATTGGGTCGAGTAGAGTCGCCGGTCGTCGCCACCGCCGCCGGCCATCATAGCCCGGTGGCTCCTGACGGCGTTGTCGACGCGGCGCCAGTAGCCCTTGGTGTTTGGGAAGAGTTCCGCCGGTGCGTGGCGCCTCGCATCGCCCTCCAGAGTCTCGAGTACGTCGGCCCCCTGCATAGCGACGCGCCTCAAAAGGGGCCGGGGGAAATTCGACGCGACCACCGGACGTCCGGATGCCCGGGCCTTTTCAATTAGAGGCCGATAGGCGGTACGGTAGTTCGACCAAGGACGGACACTGGCCAGGAAGGCCTCTTCATCAATCTCGCCCGCCACGTATGAATCAAGGTACTGCTGCACATCACGTTCGAACATCTCCATGGCCAGGATGACGCCCCCGTCTCTCCGAGAGAGGAGACCTTCGTAGACCGCGAGTTCGACACGGTGCGTGGTCTCGTCAAGGTGCGTCTCGCCGAGGAAGACGACATCTGCATCCGCCAAGGCATCCAGGAAGGCGTCGAAAGAGACGGCTTCGCCGGTCCGTCCGTCCCGCACCGAGACGGCTCGGTTCAGCGGGGGGGCCGACCATGGGGCGACGTCGTCCGAAACGCTCGTGGACGTTCGAGACGTCACACACCCGATCGTCAGAAGAAGCGTAGTTAGAGCGAAAAGCTGCCGGCACATGTCGGGTATCTCCGCAAGCGGCGATGACAGACGGTCCTGTAGAGCGAACATGTCATACCCGACAGCCACGCGCCTGTCGATGGCGCTGTGAACCGGCGACCTGCGGCACGGTTACCCAGCGTCCTTCACCGGCCCCACTCATGGTGCCGGATCCGATGCTTGTGCTTCGCGATGATTCCGTCCTCCTTGATTTCAAAGGACTTACGCGATTCCACGCTCCGGCCTTGGCCGGCTACGATGCACCCTTACAGAACGCAAATCGAGGAGGCGGAATGGGCGTCGTGCGTACAATCTTCCTGTTTCTCCGAGCCTTCATCACAACCCGCTCCGTTATCGCCGCAGAAAACCTGGCCCTGCGCCAGCAACTCGGCGTCCTCCAACGGTCGGTGAAGCGTGCGCGCCTTCGTCGGCGCGATCGGATCTTCTGGGTCTGGTTGTCTCGGCTCTGGTCGGACTGGCGCTCGGACCTGCTTGTCGTTAAGCCCGAGACGGTGAAAGGCCATATCCACTAAAGCATAGCGGCTGCACGCGCTACGAGGCTTACGGATCGCTGACGTGTGGTTGTTGCGTAGATGACACGCCAGAGCCAGCGCGAATCATATCCACTTCGACCAGGACATGACCGACACCCCCCGCCGTTTGTGTGAGGCGTCGCCGCCGTAGACGAGTCCTGCAGGGCCTTCGGGCTGCCCCGCCAGCTCTCGCCAGTAATCGATGCCTTTGAAGAAATCGCTCGCGATCGTCTGGCCGGACTTGATCTCGACCGGGATCTGCATGGCGCCCTGGTCGATCAGTAGGTCGATCTCGTGACCGGCGGAATCCCGCCAGAAGTAGATGTCGGGATCGAGGCCGCGGTTGAAGTAGTTCTTGAGCGCCTCGGAAACCACCCACGTTTCGAAGATCGCTCCC
Source organism: uncultured Planctomycetales bacterium (assembly GCA_964572345.1). GTDB lineage: Bacteria > Planctomycetota > Phycisphaerae > UBA1845 > Fen-1342 > JAUWXH01. The sequence continues at coordinate 50,001 of CAZNFA010000021.1, forward strand.
CGGGCGGCATGCGAGACCAGCTCCTCGGCGCGTCGAATCCGCAACAGGTAACAGAGCAGTCCTGTATCGAGGAAGTAGAGCTTGGGCGACTTGACCAGCCGTTTGTTGAAGTTGCGGTGGTGCGGGCGCAGCAGATACACTACGAAGCTCGCCTCCAGGATCGACAGCCATCGCCGAACGGTGGTGTGCGACACGCCAGCGTCTGCGGCCAGCGACGACGCGTTCAGCAATTGTCCACTGCGGCCGGCGCAGAGCCGCACGAAGCGGCCAAAGCCCTCGATATCGCCGACATTGAGCAAGTCGCGAACGTCGCGTTCGAGATAGGTCTGGTAGTAGTTCGCCAGCCAGGTATGCGGCTTGAGGCTCTTGTCGTGGATACGCGGGTACGACCCCGTGAACATCGTCCCAAACAGATCCGTCGCGATCTCCGGCTTCTTGGCCTCGGCTGTTCGACGAACTTGGACGAACCTCGCGATATCCCTGATGGGCGCCTCGATCAGCTCGGCCCGACTGAATGGCAGAAGACGCAGCACGGCACATCGGCCGGCCAGCGTCTGGCTGATGCGATGCATGAGCAGGAAGTTCTGCGAGCCGGAGAGAATGAACCGGCCCGGCCGGTCTTGGCGATCCACGATCCCCTGGATGTACGAGAACAGGTCGGGCACGCGCTGAACCTCGTCGAGGACCACCTTGCCCGCGAACTGATCCAGGAACCCGCGGGGATCTTCCATGGCGAACGCACGCTGGTCGGGGTCTTCGAGCGAGGCGTAGCGATGCCGGGGAAAGGCGGCCTGCACCAGTGTCGTCTTGCCGGACTGGCGTGGTCCAGTAACGGTCACGACCGGGTAGCCCCTGGCCGCGGCCTTGAGCGTCTTGGACAGATGCCGCGCGATCGGCGGGGCTTCTCCGTGCAATCTGCACTATTCATGTTCAATATGCACGCTCGTTCCTGGATTGTCAATAGCCGGCCACTTTGCAGGGGCGGCGTGCGACCGCCGCCGGGACCGAGAGATACGAGAATGCCCGGGTGGCGACGTGCCGCCACCTGAGGACACCTGTCCCTGCCGGAAACTCCGTCCGCGCTCGCCGCGACGGAAGATGACGGGCGGGGGGGGCGTCGTTGTGCTTCGTTGCCATTGCGGTCAAGCGAGCGGACGCCCGACGCCGGTACTCAGGACTGGAATCGAGGCTGGCTCGTTCAACGCCGAACTCTGGTCAGATCCAAGAATCGCCGGAAAACTCCCGTTCCCGCGCCAAACCGGGAGCAAACCCGCACCAGCCAGTTCGGCCCAACACGCGACGGTAATTCACCCGGGGACGCACCTCGGAGTCGCTCACGAAGCCGGAGTTGCTCGAAAGCCCGGCCCTGCCGGTATATGCTGCTTTCGATTTAGCCGTTGGCCCGCAAATGCCGTTGGAGGATGGCCATGAGCCCCGACGATCCCGACGATTTCTTCCGACCGCCGAATGACAACGCCTATAAAACCGACGAGGTTCGCACCGGCCCGCCACTCAACTACGTGGCCGAGAAGGTCCGGCACAACCTCGAAGCCCTCCATAGCCTGATCCACGACATTCGGCAGCGGGTGGTGACCCTGGAACGGCGTGGGCTGATCGAACGTGTTCCGGGCCAAGCTCGGTCGATCCGGCTTCTGCTGGCCCACAAAGATTTGCCCGATCTGGAGTGAGTGATGGTTCCAGCGTACGGTTGCGTTTTCCGTCACGGGATGACGACCCGATGATTACGATCCGAAACGCACTCAGGCAGTTCCTCGCCGAGACGGGCGAAGGCAATCCGCGCTCCATGTCGTCTCCAGCCATGATCATCGATCTGTTCGGTAAGTACCTTGACGACTACGGGCACGAGGATCTCAACCAGTTCGAACGAGCCCGTTTCGACAAGGAGTGGCGCGAGGACAATCGCCTCTGCGACATCTTCGGTCCCGACCGCATCCAGCCCTTCCACATTAACTTCTTCCTCAGCACGTTCGTGATCCGCAAGGTCATGGGCACGAAGGGCTTCCTGAAGGCGTGCGGCCCGGTGATGGAAAAGCTGGCCAAGTGGCTTCACTCGCAAGGCCATTGGACCGACGAGGACATGGCCTATTTCCGGGATCTGGTCGGCGGAAAGGCAGGCGCGAATCTCGTCGATTGCGATGCCTTTGGCCGGGCGCTCTGGGAATACGTGGAGAATCACCCGGTCGATGCGCCAGATGATCTTGACGAGGACGATTATCTGGACGATCAGTTCACGATCAAGGATGTGGAACCGGGCAAGCTGATCTTCGAAGGACTGCTCGACGGTGACGACGACATCGTGATCTCGCTGCCCAAGTCGGTCACGTCCAAGGCCAGGGCTGGGTGGTCCGTGACGATGGAGCTGGCTCGGATCAAGGACAAATGGCGCATTCTCGGCGTCGGCAACGTGTATCCCTGACGCTGCCTGCCGCTTCCGGGTCGACGTAAATGGCACCGCTTTCGTGGGAGAAAGGAACGACACCGCATGACCTATGCCACGAATCGCCCGGAGGGAATCCAGGGGCAAGGCGATTCTCATCTCCCGGGAATCGTGCAGAACCTGCGGCGGATGCTCGTCCGGGTGCAGAAGGATTTCGCATACGATACGCTGCGTCTTGACGATGATGGGCTCGGCGACCTTGCTGGTGTGCTCGTGGATTTCGCCGAAGACTTCCACAACGACATCGGGATATGGGCAGCGTATGAACGATACAACGTTGACTTCTTTGGCACGCCCCTCCCCTTGACCTCAACCACGAGCAGCGATGCCGCCGTGACGGGCATTCACTCTGACCGCTTCCGGCATCTGCTTTGGATCTTGTATCCGGCGTTCATCGATCGGCTCGCTCTTTCTCCAGCCCACAAAGACCTTCAGCGTGTGGCGGACGCCAGCAGCGCCTTCCTCCGCGACGAATTCGAATCAGTCCCGCGAGATTCTGGCGTGCAGTCATTTCTCCAAGCGCCCAACGAATACGGATGGGATGTGAAGCGCAAGCTGATCTGGCTGGGCACCCGCTCGTACATGTTCCGGGCCTTCTTCGCGAACTACATGGACGATCAGGAAGCGGACAGAGGCGACATCGGGCACACTGACGACTTCATCTGCCAGGAATGCACGCGATGGTCCGGGCTTGGGGCTATCGACATCCTGGCGGGAGTCCTTGACATCTCGCATGACGACCGAAAGGACTTGCGAAGCTGGTATGAACGCCACGCAGCGTTTTACAAACTCCTCTCGGTCAACAACGAGACGCTTGAAGCTCTGAACGTCATCAGTGACCAGCCGTATCAGATCAGGATCAACATGCAGCGGCATCCATTCGAACCGGGGCAACTCGTTTTCGGTAGCTTGGTTCCGTGGCGCGGAGAATGGTACTGGTCGGGTAAGCAGAAACTCTGGGGCGATGCCTCCGAAGTGAACGTGGACGACATCAAACAGACCATGAAGCGGCAGAATTCCCAGATCGTGTGCCGGTACTGGAAGGAGTACGAGGCGCAGGTGTGTCAGCACGCATCTGACCTGCACGATGCGATGATGGCGTACTACGGCAAGGATCTGATTCTGTATCCCGATGGTTTGTCGATGGCCGCGGATTGGCAAAGAGAGTTCCGTTGCCAATGGGAGTCGAAGGACCAGCAACAGGTGAAGGAGGTCATTGAGAAACACGGGTTGAAGGATGGCCGCCCGAAGATGCCCATGCCGACGGATCTTCTGGAGCACAAGAACGGTCTCGGCGTCTTCATCAACCCCGACGAAGGCAAGGAGATCATGCAGGATTTCACGTCGATCATCGCCGGATTGAGACGCAAGGGAGAGGGGCTGACCGAGGACGAGGAGTACTGCCTCCGGGGCTTCTTCGAGGCGGATGCGATCAGCCCCAGGTTCGTCAGACGAGTTCTGGACGAGTATGGGAGTGAATCCGTGAAGACGGCATTGCTGCTGCGAGGCGATCAGCCAAGCTACTGGCTCGACTATCTTCTTAGGAGCCACAAGGGGCAGTTCTACCGCAAGCGTTATCCATCCCTCTCGGTGATTTGACGAGGGTGCGCCGCATGAAGGAGCAGGCTTCCAAATCCGCCGCTGCCAAGCTCAAGAAACTTGCGATGCTGGCGCAGGAACTCCGCGGCGGGGAGCACTTCGAGATCACCCGACTGACCGCACTGAAGAGTTGGTGTGAAGATCCAATCGCCGCTGGGCGTTTCGCGCTGCATCTCGCGGAGGGTTCGAAGGACCGGGCGACCAAGAAGTACAAGCCGTTGATCGCAAATGCGCTTCGGCAGTTGAGGAAGCATCTGGCGAATCGCGAAGAGCATGCTGCCGAGCTTCTTTGGCAGGCTTTGCGGGAGCTGGAAGACTCGCAGAACGAAACCCGGGACACGCGCTGGGAACGTGTGAGGACCATCCACTGTCGGGAGGCCCTGCTGGCGGAGCATGCTCTTCGCTGCGTTGCACGTCCGCAGGAGTCGGCATATTGGGCTTATCAGGCAGCGAGGCAATACGCCGAGCGGTACAACCCCCGATACGGAACCGGGCTCATCCCAGAATCCGCCGCGGCAGTCGAGGATATCGTAGCCTTCTGGGCTCGCGACCACTTCGGGAAGGATGCCAAGAAAATGCTCGCCGCATTGTGACGGTAATGGGCCGAACGACCGACGCACCACCACAAGTAGAATGGCACCGTGATAAGACCGTGGAGATCGGCGGAGTGGCCAACGTGTTTCCGAGACGTGCCGACGTGGAGCGCTTTGTCGCAGAGGTCAACGACCGTCTGGATGCAACGACCGGCGGAGAAATGCCGAGTTCCCCACCTTGCGTTGGCTTCAATGACGCAACTTATCCGAGGAAGTAATGGTCGAACCAAGATCATCCACGACCCAGCAGGCCGGGCGCATCAAGGACGCGCGCATGAAGCGCATCGACCCGCAGAAGCGACCGCACTATGTGCCGACCGAGCGCATGGCCGTCCTCGAACTCCGTGCCGCTCGAGCATGGTCCGCGCAGCAGACGGCCGAGACCTTCCTCGTCACGGCAGCCACGATCGCATCCTGGATGAAACGCGTCGACGAGGAAGGGGCCGGCGCGACGTCAGTTCAAATCGCCACTCCGCTACCCGTCTTTGCTGTTGTATCATGCGCGGGGTTTCCGAGAACCCCCCATGGAGACTGTTCATGCGCACCGTTCGGCTCGGTCTTGCATTTGCGTTGTTCGTCGCGCTTTCGTCGCGTTCGCTCGCACAGGATTGGCTCGACCTCGGCTTCGAGACCGGCACGGTCGGCGATGCTCCGCGGGATTGGTTCGTGCCTACGCAGGGTTGGAAGGCGGAACTCACCGAAGAGAGAGCCGCCGCTGGGTCCCGTGCCGTGAAGCTATTCAAGCCGGGCGAGTCCACCGCCCCGTTCGGCAACGTCATGCATTCCGGACCCGCAGCCGCGTTCGCCGGCCGGCACGTGACGCTTTCCGCGAAGATCCTCGTCATTGGCGAGGGCCGGGGGCAGATGTGGCTGCGTGTAGATCGCGAGGGCGGGGGCATGGGCGCGTTCGACAACATGAACGACCGTCCCATCCTGGCGGGCGACTGGCAGGACGCGACGATCGAGGCGGACGTCGAGGCCGACGCCGCGGCCCTGAACATCGGCTTCATGTCCATTGGCGGCGGAGCGACGCTTTTCATCGACGACGTAGAGATTCAGGTCTCCGGCGACAAGCGGCGGATGCAGGAGCCCTCGCCGGCGCGGACGCTCTCGCCACGGGGCGCCGCGAACCTGGCGGCGGCGGCGAAGCTGCTGTCCTATGTGCGATTCTTTCACCCCAGTGATCAGGCCGTTGGCGTCGCGTCGTGGGACCACTTTGCGGTCGATCTGATGGAGCGTTGCGAACCAGCGGCCGACGCGCAGGATTTGGCGAACCGGCTGAGCAGGGCATTCGCCGAAATCGCGCCGACGGTGGACATCTGGATGGGAACGCCCGAGCAGGCTCCGCCGCGCCGCGCGGCGCCATCGGGCGAAGACACGGTCGCAATGTGGCGGCACTTCGGCGCGGGCTCAATCGGGTCTGCAAGACCGCAGCGGTTGTACCGCAGCGCCGTCGAGAAGACTCCGCTAGAGTCGTTTCCGGGCGGGCTTGACGTTGCGTTCGTTGCGAAGGACCTCGGCGCGGGCGTCTCGTGTCGCGTTCCGATCGCGGTGTTCGCGGACGACTCCGGCACCCTCCCACGCGGCAGCACGCCGGAGGCGTGGGCCTCAGAAGCCGGCCTGCCTACGCTTTCGGCCCTGAACCGCTCGACGCGCCTGGCCGGCGTCGCGATCGGCTGGGGGGTCTTTCAGCACTTTTACCCCTACTTCGACGTGGTGGAAACGGACTGGGAGGCCGCACTTCCGGCCGCACTCGCCAAAGCCGCGGAAGATACCGACGCGGTAGCGTACCTGCTCACTCTGCGCGAGATGGTGGCCAAGCTGCACGACGGGCACGGGAACGTGGCGAACATGGCTCTGCTGGCACGATCATTTCTTCCGCTCGCGGTGGAGTGGGCGGGAAACGACCTGGTGGTGGTCGGCAAGCACGCGAGCGTGCCGGATTCGGTCAGCATCGGCGACGCGATCGTCTCGATCGACGGGCGGCCGATCGAAGATTGCTATGACGACGTTTCAAAGTGGATTTCCGCAGCCACTGATGGGTGGCGCCGATGCGTCTCCGCCCGCGCGCTTATCGTCAATCTACCCACCGAGGATCCGGCACAGCTCGTCCTCCGCAAGCCCGACGGGCAAACGGTGACCGTCGATCTCGCGCGCGTCACAGATGTAACGCCAAATACCGCGACCTTGACGCGCCCCGAAAACGGCGCAGAGCTCGCCCCGGGTGTCGTGTACTTCGACCTCAGCGGTGCTAAGACCGATGCGCTCACCGAGGTCATGCCCAAGCTCGCCGCCGCGAAGGCGATCATCTTCGATCTCCGTGGGTACCCGGGCTCGGGCGGATACAAGCTCATGGAGCACCTGATCGACGAACCGGCCACGAGCGCCCGCTGGCGCGTTCCGATCGTTCGCCGCCCCGACCGGCTGGATCTCGAATGGCACGAGTCCGGCCGCTGGCAGTTGAGGCCCCAGGAGCCACGTTTGAAGGCGAAGATCGCGTTCCTCACCGACGGGCGCGCGATCTCCTACGCCGAGTCCGTCATGGGGATCGTCGAGTATTACAAGCTCGGCGAGATCGTCGGTTCCACGACCGCGGGCACCAACGGCAACGTGAACCCGTTCATGCTGCCGGGCGGGTACCGCGTGGCGTGGACCGGTATGCAGGTGCTGAAGCACGACGGTTCACAACATCACGGCGTCGGCATCGCGCCGACCGTGCCAGTGACGCCGACAACCAAGGGGATCAGCGAGGGGCGCGACGAAGTTCTCGAGAAGGCGGTCGAAGTGATGAAAGCGAAGATCGCCTGTGCGTACCGAGAATGCTATCTGGCGCGGTTGACCGGCGAATCGCGCCGATCCAGCGAATCTCCGCTCGGCAGGATGCGCATTTACGTTCACAGCGCCTCCAAAATCGAGGAGTTGGTCCGTGTCGGCGCACAATGACTTCACGGCCGCGCGTCGAGTCCTCGAGTTGTCTCAGGTGGCCCGCGTGTATCGGTGATGGAAGTCGCCGGTTCGCGGATCCGAGTCTGCCAACTGTCCCTGCCGAAAACTCGGTCCTCGCTGATACGAAAAGACTTACACGCCTCGCCGGTTCAGGCCTGCTGGCCTGCGATGCCGCCTCACAGAAGCCAAACTGAGAGACCACGATAGGCATCGTAAGCGCTATCGTCTTCTTCTTGCGCGCGTTTCTCACCGACCGCGCCGTCCTCGTCGCCGAGAATCTGGCCCTACGCCAGCAACTCGGCGTCCTCCGACGGTCGGTGAGGCGCCCGAGGCTGCGGAAACGCGACCGGATTTTCTGGGTCTGGATGTCTCGGCTCTGGTCAGGTTGGCGCTCAAGCCTCATGGTCGTGAAGCCCGAGACGGTAATCCGATGGCATCGGCAGGGATTCAGATTGTATTGGCGCTGGAAGTCGCGGAAGAAAGAGCCTGGGCGCCCAAGAATCGATGCTGAGGTCCGACGGCTCATCCAGCGCATGTCGCTCGAGAACCCGCTGTGGGGAGCGCCGCGGATCCACTCCGAGCTGGCGCTGCTGGGCTACGATGTCGCTGAATCGACCGCCGCCAAGTACGTGAAGCGCCGCCGCAAGCCACCGTCTCAGACCTGGCGGACCTTCCTCGAGAACCACGTCCGCGACATTGCGGCGCTCGACTTCTTCGTCGTGCCGACCATGCGATTTCAACTACTTTACTGCTTTGTCGTGCTTCGACATGGCCGACGTCGGGTCGTCCATTTCAACCTGACGGCCCACCCGACTGCGCGCTGGAGCGGTCAGCAGATCGTCGAGGCGTTTCTGTATGACGAAGCGCCTCGTTTCCTGATTCGTGATCGCGACGGCATCTACGGCGTCGACTTCCGCGAGCGTATCGAGCACATGGGCATCGAGGAAGTCATCATCGCGTATCGGTCGCCCTGGCAGAGCCCCTTCGTGGAGCGCATGATCGGCTCGATTCGTCGCGAGTGCTTGGACCATATGATCGTGTTCAACGAAGCTCAGCTACAGCGGATTCTGAAATCGTACTTCGCCTACTATCACAAATCCCGCGCTCATCTTTCCCTCGAACGAAACGCTCCGGTGCCGCGTCGAGTCGAGCACCCATCCGAAGGAAAGGTGATCGCGATTCCCCAGGTCGGTGGGCTGCACCACCGATACACGCGGGCGGCCTGACAAAATCCACCACGTCGGCATCAAGGGCCGCGCAAATCGTCTCGTGAGTAAACATTACCTGGGCGACGCTTGCGCACGCCGTGCCAATCAGGCCTTTTGCGCGCGTCTCCTGCAGAAAACGCCGTAATCCGGTCCCTCGTTTCGCCGACCCGCTCGCCCTCAGTCGCCCGAAATCGCTTGGACGACATTTTCGGTACGGACAGACCCCCGGAAATGGCGCCTTGCCCGCAGCCCGGCCCGGGCGTATCATCCCGGCCGGCTTGATTCGACCCGGACCCGGGGGCGCGGCGCCGCCCCCCGTAATGCAAAGGAGTCCCTTCAATGGCTGACTACATCCCCGGCGGCGCCGCCGAGTTCAACGCCTGGCTGGATAACTTCGTCACCTACGCCAGCGCCAACCTGGCCAACCTCGGGCTGGTGCAGGGCGACATCGACCCGATCGTCACCGCCCAGACCGCGTGGGGCACGGCGCTCGCCGCGCACGTCACCGCCTTTATCTGGTAAGGAGCAAGACCCGTGACCTACCGGTACACGATTATCCTGGAACGCGAGGCCGACGGAGGGTTTCACGCCTTCTGTCCCGCCCTTAAGGGCTGTCATTCTCAGGGCGACTCGCTGGACGAGGCGGTCGCCAACATTCGGGAAGCCATCGAGGCCTACCTGGAGAGCGTCGAAGGCCACGGCGAGCCGATCCCACGGGAGGACTTCCTGATCAAGCCGGTTGAGGTGGCCATATGAGCAAGCTCCCGGTGTTGACGGCCCGCGAGGTCATCAGAATCGCCGAGAGACTTGGATTCGAGTTCGATCGCCAAAAAGGAAGTCATGCTGTCTACCTACGGGTGTCTGACAAGCGGCGGATAGTCGTCCCGGTCCACAAGGGGCGCGATCTCAAACCCGGGACGCTTCGCGGTCTTATCGATGATATGGGTCTGTCGGTTGAGGAACTCGTCGCTATGCTCTGAAGGCCGGCGAGTTCACCTTTCGTGAGGTGGGGGTCAATTCGAATACGTATGAGCGCCTTTATGGACTGTGGCCACGCCGACCAGCAAGGCCAAGCCCGCCGGGGTGATGGGCGCGGAGATCTGGGTCAAGGTGGACGACCCGTGTGCTTCGCGATAATTCTGTCCTCCTTGATTTCAAAGGACTTACGCGATTCCACGCTCCGGCCTTGGCCGGCTACGATGCACCCTTACAGAACGCAAATCGAGGAGGCGGAATGGGCGTCGTGCGTACAATCTTCCTGTTTCTCCGAGCCTTCATCACAACCCGCTCCGTTATCGCCGCAGAAAACCTGGCCCTGCGCCAGCAACTCGGCGTCCTCCAACGGTCGGTGAAGCGTGCGCGCCTTCGTCGGCGCGATCGGATCTTCTGGGTCTGGTTGTCTCGGCTCTGGTCGGACTGGCGCTCGGGCCTGCTTGTCGTTAAGCCCGAGACGGTGATCCGGTGGCACCGCGAGGGCTTCAAACTGTATTGGCGTTGGAAGTCGCGCAGCAAGCCCGGACGTCCGACGATCGACACGGAGGTCCGACAGCTCATTCGGCGCATGTCGCTTGAGAACCCGCTGTGAGGCGCGCCACGGATTCAGTCTGAGTTGGCCCTGCTCGGTTACGCTGTGGCGAAATCGACGGTAGACAGGTACATGGACCGGAGCCGCAAACCGCCATCACAGACGTGGCGAACGTTCCTCGAGAACCACGTGCTGGACATTGCTGCGATCGATTTCTTCGTCGTGCCCCCGGTGCGTTTCCGTTTGCTATACTGCTTCATCGTTCTGCGTCACGCTCAGCGGCGCGTGGTTCATTTCAACGTTACGGCGCACCCCACGGCACGCTGGACCGGTCAGCAGATCATCGAAGCGTTCCCCCATGACGAAGCACCCCGTTTCCTGATTCGCGATCGCGACGGCATCTACGGCCAGGACTTCCGAGAGTGCATCAAGCACATGGCCACCGAGGAAGTCGTCACCGCGTATCGGTCTCCCTGACAATTTCCGTTTGTGGAACGCCTGATCGGCTCGATCCGACGCGAGTGCCTAAATCACGTGATTGTGTTCAACGAAGATCACCTGATTCGGACCCTGAAGTCGTACTTCGCGTACTATCACGAATCCCGCGCTCATCTTTCGCTGGAACGCAACGCTCCGGTGCCGCGTCAGGTCCAGCCTCCAAGCAAGGGCAGCGTCATCGCCATCCCGCAGGTCGGCGGCCTGCACCACCGATACTCGCGCGCCGCGGTCGTCGGTTCCGGCTTCACTTGCACGTAGTAGCGACGCGTGGTGCGGATGTCGCTGTGCCCGGTCAGTTCCTGCACGACATGCGTGGGCATGGCCCACGAGAGGTTCGTGCTGTGGGCCCGCCCGGTTGACTTTCGCAAACAAGCTCGAGTCCTGGGGACGACGAGGGGGCGGCATCTGCGAAGCACAGCTCGACTGCGAGGTGCGGCAGAGTGTGGTATGCTGCTTCGCTGAGGCTTAGCGTGAGCGAGAGGTGGCGCGCACCGCCTGCCGCCAGGTGTTCGACCGGCTTTTGGAGAGGAAAGCCATGATCGTGCTTCACGCGGGGTTCTGTGGCGGACGACTCCTTCTCTGGGGCGAGACACCCGATGCGCCTGAGGCAGGCAACGTGGGCTCCACCCCGCTGCGCGGGCGAAGACCGAAGAGGCCTTCTTCGGAACCCCTACCGCTTGATGCTGGGACCGATGGATTGGCTGCAGCTCTGAAGGCAGCCGGGGCCAGCATCACGGTCCCCGAGCGGCGCGTCGGCACGGCGGTCGCCTGGCTGCCTGCGGTGGCCAACAAGCCCGCGCCGTCGAGTCCGCTCGTGGCCGAATCGTCAAAAGCCCGGTCCAAGGCCAAGCTGGCACCGTGGACGGTAACCGCGCTGCGGTTGTCGCCGGGAAAAACCGTTGATCTTCTCTGCGCCTGTGTGGGCAAGGAGATACTGGCGCCAGGCGTGGTTGTCGGAGTGGACTTGGCGTTTTGGACAACGGCCATGCGCGCGGCCGGGGCGATCGTAGCGCGACAGCAGTTCCTGCCCCACGTGGTCGTCGCGAACGGAGCGTACCGCGCGTGCTGGACACCCGTCTTCGCCGGACCCGACGCCGACCTGCCGGGAAAGCTTGCTAAGGCCATGCCGGCAGCGGCGCGCGCGTTGACCTGTGACGCAGGCGCTCCACCGGACGTGGCACCTGTCGCCGTCGCCTCCCAGTTCGTTGCCTGGATTGTCGACCACCTCGTTCGGACGGCCACCTCGCTGCAGCCGAAATCTGTCAGGCCCGCGCGCAGCCCAAAACAGAAACGCAAAGGGACCGAGTTCGACAGTATCCACGATCAGTGGCTCTACGCCCTGCGCACTGCGGACGGCAACATGGAGGGTGATCCCAAGGAGCTGGCCGATTTCGCGGTCCAGGTTCGCCAGTGGCAACGCCCAATTGCTCTTTCAGCCGCCACACCGTTTCGACTTTCCTTCCGCTTGCAGGAGCCGGAAGTCGATGGGGTCGGCGCGAGAGTACTGCCCGGACACCAGCCGTGGCATGTCCGTTACCTGCTGCAAGCCACCGACGATCCGAGCTTGCTCATCCCCGCCGAAGACGCGTGGAACGCCAAGGGACGCAAGGCGTCGATCCTCAAACGCAAGGGATTCGACGCCAAGGAATACCTGCTGCTGTCGTTGGGCCAGGCCTCGGGGATCTGCCCACGGATCGAAGCCAGCCTGAAGATGGCGATGCCGGGAGGCTACCAGGTCGATGCGATCGGCGCGCATGAGTTTCTCACGGAGAGAGCCGCGGCGCTTGAGCAGGCCGGCTTCGGCGTCATGCTGCCGGCCTGGTGGACGCGCAAGGGAACGAAGCTTCGCCTGACCGCCCGGGCCAACGTCAAGAGCCCCAAGATGCAGCGCGGTAGCGGATTGTCCCTCGACAAGGTCGTCCAGTTCGATTGGGAAGTCGCTCTCGGCGACGCGGGACTGTCGTACGAAGAGCTTCAGACGCTGGCGAAACTCAAGGCGCCCTTGGTCAATGTGCGCGGCCAGTGGGTGCAGATGAACGCCGAGGAGATCCAGGCAGCCCTCGACTTCTGGAAGAGGAAGGGCGCTGGCCAAGCCAGCGTGCGCGAGATCGTCCAGATGGCTTTAGGGGCCGCGGAAGCACCGGGGCCGGTCGCCTTCGACGGCGTCAGCGCCAAGGGTTGGATTGCCGACCTGCTCGCCCAACTGGATGGACGCGATACGTTCGAGGAAGTCTCCCCGCCGGAGGACTTCAACGGTGTCCTGCGTCCGTACCAGGTGCGAGGCTACTCGTGGCTCTGCTTCCTGCGGCGGTGGGGCTTGGGTGCGTGCCTGGCCGACGACATGGGACTGGGCAAGACCATCCAGACGTTGGCACTCGTGCAACGCGATTGGCACGCCAACGGCAAGCGCCCGGTCCTGTTGATCTGCCCCACATCTGTGGTCGGCAACTGGCAGAAGGAGGCGGCCCGCTTCACGCCCGAGCTACCCGTCATGGTGCACCATGGCGTCACCAGAGCCAAGGGCGCGGCCTTCAAGAAGGAAGCGCGCAAACAGGCCATGGTCATCTCGAGCTACGCGCTGCTGCACCGGGATTTCGAGATTCTCAAGGGCGTGCCCTGGGGCGGTGTCGTGCTCGATGAGGCCCAGAACATCAAGAACCCCGAGACCAAGCAGGCTAGGGCGGCTCGGGCGATCAAGGCGGAATACCGTATCACGCTGACCGGTACGCCGGTCGAGAACAATGTGGGCGATCTGTGGTCGATCATCGAGTTCCTGAACCCCGGCTTCCTGGGCACGCGAGCCGAGTTCAAGAGAACGTTCTTTGTTCCCATCCAAGCGAATCGCGATCCCGAGGCAACCGGCCGGCTCAAACGCATCACCCGGCCGTTCATTCTCCGCCGGCTCAAGACGGACAAGTCCATCATCACCGATCTGCCCGACAAGCTCGAGATGAAGGTGTTCTGTACGCTCACCAAGGAGCAGGCCTCGCTCTACGCCGCAGTGGTCAAGGAGGCCGAGAAGACCCTCGATTCCGCCGAGGGGATTCAACGCAAGGGAATGATCCTGGCCACGCTGTCGAAACTGAAACAGGTCTGCAACCACCCGGCCCAGTTCCTGGGTGACAACTCCGCCATCGACGGTCGTTCTGGCAAGCTGGCCCGCCTGACCGAGATGCTGGAGGAGGTCATCGCGGTCGGCGACCGGGCACTGGTTTTCTCGCAATTCGCCGAGATGGGCGAGATCCTTCGGCGACACCTACAAGAAACCTTCGGCCGTGAGGTCCTGTTCCTGCACGGCGGTGTGCCGAAGCGCCAACGCGACCGCATGATTGAGCGCTTCCAAGATGGCGGGGACGGAAAGGGGGACAACCCCTCAAGCGATGGGGCAGGCCCCAGTGTCTTTATCCTGTCACTCAAAGCCGGCGGTACAGGCTTGAACCTGACGCAAGCGAACCACGTGTTCCATTTCGATCGCTGGTGGAACCCGGCCGTGGAGAACCAGGCCACCGACCGGGCATTCCGCATTGGCCAGACCAAAAACGTCCAGGTCCACAAGTTCCTGTGCGTCGGAACGCTGGAAGAGCGAATCGACGAGATGATCGAACGCAAGAAGGAGGTGGCCGAGAAGGTGATCGGCACCGGCGAGGGCTGGCTGACTGAGCTTTCAACGGCCGAGCTGAAGGAGCTCTTTGCCTTGCGGAAGGAGGCGGTCGCGCGATAGGATGCCCAGGTATAGGACGTGCTGTGCACGCGAAACCGTTTCGCGGCGGGTCGCGTCGGGCATGGCCGACATGGTCCGCCCCCTTTTCTCTTTCGCGCGGTATCGCAATGAGAAACTACCCCCTACCGTCGGCGATATGTGTGGGTTGTCTAATTCTGTGTGGGTGTGCCAGTGTCGTTTCGCACCGGCACCAGCCGCCGGGAGCCATGGAGGGTAGATGCTGTGAGTCGGCGAGGGCCGGTTTGGGATGGGTAGACCGGATGGGTGGCCCACCTCGTTTCGAGGTGGGGGGAGCCAATCCGGCTGACATAGAGAATGTCGCACCATGGTGACCATGAACCAGATAGAGGAGCTAGGCCGGCGGATCGGGCGTGAGTTTCACGCGGATCGGGTCGTGCTTTTCGGGTCTTACGCGCATGGGGTGCCCACAGACGACTCGGATGTTGACCTGCTCGTGGTTGCTCAGACGTCCCTGCCCCCGCGCAAGCGGTATGGGGCCGTCCGGCGTCTGGTGGCGGATTACCCCGCAGCGTTTGACATCATCGTGAAGACGCCCGACGAGTACGCCCGCTCGCGGTCGGTGGTCAACACGATCGCCTACTTCGCCGAGAAATCCGGGAGAGTCCTCTATGAACGATGAGACGGGCGAGGCCGTCGGGCAGTGGCGAGCCAAAGCCCGGAGCGACTGGACGACGGTGGAGATTCTGCTGGGAAGCGATCGATGTCCGGCTGACGCCGTGTGCTTCCACTGCCAGCAGTTCGTTGAAAAACTCCTGAAAGCGCTTCTCACTCGCCGCGGCATCGAAGCGCCGAAGACGCACGATTTGCGGCGGTTGATCCAGTTGGCCGAACCGTTCGCGCCGGAGCTTTCCCGGTTCTCGGACGCATCGGACGCACTAACCGTTCATGGCGTTGAAGCGAGGTATCCCGACGATTGGCGCGAGATCGAGCCCGCGGAGATGAACGAGGTTGTCGAGCTGGCCAAGCGGTTGGGTGAGATACTGCATTCGAAACTGAATGAGTAAAGTCATCTTGCCCGCTCCCAGGCTTGCTGAAAACCGGTGATAGGCGTGCAATACGCCGCCCGGTTCTTGACGGGGATACGACATGTCCTGGGAACGGTATGATGACTTCTTCCCGCGATCCACGCCCGGCAAGCCTCGGGGCAGGATTGTCATGCTCACCGCAGCAACGGGGTAAGAGCGTATGGCGTCCGTTTACATCGAGACTACCGTTCCGAGTTATTACCACGAGAGTCGCTCGTCGCCGCAAATCGCCGCATGACGCGACGTGACGCGTCAGTGGTGGGACCGCCATCGACGCCGCTACGATCTCTTCACCTCCCGGTTCCTACTGGCTGAGCTGGCCCGCGCACCGGCGCCGAAAGGAGGGCGGGCTCGGTCTCTCCTGAAGGGTGTGGCCGTCCTGGACGAACCGCCCGGGCTGGAGGAAGTAGTCGTGTACTACATCGAGCAGAAGCTCATGCCGGCCGAGGCGGGCGGCGACGCAGTGCATCTGGCCCTGGCCTCAATGCACTTAATGGACTTTCTTCTGACCTGGAATTGCCGCCATCTGGCCAACGCGAACAAAATCCAGCATATAGCCGTACTCAACGCGCGCCTGCGGCTGCACTTGCCCGTGATCACGACGCCGCTGACGTTGATGCCGGAGGAATGACAATGAAGAAGGAACCACAATTGGCTGAGGACCCGGTTGTCGAGGAGATCCGTTCGATTCGCGCGGATCTGTGGCGCGAGGCGGGTGGGACGGTTGCCGGCCTGATCCGACTCCTTGAGCAACGCAAACCGCCCAAACGCAGGCCACCAGCCGCCAGAAGCGAACGGACTCCCCGCCGAGTGTGATCGATGTGACGCGGCCTCTGTGGGCGCCGCTGGTCGAGAGAGCGCATCGAGCCGGGTGGCCCAGCTCGTTTCGAGGTGGGGGAGCGATTGCTCCTGAAGCGGCGTGGATGGTTTCTGCGTGGGCGAGAACCGACGGAATCGTATCCCCCACGTCCAGAGGACATGGGGCACCCATCCTGTGCCCGACAGATGGGTCGGGTGGCCCAGCTCGTTTCGAGGTGGGGGCGCGATTCGTTGCCGGTCGGTGGGCACCCGCGGGGAGAAGGATAGGGA
This sequence comes from uncultured Planctomycetales bacterium, assembly GCA_964572345.1. GTDB lineage: Bacteria > Planctomycetota > Phycisphaerae > UBA1845 > Fen-1342 > JAUWXH01. The sequence continues at coordinate 66,684 of CAZNFA010000021.1, forward strand.
GATCATAGATATGGAGGAGCGGTGATATGACCAGAGCACAGCGAGCCACGGCGGACGTGTTCCTGACGGCGCTGAAGGCTTTGCCCAAGGACGAGCGCGACGCGGTGGTCGTGCGGATCGCACGGGACAAAGCTTTTGCGAGGGATATCCTTGACCTGGCCCTGATCGCCGATCGCCGCGGTGAGCGTTCGAGGCTGTTTCGCGAATACCTCTCTGAAAAGAGCGCTCGATGAGCAAAGGGCGCGCCTACACGGTCCTCATCAAGCGTTCGGCCGAAAAGGAAATGGATCGCCTGCCGGCTTCGACCTTCAAGCGAGTTGCGCGGGCGATTCTCAAGCTGGAGCGCGAGCCCAGAACGAAGGGTTCCAAGAAGCTGTGCGGCATGCAGGATTATCGTTTACGCGTAGGGGACGGTTTATTCATGTACGAACGCGTGTCGCCTTGCCGTACGCCACTGTTTTGGGCATGATACTCCGCATGCACCGAGGAGGCGAGGTGCCTCGGGTGTGCTGATCCGCGAGGGATCGCGCCATGGTGACCATGAATCAGATAGAGGACCTGGGCCGGCGGATCGGGCGTGAGTTTCGTGCTGATCGGGTCGTGCTTTTCGGATCTTACGCACGCGGTGTGCCCACGGACGATTCGGATGTGGACCTGCTGGTCGTCCTTCCTTTTGAGGGCAAGAGCGTTCATCAATCCGTGGAAATGCGGATGAGGCTTCGGCCGGCCTTTGCGGTCGATCTGATCGTCCGCACGCCCGAGAAGGTGCGCGAGCGATTGGAGATGGGCGACGACTTCATGCGCGAGGTCCTGGAAGAGGGCAAGGTACTCTATGAAGCCGATCGCCGCTGAGTGGGTATCCAAGGCCGAAGGGGACTTCGCCATCCTGGAGCGCGAATGTCGAGCGCGGAAGAACCCGAGCTATGACGGCGCCTGCTTTCACGCCCAACAATGCGCCGAAAAGTATCTTGAGGCGCGGCTTTGCGAAGCGGGCATTTCCTTCGGCAAGATCCACGACCTGGTCGCTCTGCTGGAACAGGCTCTCGACGTGGAGCCGGCATGGGAGATCTTCCGCGAAGACCTTGCCTTCCTTTCCGATTTCGCCGTGACGTTTCGTTATCCCGGTGAGTCGGCGGACCGGGAATCGGCACTCGACGCCCGGCGCCGCTGCCGCCTCTTTCGTCGTGCCGCACGCCGTGCGCTGGGGTTAGAGGGATGAGTCGGTGCGACCCGAAGTTTCAGACAATTGCGAAGGCCCCACGTGCCGGCGCGGCGACCTGGCTGACCCGGGACGGTTCTTGAGGGAGATGTTGCATGTCCTGGCGACGGTATCGGTACTATGACTTCTTCCCGCGATCCATGCCCAAGAAGGCCAAGGGCGGGATCAAGGCCCAGTCCAAACGCGGCGGCTTCGGTCAGAGCTGGTGGGCGAAGCGCTGGATCGCCGTGCTTGAGAGCTTTCATATCGGCGCGCGGCTGGGTCGTGGCCGGTCCTACGCCCGCCGCGGGCAGGTGCTTTCGATCGACATCGACAAGGGGCGCGTGACGGCGGAGGTTCAGGGTTCCCGGTCGCGACCCTACGATGTTCTTATCAAGGTCAAAACGCTCTCCGCCGCCAAGTGGAAGAGGCTGGCCAAAACGCTTTCCGGTCAAGCCCTGTTCGCCGCGAAGCTGTTGGCCGGCGAGATGCCGCAGGATATTGAAAAGGCCTTCAAGGACGCCGGCCTGTCACTCTTCCCCCAGAAGCTGAGGGATCTCGTCACCGATTGTTCCTGCCCGGACTGGTCGAACCCGTGCAAGCACATCGCGGCCGTGTACTACCTGCTCGGCGAGGAGTTCGACCGCGACCCGTTTCTGCTGTTCAGGCTACGCGGGATGAGCCGGGAAGAGCTGGTCGGGTTGCTGGATTCCACCTACGGAGAGGCGGGCAGACGGCGACTGCAACCCAAGGCCGCCAGGTGCGAAGCCGAACAGGGAGCCCCTGAACCACCCGAACCGCTCCCCTGCGATGTGTCCGCTTATTGGGACCGAGGCCACTGGCCTGATGACCTGTTCGGAGAAGTCCGGGTTCCCGCCATGCCAGCCGCCTTGCCCAAACGGCTGGGGAGTTTCCCCTTTTGGCGGGCAGAGGAACGGTTCCTGGAGGCCATAGAGCCGATTTACCAGGAGGCTTCCGCTGTGGGGATGGATGTGTTCCTGGCACAAAGGGATACCGGCTAGGATTGCGCGCCCCGCATGATGCTCGCTGCCGTGCGCAATCCCGCGATCGCTCGGTCGATTCGATGCTTGCGATTCGCGGGAGATTCGTGGCAAAACCAACTCGGAAATACGCCGGAAGACAGCGCGTGGGCAGCGCGCATTCAGTGTCTAAGCCGTTTTCTCATCGGTAGTTATTACTCCGAGCGTATGAGTTCAGCCGTCTGCAGTGAGGGCATCGGGTAGTGGCGGGAGTTGGCCA
>CAZNFA010000022.1:0-66025 GCA_964572345.1 uncultured Planctomycetales bacterium
CGTCATTCATGGAGCCGATCTCTTGAAATTTCAACTAGGAATAGCACTCAACCGCCGACAAGAACACGCCTACCGAGGCCTTCTCGGCACTGTTTGAGCGCCCCCACGAACCTATAAGAGTTCTAAGTGGGGTGCGATTCGGACTGCGGCATCGCCAACGTCAACATCGGTACCAGCGGGGCCGAGATCGGCGGGGCGTTCGGCGGTGAAAAAGAAACCGGCGGCGGGCGCGAATCCGGCTCCGACGCCTGGAAGGCCTACATGCGCCGGCAGACCAACACGATCAACTGGGGCACCGAACTGCCGCTGGCGCAGGGAATTAAGTTTGGGGATTAGCTTTGGGCACCCGGACAAGCTATCATCCCAAGGACCGAAGCGAAGAGGGATCTGTTCGGGCGGCGAAGCGGGAGCCCGATCGGGAGGGAATTGGCATGGGTTTCCAGGGTCAACACTGTCGACGGCTTGACCTGCACGGCCTTGCGTTATTTGGCGTCACAGCGGCGACGCTCTCGTTCGCACAAGACGCGAGGCAGGCGGACGAAGAGGGCAAACTGATCCTCTATGACTTTATGACCGAGACCGGTGTCGTTGCCAAACGAGAGTTTCGCGACGAGCACAATCGTCTTTCGCGGGAGATCTTCTACATGCCGGGTTGGGGCCCGCGACCCACAACCCAACCCTCCCAACCGACGAGCTTCTCTGTTCACGGACCGTTCGATCCGGACAACCTGGCGGTCCACCACGTTGATACGTATGACTACGACAGAGATGGGCGTAAGGTGCGTACCAGCACCTATGGGCGCGACGGCGCTCTGAGTGGCTTTTGGACATATCGTTATCACGACGAAGGATGGCTAAGACAGCAGATCGCGTTCACGCCCGACGGCCGCCGCTACTACGAGATCCGGTACGATCCGCCCCGCCCGGACGACCGAAAGCGGTGGGAAGCGGCCGGGCTACCCGGACGCGGGCCGTCCGTATCTCACCTCTACTTCGACGAAAGCGGCACATGCCTCGTCGCGATCAGGGGGCGAATCCCGGAGGACCTGCCGTGGACGTGGGGCTGGGGCCCGGTCCGGGATGGGCTTCGTTGCGCGGTTGCTCCGTACCGGGCGTCCGGGCCACCCGACAAAGTGGAACTAGGCTTCAGCGTGGTGAACGTCACGCAGAAGGACAGACAAGTAGGCGGCGGGGCCGGGTCCTACCGCCCCGTTTTGAGCGACGCCGACGGCCAGATCGTGCCGATATCCGAGAGTTCCAGGGGCGCCCGGTTTCTGTCCAAGACAACACGGGGGGGCATGTTGGTCCGGGGCGGCGAGGCGTACAACGCGGGCTCCTTCGATCTCGCGTGGTGGTACGCCAACCTGTCACCGGGGCGGTACACGCTACAAGTGGAGTACCGCGGCAGCGGGACGGAATGGTCGCTCAGGACGAATTCCGTTACGATCACAATTGATCGCGCCGCTCCGTAACGATGCTAGCATGATGGCGTCGAGGACGGTTGATTGTACGAAAGCACCGCGGCAGCGAGTGCTGGGGCCGCAACTTTCACGCTGGATCTCCTCGATGGCGAGCCATCCTTCCGCGTGCCCCCGCAGCGATTACGGCATCGCCAACGTCAACATCGCCACCAGCGGGGCCGAGATCGGCGGGGCGTTCGGCGGCGAGAAGGAAACCGGCGGCGGGCGTGAATCCGGCTCCGATGCCTGGAAAGCCTACATGCGCCGGCAGACGAACACGATCAACTGGGGCACCGAGCTGCCGCTGGCCCAAGGCATCAAGTTCGGCGACTAGTCCCAATTCGTCACCAGCAAGACACGAAGGCACGAAGAGAGACTGGGTCTCTCCGGGCGATCTGCGACCTGCGCGTGGTGCCCAAGCGCCTCCCGCCCACGGAGGGAGTGGAGCGACAGCGGCTCACCATGACCGAGAGGTGCCAGACCGTGCGACTGCGCGGCGCAAAGTGCGCCATCGAAAGGCTTTACAATCGCTTAGAAGAGTGCTGTAATAGAGGGTGTCTCTCTTGCTCTGACTACAGTTATCCGAGCCTGTGCAAAGCGGGGAGAGTTCGGAGGCCAAGTCTCACAAACAGGAGGAGCAGCATGAGGGTGTTCAGCGTGTTTGGTTGTGTGCTGTTGGCAGGCGTCGCCGAGCTATCGGCAACGGCTGGCGAATTCTTGGTGGACAACGGCAGTATTCCGGGCGGAGGCTGGTCGGTCAGTGGCTGGGAACAGGAGTACGAGTTTACGCAGTTCCAGGCGCTTACGGTCAGCGATGCCGGGGGCTGGAACGTCACCACGATCGGTATCGATGGGTGCTTCTGGGACGATCCGGATGGCATGGGGATCATCGGCACCGTGCTGCCGGACATCAACGGCGAGCCGGATGAAGACCACCCCGTCGCCAGCGCCAGTTACTTCCTCTCCGACGACCCGCTGCATTCGAACTGGCGGGATGAGGAGTTCGATATCACGCTCGCGCAGGGGAGCTATTGGTTCCGAATCGCGGCCGGCGGCCCGCACCTCGAGGCGATGATCTTCGACGGTGTCAGCGGAGAGGACGCGTTCACGCGCCGCGGCGACGGGCTTGAGACGGCGCATGGCCCGTTGGCCTTTCGGGTCGCCGGTACCGTCGTATCGGAGCCGTGCGTTGGCGATCTCGACGGCGACGGTGACACCGACCAGGGCGACCTCGGCATTTTGTTGGCCGATTGGGGCTGCGACGACCCGGTCAATGGTTGTGCGGGCGACTTGGACGGCGATGACGATACCGACCAGGCCGACCTCGGCATCCTGCTGGCGGATTGGGGTTGCGTCCCCTAGCCCGGCGCCAGTGGAACAAGCAACCGTTGGCGGTCTGCGGTGGCGTGCGCGAGTCCGGCTGCGACGCCTGGAAAGCCTACATGCGCCGCCAGACCAACACGATCAACTGGAGCACCGAGCTGCCGCTGGCCCAGGGCATCAAGTTTGGGGATTGACGCGGCAGGATGCGTCCGTCCCCCACCGTGGAACGGTGGGGCACCCGCGCCCGCCCGTCCCCCCACCCTGGAAGGGTGGGGCACCCAAGCGGTCGGGCGAGTAATCCGGGCTAGCTGTTGTCATCCCGGCGGGCGGGGATCAGGCAGATGAACTGAAGCGGCTGCGGACCCGTGTTGCGGAACTGGTGTTTTTCGTTGGCGGGGACCCAAACCACATCGCCGGCCCTGACGGGCCGCTCGCCCTGTTCGCTCTTGGCGATGCCCTGGCCCTCGAGGACCAGGACCTCGTGCTCGTAGTCGTGCTGGTGGTGCGGGGTGTGGCCGCCGGGCCCGACCTCGAAGTGGCGCATGTGGAAGGTTTTCGCGCCGTGGTCGGGTCCGATCAACATGCGCATACGGGTTCCCGCTGCGCCGGGTATCGTCACGTCCGTCTGCTCGTGCTCGCCGATCGGTTTCACCTTCATCGCTAGCCCTCAGCTATCCGGTTTCAGCCGCGCACTAGCTTACCACGTTCATCGTAACCGCGCGCGGCATGGCGTGGCGACAGCGGTGATTGTACCGCGTCGGGTGACCGCGCTGGCACAGCACACACCGTCACGCGAGCGGCAAAGTCACGGCCAGCAGGATCAGGTTGTAGGCCGCGTGGCAGCCAGTGGCCACGCCCAGTCCGCGCGCGATGAAGATGAGGGACAGGTAGACGCCGGCGGCCAGCCGCATCAGGAAGGTCGGCCAGGCGAACGGCTCGGCCCCGATGGGCTGTACGTGGCAGAGGGCGAAGATGGCAGCAGCGGAGCCGATGACCAGCCAGAGGGAAACCCGTTTGGGGACGCGCAGCAGGTGCACGAGCAGGAGCGTCAGGCCGGTGATCAGGTACAGGCGGAATACGAGCTCCTCGTACACGCCCGCGCCTAGGGCCACCATGATTTGCAGGGCCAAGCCGGCGTTTTGGGTTTGGCCGGCGGTGAGCATGACCTGATTCAGGGCGAACAGCGGCAGCGCCAGGGCGACGCTCTCGGCGAGCATGAGGGGCAGGACCCACCCGCGGATCTGCCAGGAATCTCGGCTGAGGATGTGCCAGATCAGCAGGGTGAGCAGCAGGACGACGCCGGGCAGCCAGAACCCGCTGGCACCCAGCCACCCGAGCAGGCCGCGGATGAGCCCATAAGCGACCAGGTGCGGCTGGGACAGGCCACTCGGGTTGATGATGAGCGTGCCGAACTCGTAGGTCGCCACGAGCGGGAACAGAAGCAGCAGGCAGTAGAGTGGTTGCCGCGTGGCCGCCCAGTAGCCGCCAGGAGCGGTCACGGCGGAGCCGGCAGACTTTTTCGGCGAGCGCTTCATGCCAGGCATGCCATCATTATGGCTTGGGTGAGGGCTCTTTTACAGAGCACGTGATTGTGCGGCGCGAGCAGGAGACTACCTAGCCCATCGTCAACCCGCAGTTCCCGCGCTCCCGTTTCGCGGCGGGCTGCGGCGCCTCTACGGGTCGCTGTCCGTCGGTGGCAGCGCCGAGCGACGGAGCTGGATGCCGTTGATGAACTCCAGAAAGTCCTTTTCGAAATCCTCGTCGATGGGGCCGAAGCAGTCCTCGAACTGCTGCTGCTTCTCCGTTAGCGAGAGCCTGACATCGGCCTCTTGCCGGGCGATGCTCTGCATGAACTTGGCGTAGCCGGCGCGTTTCTTCTTCCATAAGAAATGTGTCAGCGCCCACGAGCACGGATAGTTGTACCCGACGTCACCGATAATGTACATGCGCATGTTCGGAAAGCGCCTCATCGGATAGCCGTAGATCTGCCGAAACTGGTATAGACGATAGTGGTTCGTCGCGCCCAGGCTACCGCCCAGCTTGCCCGGCGGCGTCTCGAACTGCATGGTCAGCCCCTCAACCACCCAGGTATTGACATCTGCGCGCCGGTCAAAGAAGCCGATATTGAAGTGGATGTGGTGCCCGGCCTCGTGCTGAATCACCTCGAGGTTGTAGTGGTGAATCCGGCGCTCAGTAATGTTCCTAATCCTCCTGCGCTGGCGGTGGTCAACGTCCGGATTCTCGGCCATTTCGAGGTCGTGGGCATAGGGGGGGTAGGTGCTCATGTCGAAGAAGGCTGAGCGGTTGTTCCCTTGATGGTAGAATCCAATCGCTCGGGGTTCAAGGAACCCCACATTCGTCTGATACCCCTTGTATTCCTGGAACGTACCGAAGAAGTAGACCTCAAGCTTGTACTCGGGCCGCTTGAAGGGGATGTCCAGCATCTCCATCATGCGAACGCACCAGCGGTAAACGGATTCGAGACGACCGCCGAGCTTCGTGGCCAACTCGTCGTCCGACGTGTATACCAGCAGGAAATGGTCCGTCTCGAACACCTTGCCGTGGCCGGTGATCCGCTCCATCTCCCGCCGCCCGTCCGGGTCGGTATCCAGCGGCTTCATGAGCTCGGGGTCCGGCTCGACGTCCGCGAAGAGGAAGTCGAGGTCCTCGCTACCAAGAATCCGTTCGACCTCTTTGTCGGTGATCGGGCGTAGCCTTGCAGCGCTGCCGCCCAAACCGGCCCCGGACACGTCCCCTTCCAGCGGGACGACCTTGAGGACGTCGCTCTTCCTGACTGTGAAGACGGTCTTCCCGCCGCCGGGATTGTGCTTGGTCACTTCGTACGCATCCGGAAGCTCTTTGACGTCCCCGATAATGGTCTGCCCGTTCATTAGGACCAACTTGTGCCGGCCGCTCACCTGGGCCGATGCGGTCCAGGTGGACACGGCGAGCAGCAACCCGCTGACCACGGCGAGCGACAAGATCAAACGCTTACGCATAGCAACACCTCATCGTGACGTCCGGCAGTGTCCCCGGTTATTATAGCGTACCGGCCCCGGCTGGGGAGTGTTATTTTGGCAGCGTTCGCCGGGCGGAGGCATCCGGCGGGAGGGTGTACGCCGGTGTTGCCGGGCGACCCCAGGCCCGTCCGGAGCAGGCCGGCCGCCCGACACGAGGCAGCCCAGCAGCAGGAAAAGGCCAGGTTGACCATGAACTCACAGGGCGACCCCTCCAAAGGCGAGCTCGAGCTCATCCGTCGTCTGAGTCGGGAATTGGCCACGACCAAGGGACGCTCTCCCTCCGCTGGGGAGCCGGCGGCCGTTCCGTTCGGCGACGACATGGCCGCTCTGCAGCCCGGCGACCCAAACCTGCTGTGGACCACCGACATGCTCATGGACGGGGTCGATTTCGATTCCGCGCGCCACCGCTGGTATGACATCGGCCGCAAGGCGATGGCCGCGAACCTAAGTGACTGTGCGGCGATGGCCGCGGTTCCGGTCGCCGCGCTGTGCGCCGTGGCGCTCAGCGATGGGCTGTCCATGGATGACGCGCTTGATCTGCTGCGTGGTGCGCGCGATTGCGGGATGCGTTTCGGCTGTCGGCTGGTGGGTGGCGACACCAACAGTTGGGACCAGCCGACCGTCATCAGCATCGCCATCGCGGCCCGGATGGAAGCCGAGCATCGGCCCGTCCAGCGCTGTGGAGCCCGCCCGGACGATCGCATCTTCGTAACCGGTCCGGTGGGCGGGTCCATTCTGGGACGACACCTGTCGTTCGAACCCCGGATTGAAACGGCCCTGGCCATAAACCGCCAACTCGACCCGCACGCGATGATCGACATCAGCGACGGCCTGGCGATCGACCTGTGGCGGGTGCTGGAAGCCTCGGGCTGTGGGGCCGTGCTCGACGCGGCGAGCCTGGAGGCGGCCATCCATCCCGATGCGGTTCGCCTGGCCGCCCAGGACGGCATGACGCCGCGCGAACACGCGCTGCACGACGGCGAGGACTTCGAGCTCATCGTCTTTCTGCCGCCCGAGGTGCCGACCGACGCGTGCCGGCGGCTGGGCCTGTTGCCGCTGGGGCATGCCACTCGCGAGGGGCGGTTTCTGCTGCGGGAGCGCGACGGTCGCCGTGTCGAGGTCGAGCGGCGTGGCTGGGAACACTTCCGGTGAGCACGATTATCGAATCGCGGTCAAAGAGCGCCCGGCAAACACTGCTGTACGGCCGCGCGCTGGGCGAATCGCTGAAGGCGGGCGACCTGGTGGCGATCAGCGGGCCGCTGGGGGCCGGTAAGACGCAACTGGTCAAGGGAATCGCCCTGGGCCTACGGGTCCCTGGAGACGAGCCGGTTGTCAGCCCCAGCTTCGTCCTGGTGCGCGAATACCGCGGTCGCCTCAAACTCTATCACGTGGACGCCTACCGCCTGCGCAGCGCCGCCGAACTGCTCGCGCTCGGGTGGGATGAGATTCGCGAGCAGCCGGATAGCGTCGTCGTCATCGAGTGGGCCGACCGCGTGCCCGCCGCCATCCCCGAGGGCGCATTCCAGGTCGAGTTGGAGCACGACGGCCGGACCGCACGGCGCATTCGGCTGGCCGTTGCCGACCAGGGGCGTCGGGGGGCGCTGGCCCGGCAACTGCGGCAATTCTCCGGCAAACCGGGGCCACGCTCGCAATCGCGCCCCGGCAGCCGCCGACCCACGTCCACGGGCGACACGTAGCCTGCCGGCCACAAGCCCATCTCTCGGGGGCCGCGTTGCGGTTTCGGGCGCGCTCTGGGTGCGTTGTGTGGCGGGGCAGGCCTGGCTGCTTCGCTCGGAACGACCTGCTGTACCAGGCAGAGGCAGTCTTTGTGACCGTCCGCCGCGCGGGCTATGATCCGCAGCCATGCCTGAGCACCGCCCGGTCATTTCGTCAGCCACGCGGATCGGGATTTGCACGCTGACCTCGCGTATCACCGGGCTCATCCGCGACATGCTGCTGGTGCACACGTTCGGGGCCGGGTGGGTGCTGGATTCGTTTTTCTACGGCTTTCAGATCCCGAACCTCTTTCGGCGCCTTTTCGGCGAGGGGGCGCTGGCCGCAGTCTTCGTGCCCACCTTCACCCACACGCTGGAAAGCGAGGGGCGACCCCCGGCCTGGCAACTGCTGGCACGCACGCTGGCGCTGCTGACCGTGGCGATTGTGCTTGTCGTCTTGGTCATCGAGGCCGTCGTGCTCGTCATCTGGTTGATGAACCCCGGCGAGGAAGCCCGGCGGCTGATCCTGGGCCTGACGGCCCTGATGCTGCCGTTCATGCTCACCATCTGCCTGATCGCCCTGTTTTCGAGCATTCTCAACTGTGTTGGCAGCTTCGTGCCCGCGGCGGTCACGCCGATCATCCTCAACCTGGTGATGATCGCCGCGCTTACCTGGTTTCGGCCGACGATCGATCCCGGGCGTGGGATCGACGACAGCGCCACGCAGATCTTTGGGGTCGCCGCCAGCGTGCTCGTGGCCGGCGTGTTGCAGATTCTGTTTCTTCTGCCGGTGCTGCGGCGCCACGGTGTCGGGCTGGGTTGGCGTTTCGACCTGCGTGATCCGCGGCTGAAGAAGATGCTGGCTTCGGCGGGCCCGGTGGTGCTGGGACAGGGGGTGTTGGCTTTCGGCGTGTTCATCGACGCGCAGATCTGCACATTGCTCACGCACGTGGAGGGGAACCCCGAAACCGGCACGCTGTTCGGACTGTCGTTCGCCTACCCGCTTCAGGAGGGGGCGCTCTCGGCGATCACCGTGGCGCAACGCCTGTACCAGTTCCCGCTGGGCGTGTTCGGGATTTCGTTGGCGGTCGCCGCCCTGCCGATGTTCAGTCGCCTGGCCACCCGCAAGGACTGGACCGGCTGGACTGGTGAAGTAGGCAGCTCGCTACGGCTGGCTGTGTTTGCAGGGCTGCTGGCCGGGTGCATGATGGTCCTGCTGGCCGAGCCGATTGTGCGGCTGTTGTTCGAATACCGGGCATTCGGACCGGACGACACGGTGCGCGCCGCCCGCGTGCTGGCCTGCTATGGATTCGGCATGTGGGCCTTCTGCACGCACCACATCGTGCTGCGCGGCTTCTATAGCGTTGGCGACGTGCGCACCCCGCTGCGGATCAGTTGCTTCCTGGTTCCGGCCAACGTCGCGCTGAGCCTGGTGTTGGTCTGGTTCGACGCCGTGCGCGAAGCGGCCTTCGGCATCGCCACGTCCGTGACATCCGCGTTGGCCGTGATTGTGGGCATCGTGCTGCTTCAACGCCGAACCTCAGCGCGGCTGGTTGATCGCTCCCTGCTCGCGGCGGTGGGGAAGATGGTGCTAGCGGCCCTGCTGGCGGTGGTCGTCGTGCTGGCCCTGCGGCCTTTGTGGACCGCGGAGCCGGTCCAGACGGCGCTGCCATTGATTGTGCATCGGACGATCGACGCCTTGGGTTCGCTGGCGCTCGGCTTGGCGGCCTACCTCGCATCCGCCTGGGCTTTGCGGTTGCCGGAGGTGCGTCTGCTGCTGAAGCGGCGGCGAACGGTCGGGAACCGGGGCGATTGAGCTGTGTTGAGAAGCGGGCGTCAGCGGCCCATCGACCTGATGCGCTGCTCCTTGTCCTCGACCTCCAAGACCCGCAGACCGAAGTTCTCGCCCACCTTGACCGCTATGCCGCGGCCGACGAGACGGTTCCTGATCAACAGGTCAAGCGGCTCGTCAACCGACTTGTCGAACTCGATGATGTTGCCGCACGACAGCCCGCGCACGCTGGAAACGGTCATGCGGCGTTCGGCCAGGCGAGCGATGACCGGCACGCGGACGCGCAGGACGCGAGCGAGCTCGGGCGAGGGAGGCTTCGCCGCCGGCCCAGCCTGGTCCGAAGTCGGCGGCGCCTGCTCGGGGGCGGTTTCGGCGGGGCTCGCGGCTTCCTCGGCGGCCTCACTCACCAGGTGGTCCGCCTCGCTCAGCAGAGCGTCGATCTCTGATTGGTCAACCGGCATCGCGTGCCTCTGGCGCGCGGCTCGCGGCGCGGGCAGCGAGCCTCCTACAGACTGGATCGGTTGAATCCGGCCGGATACTGAGTCGGGGGTGCCGCCCTACAGCCCCGTCGGTTGCCATCGGCGGTGCCACAGCTCGAGCATCAGCAGTGCCCACAGGGGATGCTCGTGGTTGGAACGTCCGGATAAATGCGCCCGGAGCAAGGACTGCACCCACGCGGGGTGGAACATGCGGGTGCAGAGGGAGTCCGGGTCGGTCAGGCGCGTTGTGAGCAGATCCCGCAGCTCGCTACGGAACCACTCGCCCACCGGTACGCCGAAGCCCATTTTCCCGCGGCCCAGTATCTGCGGCGGGAGCAGGTCGCCGGCCCAGTCCTTGAGGATCTGCTTGCCGCCGTGCCGCCCGAGCCGCCACTCCAGCGGCAGCGAGAGCGCAAATTCAACCAGCTCGTGATCCAGGAAGGGCGAGCGGCATTCGAGGCTGCACGCCATCGACGCGACGTCCACCTTGGTCAGCAGGTCGTAGGGCAGGTAGCTGTGGAAGTCGGTGAGAACGGCGTTGTCCGGTGCCGATTGACCCGCGCCTCCGGACAAGCCCTCAAACCAGCGCAACGGGCGGTCAAAGTCGATACGTTCACGAACGTGCGGCGCATAACCGTCCCGCAGGAGAGCCGGCGTGAAGATGTTGACCCAGGAGAGGTAGCGCAGCGCCGGCGTGTCGCCGAGCGCCGACAGCAGACGATAAAGCCGGTTGCCCAGCGAGCGTGGGCGTGCGTGCGGCAAGGCGCGGGCGGCGGCGGCAATCATCCGCCGCAGCGGACGCGGAAGAACGTCCAGACGGGCCGCCACCCGGGCCGCCCGGTAGCGGTCGTAGCCGGCGAAGCATTCGTCGCCGGCATCCCCGGTCAGGGCCACGGTGACCGAACGGCGCGTCCACTGGGAAACGTAGTAAGTCGGGATGCAGGAGGAGTCGGCGAACGGCTCGTCATAGTGCCAGGCCAGCGTGTCGAGGATTTCACGGGCCCGCGGCGTCACCATGTGCTCGTGATGCTCCGTCTGAAAGTGCTTCGCGACCGTCTGGGCGTACGCCGTCTCGTCGTAACGCGCATCCGGAAAGCCGATCGAGAACGTTCGCAACGGCGAGACGCCCAGCTTGCGCATCAAGCCGACGACGATCGAGGAGTCAATCCCGCCGGAAAGGAACGCGCCCAGCGGCACGTCGGCGATCAGCCGCTTCTCGACGGCGTGTGTCAGTAACTCGCCCAGCCGTGTCTTGGCGTCCTCGTAGCTGCCCTGGAATTTCGGCGGGGTGGGGACCCGCCAGTACGCGCGCGGTCGTTTACGCGACGGCTTTCCGGCCGGGACGGTCAGATAGTGGCCCGGCGACAGTTTCCGGAAGTTCCGGTAGATCGAGTGCGGTGCCGGAACGTACTGAAACAGCAGGTACTCGTGCAGCGCTTGCGGGTCCAGCTCGCGGGGGACGTCGGGCAACGCGAGGATCGCCTTCGCCTCACTGGCGAAGTAGAGCCGGTCGCCGACGACCGCGTAGGTCAACGGCTTCTGCCCCAGTCGGTCGCGGGCCAGCAGCAGTTGACCGCTGCGCTCGTCCCAGATCGCCAGGGCGAACATGCCCGCCAGCCACTTGAGAAACGCCTCGCCGTGCTGCTCGTAGAGATGGAGTATGACCTCGCTGTCGCAGCGGGTCTTGAAGCGGTGGCCCTGTCGCTCGAGCTCCGCGCGCAGCTCGCGGAAGTTGTAGATTTCCCCGTTGAAAACAAGCCAGAGCGTATCGTCCTCGCTGCTGATCGGCTGGTGTCCGCCCGCCACATCGATAACCGCCAGCCGGCGAAAGCCGAAGCCGCAGCGGCCCTGCGCGTCGAGATAGTACCCCTCGTCGTCGGGCCCGCGATGCTCAAGCTGCGCAGACATCCTGCGCAGTGCGTCGGGCTCGACGCGCGCGTCGGGCGAGAGGCTCACGATTCCAGCAATGCCGCACATTGAGACTCGATGCTACCCGAAAGGCGAGCCGCGGGCTTCAGCCCGCGCGGCGCACAGCATGTCCGGAGTGACCATGCGAACCGGCTATCCCACGCTACGACAGAACCGCGTAAGCGGTTCAGAGCTCCCCGTCGAACGGCTGACACTTCGGGCAAACATGCGTGCCGCGCTGGGCGACGCGGATCGGAATGATCGGGGTTCCGCACACGTGGCAGGGCTCGCCGCCCCGACCGTAGACCATCAGGCGCTTCTGCATCGACCCGCCCAGGTAGGCCCGATCGAAGGACGTTCCGCAGTAGCGGATGGCCTTGCGAAGCACGTGCCGGATCGCTTCGTGCAGGGTGGCGACTTGCGCCTCTCCGAGCTGGTTCGAGCGCCGCAGCGGGTGCAGCCCGGCGCGGAACAACGATTCGTCGGCGTAGATGTTGCCCAGCCCGGCGATGACCGACTGGTCCAGCAACAGCGGTTTGAGCTGCCGCGCGCGGCCGTCCAGCTCCCGTTTCAGACGAGCGACCGTAAATCCGCGGGCGAGGGGCTCGACGCCGACGCCGGCGGTTGCCGCCGCCAGATCGCGCGTGTAGACCAGGCGTCCGAACTTGCGGGAGTCGCAGAACAGCAGCCGGCTGCCGTCGTCGAGGTCCCAGGTTGAGCGGACGTGGCGTGGCCGGGTTTGTTGCTCGGCGGCCCACTCGAACCGGCCACTCATGCGCAGGTGTACGAGCAGGAAGCCGCCGTCGTCCAGGTGGAAAACGATGTACTTGCCCCGCCGCGCCAACCGCGTGACGGTCCGCCCGACGATTCCGGCGCGAACCACCCTGACGCTCGGTGTGGCCTGCTTTGCCCAGCGCGAGGCGAAGGCGACGATCCGCCGGCCTTCCAGCCGCCGCCGGTACCGGCGAACGATGGTCTCGACTTCGGGCAGCTCCGGCATCGGTCGCATTGTAGATCACCGGCGGCGAGCACACCCGGCCTGGCACGCCGATTCCGCCGTCCGAGCGCCTTGGCGTCAGGGTCGCTCCGGCTCACGCCAGCGGGCGACCGTTTGCCCGGCGTCCTCGATCAGCTCGTCGAGTCCCGGCATCCCCACACTTTGGAACCGTTCGTCGATCTGTGCTCGTAGAGCCGCGCGCGAGAGGATGTCGCAATAACCCGGTGGTAGAACCTGGTTTACCATGTCCACCGCTTCTACGCGGTTATCCGCGAGCACTAGCCGATAGACCTGCCCACCGTCGGCCGGCAGCCGGGCGCAGTACACGAACCGCGGGTCGCGCCGCACGTAGGGAACCGACTCGGGGATCACCGGCGGGAACGGTTCCGGGCCTGGCAGCGCGATGCGTGTCAGCGTTTCGTCGGCCACATCAAAGCGGATCAGCCCGCGATCACTCATCAGCATGACGACCGGCGGCCCGTCGAGCGTTTCGTCCTCCGCCGGCCGGAGCGCTTGGGCGAAGAAGCTGGGGGGCAAGCCGAGACCGAGTTGCTCGGCCATCCACAGTGACGACCACGCCCGCCGATTTGGCACGTCGATCAGCAGATGCGGTCCGCCACGCATGGCCAGGTGGACCGTACGCGGGTCTTCGGGCACCGGGCGGATGAAGCCGATCTCCGGCAGGTCGGGGTCGGCGGTGTACTCGTCATTATCCTGAATTTCGCACCGCAGAAATGCACCGTTCTCGCCGGGCTCAAGCGGTGCGGCAGCGATGGCTTCGGCCAAGGCACTGAACACCGGCGTGACGTAGCGATCGAACGCCGGTATGTCCCCGGTGCGGATGTTGAGGCGCAGGGCCGGCTTCTGGTCGCGGGCCGTTTCTAGGACGCGGCCTCGGCCGTAGACCCACACACGCCCGGTGGATTCCTCGCGGCCGATCCAGGGCCAGTTGAGCGGTCCGGGGAACCAGGTCGGTGTAGGTTTTTCCAGGGGCGTGAGCAGGCTCTGCTCGGCGTCGAAGCGCAGCAGTCGGCGGTCGCGGGCCAGAACCAGCCACTGGTTCCTCGAACGGCCGATCGGCACCGCCAGCAGCGGTCCGCCTCGGGCGACCGACAGGGCCGCATGATCGGCGGCGGTCGGCGGCGGGTCGCACAGGAACTCAACAGTGTGCCGCAGAGCGGCCAACTCGGGCTTGCCCGCGAAGGGCGCCAAGGCTTCACGCGCGTCTGCCGCGCGCCCAGCCGCCAGATGACGCAACGTATCGATCATCGCCGGCACCGGCCCCCGTCCCGCGGGCTCGTCCACCTGTGTGACGCGCTGACGGGCGGTGGCCAGCACGCCGTCATCCGGCACGTTCTGCACGTATTCCAGCAGCGCGGCGTCGCGTGCGAGCCGGGTGACGTCGGCGTCGGAGAGGTTGGGGAGCATGGCAAGCAGGTCTCGCCGAATGGCGTCATTGTTGCGCGCGCACAAGGCGTGCAGCATCCAATCGGCATACGCCGCCAATCCAGCGTGCCCCGGATAGTTGACCAGCTCGCGTATCTCTTGCACGCGGGGGTCTTTAGGGAACTGGTAGAGGAAAAAGGCGAGCATCGCCGCTACGCGCGGGTTGCGGGTGATCACGCGCCCGTCGGTCTCCGGCAGCGGGCGCTGGAGCACGCGGCGGGCGTCCGCGTAGAAGCCGTCGAGGGCCTCCCGCGTCTCGCCGGCCAAAAACGCCAACCAGGCATCCGTCTGCACCCGGATCCAGGTATAGCCCAGGATCTCGCTGCGCGGGCGGATCAGGCGCGCGCACTCCGTCTGCAAGTCCAGCTTGAAAAGCATCCAGGCGGCGACGGCCAGCATGTTGCCGGCCTTGCGGTTGTCGTCCGTGCCTAGACCGAGCCGGTCGCGATAGTGGGACCACCAATGGCTGGCGCTGCCGTGCAGGGCGTCGCGAAAGCGCCGGGCGGGCACGAGCACGCGTTGCATGCGGATGTCGGGATCGCCGGGCGTTTCATACGATGTCGCTCCGGCCCGGGTCAGCAGAGCCCACTCCAAATGGAGCGGTGCTCTGCCGGGGCCGGCCAGGTCGAGCGCGGATGGGCTGCGCCAGGGGTTGCCGAGCTGGGCTGGGCCGGCGGCGTCGAGCTGCCCCGCCAGAAGCTGAAACGCCGTCGCCCCGTCGCCGACCGTGTACGCGATACGCGCCCGCAGCAACGCCGACATTTCGTTTTCGGGGATCGGGCCGCCCACTCCCGTTAGCAGCTCGTCAGCACGCTCAGCAAAGCCGTCGGCATACAGCCGAAGCGCATCGGCGATCACTTCCCCGCGCGGGGCGATGTAATCGCTGACGGTCGTCAACCCCAGCTCGGAAACCGGGCCAACCTCTCGCGACCCGTGCACCCCGCGAACACGCAGCACCGGGTCGGTTAGCGCCTCGACGCCCATGTCCGTTGTTCGCCGGAGGCGCCGCTGGAGCTCGGCGGCGCTGCGAACGCGCTGAGCGTTGACGTGTGTGATCAACTCGCCGGCGTGCAACCCGGCCGCCGCGTCCGCACGGACCACGAGGACTGCCCGCTGCGGCGGAACGATGTTCTCGAGGATATAGCGCAGGCGGTGGCGAATCTCCGGATCGAGCTCGTGCTCCAGACGCGCTTGCAGTTGCGGCACCACGCCAGCCCCCAAGACGATGATGTCTCGCGTCGCCTGCTCGCGTGTCGTGTACTGCTCGTTGCCGAGTGCGTCGAGCAGGGCATCCAGCGGAAATGCCTGGCTTGCGCTGGGCCTGGGCGCCGTGGACTCGCGGGCTTGCTCCTGGGCTCGTGCCGGGGCTCGGCCGGCCAGGAGCAGACCCAGCACAACAGCGAAGATGAGAGCGCAATTACGGGGATGAACTCTTCGCATAGTGGCCTCCGCGCAGCCCAACGGGTGCCACAGTCTACGTGCGAACACGCAATTGTCGCCAGAGGCGTGGCCCCGATCCGGGTGGACAAGCGCTCACGGTGGTCGGCAAACCAAGGCTCGGCGGCTAAACTTGGCCAACACAGTGTGGGTCTTGGCTGGGTGGCCCATGGCTTCAGCCGTTCCTGAAGCGCCGGGGATTTCGCGTCCCCCAATCTGGAAGAAACGGGCCACCCCTCTCGTGTGGGTTAGGACTGATGGACGAAACAGTCGTTACGGTTTTCGGCAGCGGTGAGGCAGGCGCAAGCAGCCGGGCGTATAAGGTCGCGTTCGAGCTGGGTCAGGCGATTGGGCGGGCAGGTTGGACGCTGTGCAACGGGGGCTATGGAGGGACCATGGCGGCAACCGCCGGCGGCGCCGTTGCAGCCGATGGCCACACCATCGGCGTGACGTGTGCCGCCTTCAAACGTGCCAGGCCCAACCCCTACATCCGCCAAGAGGTCCCCACCTTCGACCTGCTCCAGCGGCTGAACACGTTGGTGCGACTGGGCCGAGCGTACGTCGTGCTGCCGGGCGCGACCGGCACGCTGCTCGAGCTGGCATTGGTGTGGGAGCTGCTCAACAAGCGGCTGCTGAAACCGGCGCGACCGGTGGTGCTGTTGGGGGAATTCTGGAAGCCGGTCGTGGATTGCGTCGGGGAGGAACAGACAGCGGCCGTACCGCTACATGTGGCGGAAGACGTGGCAAGCGTGATCGAGATCCTGCGGCAGCACTTCAGCGACAACACCTGACCGCACGACCGCCCCCGTGCTGGGCAGACGGCGGTCACTGCGTGATCCCGAACTTACCTGGCTTTCGTGGTAGCCGGTCGGCGTGCGGAACCGGCTTGTGTCACAGCACTTAGCACGCCTGAGCGCGCAGGGTGACGACGATCCGTCAGCGCCGCCTTGACCCCCTCGCGCGGAAGTCGGTAGGATGACCGGCCGCTCGGGTACTAGGAGAGCGATCAAATGTCGGCATGCGACCAGCATGGACGGTCGCGGCCAGACGAGTTCGTTTCAGCATGATCGTTGACTGTCATACGCAGATTTGGGACTCGCACAGCCAGCTCGGACGGACGGACGTAGCCCTGGTCGCGGAGACGGTCCAGGCGGACGCCGCCCGGCACCTCGAGGCCGCCGACCCCGTGGACCGAGCCATCGTGTTGGCGTTCAAGAGCAAGTACCTCGAGGCGGAGATCCCCAACCGCTACGTGGCGGACTACGTGCGGCAGAATCCGTCGAAGATGGTGGGATTCGCGGGGATCGACCCGACCGAGCGCGACTACCTCGAGGAGCTCCGCATCGCCCAGGAGGAGCTCCAACTGAAGGGAGTGACCGTCTCGCCGGCTTTGCAGAACTTCCACCCCAGCGATACCCGGGCAATGTGGCTCTACGAGCAGTGCGTGCGGCGCGGGATGCCGGTGCTGTTCGAGCAGAATCACCGGAACCCGGCGGCGAAGATGGAGTTCGAGCGGCCGTTGCTGCTGGACGAGGTCGCCCGCGAGTTCCCGGAGCTGCGGATCGTAGTGGCCCACATGGGCTTCCCGTGGGTGGACGAGACGGTGGCCCTGATCGGGAAACACGCGCACGTCTTCGCGGACGTGGCGGGGCTGCTGCGGCAGCCGTGGCTGACCTACAATGCCCTGCTGGCCGCATACGAGTACGGGGTGATGCACAAGCTGCTGTTCGGCAGCAACTTCCCGTTCCGCTCGCCGGCGGGGGCGATCGAAACGCTCTACTCGGTCAATCAGATCAGCCACGGGACGAATCTGATTGCGATTCCGCGCGAGCAACTGCGCGGGGTCGTCGAGCGGGACGCTCTTTCGCTACTGGGCATCGAGCAGCAACCGACCCCGGTTCACAAACCCCAGACCAACAGCATTGTCGAAGATGAATAGCGGGATGCGGTTTTGGGCGGGCCTGGTGTGCGCGGCTCTGGTTGGGCTGGGGGCGTCGGCATCCGGTTGCGGGCGATCTTCCTCGACCATCGAGCTGGTTTCCTACAAAGACCCCTACTTCCCCGAGCCGTACACCGTCGAGTTCTCCCAGTGCGCCTACCACGTGGACGCGTACGGTGATTACCACTTCGTCGGGCGGGCGATGCGGGAGCCGGTGGACGGCGGGAGCGGCCGGATCACGCAGTTGCTCTACGTGCACCTCTTCTGGAAGCCCTACCCGGGCAAGACCTTCGCGGACAAGACCAACAACGATGCCACAATCCGCTACACGATCGTCACCGACAGCGGTGTGGCCGTGTACGCCGGCACCGGTTTCGTGTATCCGAAGCGCAAGCGCTTCGGCAGCCACGTCGTGGCCAGACTCGAACGCGCGCGGCTGCGCCTGGAATCGCTGGTCGGCCAAGCACCGGAGCTGCTCGGCGACGCGCGGCTGACCGGCAAGCTGGTCGCCAGGCAGGACCCCAATCTAACGGTGGACGTGCGGCGGGAATTGGAGCTGCACGCGGCGGGTGCGTCGCGCTAGCCGACCTACGGGGTGTTCGGCGTTGCGATGCGGGCCTCGAACTCCCGCTTCAGTTCCGGATCGGCCAGGATCTGCTTGATGCGCTCGGCCAGCGCGGTGAGATAGGCCAGCCCAAGCTGTTGTTCCTGTTCGGACGTCCTGGTCAGCAGCAGCCCGGCTATCTGAGTCGAATCGGGCAGCGCCTTGCCAAAGGCGCTCCGGTCGATCCGGCCCGACCGCAGCAGGGCCCCAACACGGTTGTACTCGACGATTCGCTCATCCACGTAGTGCCTGCGCGGTTCGCCGTGGAGATCGTGAAAGCGCCGGACGTCGGCGAGTACCCGTGGCTTGAACGCGTCGACAAGATGTGCATGGAAGTCCGCCTGCTCCTCGATGGTTAGCCGGCGCAGCGCCTCCGCGAACCGCCGACGCAGCTCCTGGTCTCGAACAAGCCGTTGCAGGTGATGGTCCAGGAAGCGGTCGCGCTGGTCGCCCGCCAGGCGCGGCAAGCCGTTCTCATGCACGATGAACCAGACACACTCTTCGCCGGAAGCGTCATCGTCCGGCACGCCGGGGGTGAGCAGGAACGCGTTGACCGCCCACCAGAGGCCGCCCAGTAACAGCAGCGGGGATGCGCACGCCAGGGCCACCAGTATCGGGCGGGCGCGATAGAATCTGGCAGCGAAGGAGGGTCGCATCGTCGTATCCCGGGTTTGCGCGGCGTGAGTCTAGTGCGGTTGCCGGTAGCCGTACAGCCGGCGGAAATGCCATGTTCGTATTACTGGAGCACGATACCCGAGACCAAGCGGCGCGCGGTCGCCGCCCGGGCGCCGGCGAGGTGCACTGGGACCTGCTGATCGAGGTCACCGGGCAGGAGCGCCTGGCCACCTGGCGGCTGGCAAAGAACCCGATCGAAGGGCCGCCCGAGATCGCGGCCGAGCGCATCGCCGATCACCGACGCGTCTACTTGGAGTACGAAGGGGAGCTCAGCGGCGGGCGCGGCAGCGTGCGACGGCTGGATCGCGGCGCGAGCGTGCTGGAGGGGTATGCCGAGCACAAAGTCACGACCGACCTGGAAGGCGAGCACCTGCGCGGGCGCTATGAGATCGTGCGGCACGCGGGTGCAACGATGTTGTTCCGCCGGGTGGCAGGGGGCGGCCTACCGCCGGTCAGCGACTAAAGGTTCGGGAGCGAATCGAGCGCTTGCAGAACCCGTCCGAAGAAAGCCGCGTTGTTGACGAGCAGGAGCAGGCCGAAGGCGATGACGGCGGGGGTCAGCCAGCGACGGGGAACGCCTGCCGCCGCATGCGCCACGATCGCAAACAGATAAAAGGTAAAAGTGCACGAGTAAAGGAAAACACAATCGTTGCCGTAAAACAGGTGGAGCACGCCCGTGCCACACAGGCATGCCAGCGCGGCCCAGAGAGTGGGGCGGCGGAGGCCGCGCCGCGTGAATACGACGGCGGCGGCGCCCAGCAGACCCGCCGCCCAGATGAACACACACAGACGTGCCAGCACGCCGGTGTATGGACCCGCGCCGAGGACCGGGCGCCGACTATCGTTCATGCGCACGACCGGCGTGAAGCCCACGACGCTCTCGGCCAGCACGCCCCGCGCCACGTTGGCCACTGCGTGACCCGGCGTGCCCAGCGCGTGCGGAGTGAAGTACTCCGCTTCGGCGCGTGCCAGGTGGAAGTGGATCTTGCTGATCACCGCGGCGGGGACCAGCAACCCCTGCAAGACCATCGCCGCGGCCAGGATTGTGAGCAGGCACGCGGCCCAGCGCAGCAGCCTTCGCCTCTTGCGGGCCCAGGCGCTCCTGGCGACGAAGCAGACGGCGGCAGTGATCACATGCGTGATTGTGACACCCGTCGCGCAAACCCCGGCGAGGACCTCGTGGCGGAAATGAACCCCGCCGTGTAGGCCACGGGCGACGAGCAAGTGTAGCAGGACGATCGCGCCCGCCGAGAAGATATGGGTTTCGGGAGTCGCGGCGAACACGATGTGACCGGACGTAGCGCCGAGCAACGCTGCCAGCGCCAGGGCCAAGGTTCGCGAGGCGGTGACCAGACGGAAGTACTCAGCGGCTGCTGCCAGGCACAGACCGCCGACGACGGCACTGACGCCGACGGCGGCGTTCTGCGGACCGCTGCCGGCCGCGATTGCGAGAAACAGCCCGCGCCCGAACAGCACGAACAGGGGGTGTTTCAGCATCACCTGCTCGTAGCGGGTCGCGGTGCCTTCCAGTAGGCGGATGTAACGAACCGGATCGGCGTCAAACAGCAGGTCGTATTGGGCGAAGGCCCCGTGGCGGGCAAGCGCCAGGCCGTAGACGTAATAGGCGACAGCGGCTACGAGGGCCAGTAGCAGGCACGCACCGACCCAACGGCGCCTAGCGCACGTGCGTTGTGCTAGGCGGGGAAGGTCGCACGCCAGCCCGGTCTTGACCCAGCAATACACTGTGGGAAGCGCGGCAGCGCCGGCCAGTCCCAGCATGAGGCGCAGGAACGTGCCGTCGATTCCCCGCCAGCTCGGTCCGGCGACTACCATCAGGATCAGCCAGGCGATGCTCGAGGCTGCCACTACGCTGATGCCGATGACGGGGAGCTGATAGAACGACCGACGCTCGCGGCGCGCCAGCACGATGAGCGCCGCGAAGAGCACCCAGATACCCAGGGGCTCCAAACTGTCGGTGAGCGCCATGACATCGGCTCCCGTCACCTGCATGTGCGCGGCGTGCTGAGGCTATCCGAGCCGGTGGATCGCCACAACCGAGGCGGGCAAGGCGCGTGTGGGCCGCCTACCCGGCGGCCGAGCCCGCTGCTTGATCGAGCACCGCAAGGACCCGCGCGCCGAAGATGATGTTGTTGACGATTAGGAGCAGGCCGAAGGCGATGACGGCGGGGGTCAGCCAGCGACGGGGAACGCCTGCCGCCGCATGCGCCACGATCGCAAACAGATAAAAGGTAAAAGTGCACGAGTAAAGGAAAACACAATCGTTGCCGTAAAACAGGTGGAGCACGCCCGTGCCACACAGGCATGCCAGCGCGGCCCAGAAGGTGGGGCGGCGAAGGCTGCGCCGAGCGAATACGACGGCGGCGGCGCCCAGCAGGCCCGCCGCCCAGATGAACACGCCCAGGCGTGCCAGTACGCCGGTGTATGGACCCGCGCCGAGGACCGGGCGCCGACGATCGTTCATGCGCACGACCGGCGTGAAGCCGACGACGCTCTCGGCCAGCACGCCCCGCGCCACGTTGCCCAGGGTGCGGCCAGGGGCAGCGAACGGCCCCGGCCCAAGAAATCTCACATCGTCCTGGGACATCGCGACATGCATTTCGCGGACCGCCGCGCTCGGCAAGAGCACGCTTTGCAGAACGAGTGGCACCGCCAAGACGGTGGGCAAGCAGGCCAGCCAGCGCAGCAGGCGGCGCCTCCCGAGCGCACCGCCGTGAGTGGCGACAAAGCAAACACCGGCGATCACCGCGTGCGTCGTGGTGACGCCTGTCGCGACAACTCCGGCGAGGACCTCGTGGCGGAAGCGGACGCCGCGGCGCGGACCGCGGGCGACAAGCAAGTGTAGCAGAACGAGTGCAGCGCCTGAGAAGGCATACGTTTCGGGAGTCGCGGCAAACACAAGGTGACCGGAGGTTGCGCCAAGCAAGGCGGCTAGGACGAAGGCCAACGACCGCGAACGAGTGATGAGGCGAAAATACTCGGCGGCCAGCGCCAAGCATAAGCCCCCGGCCGAGGCGCTGACCAAGATGGGGGCGTTTTCGGTACCGACGATCGGCGTGGTTATGAAGAACGCGGTCCGTTCGAGCAAGGCGAAGAGTGGATGCTTCTGAACGATTTGCTCGTACGGGCTGGCGGTGCCTTCCAGCAAGCGGATGTAACGAACCGGATCGGCGTCAAACAGCAGGTCGTATTGGGCGAAGGCTCCATGACGGGCAAGCGCCAGGCCGTAAACGTAATAAGCGGCGGCCCCGGCGAGCGCCAGCACCAGGCAGGCAGCGACCCAGCGGGCCTTGCCGCGTAGGGCTCGTGCGAGGCGAGGCAGGTCGCGCACCAGGCCCGCCTTGGCCCACGAGCAAAGCGCCGGGATCGCGGCGCTGGCGGCTATTGCCAGCATGAGGTGGAAGAACGTGCTGTCGAAGTCCGCTGTAGCCGGCCCGCGAATCCCGGCGGAGACCAAGCGCGCGGTGCTCAATGCCGCCACGAGACTGACGCCGATGACAGGCAGGTGGTAGAGCAGCCGACGGTCGCGCCGCGCCAGCACAATGAACATCACGAACAACGCCCAGATGCCTAGCAGCTCCACGCCGTCGGTGTACGGCATGACATTGGCTCCCGTGGTCTGTGTATGCGCGGGAAGCTAAGGCTATCCGAGCACGCGGCCCGGGACAACCGATCCGAGTGGAACGAGCCCGGCGTGCGTCCGCTTCGGTCGGCGGAACAGGCGACAAGCACCGACTCGACCCGCGAGCGTTCTAGGCTTATAAACGAGCGACAAATCGAGCACTTGGGAGTGCAGAAACGCAAAGAGGCCCCCGAACGGAGGTGACGCGGTGGACAGCGAGACATACGGCACGTTCATTCAACACGTCAAGGAAATCAACACACTTCGTTCGATCCAGGCCTTGCTGGAGTGGGATCAGGAAACGTATATGCCCCAACGCGCCGCCGAGGACCGCGGCAACCAGCTCGCCGTCGTCGCCGGCGTGCTGCATGAGAAGCTGACCACTGACGAGCTGGGCGGGCTGCTCGGCAAACTTGAGCAGGAGGTTGACGGCGAGGATTACGCGGTCGCGACGAACCTGCGTGAAGTGCGCCGCGAGCATGACCGGGCGGTCAAAGTCCCCACTGATCTGGTCAAACGCATCGCCAAGGCCACGGCGTTGGCCCGGGATGCGTGGGTGCCGGCCCGCAAGGACGCAGATTTCCCGCGTTTTGCACCGCATCTAGAGCACCTGCTGGAACTGAAGCGCGAGGTGGCGGATCGCATCGGTTGGGACAGCGAGCCCTACGACGCTTTGATGGACGAGTTTGAGCCGGGGGCGCGGGCCGCCGTGGTTCAGGAGGTCTTCGACAAGGTTAAGGCCGAACTGGTCCCGCTAGTCGCCGCGATCAAGAACGCCCCACGCCAGCCGGATACGTCGATTCTCGAGCGTGCCTGCCCGCCGGACAAGCAGGCCGCATTCAATCGCCGGATCGCAGAGGCGATGGGGTTTGATTTCGAGGCCGGCCGTGTCGACGTCTCGGTCCACCCGTTTTGCAGCGGCCATTCGCCCAAGGACGTGCGCTTCACCACGCGTTACGACGAGCACTACGTACCGATGTCGCTGTTCGGCGTCATGCACGAAACCGGCCACGCACTGTACGAGCAGGGCTTCGACGCAAAGCACACCGGCACGCCCATGGCGATCCACACGTCTCTGGGGATCCACGAATCGCAGTCACGGCTGTGGGAGAACCAGGTCGGCCGCAGCCGATTGTTCTGGGAGCATTTCTACCCGGGCTTGCAGGCGGAGTTCCCGTCGTTGGCCGATGTCCCGCTCGACGCGTGGCACTTCGCGATCAACACCGTGCGGCCATCGCTGATCCGCGTCGAGGCCGACGAGGTGACCTACGGGCTGCACATCATGCTGCGCTTCGACCTGGAGCGGCAGATGATCGCAGGCCAGCTACCGGTAGGCGATGTGCCGCAGGCCTGGAACGCCGGCATGCAGGCCTTGCTCGGCATCACGCCGCCCGACGACGCCCAGGGCTGTCTGCAAGACATCCACTGGTGCATCGGCCTGTTCGGCTACTTCCCCACTTACGCACTGGGGAATCTGTACGCGGCGCAGTTCTTCGCGGCAGCGCGACGGGCCGTCCCGGAACTGGATCGGCAGATCGCCCGCGGCGAGCTGCGACCGCTACGCGAGTGGCTGCGCGAGAACATCCATCGACACGGCAAGCGCTACCGGGCGCACGAGCTGGTCAAGGTCGTCACCGGCGAGGAACTCTCGCACAAGCCGTTCATCGACTACCTGAACGGCAAGTTCCGCCCGCTGTACGGGCTGTAACGCGGCCGCGATCCGAGCGCGCCGGCCGACGCACGGAGCTGAAGGACACCATCGTCGCCCTGGGATCCTCTGACGATATCGGTAAGCTAATGGCGCTAACGGTGGCGGAGGGGTAGGTGGTCACATTTTGCGACCACCTCGAACGGGACGTCAGAGGCCCGATGAATGGCCAGGCGAATCACAGGCAAGCGTGGCAACCGGTCAAGCGCAGGTGCGTTGGTGCCGTCACCGCGGATCGAGCGTTGCATCCTGGAGATCCGCGGGCAGCGGGTCATGCTCGACGCCGATCTGGCAACTCTCTACGGCGTTCCGACCAAGGCGCTCGTTCAGGCGGTGAAGCGCAACATCGAGCGCTTCCCTGCGGATTTCATGCTTCAACTGACTACCGCGGAATTCAGCAACTTGAGGTCACAATCTGTGACCTCAAGATGGGGCGGTCGCCGCTATGCGCCCTACGCGTTTACCGAGCAGGGTGTGGCGATGCTGTCGAGCGTGCTGCGCAGCCCGCAGGCGATCCGGGTCAATATCGAGATCATGCGGGCGTTCGTCCGCCTGCGCCAGTTGCTCGCCTCGCACGCCGACCTGTCCCGCAAGCTGGATGCCCTGGAGAAGAAGTACGATCGTCAATTCAAGGTGGTCTTCGACGCCATCCGGCAACTGATGGAACCGCCGGCAGAACGCTCGAAGGCCAGAATCGGCTTCAAGGGAGACTGATTAGCCTGACCACGACCCGATGACGCTCGACGAGCTGCCGGTCAAATTCGACGCCCTCGCCGAACCGGTGATGAGCGAACCCCGCCGGGCCGCACTGCGTGATATAATCTTTGGGTTGGAAGACGTGGAAGACGCCGGCGCGTTGATGGCACTTGCGGTGGCGGATGCCTAGCGGTCGAGCCCCCTACCGGCTGTAACCGGTGCCGGCGCCCGCTATCGTCAGCAAGAGGCAACCGGAGCACGTGGAGTCTCGGTATGCATGGCGAACCGAAAACGCTTCTGCGCGAACTGGAAGCACGCCTGATTGCGATATATGCAACACGCCTGCGCGGCGTCTATCTCTACGGCTCCTATGCACGCGGGGATTGCGACCCGGAGTCCGATTTCGACGTGCTCGTCGTGCTAGAGGATTTCGGGTCATATGGGGCCGAGGTTGACCGGACCGCAGAACTGGCAGCGGCGCTCTCGCTTGAGCATGCGGTGAGCATCAGCCTGGTTTTCGTGCGCGAGCGCGAATGGATGGCCGATGAATTACCCTTTGTGCGGAGCGTGCGTGCCGAGGCGATTGCCGCATGAACGATACCACCGTCAAGCTGCTGGACAAGGCAACCCGCTCGATCGCGGCGGGTGAAAGCGCGCTGGCCGATGGTCACGTCGAGGCTGCCGCCAATCGCGCCTACTACGCCATGTTTTACGTGGCCGAGGCACTGCTGAACGAGCGCGGTTTGACCTTCCGCAAGCACGCCGGCGTGCACAGCGCGTTCGGCGAGCACTTTGCCAGACAAGGCCTGCTCGACACGCGTTACCACCGGCGGCTACTGGCAGCTTTCAACAAGCGCGTCGCCGCCGACTACGGTGTGGACGCGGAGCTGAGCGCCGCCGAGGTCGAGCAAATGCTCGGGCAAGCCCGGGAGTTCCTTCAGGCCGGCCGAGAGCTTCTCGAACAAGCGTAGGCCAGCCCGCGCTGCCCGGCGCAAGGCGAATGTCGGGGCGAGAAGATGAAGTGCGCGAATTGCGGTGCCAAGCTCGCAGACAACGCGAGATATTGCGAGACGTGCGGCGGTGATGCCATCGAGGAAGCGGGCATTGGGGACTTCGCGCGGCCGGACGACAGCGCTGAATCAAGACCAGCGCCGCACGAGGTTCGCGGCTTCTGGTACAGCGCCTATGTCGTAGTCGGCATCCTCGCCAATGCCTATGCAGCCTATAAGGGCTTGTTCGATGAGGCGTCGCTGCGACCCGTCGTGCCGACGGCGCCGGAGTGGTACTTTCCGGTCGGGGGTTTCGGAGCGCTGGCGGGCGTGCTGCTCTTTATCGCGCTCTGGGATCTGCTGAAGTGGGGAGTGATTGGCCTGCTCGCGCTACACGTGGTTTCGGCTGTTGTAATGTTGACAATCGGGATATCGGCTATCTGGATCTATCTCAGCACGGTCCCGGGAACCGCGATCCTGCTGGCATTCACCCTGCCGAAGTGGAAGTACATGCAGTGGTCACCGCGGCGCGACTAGAATTCGTTCGGCCAACGATGTTGCCCGCAGGGCAATGCCAGCCGCCCGTGCGAAATCGGAGCGTCGGGATGAAAGATGAGATTCTTAACAGCCTGGGCCTTTTCATGCGGAACTTGCGCGAGCTGGTCGGCGATCTGGATGATGCGCAGATGGCTGAGCAGCCGCCCGGCGTGCCGAACCATCCGGCGTGGACGGTCGGGCATATCGCCTTCAGCTTCCAGGGGATCAGCGAAGAGCTGGGACTGGAGCCTTGGCTGCCGGAGGACTGGGAAAAACGGTTCGGCACGGGCACCACGCCGGCGCAGGACACAAAGGCGTATCCCGGCAAGCGAGAGTTGCTCGGCACGCTCGCCGATGCGGAGCGACGCGTGCGCGAGCGGCTGCTGAGGCTGGACGAGGCGGCACTGCGTGACCCGCTCCCCGACGAACGGGTACGCGAGATCCTTCCAACGCTCGGTCACGCCGTGCTGCACGTGCTCGTCGGTCACACGGCGGCGCACCTGGGGCAACTCGCGGTCTGGCGCCGCGCGATGGGCTTGCCGCCGGCAACCATCATCATATAGGAACGCTGCACAACTGGACTCCGAAGAGGTCTGGACAGCTGCGGCGAGCAGGTTCCAGTGAACGTCCACAGGGATTCGCGAATGGATTGCCGCATACGACCCGAAACGGCTGACGACGATGCCCAGGTGTACGAGGTGAACCGGCTGGCGTTTGGGGGCGAGGAAGAGGGCCGGCTGGTCGAGGCCATGCGGCGGACGCCGGGGCACATTCCCGAGCTGTCACTCGTTGCGGAGCATGGTGGTCGGATCATCGGGCACATACTGCTCAGCCCGATCGTGATCGAGACGGCCGACGGGCCGGTGCCCACGCTCAGCCTCGCGCCCATGGCGGTGCATCCCGACTTTCAGCGGCGCGGCGTCGGCTCAGCCCTGGTCCAGGCCGGCCTGGAAGCCGCCCGACGCCTGGGGCACAAGAGCGTGGTCGTACTCGGCCGTGCGGAGTACTATCCGCGCTTTGGATTCGTGCCGGCCCGCCCGCGCGGGATCGAGCCGCCGCTGGAAGTGCCCGACGAGGCATTCATGCTGATCGAGCTCGTCCCGGGCGCCCTGGCGGGCGTCCACGGCACCGTGCGCTACCCGCCGGCGTACGACGCCGCACTCTAAGCCACGTACGGTGCGTCCCTGGCGCACGTTCTATACGATCTGGTGTGTCGAGGGTGTTCCGACAGGATAGCCGGCATTGGGAGGTGCGTGCGATGGCCAACAGGGCTGCGTTGCTCTGGATCATAGGCTTATCGTGCGCCGTTGCGGCCCCTCCCCAAAGCGGCCTGGCGCAGAACGCTGACGCAACGGGCCGAGTTGTTCGGAAGTCGCTCAAGTACGGCGACTACGTCCAGTACACACCGAGGAGCGGCCCGCAGTCCACGCTCGTCACCGTGCATGGCTCGCTCGGCAAGGGCGAAGCGGCCGTGGACGTCGCCGAGCGCTTCATCAAGCGCTGGACTGATGTGGCCGAGCGCCGACGGGTGCTTTTGCTTGCGCCGGCGTTCGATCAGGAGAACTTCGGCGGGCGGGCCGGTCCGGGCGGCGGATATCGGG
The DNA here is from genome assembly GCA_964572345.1 of uncultured Planctomycetales bacterium. GTDB lineage: Bacteria > Planctomycetota > Phycisphaerae > UBA1845 > Fen-1342 > JAUWXH01. The sequence goes on from CAZNFA010000022.1 coordinate 27,967, forward strand.
GTCTGTTCGGCTGCCACGTCGGCGCCGACCAGTTCGTCAATCGTATCGTGGCTGCAGCCCGAGAGCGACTCCCGTCGCTGCCGGTGAAGTTCTATCTCTACGGGCATTCAGCGGGTGGACAGTTCGTGAGCCGCTACGTGGTGAAGCACCCCGACCGAATCAAAGCCGCAGTGATCAGCGCCGCGGGCACATTCGCCTTTCCCGACCCGAAGGTGCCCTGGACGAATGGGATGGCGCCGTTGCGGCGGCGGATGCGTTGGCGTGATGACGACCCGTGGCAGCAAATCGACATCAAGCCCGATCCGGACGGCTGGCTCGAGGCCGCAGCGCTGCCCATCACGGTCGTCGTCGGGGCGCGGGACACTGGGGAGATCAAGCCTCTGCCCGGCAATCCCGGCAGAAGCCATGTCGAGCGCGCCCGCGCGTGGGTTCAGGCGATGAACGCGCTGGCCCAGCGTCACGAGAAAGTCGGGCGCGTGCGTCTCGTCGTGGTCGAGAACGTCGGCCACGATTCCGCGGCCCTGACCGCTCATTGCAAGAAAGCCCTTTGGCCGTAGTAGGCAGGTGCCACGGGCAGGCACCGGCGAAGGCGGGTTTGCCCGTGTATCCCCGGCCCTGGAGACTCGAGCACGGGCGGGTCTACGCCTTGCCCGCGGCGCCCATGGATGACACCGACCGGATGTGGGGTGTGTCCGGAAGGGCCCGGCCTTGGTTTAATATGAACACGGCGCGTCGCGGACGCACCCTACCGAGTGGAGGTACAAGACGATGAACGCGAACTATCAGCACGTGAAGAAGTCATGCAGCCTGCTGCTGCAATGGGGAGCGGTCTTGGCGATGGCCGGCGCGCTGCTCTCGCCGGCCGGAGCGCAGCAGGCCAAGCTGGTCAAGAGCAAGGACGGCAAGGCGGTCGGCTACAAGGACACGCCGATCTTGCCGTGGGCGAGGTATCACAAGCACGATCCGGATCGGCCGTTGCCAAAGGAGGTCGTGCCCGGAGCTCCCAGCACACAGGAGAAGGTCGGCACGGCCCCCTCGGATGCGATCGTCCTGTTCGACGGCGCCGACACGTCGCAATGGGAGCCGAACAAGTGGAAGATCGAGAACGGCGAGCTGGAGGCAACCGAGGGCGACATCGACACCAAGCAGTCGTTCGGCGATTGCCAGCTTCACGTCGAATGGCAGGCGCCCGACCCGCCACGCGGTCCGCAAATGAACCGCGGCAACAGCGGCGTCTACTTCATGAGCCTGTACGAGGTGCAGATTTCCGACTCGTATACGGAGAAGATCTACCCCGACGGCTCGGCGGCGGCGATCTATGGCGAGACGCCGCCACTGGTCAACGCCACGCTCCCGCCGGGAAAGTGGCAGACCTACGACATCATCTTCACGGCCCCGGTGTTCGAGGACGACAAGCTAGTGAAGCCGGCGACGATCACCATGTTCCACAACGGCGTTCTGGTGCACCACAACACGGTGATTCACGGTCCGTGCGCGTGGCGGAAGATCGAGCCGTACGAGCCGCACCCGGCCAAGCAGCCGCTCCGCTTGCAGGGCCACGGGAATCCGGTTCGCTTCCGCAACATCTGGCTCCGCCCGTTGAATTCGCCGCCGGCCAAGCCCGACCGTTGACACTGGGCAAGACGCCCCGGATGCTGTGGGCGCCTCCGTTTGGTGGACAGGTTTGCCCATGTGATTCGTTGCTGATGCGGACAACTCGGGCGTTCCCAGATCTGTCCGGGAGCGCACGCACTTTCGGGTGATCGAAACCGGGCGTCATACGCCAATGCTCATCATCTTCGGCGAGAAGGAATCCGTCCGAACCAGGGACCGAGGGGAGTTCTTCTGCCGGAGCTGCAACGCCTGGCGTCCATACGCGTACCAGTCCGTCAGTACTACCTCACGCTGTTCTTCATCCGCACGGGGGTCCCGACCAGCCGGGCGACCGAGTATGTTCAGTGCCTCGGTTGCGGCAACCACTTCGACATCGCGGCGCTCCGCTATAATCCGGACGTGAAGCGCTAGGGCGCGTGGTGCGTCTCCGGCGCACCTGATGCTCGACACGCTATAGGAGACGAGATGATGCGAAACGCTTGGATCGTCCTGGCCTTGCTGTCCGCCGCGAGCACTGCCCCCGCTGCTCAACCCGACGCCGACGCGGAGTTCGTCGCTCTGCGGAACGCGTATCTGGACAAGCACAAGCCATTGTTCCTGCAGGCGACCTCCGCGCACTGGGAGGCGCTGACCACCGGTTCGGAAGCCGCCCTCGAACGCCAGAAGGCGACTGAGAAAGCCCTGCTCGAGCTGCGCAACGATCGCGGACTCTTCACCCGCCTCAAGGCTCTGAAAGACGGTGACCGCGTCCAGGACCGCGTGCTGCGGCGCGAGCTGGATGTGCTCTACCGCCGGCTGCTACCGGCACAGGTTGATCCACAGCTCCAGGCGCGGATTGTCGAGCTGCGAGCCGACCTGCAGCAGATTCTCAACACCCATCGTAGCCGCGTCGGCGATAAGACGCTCACCGGGAACGAGATTCGCGAGATCCTGCGTACGACTACAGATAGCGCCGCGGCCGAGACGGCCTGGAAGGGCTACATGGAGGTTGGCCGCAAGGCCGCCGACAACCTTGCCGAACTGGTTCGGTTGCGCAACGAGGTCGCCCGGCAGCTCGGCTACTCGAACTTCTTCAGCATGACGCTGGCGCTGGAGGAGACCGACGAAGCGGAACTGTTCCGGACCTTCGACGAGCTGGATCAGCTCACCCACGAACCGTTCGCCGGCTTGAAGCAAGAAATCGACACGACCCGCGCGGCCCACTTCGGAATCCCTGTCGCGGAGCTGCGGCCGTGGCACTTCGGCGACCTGTTCTTTCAGACGCTGCCGCCCGGTGGCGAGGTGAACCTCGACGAGCTGTACAGGGGCGCGGATCTGCCCGAGTTGTGCCGCCGCTATTACGCCAGTCTCGGATTGCCGGTCGATCGTATTCTGGCTAACAGTGACCTGTACGAGCGGCCGAACAAGTACCCACACGGCTACACCATTAGCATGGATCGTCAGCAGGACATGCGCGTCCTGGCGAGCCTCACGCCGAACGTGCGCTGGGCGGACACCTTGCTGCACGAGCTGGGCCACTGCGTCAACGACTGCTACATCCGCCCGGAGGTCCCGTACGTGCTACGTGGCCCCGCGCACGCCCTGACCACCGAGGGCGTCGCGCTGATGTTCGGCGCGATGGCCAAGAACGAGGAGTTTCTAACCGAGGTGCGGAAGGTTGATCCGGCCGAGGCCGCCCGCGTCAGCCGCGCCGCCCGCGAAATGCTGCGCCGCGAGCGGCTGATCTTCTGCCGCTGGACGCAGGTGATGGTCCGGTTTGAGCAAGGCATGTATTCCGACCCCGAGCAGGACCTGGGCCGGCTCTGGTGGGACCTGAAGAAACGCTACCAGCTCCTTAATCCGCCCCAGACGGTCGAGCGCCCGGACTACGCCGCCAAGACGCACATTTTGACCGCACCCGTGTATTACCACAGCTACATGCTGGGAGAGATGTTTGCCGCCCAGGTCCGCCACACCATCGCCCGCGAGGTGCTGGGACTGGCCGACCCCCGGCAGACGTGTTTCTTCGGCCGACCCGAGGTCGGTGCGTTCCTGCGGGAGAAGGTCTTCGGCCCCGGCAACCTGTATGCGTGGAACGAACTCACCCGCCGCGCGACGGGTGAGCCGCTGACGGCCAAGTACTTCGCGCTGGACTTGAAGGAGTAGCGTCGTTAGCCATCAGCTTTCAGCCCACAGCTATCAGCCAAACGCCGGGGTGGCGCGCTCCGGCTGAGCACAGCGGAGCCCACAGGGTGCGTTCGGACCACGCGCTCGCCTGCCGGCTCGCTGTCACCTGTCCTTGCTCGCGGCCCGCACTCCGCGCGGGCGTCTTGGTCAGAGGCGCACGCGTGGGCACGGGGTGGTCCCGATAACATCGCTCAGACCGAAGCGTGAGGTGAAGGTGGTCAAGATGCTCGTTTGTGCGCCCCCCTTATTGGAGCACCTTTGTTATGGGACCAATGAGGACGAAGCGGATTAGCCACAGGGGGCACCGAGGGCGCAGAGAGGAAATGGGTTGACGGGGTTTGGCACAGGCAAACGGTGAGCGCGTGCATGGAGGATTCTAGCCACCGAGGTCTCAGAGAAGCGCAGAGAAAGACTCAGTTGGCGGGGATTGGCGGGTTCTGGCAGGGATTGAGGGATTCGGGGATTGAGTGATCGGAACAAGGGCCGCATCGGTTTCCACGCCCGCTGACGCCGGAAGAAGTTGAAGGTAGGCTATTTGGCTGGAGGCACTGGTGGACAAGCCACCAGTGGCACCCGCTGGCGGAAGGGTACTCACGAATTGCGAAGAGCGGGTTGCGAGTGTCAGTTCACGCCCCACAAAAGGGGAAGGAGAACGAATTGACCAGAACGCCAACGAAAGCAGCGCCTGTGCCCGTCTATCAGGTTAGGATTACTCTCCGGGGCACGAAGCCGCCGATCTGGCGGCGGGTCGCAGTCCCCAGCGACATCACACTCGCGGAACTGCATGAGATCATCCAGATTGTGATGGGCTGGTACGATTGCCACCTGCACCAGTTCGTCGTTAAGTGTCCGGAACGGAAACCCAGCTCGATGGAGCTACGCGAGCTGTGGTTGAAGGGGATGGTCGGCGAAATGGCGGAGTTCATGCGCGGTGAGCGCGTATTCGTTGACCTGAGCAACGAAGACCTCGACATGGAGGGCGAGGATGAGCGCGAAGTCACGCTGCAGGAGCTCTGCCGGAAAGTCAAGAGCAAGCTTCTGTACGAATATGACTTCGGCGACGGCTGGGAACACACCGTCGAGGTCCAGAAGATCTACCCGCCCGAGGAGGGCGTGCGCTACCCCGTCTGCCTGGCCGGCAAGCGGGCCTGTCCCCCAGAGGATTGCGGCGGCGCGTGGGGCTACCGCGACATGCTGAAGGCGCTGGCCAACCCGAAGCACCCAAGCCACGAGGACCAGGCCGAGTGGATCGGCGGTGGTTTTGACCCCGCAGCGTTGAACCTTGAGGGAATCAGCGAGTCGCTTCGCCGCTGGCGCCGCCATCCACGCGTCGTCCCGGGTCGCGCGAAACGCCCGCGCAAACGCCGCAGCTGACGCCGGAAGAAGTTGAAGGTAGGCTATTTGGCTGGAGGCACTGGTGGACAAGCCCCCAGTGGCACCCGGCGGATGGGTCACCAAGTGCGGGGCGTAGCGAGCCTGCCCTACACCTATGGTCACAATCCGTGATCTTAGACGATCAGTACGCGGGTGTTTGCCGGTTACGGTCCGCGCTTTGAGATGCCAGACTGGCAACTCAAGGCGGAGGCACTGGTGGACAAGCCACCAGTGGCACCCGCGTTTGAGGTCACAATCTGTGACTTCAAGATTGCGGGCAGGGAATACGACATGGCCACATCCAAGCGGTCCAAACCAAGCGGGGGGGCGATCGTGACGGTTCCGCCGGAACGAATCGAGCAGGGCATCCTCTTGATCCGCGGCGAGAAGGTCTTGCTGGATCAAGACTTAGCGTCGTTGTATGGTGTCCAGACCAAACGACTGGTGGAAGCCGTCACCCGAAACGCCGAGCGATTCCCGGCGGATTTCATGTTCCGACTAACCCGCGAGGAGTTCGACAACTTGAGGTCGCAGTTTGCGACCTCAAGATCGGGCGGGTGGGGCGGGCGGCGTTATCCGCCGTATGCCTTCACCGAGCAGGGTGTGGCGATGCTGTCGAGCGTGCTGAACAGCAAGCGGGCGATTCGGGTCAACATCGAGATCATGCGGGCGTTCGTGCGTCTCCGTCAGATGCTGGCGTCGCACGCACAGTTGCGGCACAAGCTGGCCGCCATGGAACGCAAATACGACGCCCAGTTCAAGGTCGTCTTCGACGCCATCCGCGAGTTGATGGAACCGGGCGAGAAGCCGAAGAAGGGCCGGATCGGTTTCCACGGCACCTGACGCTCGAAGAAGTTGAACGTAGGCTATTGCGCTGGAGGGGCCGGTGGGCAAGGCGCGAGCAGCACCCGGCGGGAGGTCGGACAGATGGCTGCCGGACAGGCCGTTACGCTTGAGGATCAGTTAGCGGCGCTTTCGGATTGCGGGATTAGGCTGCGGGACGCGGTCTCGGTCGATCACTTGCTGTGCTCATTCGGTCGCGAGGACTACGAGAACGATCCGTATGCTCTCCTGCTTACGGTGATGGGGAGCGAGGTCGAGGAACCGCCGCCGGAGGGATATGTATCAGACAACATCTGGTACTTCGACGTCGAGTGTATTTACGGCGACGGGAGTTATGTCGCGATCGCGCAACGGATGAGCGTGCTGGCGAGCGGGGCTCTCCCTTTAGAGGACGTGCAGGATCGCGTTGGCCCCGAGAACGCGGCGGCTTGGCTTTCGTTTCGGCTAGATGGGCGGGATTACCGCTGGAATGCCGAGGTCGACGGTGATTGGGTCGACGGGAGTATACTCACAAGACTGGCAGAGTTGCTTCCCACGCGGTCGTCGGACAAGCAATTCACGTATCTGTCACTCGCTGGCCAGGATTGCCTGATCGGTTGCGCCACCAAGGAGCAATTCAATCGCCTGCGCGGCAAGACGGGGCTGGGATTCCAATGGCTGACGGCCCGAGCGTTACGAGGGAGCTGGCTCACTCGGCTGATTCTAAACGTCAAGATCTGGTGGGCGCAGCGACGATAGCGCGAGGTCTGACGGCCTATACTTGTAAGGTGGCGGGCACGACCCGCCCTACATCCTGGTGGACAAGCCACAGGTGGCAGCCGGTGGCCCGCAGAGTGATTCGTGATGCGACGGATCCGAAGACGTTACAAGGTGCTGTTGGGCATCGCGGGGCTTCTGGTACTCGCAATCTACTTGGCTTTCGTGCACCGGTTCCGCTCTCACGTTGAGAATGCCGGGTGGGTGGTCGATTTCTCGTACATCGCAGTTGGATGTCCGTTCTGTCGCGGACGGGTGGAGCACTTGACGTACAACGGACAGCCCGTTCCCGTGCCTCAGCTTCCCGAAGGTACTTACCCAATGATCACGCTCATCGCACCAGTCGGACATTTCGAAGCGAGGGCCGGCTGGACGGAGTATCGGTCGCATGGCGTTGATCAACGCAGCTTTGACGAGGCCGGTGAACGTCTCACACGGCAGGAGTTGGTGCAGGGCTTCTACGAAGTCTCCGACGCCGGTTCGTGGCCACCGCAGCGACGACCTGGCACGCCGGGCCACTGGTGCCTGGTCTCATCCGGAGACATCACGCGCTGGCTTGATCCGAAGCTGCTTGATGACTTGGTCTGGTCGGTTCCGAGCAGTCAGCCGACCTCCAACCCCGTCCCATAGTCGGCGTTTGCGAGAGGTGTGCGCTCGTAGCCCTTGCCGATGCCATCTGCTCTGTGGGGGCACGTCCAACCGCAATGTGTAGCGTCACGCGTGCAGTTCGACGATGTCTTTGTCGTGCAGGATGTGGTCAAGGTGGACGTTTTGGCCGTCGGCGACGCCGTGGCCCCAGAGGCGCGCGGACCTGACCCGATCCTCGAGCCCGCGGTACACCTTGCGGGCCAGCTCATGGACGTCGCTGCCGACAGAAAGGACGAAGGGTTCGTCGAGGTCGGGCTTGCGGCCGGGCGGCTTGGCGTATATCCGGATCACGCGGACCAGTTTGAAGAACAGCTCAGGCAGCCGAGCCATCCGGTCCGCGTCGCGCGTTGACAGCGGTTCGATCCGCACGCGTTCGGCGAAGAACTCGCGCAGCACTTCAAGATGGTCGCTCGCGCCCGGCGCGTCGATCTTGTTGGCCAGCACAAACCCCGGAACTCGCAGCGTCTCCCCCGGCTCGGCCGGAAGCGCGCGCGGGCCGTCAATCAGCTCGATATGCCGTTCGGCAAGCTGGTTCAGGCACGTCTCCACGTCCTCGAGAACCGAGTCGCTGGCCAGGTCGGCGACGACGATCAGCGCGTCGGCCGAATGCCACAGGCCGGAAGAGCCCGTCGGCACATGCTCGGCGGTGACCGGCGGCGTGTCGATGAGCTGTATCTGGATGTCCTCGTACGGGACCATCCCGGGGACCGGCAGGGCCGTGGCGAACGGATAGTCGGCGATCTTCACGTGCGCCTTGGTCAGCCCGCCGACGATGGACGACTTGCCCACGTTGGGCGTGCCGATCAAAGCGATCTGGCCGGCCCCGGTCCTCGGAATGGCGAAGGGGTCAACCCTGACCGGGCCCTTCTTGCCGCCGGCCTGCAAGGCCTTGCGCGCCGCGGAAAGCTTCTTCTTCAGGTCGGCCTGAATCTTCTCGGAGGATTTGTGCTTCGGGAGTTCGCGCCACATCTCCTCCAGCGCGGCCAGCTTCTCTTCGGGCGTCTTGGCGGCCCGGTACTTGGCCTCGGCCTCGAGGTACTGCGGCGTCAGGTTGGCAGCCATCGTTGTAGCTCCGGTTTTTAGAGCGCCTAACATAACCCTCTGTGGCACCGGCATCCTGCCGGTGAAACCACAGGCTGGAAGCCTGTGCCACAGGTTCTGTTAGGGCCTCTTAGTATATCGAGATCGCGGAGGTGCCCCACCCGTTCGCCCAGCTTGCCTCAGCGTTGCGCGCCGGGCTAAGCTCACGTCGTCCCGTGGGGATGCCCCTATGGCCAGTCGCCCGGGTGGCAATGGGCCGCAGCGGGCCGACGCTAACAGGGGAGACGCGAGACCGCAGTTGACGATTGGAGGCGACGATGAGCATCGCATGGCTGGTAGCGGCCCTGTTGGCGTGGTTGTGCATGGTGGGGTGAGTGGGCTGGCTGAGTAGGTCTCTGGTCAGAGGCGAGGTCAAGCCGGCATCGGGCATATTCTTCGCGGCGATCGGCTTCATCGTGGTCAGCGGGGCAGTCGGGGCGTGGTTGCTGATCAAAGCGCTGTGAGCGGGCGACGGGCGCGGAACCGCAGACAGGCAGGGGGGCTGTAAGCTATAATACGGGGCTTGGGATGCCGAACGTCGCCGGGGCGAGGCGTCCGGGCAGGGGACTACGAGAGAGCGATCTATGGCCTTTTCGTTCAAGCCGTTCGAGGAGATGACGCCCGAGGACTATGCGCATGTCGGGTTCAAATGTGGCCTCGAGGTGCATCAGCAGCTTCTGACCAGGACCAAGCTTTTCTGCCGCTGCCCCGCCGGTCATTACAGTGACGAGCACGACGCCGAGATCCTCCGCCACATGCGCCCGACGCTGTCGGAGCTGGGCGAGTACGACGGCACGGCGTTGATGGAGAAGAAGACCAAGAAGAACATCTACTACCGCATCAATCGCGAGACGGTTTGCACGTACGAGTTTGACGACACGCCGCCGTTTTTCATCGATGACGAGGCGCTGGACATCACGCTGGAGGTCTGCCTGCTGCTGCGGATGGACATCGTTGGCGAGCTGCACATCGCCCGCAAGCAGTACCTGGACGGGTCGATCCCGACGGGGTTCCAGCGGAGCGGCATTGTCGCCGTCGGCGGGTGGCTCCCTTACAAGGATCGCAAGATCCGCATACGCCAGCTCTCGATTGAGGAGGACGCTTGTCGCGAGGTGTCCGACATCGGGCACGACCGCGTCTACCTGACCGACCGGCTCGGCATGCCGCTGATCGAGACGGTTACCGAGCCGGACATGCGTACGCCGCAGGAGTCTGCGGACGTCTGCCAGATCATCCGCAAGCTGTGTCGCAGCACGCACAAGGTCCGCACCGGCTATGGGGCGGCACGTGAGGACGTGAACGTGAGCGTCCGCGGCGGAACGCGGGCCGAGATCAAGGGTGTCCCGCAGATCTGGCGCATCCCGCGGCTGGTGTACAACGAAGCCCGGCGGCAATGGTCCTTGCTGCAAATCCGCGCGGAGCTGAAACAGCGCGGCATAACGCCGGAGACATTCAAGTACTCGGTCCATGACGTGACGCGTGTGGTTGCGAAGACCAGTTATGAGCCGATTCGGGCCGCGCTGGCCGAAGGGCTGCGGATCAAGTGCACGGTGCTCAAGGGCTTCGCCGGCATTCTGGCTCAGCAAACGCAGGAGCACACCACGTTTGCCAAGGAGTTCTCCGATCGCGTGCGGGTGGTCGCGTGTCTGACGCGCTTGCCGAACATCGTCCATTCGGACGCGGCTTCGGAGACACTTTCGGCGCGTGACTGGCAGGAGCTGCGTAAGAAAACCCCAGCCGACTTGAGTGACACGCTTGTGCTCGTCTGGGGAGACGAAACGGACACCGAGACAGCGTGTAGCGAGATTGCCCTTCGCGCCCGCGAGGCCACCGAGGGCATACCCAGCGATACCCGCCAGGCGCTCAAAGACGGCACGAACGGCTTTGAACGCGTGCTGCCCGGGGCGGATCGTATGTACCCGGACACCGACCTGCCGCCGATCGCTATTGAGGAGGACCGCATTCGGGGCATCAAGGCTCAACTACCCCCGTTCGTCTGGGATCAGGAAGCCCTTTACCGGCGGATGGGCTTGCCCGAAGACGTCATCGTGCCGCTGTGTCTCTCACGTCGCACGACGCTGTTCGCTCGGCTCGTGGATGAGCTCAAGATCGATCCGGTCTTCGCCAGCGTGGTGCTGTGCCAGCGGCTGAAGGCATTTAGCCGGGAGGGCCTGAAGCCCGGTCAACTGACCGATGCGGAAATCTATGCGGTGTTCAAGGCTTACGCCGACGGCAAGCTGGCCCGCGAGGGCGTGGCGGCAGTTCTCGAATACATGCTCCGCCATGGGCCGCGGCCAGACGGCGACGCAGCCCACGTTACTCGCGTACTTGAAGAACTGGACATTAAGCCACTGGGCGACGAGGGATTGCAGGAGCGCATCAGCCAAGCGTTGCACAGCGCCGACGATTCCCGCTTCAAGACGCTCGGCAAAAAGTACCGCTTCATGATGGGCGAGCTCATGCGGCCGTTGGTCGGATGTGTCAAAGGGCGTCGGCTCGCCCAGCTCCTCGCTGGCAGGCTTGGCCTGCGTCGCGAACAGCCTGTGGAAGAGGGGGCGCAGCCGTGAGCGGCAATGATGATCTGAAGGGCTATCGCGGCCCGGCCGCGGCGGTGTTGCAGAAGCACGCCATCTCGGTTTGGAGTGATGTTGAGATTGAGTCAACCCGTGGACGATTTCGCGGACTGATCTTACCACGCTCGGAGACTGCGGATGACAAGCACATCGTGCTCAAGCTGGCGAGCGGGTACAACATCGGCGTCGCCGCCGATTCGATCACCAGCATGGTCGCGCATGGCCGGCGTGAGGCCCACTACAAGATTCCAGAGAAGGAATTCCCTTACGACAAGAAGAAGCCCAACGTCATTCTGCTCGGAACCGGCGGCACGATCGCCAGCCGCTTGGACTACCGCACCGGGGCGGTGATTCCGGCTTTTTCGCCCGGCGAGCTCTACGGGTCCGTTCCAGAACTGGCGGACATCTGCAATCTGCGCACCGAGAAGCTCTATGGCGTCTTCAGTGAGAACATGGGACCGCAGCAGTACATCCGGCTCGCGGAGAAGATCAAGGAGGAAATCGAGAGCGGCGTCGACGGCGTCGTCATCGGCCATGGCACCGACACGATGCACCACACGGCCGCCATCTTGACCTTCATGGTGCAGGACTCGCCCGTACCGATCGTTATGGTCGGCTCGCAGCGTTCCAGCGACCGGCCCTCGTCCGATGCCGCCCTCAACCTGATCAACGCCGTCAAGGCCGCCGCGGAAAGCGATATCGCCGAAGTGATTGTGTGCATGTTCGGCCCGACGTCCGACGAGTATGGCCTGCTGCACCGCGGAACGCGCGTGCGTAAGATGCACTCCAGCTACCGGTCAACCTTTCGGACGATCGGCGACATTCCGTTGGCCATGATCGACGCCGAGAAGATCGTCCCGCTGCGCCATGACTACAAACGTCGGCGGACGGACCGGAACGTGAAAGTCAACACTGCCTTCGAAGAGAAGGTGACGATCCTCTACTACTATCCCAACATGCTGCCGGATGTCGTCGATGCCATTGTAGACAAAGGCTACCGCGGCATTGTGATTGCGGGAACCGGATTGGGGCATGTCAACAAGCCGCTCTATCCGGCCGTGAAACGTGCCGCCGAGAAGAATGTCCATATCTATATGACGGTCCAGACGCTCTGGGGTTATGTCCAGATGTACGTCTACGAGACGGGGCGGGAAATCATGGAACTCGGCGTCGTGCCAGGCTCGAACATGTTGCCGGAGGTGGCCTATATGAAGCTCTGCTGGGCCCTCGGCCAGAGCGATGACCGTGACGAGGTCCGCCGCATTATGCTTACCTCCGTCAGCGACGAGATCACGGACCGTGAGCCCTACGACGGCTATCTGGTGTTCCAAGGCGGCATCCCCGAAGTGCAAGCGTTCCTGCGGACGATCAAACGCTAGCCCCGCGGGGCCAGAGCCGATTCAGTCTACTCCGTCAGCTCTTCGATTCTGTGGGGATGCGTGTAGACGGTGACGCGGTCGCCGCGCACGAAGCTACAGAGAGTGATATTGCAGCGCTGGGCGACGTCGATGGCTAGGGAAGAGGGGGCCGAGACGGCCGCGACGATCTCAATGCCCGCGTTGGCGGCCTTGGCGACGAGTTCCAGACTTACACGCCCCGACAGCATCACCGCGCGACTGGCAAGCGAGAGGTCCTGCAGCAGGCACTGGCCGATCGCCTTGTCCAAGGCGTTGTGCCGGCCGATATCCTCCCCGAAGGCAAGCAGCTCGCCATCGGCCCTGAAGACTGCGGCGGCATGTGTTGCGCCGGTCCGGGCGAACAGCCGCTGGCGGGCGTGCATCCGGTCGGCGACGGCCACCAGCAGCGAAGCGGGCACGCGCAGAGTGTCACGGCTGGCAAGCTGCCCGGACATGAGCTGGTCGATATTGCGGCTGCCGCACAGTCCGCACGAGCTGGTCACGATCAGGTTTCGGCCGGAACCAGCCTTCGTCGGGTCGTCCAGGCGTATGCCGATCACGCGCTGCTCACGGCGATAGGACAAGTCCACGATGTCGTCGGTGCTGGAGATCAGTCGCTCAGAGAAGGCGAACCCCACGGCCAGCGCCTCAACGTCGCACGGGGTGCACATGAGCACGAAGCTGCCGACGCCTTCGACCATGATCGTGACGGGTTCCTCAATGACGACATCGTGTGGCTCCCGCAGCGGCGGCGCGCCGGTTGTGGAGATGCGTAGCGGTTGGACGCGGCGGACTTCATCGTTTGCCTCAGGCGTGCGGCGCTGGGGAGGTTTACCCTGGGTCGGGCCATTCGAAGTCGGCTGAGGGTCTTCGGTCGCGTGCATCGCCGGCCTCGTCAGCCTCCAGCGGCTTGCCGAGCGGAATCGCTTTGGCGCCGTTGCCGGGGCCGGGCCCGCCCTTCGGGGCGGCCCGCGAACCGCTCGTTGGCGAACGCCGCCACCTCCTCGTTTAGTCGTTTGAAGGTCTCCAGCAGGTAGCGGCCATCGGGCGACAGCGTTGTTCCTCCGCCTCCGGCCCCGCCGGCATGGGGCTCGATCAGACGTTTTCCCAGGTGCTTCTCAGCGTTGCGGACCGAGTTCCAGGCATGGCGGTAGCTCATGCGCGTCGCGCGGGCGGCCTCGCGCAGGGTGCCATGACGGTCTACCTGCTCCAATAGCCGCGCCAGGCCCGAGCCGAAGGCGTGCATGCCGTCCACGACGAACCAGACCTTGGTGCGCACGACCGGTCCCGTGCGACACAGGAAGCGCTTGTGCTCGGTCAGCACGTCGCAGACGGCCTCGCACAGCGCGGCGGGAGTCAGCTTGCGTCGCAGCACGCGCTTCCAGTTGCGGATCGACCCGCGCGGGCCGACTTGCACGTTTGCCCGCGACCGCAGCAGAGCCACATCCGGCCGGTAGTCGGTCTGCCCGGGGATGCCGTCCACGAACAGGATGATGTCGCCGCGGCCCTTACGGGCCCACTCGTTGGACTCCAAGACGACGTGTTTGTATCTGGGCTGAGCGGCATCGACGAAAGACGCCAACGCTTTGTTGCTGCGGAAGAAATTGGGCGGCTTGTCGGGCTTGGGTTGGCTGCAGCCCTGCTTGGCGTATACGACCTCGGGCAGGATTTCGCAGAGGCGCTGGGCCAGGTGGGTTTTGCCCACGCGGCGGCCGGCCCCGCAGATGACCCACGTCAGCATCAATCAAAACACCCCAGCGCACACTCGCGGATCCTGATTTTCAGGTGATCCAGGAGCGTGCCCATGCTGCGGGAGCCGATATCGAGGGTCGCTGCCACGCCGCGCGCGGTGCTGCAGGTGATCCACCCGCCCGCGTGCAAGACGGATGGAGTGCTCTTCTCGCCCTCGGCCGCTTTGACCACGCGCACGTTGCAGTCGTCGCCGGAGACGACTTCCAACGGGATGTCATGCGTCCGGACGAACGAAGTCACCGCTTCCAGCAGCGCTTCGGAAACACCCAGCTTCGCCCGCATTGGCAAGCCTCCAGCTCGAGATTCACATTACGCCCCGGCTGACCGTCCGGAAGCGTGCGTTGTGCACAGCCGCGCATGACGCACCGCACAAATCAAGCCCGCGTCGTGCGGCATCCACGGTTCGGGTGTTGCACACTCTCCTACAGCTTGGGCACGAGCGCGTCGGACCCCTGACCCCAAAGCTGGCGCCATCTCGGCTGTGACGTTGGTCGCAGGCCTTCTCCACCGCGCTCGGCTCTGAGTGGTGCCGGTTCATGCAGCCGGAGCGGTTCCGCTGACTCTCGCTATGATTCTAACGTTGCCGAGGGGGAATTGACAGGCAGGGAGAGCAAATGGCGAGTATCAGCCTGATGTGCCTTCCGGCGTGTGCGGCGGTCGAGTGACACGTGCATCGGGATCCATCGGGTGGGTGCCGAGGATAAACTCCTCGAGATTGAGCAGGCCGGTCGGGCCTCAGCCATTCACCCGCGGGTCAGGAAGAAAACAGGCCCAACAGAAACCCCAACGGCAACAGCAGTATATCCGCTGTCGTTGCGGCCTCTATCCAGCGCGGACAATACATCTGCCAGTGCTCGGACGATATCCCGACCACGGCGACGTTCAGCCGGTTGGCGATCGAACCCGCGACCACCCAGGGCGCCACGTGCGCACAAGCAAGGGGCAGCAACGCGTTTTCACTGACTTGCAGCCGCTTCGAAAGTGGCTACAGGTCGTTCAACGCCGTATGGCAGCGCCTGCACTCCCACAGCCCGTCCTCGGTCGTGTCGTCGTGGCAACTGCGACACCCGGCGTCCAGGTCATGCATGGCCTCTTTCAGCTTGGGCACGAAGGCGTCGAACTGCTTGCTGTAGTGCCCCTCGTCTCGCTGGTGACACTCGTAGCACGCCTTGGCCGCTGCCCGGGGCTGCTCGTGGTGGCAGGTCGTACACTCGTTGCCCGCCGCCACCTTATGCTGCTCGTGGTCAAACGGCACCTGAGTGTAGGCGGAGGCCAGTTGGGGTGTGGTGCTGAGCGCCTTGTGGGCGTCAACGCCTGCGCCGCCAGACGTGGCCTGGCAGGCGAGGCCGGTGAGCGTCAGGGCGACCGCGAGGCTGCCTCCCAAGAGGACAACACCGGCCAATCTTGCGGTGCGGTGTCTTTTAAGCATAGCTTGAGTCTCCGAGAAGTTTCACGCGCGGACCTCCAAAGGTCTCAGATTCTTGTCATGGGCAATCGCGTCAAGGTGGGAGGACGTCAGCAACTCCAGCCCGATATGAAATCGACCGGAGGTCTTGTCAGTATCCACCACTTTGACGTAATGGTTGCAGCTCTTGCAGAAATCGATGCGCAGCTCCGGTTCCTCACCAGTGAAGAAGTACCTCGCATCGCCGGGCGCGGTGGAGTCACATGCCGGACATCTCAGCACCGACACCGCCCAGCATGAACCGCAGAACGGGCAGTGCATCGAACGCCGTGTCGGAGCAGACATGCCCTCACTGCTCTTGCCCACGGTGCTGACTTCCGCCAGGGCAGGGGGGCCGCCGCAGGTCGGACAGCGGAACTTGGTCCATCCTTCCAGAGAGTCTTCGGGCAGCCAGCTCTGAGCCACCAGCTCCCAGTGCGGGAAGGTGACCGCTCGGGCCAACGTTGCCAGTACGGACTCGTCGACGTCGATCTGCCGGCTGGCCTCCGCGACCAGCTCCTGCCGGTCGGGGCGCTGCTCCAGCAGCCAGGTGGCCGGCGTGAAGCTGGCGGCCTCTTCGGCATCGTCGATCTTGTCCACGGCCTGGCGCAGGTAATCGTTGCCGCGGTGAAACACCGCTTTCATCTCCGTCCAGAGCTCCACCAACGACTGCGGTTCGATGCCCGGATCAAAACGTTCGATGAGCGGTTCGCCCCGCCCCAGGCACTGCCGTCGCTGATCGTCGCCTACCCTTTCAGGATGAACCACCAGCCGGTTGCGCCACTCAATCTGGCGCCGGAAGACGGTCAGGTAGAAGTCCACCATCTCCTGGTAGGCGGGACGGGCCTTGAGGATCTCCGCCGCCCGCTGCTCAAGCGCTTCAACGGCACGTTCTACTTGACTGTCTCGCGAGGCGCTGCTCATCGTCTCTGACTACGTTCCTGCCGGCTCAACCGGCCCGCAGTTTATACATGCTCTCACGATCGCCTAGCAGGATCAGCAATCGAGCTTCGTCACGGTCTAGCACGGCCGCATGCGGGTGATCAGGCCGAAGGGCTGCGAGCCTGGCCTCTGCGGCGTCTAGCATCTCCTGCCGGTCGCCAAACTGGATCGCGCCACTGGGACACACCTTGGCACAGGCCGGCAGCTCGCCGTTGTGCACACGGTCCACACACATGCGGCATTTGTATAGCTGCCCGTCGGGCCCCTGCCGCGGGACGTCGAAGGGGCAGGCCTCGCGGATCTTGCGGTAGGACTCCCGCTTGGTCTTTTCCGTGAAGAGAACCGCGCCGGTCTTCTCATCGACCACGATCGAATCCTTGTGCTTGGCCGCCTGCTTGCACGGCGCGTCGACGCAGTGGCGGCAGGAGTTGCGTACGAAATTCCACGCGATCGAGCCGTCGGGCCGCTCCAACTCCTTGAAGTGGATCAGCAGCCACTGGGAGTGGGACAGGTCCGGCGGATTCTCGTATGTCCCTCGGTTGGTGGGGACTTGCCTCTCGGGCGACAACTCGTTCCATTGCTTGCACGCCACCTGGCAAGACCGGCAAGCAAAGCACTTGGTCGTGTCGATCAGGAATGATTTACCGTTGTCTGCCATGGCTTAGGCCTCCTTTACCACGTCGACCATAAAGGCCTTGCTTTCCGGAATCCGCGTGTTGGGGTCGCCGACGTTCGGGGTCAACAGATTCGCGCTGGTAGCACGCGTATTGTCCCGCTCCGGCGCCACCCAGCCGAAGCACCAGGGGACGCCCACTTGGTGAACCGTATTACCCTTGATCTTAAACGGCTTGAAGCGTTTGGTGACGATGGCCACCGCCTTCACCTCGCCGCGGGCGCTCTTCACTTTGACGCGCTCGCCGTTCTTGATCCCTTTCTGCGCGGCCAGCTCCTCGGACATCTCGACGAACATCTCCGGCTGCAACTCGTTAAGCCAGGGGACCCAACGCGTCATCACGCCGGTCTGCCAGTGCTCGACCAGCCGGTACGTGGAACAGACAATCGGGAATTCCGAACCACCGGGCCTGGCCACACGGTTCATCTCATCGACCGGGGGTAGGAACACTGCCGGGTTCATCCGCTGCGAATGTCCCAGCGGGTTCTTGGCCAACGGAGACTCCAGCGGCTCGTAGTGCTCGGGCAACGGCCCGTCGGCCATCTGGCTGATGCCGAAGACACGCCCGACGCCTTCCGGCTCCATGATGTACGGCAGCTTGGAATTGGGGTTGTCCGTCCCGTCGGGGTTCTTCATCGGCGGCCAGCCGCCGTCAGGCACGTCGCCCACCCATTTGCCGTCCTTCCATGCGATCACCGGCTGCTCCGCGTCGTACGGCTTGCCATATACGTCAACACTGGCGCGATTGTAGATGATCCGCCGGTTGACCGGCCAGCACCACGACCATTCGGGGTTCAGGCCGATGCCGCTGGTCTCGCGCTTCGTGCGGGCCATCTTGTTGCCCTTGGCGAAGTCACGGTCGGTGTACGAGTTGCAGTACAGCCAATTGCCGGACGAGGTCGTCCCGTCGTCCTTCAGGGCCGCGAAGCTCGGGACCAGCTTGCCCTTCTTGTACTGCTTACCCTTGAACTCGGAGTCTTCCAGGAAGTAGCCGTTAATCTCCTTGGCCAGCATCCGCGCGGGGACGTCCGGGCCATCGAAGTAACCCCACTTGAGACCCAGGATCGCATCGGGGAAGGCCCCGCCGCCGCGGGCGTAGAGCGCCTTCACGGCGAGGAACAGCTCGTTCATGATCTCCGCGTCGGGCTTGGCCGCCCCGGGCGGGTTGACCGCTTTGTAACGCCACTGGGCCCAGCGGCCGGAGTTCGTGATGCTGCCCTCCTTCTCGACCGAGGCCGCGGCGGGCAACTGGAACACCTCCGTCTGGACCTTTTTCGGATCCATGCCGGGGCCGCGCCAGAACTCGGAGGTCTCGGTCGGGTAGATGTTTACGGCGACGAGCCAGTCGAGCTTGGCCAGCGCCTGACGGATCTTGTTGGCGTTGGCGCTGCTGTTGCTCGGGTTCTGGCCCCAGGCGAAGAAGCCCTTGACGGCACCGCGGAACATCGCGTCGAACATCGGCTGCCAGGCGTAGTTACCGACGTTGTCCCGCTTGGGCAACCAGCTATAGCAGAAACCGTTGCCCTTGTTGGCCGCCTCACCGTACATGCTGGTCAGGAAGCTGACGATGTACTTGGAGTAGTTGCCCCACCAGTTGGCGCTGCGCGGCTCATTGGTCTTGGGCGTCCACTTCTCGATGTACTCAGCCAGGGTGGTCTGCGACTCCTGCGGAGTCTGCAAGTAGCCGGGCAGGATGTGGAACAGCAGGCAGTGGTCGGTCGAGCCCTGCACGTTGGACTCGCCGCGGAGCGCGTTGACGCCGCCGCCGGCCACGCCGATGTTCCCCAGCAGGAGCTGGATCATGCACATGGCCCGAATGTTCTGGGCGCCGACGGTGTGCTGCGTCCAGCCCATGGCGTACATGATCGTGCCCGCCGTTCCGGGCCGGTAGGAGGATTGAACGTAGGTCTTGTAGACCTCGGCGAGCTTGTCCTTGGGCGTCCCGGTGATGCCCGAAACGGTGTCCAGATCGTAGCGTGCGAAATGCTTCTTGATGATCTGGTACACGCAGGACGGATCTTTCAGCGTCTTGTCCTTGCGGATCACGCCGCTGTCGTCCAACTGGAAATTCCAGGTCGACTTATCGTACCGGCCCTCGTCCTGGAGGTACCCGCTGAACAGACCGGTCGTCGGATCGAAGTCGAAGTCGTCGCGAACGAGGAAGCCGGCGTTGGTGTACTCGGTAACGTACTCGTGGTGGATCAGGTCGTTGTCCAGGATGTACTTCAGCATCCCGCCCAGGAAAGCGATGTCGGTCCCGCTGCGCAGCGGAGCATAAATGTCGGCCTTGCTCGAGGTGCGCGTGAAGCGCGGATCGACGCTGATCAGCTTGGCGCCCCGGTCACGCGCCGCAGTCACCCATCGGAACGAGATCGGGTGATTCTCGGCCGCGTTGGAGCCCATGATCAGGATCACGTCGGCATTCTTGATGTCAATCCAGTGGTTGGTCATGGCACCTCTGCCGAACGAAGTCGCCAGACTGGCGACGGTGGCAGAGTGTCAGTTCCGGGCCTGGTGTTCTATGTAAATTAGCCCCAGGGCCCTCAGGAACTTCTGGTAAAGCCAGCACTCTTCGTTATCGAGTGCGGCACTGCCGAGCGAGCCGATGCCCAACGTACGGTTGACCAGCTTTCCGTGGGGATTGGTCACCTCGAACGTCGCGTCGCGCGTCGCCTTGATCTTCTCGGCGATGCGGGCGATGGCCCACTCCCAGCTCTTCTCCTCCCAGTCGCTGGCCCCGGGAGCGCGATAGAGCACCTTCCGCAGGCGGTTCTTGTTGTTGGCCATCTGGTACAGCGAGGCTCCCTTCGAGCACGCCGTTCCCTCGTTGATCGGGTGCTCCGAGTTGCCCTCTATGTTGATGACCTTGCCGCCCGAGGAGTGCACCACGAACCCGCAGCCCACACCGCAGTACGGACAGATCGTGGTGGTGCGCGTCGCCTCCCGCAGATTCTTGCGGAGCTGCATCGCGTGGGCCTCAACCGGGGCGAGAAAGAAGCCCATCCCGGCGACGGCTACCCCTGCGGTTGCCGCGGAGACCCTCAGGAATCCTCTACGTGTGATTAACATCGCTACCTCCTATCCGGTCCAAAAGTACGCTGACTGACTGATACGATTCGTGAGGTCAGCAGAACGCCTGTGGCAGTGCTTTGTGGCGTGGATCGCTACGGACGCCCCATTCGTGCGGTGCCGCAGGTCGAGCCCCAAGAAGGCCCGCAGCGCTCCGCTGCCTCCGAGGAAAGCTCGTCGACTCACCTCCATCCCTGGTTCCTGCTTGGCCCTGGCGTGTCTTCATTGAGGGCGCGCCAGGAACCGTTCGCTCGTGCAACGACGCGCTCGCACCGTACGGAAGTGACCGCGCTAACTGCGCGCAGACACTCCCCAGGGGCCAACCGTTACTCCTCGGACAATTCTCGCGCCATAACACCGCTACGAAGCGCGCCAGATTCAAGGTACCAGAAGCCCCCCGCGGCGCCAACAACTCCGCCCCGATTTATTGGAGCTGGCTCACCGATGCGGGAAAATCCACACGCTTGCGTGAAAGCCCGCGGGTCATAGCTGGCAACGCAGCCCAACCGCCCGGCCCAGCAGGCGCCGCGCGGCCCCAACCGCTCACGGGCGTTCACTTCGGATGAGCGTTATGTTCGTTCATGCATATCGACGCCTACACTACCACTGGGTCCTTGGCCGGCGGACTAACAAGCGCCAGGCATCGCGCCTGCATGCGCTTGCGCACGCCTCCGGCGCGTGGCGAGCACAGACCGCACCGTCGCACGCTGGCGGCGCCCGGGATCTGGCGGACGATCCTAGTTTGTGCAGCCCCAGTCGCCGAGCAGGATGCCGAGGTCGGCCTGGTCAGTGTCGTTGTCGGCGTCCAGGTCGCCGACGCACACGATCGGGTAGTGGTAGCCCATATCCACGATGCCGGCGTCGCCGACCTGATCGCTGCGCGTGGTGCGCGTGTCCAAGCCGAGGTTCTCAGCCGTGTCGCTGCCGGCGTCCACACATGGGCTGTCCACGGGCTGGCCGGCTGCCGTTTGGCTGAGGTAGTAGCCGCCGAGCGGGCCGGTTACGAAGAGTGGGTCGGCGTCGATGTTTCCCTCGCCGGAGAAGCCGCCCTCAACATCGCTGTAGGTCACGACGGCGGGGCCGCCGATTTCGTCCGGGCTGTCGGCCCACAGAATACAGTTGGTCACCGTTGGGCTGCCGCCGTTGTCCTTGGTACCTATCCCGCCGCCGCAAGTGCTGGCCAAGTTCCTGCTGAACGTGCAGTTGGTCATCGCCGGGCTGCTAGCAGTCCGGTGCAAAACTGTAGCGCCGGACCTCCGAGTCCGGCGCGCCCGCGTTCATGCCGTCAAAACGTCGGACTCGGAGGTCCGACGCTACAGGAGTGGCGCGTTCGAGGGGTTTTGCACCGGACTGCTAGACCAGCAGTAGATCCCGCCGCCGTTGTAGGCACTGTTCCCGCTGAACGTGCAGTCGATCAGTGTCGGGTTGCTGGCGTCGTCGTTGTAGATCCCGCCGCCGAAGTCCCCGGCTGAGTTCACCCTGAACGTGCAGTTGGTTACCGTCGGGCTAGCGTCCCGTATGAACATCCCGCCGCCTGAGGACGCGCTGCCGTGCGTGATCGTAAATCCCTCCACCACTGCCTCGCCGGTCTCCTTACTGTGGAAGTAGAAGCCGCGCCCGTAGGCCTGGCAGTCGATGATGCAGTTGTCGGGGCCGTTCTCTGAGCGGACGGTGATGGCCTTACCATGGAAGTCGAGGTTCTTGTTGCTCGGGCCGGTGTAGACACCGTCGCAGACAACGACCTCGTCCCCGTCGGAGGCGGCGTCGATGCCCTCCTGGATCGTGACGTAGTCCCCGCTGCCGTCCCAGCAGACGTAGATCGTGTCTGCGTAGGCACTCGCCGTGGCGATTGCCAGCGCCGCGGGAAGCAACAGCGCGGCCATAAGCGGATTGGGTATGTGCGCTCGCATGGCTCGCTCCTTAGGGTAGACGTGTTCCTTCAAGGACGCCCCGCCGGCATCCTGCCCGGTCCGCTCGCAATCAACGCGGGCGACCTAGCGCATTATAAAAAATGCAGGACCTGGACGTAACGCAGCCCGCCGGGGTCCTCGGCGCGGCCTGAAACGGTACTACCCGGCGAGGATCCGTCGGGCGGCGGGGGCGATCAGGCCGCCGACGCCCGTGGCCAGGGCTATCTTGAGAAGCTCAAACGGCAGGAAAGGCCAGAAGCCCAGCTCCAGCGTTGTCCCCAGCCCGGTGCCCGCCCAGAGCGCCAGCCAGGTCAGGCCGGCGGCGTAGATGACGGCGTTTCCAAGCAACATTGCCGCGACTGCCCTTCTCCAGTGGCGGCGGCTCGGCTGGGTAATCCGTCCGATGATCGGCTGGGCGAGCACGAAGCCGATCAGATAGCCGCCGGTCGCGGCAAACACGGTCTCCAGCCCCCAGTTTCCCAGGGCGAACACGTGGTAGCCGGTGGTGCCGAGCAGCAGGTAGAAGGCCATGCTGGCGGTGCCGAAGCGCGGCCCGAGGGTCGCCCCGGCCAGCAGCACGAAGAAGGTCTGCAGCGTGATCGGCACGGGCGTGCCCGGAACCGGCAGGGCGATCCGTGCCCCGACGGCCGTGAGCAGGGCAAAGGCCACGACGCCGGCTACGGACAGGCCGACGCGCGTGTGACGACCGGCGGCGGCAAAGCTGACGGTCATGTCTTGCGTGCGCGTATTCATGGCGACGAGATGATAGACGGGAGCAGCCTGCGGGGCAAATCGTCTACAATGACTCTGTGGAAATCGACGTTTGGCAACTTCCGATCCCGGACTGGGGGCTGGAGTGCCCCAAGTGTCGCTATCTGCTGCGCGGCCTGCCGTCGCACCGCTGCCCGGAGTGCGGGACGAAACTGGACATGTCGGAAATCGTCAAGCCGTGGCACCGGCTGCGGGCCCCGCGGTTCACCGGCGAGGAGCTGCCGCTTCCGGATTTCGGCCTGCAGTGTGCCAACTGTGGTCGCCCGTTGGTCGGGGCTCGAGAGCGCGCCTGCCCGAACTGCGACACGCCCTTTGACCCGCAGGCCATACGCCCGTGGCGCAAGTGGTTCGTGATCGACGCCGAGCTGTGCGGCCGCGTGCCGCTGCCCATCATCGAGGTCAAGCTGGGCCTGGAGTACGTTCCGTACATGCAGCAGAAAGACAAGGTGCTGCGCGAGATCTACATGGGGCCGCGGATGCTCGGCTCACGCCTGGTGGTCCCCAACGAGTTCTTCTTCGAGGTGTTGTGGCTGATTCGCCGGGCGGAGCTGGAGATTGAGGACGGCCGTACGCGGGCCGAGACGGAGCGCTGGGCCTGCCCAAACTGCGGAGAGGAGAACCCCGGCAACTTCGAGGTGTGCTGGAGCTGTCAGGCTACAAGAGCGGCCAGTAGCGAATAGCGAATGCAGAACGGTCCAAGCGGCTGAGCAGTCCCCAATTCGCTACTCTCCTATTATTTGCACCACGACATCCCGTCGGCGGGGGCGCGTATCGAAGTCGATCAGGACGATCTGCTGCCAGGTGCCGAGCGTCAGGCGGCCATCGACCAGCGGCACGCTGAGCGAGGGGCCCAGGGCCGAGGCGCGCACGTGGGCGTGCCCGTTGTCGTCGTGCCAGGTCTCCTCGTGCTTGTAGTACAAGTCCTCCGGCGCCATCCGCTCGAAGAAGGCCTTCAAGTCGTGGTTCACCAGCCCCGGCTCGGCTTCCGTCGTGGTGATCCCGGCGGTCGAGCCCACCGCGAATACCGCCAGGATCCCCTCGCGAATGCCGGAATCGGCAACAACCTGATTCACCTGTCCGGAGATATCGACCACGTGTGCGTTGCCACGCGTCGAAACCTCGAAACGACCTGCGTGCGTCACGGTTGGGCTCCCTTGCCGGCGGCCGCAGCACCGTCGCCGAGCGGACGCCGCAGCCAATCGTCCAGTTTGAATTCCACCACTTTGTCAGCGACGGCGGGGATGCGTATGTACATCGTTCGGCAATGAGGCACGAAACAAACGGTGTGCAGCGTGCTGCGCTGGCGGACTGTATCGATCAGCTTCATCGCCGAGGTGGGCTCGAGCTTCTGACCGGTGGCGCGTAATTCCGCCAGCCCGCGGCTTAGCCGGTCGTAACGGTCGCACTCGATCGGTTCGCGTCGCAGGCGCAAGTGGTTCGTACACCACAGAGCATCGGCGAGCTCGGGGGGGGCGGCCTCGGGCAGGCGGACGGTCACGCCGTCATCTCGCTCGTTGGCGTCATATTCGAAGACCGCGGCCGGCGGTCGCCCCGGCACCAGCGGCGCGCTGACGTGCACATTGTTGCCCACCATCACGCGGTGGCTGCGGAACACTCGCCGCACATCTTCGACGAACGACGTCGGTCCGGCCGCCTCGAGCGCCGCGCGCAAGGCGAGCGAACGGGGGGTGAAGCCGTCGGGGTAAGAAGGCGCCAGGCCGGCGGCATCATGCATCGTGACCGTCACGCCATCGCGGTTCATGGCGGTGTACACGCCGATCAGCCCGGGCCAGGAGACCCCGGCCCAGGGCCGGGTTTTCCCGTCGCCGCGGTATATCAGGAGGTACTGGGTCCGCTCCATCGAGGGAGTCGAGGGGAAGTCGAGGTTGCGGGCGGTGATGGTACGGCCGTCGGCGGTCAGCCCGCCCCAGGCGGAGAAGGTCGAACATAGCATGCCGCGCCAGTCGGCTAGTGCGTTGGAGACCATCAGGTCCTCGACGCACAGTGGACGGCCGAGCTTGACGGAGCGAGCGTTCTCTTCACCGAGCTTGTCGCGGATACCCGCGCCGAGGGCCTTCAGCTCGCGTTCGTGTGCCTCGGACCAGACGAACTGCCGGCGCACGCCGGGGAGCAGCAGGGCTTCGTACACCGCCGGGTCACGAATCACCCTTTCGCTGAGGACGTACTCGTCCAGCAAGCGGACGATGCGCTCGGCCAATAGGTATCCGTGGGCGTAGCCGGCCTGCTCGGGCGTACCCCACAGCTCGAGCACCGGGACGCCCTGGTGTTGCGTCAAGCGCCCACAGAGCGGTTTCGACGACTGCGGGTCGTCGGCGCGTGAGGCGGCGGCAAGTGCCAGCCACGCGGCGATGCAGAAACTCAGCCCTTGAACCGTCCGCACGATCGGCTCCTACAAATCGGGTGGCAAGGCGCCCCGAGGACGTTCGGCCGGCACGACAAGCACGCCGTCGGCCGCTAGAATCATACCCGCTGGGAATCCCCGTTACACGACGGGTGAACGGTATACCGGAGACGCGGCCCAGGGGTGCGAGATGGACGTCACCGTATCGGAAGACCACCGGATGCTGGTCGAGGCGGTGCGCGACTACGCGCGCGGCGAGCTGATCGAACGGGACCAACGGTGGGATCGCACCGAAACCTCCTGCTGTACCCACCTCGACCACTTCTACGAAATGGGGCTAATGGGACTGCGCGTGCCTGAAGAAGACGGCGGCCTGGAGTGCCCGATGGTCCCCTACGCGCACATCATCCGCGAACTGGCGTATGCCTCACCCTCAGTGTCGGTAACCGTTTCCGTGCATAGCATGGTTGCGGAGGCGATCAGGCAGTTCGCGCGCGAAGCGAGCCGGCGGCGAATGCTCAACCAGCTCGCGACGCCGGGGAACCTCTCCGCATTTGCAATCAGCGAGGCCAACGCCGGCAGCGATCCCGCCGCGGCCCGCGTACGCGCGGAGAAGGTGGACGGGGGTTGGAAGCTCCACGGCGAAAAGATGTGGGTGACGAACGGGATTACGGGGCGGTGGTTCGCGGTGCTGGCACGCAGCGGCGACGGCGGCGCGTCCAAAGACCTCAGCATGCTGCTGATGGATGCCCAGCAGGACGGCGTCGAGCGGCGCCCCATCGAAGGCAAAATGGGCATCCGCGCCAGCGAGACCGCGGAAATGAGCCTCGATGGTGCTTTCGTCCCCGAGGACCACCTGCTGGGAGACCCCGGCGACGGGCTCAAAATCGCCCTGTCGGCGCTCGATGGCGGTCGGCTCGGTATTGCTGCGCAGGCGATTGGCATCGGCCAGGCCTGCCTGGACATCATGAGCGCCTATGCCAAGCAGCGCGAGCAGTTCGGCCAGCCGATCGCCAACTTCCAGGCGATTCAGTGGATGATCGCCGACAGCGCGACGGAGCTGTCGGCGGCGCAGCTTCTGACGGACCGGGCGGCGTGGCTGAAGTCGCAGGACCAGCCGTTCACCAAAGAGGCCTCGATGGCTAAGCTCTACGCCAGTGAGGCTGCCAATCGCATCGCCTACCGGGCCGTTCAGATTCACGGGGGGTATGGTTACGTGAACGAGTTCCGGGTCGAGCAGCTCTACCGCGACGCCCGCATCACGACCATCTACGAGGGTACCAGTGAGATCCAGCGCCACGTGATTGCGCGCGACGTGCTGAGCGGATCTTGATGGGGCCGCGGCGAGACCGGTGCAGTGGAGCAAGCCGAATAAAGTAGCGGCGTGAACGCTGGGCGGGAGTCCAAACCGGTTCGGGTGGCGTGCGATGCCATGTGCGGAGGCGTGGCGCGCTGGCTACGCGTATTGGGCATTGATGCGACCTACGCCCCGGGGATCGAGGACCAGGAGTTGGTGCGCCAGGCGGCGGATGAGCAGCGCGTCGTCGTGACGTCGGATCACAAGATTCTCGAGCGGCGGCTGTTCACGACGGGCCGGCTCAAAGGCCTGTTGCTCCCGGTCGGGCTGGAGCTCGACGACCAGGTTCGGCACGTCGTCACCCGCTTGCGCATACAGGTCGGGTTCCCCCGCTGCGCACGGTGCAACGGCGAACTGGCTGCGGTGCAGCGGGCCGAGGTCGCCGACGTGGTTCCAGCCCGCAGCCTGATTTGGGCCAAGGAGTTCTATCGCTGCCGGGCGTGCGGGCACGTCTTTTGGGAGGGGAGCCATTGGCGGCGGATCGGGGCGGTGCGCGCGGAAATGGCCGCGCGAACCGCAGCCGGAGCCAATGACGGGGCGGGAGAGGAAGATTGACGCGCGTGCCGGTGGTCGGGCGGCGCGGCACCACGTCGTGGGTTGACTCAGACCGGGTCCGGGGACAGAATAGGGCGGTGGACTACGACATGGAGGGCCAGGCATGAAGCGGGACACAATATATTGCGGTGACGCGTGCAACCTGCTCGAGAGCTGGCCCGCAGGGGCGGTCGATCTGGTCTTCGCTGACCCACCGTTCAACATCGGCTACGTCTACGACAAGTACCAGGATGACCTGCCCGACACACAGTACGTGGCTTGGTGTCAACGCTGGATGGCGGGGTGTCAGCGCGTGCTCAAGGCGGAGGGGTCATTCTACATCGCGATCGGCGACGATTTCGCCGCGCAGGTGCGCATGCTGGGGCGTGATCTGGGGCTGCACCTGCGGAACTGGATCATCTGGCATTACACGTTCGGGCAGAACATGAAGAACAAGTTCTGCCGGGCTCACACGCACATCTTTTACTTCAGCAAGCACCCGAAGCGCTTCACGTTCAACGACCGGGCGTTGCGGTTTCCCAGCGCGCGGCACACGGAGTATCAGGACCTGCGTGCGAACCCGGCTGGCCGGTTGCCCAACGACGTCTGGGATGAGTATCCGCGTGTATGCGGCACGTTCCAGGAGCGAGCCGGCTTCCACGGGTGCCAGATGCCGGAAGCGCTGCTGATGCGCATCATCCTGGCCAGCAGCAACCCGGGAGACGTGGTGCTGGATCCGTTCGTTGGCAGCGGGACGACAGCCGCGGCCGCCAAACGGCTCGGCCGGCGCTACGTCGGCATCGATATTTCGCCGGAGTACGTCAACCACACGCGCAAGCGGCTGGCGTCGATTCAGGACGAGTGCACCACCTTGTTCGGGCCAGAAAGCTGGCCATCGCTGCATGAGGACCTGCTCATGCAGATTTACCGTGAGACGAAGGTCAGCCTCGTCAACCTGTTGCCCAACGAGGTGGCGCTGCGCGTGATCGCGACCGCGCTGAACGCGCGGACCGGCGCCGCCTACGAGGCCGCCGATATCGCTGAGGAGCTGCAGAATCTGTCGGCGTCCAACCGATTGCCCAAACTGGCGAACGACACACAATTCGTGCCGCGCAAGCACGTGAAGGAAGAGGGCAAGCGCTACGAGCGCACGGTGCAGCGCTGGCGCGGACGCAAGAAGGCCGGCGGGGGCGGCCGACGCAGACTCCGGTCGGCGTCGTAGCGATCCTGATCGGGCCGGGGACCGGGGCGGGCAATTCGACTGGACGCTGGAAGCGGCGCAACGGGGAGCGCCCCGTGGGTCCGCGGTTGCCTTTTCGGGCGCAGCCGGAATAATAGCGCCAGCGGAAGGGCAGGTGACTGCAAATGACCGAACCCGAAGAGGCGAACGACCGACCGGGGCTCAACAAGGCCCACTTGCTCAGCCGGTTTCTCGAGGCCGGCGGCGTCTTCGTCTGCGCCGCGGCGGTGCTGTGGGCCATCGATGAGTTCTGGGTCGTTAGTCAACAGGACCCCCCGTCGGTCCGCGTGTTTCTGACCGCGGTCGGGCTCCTGGCAGCCGGGCTGGGCGGTGCTTTACTGCTGTGGGGTCTGGCGAAGATCGTACGCCAACTAGACGCACTGCCTCTGGCACTAGAGCAGCGGCCCCCGGCACCCGTGCGCCTGGCCCCGCCCGAGAGCACGCCGGCCCGGACGTCCGAACCCACGCACGCCCCCGCGGTGGACAACGCCACGCTGGCCGAGCTGGTCACGCTGATGCGGGAGGTGCGCGACATCTCCCTGCTCAACGACGAACAGCGGGCCCTGCGCCTGGAAGCTCAGGGAAAAGAGGCGCTGCGGCGTGTGGAGCAGAAGGTGCCCACGCTGTTGCGCGAGCACGGGTGGGTGGAAGCCCGTCGGCTCGTGCAGGAGGCCCGCGAGCGCTTCCCCTCCTTCTCGCAGTGGGACGCCCTGGAGGAGCAGATCGAGAAGGTGCGTTCGGAGGTCGAAGCCCACGATGTCGAAGCCGCCACGCGACAGGTCAACGATCTGGCCGCGTTGGGGGCTTGGCCGCGGGTCATGGACGTCGTGAATGAGCTGCTGGAGCGGCACCCGGCCTCCAGCCGCGCCGCCGACTTGGCCAAGCGGGTCAGGTTTGAGCGTGAAAAGGCCGAGGCCGAGCAACGCGCCCGGCTGATGGCCCAGGCGCAGGAAGCGACCAGCCGCCACGACTGGACCGCCGCTTTGCAGGTCGCCAACACGATTCTGCAACGTTTTCCGCACTCCCCGGAGGCGGCGGCGTTGCAGCCGCAGATTGCGACGCTGCGGGAGAACGTGGAGATCGAGGACAGGAAGCGCATGGAGGCGGATATTCGCGAGCTGATCAAGCAGCACCGCTACGACGAAGCGCTGCGGATCGCACGCGAATTGGTCCAGCAGTACCCCGATTCCCCCCAGGCGGACGCCCTGCGCGACCAGCTCCCACGGCTGGAAGAACGCGCCGCGACAATGGGCTGAGACCGTTGCCCCCCGAGCACGGGCCCTTAAGTGTCCTGGCCCATCTCACCGCCTAGAACCCTCGGCCAGAGGTCAAGGTGTGCGGTACCGTCCAGTCCGACTACACCTTCGAAAGACCTCTTGCCCTGCTCCAACTCCTTTAGGATTGTCTCCTTATTCGCTCCAAGTGCGAATTCATACTCGCGCCGTTTGTTCTGAAGGTAATGCCGAAGACACCGTATCTTGGTCTCGGTGATCGGATACTCCATGCGCACGAGCCCCGCGCCTCGCTTTACAGGCTTCGCCTTGGAGACCCCGAATAGCGTAAAGTTCTGCGCGTTGTCGGCGATCGTTGCTCTGCATTCGGCGCAGTTGCAGACGTTCTTGTGAAAGCTCCCTGCGTCGTTGAGGTACCCGGCGGCCCGAAACATGGTTACGGCTTCCCTATAGCGGAGCCGTGAGTGAAGGCGCGGCACGTAATATCGCGCAATCGGGATTCCTCCACCAACTGGGATAACCGAGCGATACTCGCCGAACTCTGGGCCGTGTGCAACCCCCGTAAACGGCGGTAGGCCGAAGGCTTTTCCGGTAGCCAAAACCGAGAAGTAGCTGCCGTGCAGGTTTATCACCTCGCGTGAATTGGCGTTCCCATCGCGGAGTGCACGCGCCAACTCAAGCAGGCCAGAAAGCTCGCTGCTACCCGCCTCGTGTTCGTTGAGGTCATCGACCCACAGAAGTAACCCGTCCAAATCGTATTGCGCTAACGCACTCGCGATTTGCCTGCGCTTGGAACGGTTGAGGATCACGCCCTGACTGACCACGACCGCGCCAAAAAGCTTCGTGGGCGGTGTTCGCTTCTGCGCCGACTTGCGCTCGAGTGCCATCTTGACCGCCTGAACATTGCGCTCGAGCCACTGATCTACTGTCGTCTCCTTCATGAAGAAGTAGGGAGCCACGACGGCATACGGCGTCGCCCAATCCCGAGCAGGCATATACTTCACATTCTTGGAGCTCTTCATCCGGTCCGCGAGCTGCTGTTCCTGGAAAGCCAGGCACCCGTCTACAAAGGCGCGGAAAACGTCCGCGTCCGAGAGATCAGATGGATTCAGCGGTCGCTTCCCGACCATCGTGACGACTGGCTCGCCGAACTCGGTTGCGAGTTTCTGCACCGAGACTTTCGGGTTCCCCTCCCTATCTGTAACCAGTGATGGGTCATGCTGAAAGGCGTGCGTGAGGGGATCAATGATGTAACGCTGTTCAGAGGTTTTCTCCAGCAAGAACTGTGCAAGGCCGTCTGGGGCGTGGGCCACCATATTTCCGTTCAGAATGACGCCGGAATAGGTGTCCTTGGTTGGATAGATGAAGTGGCGCTGCTCAGCGAACGTGCTGAACATCATCCAATGATTATTGGACATGGCTAATACCGCGTAAGTGTCTTGCTAAGCAACGACGCTGAGCGATCCAAACATTACGGTTCCTCGCTGGCGCTTGGACCAAGGCGCAGGCGTTAGCGTCGTTGCGATAGTGGATGATCCCGTAACCTCGTTTAGAGCACTGGGCCATGAAGTCGCTCGGGACGGCAGGTGCGCCGATGGCAACGCAGATGTAGTCAGCTACGTGCTCGTGCGCCAGGCACTGGTCCAGAGCCCTGCGCCAGTCGCGCATCTTGGCTTCGACAGCCGTCAGCCAACGCCCTTTGGTCGCCGCGATGTCCATGCTCTGTCCCATGTTTGGGACCTCCAGCCGCACGCGATAGCCGCGCTTCCGCAGAAAGTCCGCGACATGATCGACGAGAGCAGCCTCGTTGGCCAGCGGTGTCGCTGCGAAAAGCTCAGATCGATTCATCTAACTCGTCCACGGAGTGGCTGAGGTGCCGGAGCCACGCAAAGATCACCACCTGCAGGAACAACAGAACGATCGCTATACCAATAATATATGGAAGGACGAGGGGGGCGTCGAGTACTGTGGCGACAATCGCGACGACGAGCGCCGCCAAGCCCAGGATAACGGTCAGCCAGAGCGAAGCATAGCCGGCGCGAGCTTCGACCCTGTACGTCTCGCAACGGAACTGGAGCGAGTTGATTCTGTAGGTCTCGCCAGCATACTCAGCCAGTAGGTCTGGGCCCTTGCCGTCTCCCCTGGTTGGCTCGCCGAGATTGGTTCTGAAGATCAGATTGTCATGGGCCTTGGCGGAGCGCTCGATCAGAGTCTGCTTCGTACCTCGCAACTTCTCCTTGAGCTCCTTTTCGGTGTAAGCCCACTCCCTAAAGAACTTGAGCAGTCCTCCACCGAAAAGCAGGGGGAGTAGCGCTACCGCTCCCCACAAGAACGCCGTGTCGGGAAGACTAATGGTACCAAGAGCTTCCAAGAATCTTATCCCTAATCCTAGACTGTGTGGTGTCGTCCGGGTACTTGGCATAGATATAGCGTAGAAGCGCCCGAAGTGGTAGCGCGCCGGTTCGCTTCTTGAATTGCCTGAGAAGTTCCTGCTGCGTCGGCGACAGGGTCTCGTACATGCCCCTGGTGAAGTCGGTCCCGGCGCGCGTCAGCCTAAACGATTCTTCCCTGTATTCGTCGATTTCCTCGCCCTCGTCCCGTGCGCCGGACGACGTAAGCCACTCTTCCCATTCGGCCTCGGATTCCGGCAGCGCCTCTTCGTCAGAAAGGGACGTTTCGATGAAACCCTGCAGGATGAAGAAGGTAATGTCATCGTAGACCTCTCGCGAGAACGGACCGAAGTCCCACGCAAAGAAGTCATAGAAGTTGTCTTCATTGACGTCGGTGCCCTTCCTGAAGTGCGAGAGCGCCTCCTTCCTGAAGAGGTAGAGCATTTTCACGAGGCGAGTACGGCCGACGATTGGTTCATTGACTTCGTCGGCCACACCGGGCGAATAAAGCAGCAGGAGCAAAATGTCCTTCCGGTACTCGATTCTGCCTGGCCTCATGGCGGCCTCCTCACACCCTAACATTACACGAAACCTTGGCCTGATGCAAGGCGTGTGTGACGGACATTGGGTTGATAAGACTCCTGTCACATCCGTGCGCGTGTCGGCTCAACGAATGCCTCCACCATCAGCTATTCTGGTGGATCGTCGACGGCCACACAACCCCAGCTCGGCCAGCCAACGGCGCCGAGCGTGGGACAACGGACCCGCTATTCCTCCCGATGTCGGCCGCTGACGGCGTATTCGGTGGCACGCACTTCCCGCAAGACCGTGACCTTGATCTCGCCCGGGAAAGTCGTGTCCTCCTCAATCTTCCGGGCCACGTCGCGGGCCAGCTTCAGGGAGGACTGATCGTTCACTTCGGCGGCGTCCACGATCACGCGTACCTCGCGGCCGGCCTCGATCGCGTAGGCCTGCTTGACGCCGTTGAACGAGGTGGCGGCGGCCTCCAGCTCTTCCAGCCGCTTGATATAGCGCTCCAGCGACTCGCGGCGTGCGCCCGGGCGGGAGGCGCTCATGGCATCCGCGGCGGTCACCAAGGGCGTGTAGGGGTGCGTGGCGGCAACGTCGCCGTGATGGCCGGCGACGGCGTTGATGACCGCCGGGTTCTCGTTGAGCCGCCGGCAGAACTCGCCCCCGATCTTGGTGTGGGTGCCCTCGGCCTCGTCATGGTCAAATGACTTGCCGATGTCGTGCAGCAGTCCGCAGCGCCGCGCCAGGGCCCCGTCGAGACCCAGCTCGTCGGCCATCATGCCGCTCAGATGGGCGACCTCAACGCTGTGGCGTAGCACGTTCTGGCCGTAGCTGGTGCGCAGGTGCAGCCGGCCGAGCTGGTCGATCGCCTTCTTGTGCACGCCGTGGACATTGGCTTCGAGCACGGCTTTTCGGCCGGCCTCGGCGATCTGCTCTTTGACCTCCACGGAGACCTCCTCGACCACCTCCTCGATGCGGGTGGGGTGGATGCGACCGTCGCGGACGAGGCGTTCCAGGGCGACGCGGGCGATCTCGCGCCGGATGGGCTCGGTGCCGGAGACGCTGACGATTCCGGGCGTGTCATCCACGATGACCGTTACGCCGGTGGCCTTCTCAAAGGCCCGGATGTTACGTCCTTCGCGACCGATGATGCGTCCCTTCATGTCGTCAGAGGGGACGTCGATGGTGGCGATGACGGTCTCAGAGGTGTGCTCGGCGGCGTAGCGTTGGATGGCCTGGATGATGATCTGGCGTGCTTTCTCGCGGGCGTTTTCCTGGGCGTCGGTGAGGATGCGCTCGACCAGTTCGCCGGCCTCGCGCTCGACCTCCCGTTCGACCTTTTTGAGGCAAAGTGCCTTGGCCTCTTCAGGGGAGAGCTTGGCGATGCGCAACAGCTCGGCGCGTTGCTCGGTGAGCAGGCGGTCGAACTTGGCCTCCTTCTCGCGGGCGTCCTTGTCACGGCGGGCGAGCGCTTGCTCGCCCTCCTCGATCTTGCGTTCCTTGGTGTGCAGGACGTCGAGCTTTTTGTCGAGGCCGTCCTCGCGCTTGGCAAGGCGGCGTTCGGCGGTCTTGAGCTCGTTACGCGTTTCGGCGGTTTCCCGCTCGAAACGGTCCATCATCTCCAGGAGCTTCTTCTGGGCCTCGACTTCCGCGCCTTTGAGAAGCTCCTCACGCCGTTGCCTGGCTTCGGCGAGTTTTAGGTCGATTTCCGCCTGCCGAGCCGCCAGAGTTGCGCGGGCGCGTAGTCGCAGCCCACCCCAGACCAGCGCGCCGCCGAGGACGACGGCCGGTAGGAGGGCCAGCAAGAACGTGCCCCAGCTCTGGAAGGCTGCGGCGAGCAAGCATGACTCGTGTAGCATCCTATCATCCGATTCTTTCTGTTGTTTGGGCGTAGCGGGCACCAAGATGGTCCCGCCGGCCTAGGGGCCGGATGGCATGCAAGAGGCGGGCAGACCGGTTCAGTTCACGCCCACCGACGTGAACCGCAGCACGGACGACAAGCTGGCCGGATTCGGATGGGAGCGGGTTCTACTTGAACTGGACCTTATAACCGGGATGCTCTGGACGATGATATTGGATCGTGGTCCTACCGCGTATGAACCCTCGCGAGCAAAACTGAAGTCTCTTCACGTTGCTACTCGCCGACTATTCCAGAATCGCAGCCGACCCGCCGATCGAGCCGATCCCCGCAGCGCCACTCGGGGCGTTGCACGCTGCCACTGGCCCATAGGCAACCTATGGACAGAAGGCATTATAGACGCCGTTTCGGTTTTCCGCCAGGGGGAAAATCGGGGCTGGGGGTGGCGGCGGTGGGGGCGGGCGGTCGCGGCGGGCGATAGGCCCCTTGCCTGGGCGGTCAGGCCGGGTTAAAATCAGTAATGGACGATGGTTATCGTGCGGGAGCGAGCGAAGCGATGCACCCGGTCAGAGAGTCAGCGGCGCCGGCCAGAAGCCAGACCGTGTACTGGGTGATCGCCGTCCTGCTGGCAGCGATCGCCGGGGGGTTGTGGAGTCGGCCGGCGGGTCAGATTTTGCCGGCAGCCTGGGCGCAAAACCAGCCCTTGGCGGGTGCCCGCGGCGTGTATGCGTTCACCGGGCAACTGGACCACAACCAGTACGGGTTGTTCATGTTGGACGTTGACCAGGGCACGATTTGGTGTTATGAGATCGACTCGGTCGACGGGACGCGCAAGCTGCGCCTAATTGCAGCGCGCAGCTGGGTTTACGACCGGTATCTGCAGGACTTTAACTGCGCCGCGCCGGATTTCCGCATGGTCCAGCAACTGGTCGCCCAGCAGCGCACGCCGGAGGCGGGGATCAACCGCACACCGCCTGCGGGAGCGGCAAGCGCCGAACAACGGGCCCCCGAGTCAAACGCCGACTCGGAGGACAAACGATGAAATCATCACGGCGATAGGAGCCCGGCATGGCTAAGGCCTTCTATTCGATGGATGAGGTTTGCGGACTCCTCGGCAAAAGTGCCGACGAGATCCGGGCGATGGTACGCGACGGCAGCCTGCGCGAGTTCCGTGACGCCGGCAAGGTATTCTTCAAGGCCGAAGACATCGAGAAGCTCACCGGCGGCGAGGGCGCGAAAGGCGACACCGACGAGATCGCGCTCGAACCGGCCGAGGAAGAGTTGCCGTCGCTGGGAGACTCCGGCGAAGGGACCAGCATTATCGGTCTGGAGCCGGTGGCAGACGAAGAGCAGAAAGAGGACAAAGAGGGCACGGTGATTACCGCGAGCGGCATCGGCGTCTTCGACGAGGACGAGCTGGAGATTGATGCCGACCCGATGGCGGATACGCAGATCACCGCCCCCGCCGTCGGCGATCAGGTGTCGCTGGAAGGAACCGGGAGCGGGTCGGGGTTGTTGGATCTCACGCGCGAGGCCGACGACACCTCGCTGGGGGCCGAGTTGCTGGATGAGATTTACCCCGGCGAAGAGGAGAGCATCGAAGCGCCTGCCGCCGTGGCGCCGGCGGTCGAGCCCGAGGAGGAACCGGAGGAAGAGCCCGAGCCGGTGCTCGAAGCGGTTGAGGCCGGCGAGGTGGTGGCGCCGACGTATGCGGTTGCGGCCGACCCGGCCGAGGGCATGTTTGCTGGGTTGCTGGTTGGCGCGTTGATCCTTCTGACGCTGGCCGGGAGCGTGGTCGCCGGAGCGTTACAGGGCTATGTGCCGGGCTACGCTGAGGAGTTGAGCAACCGCTTCTGGTTTTTCCTGGGCGGGGCGGTGCTGGTGCCGATCTTGTCGCTGCTTGTCGGGTGGGCGATCGGGCGGGCGGCGGTGCCACGCCGCGCGTAAACCCAGGGCCCTCTGTGGCATCTCTCTTCACGCCCCACGGGCCGACCCGCAAAGGGGAGAGACTCTATGTGTACGAAACCCGCAGTCGCGACTGCCGTGCTGATGGCACTGCTGGCCGGGTGTGTATCCCAGCAGCAGCGTGACCTGGAGTACCGGCTTCATCAGGTCGAGGTCGAGCGGGATGCCCTCCGGGGCAAGCTGGACGACGAGCGGGCCAAGTCCGCCGCCCTCACTGAGCAGGTCGCCACCCGGTCACGCGATCTGGGACTCGCCCAGGCCGAGTCGGCGACCCTGCGGAGGCGCGTCGATTCCCTGGAGAAGCTGAAGGCCGATTACAAGCAGCTCATCGAAGAGCGGAATCGCCAGGCGTTGAAGCGACCGGAGGTGCCGGCGTCGCCGCTGCCCGCGAAGGTGGACGAAGCCTTGCTTGCATTCGCCCGGCGGCGCTCCGGTCGGGTGTGGTACGACCACAGTCGAGGAGCGGTGAGTTTTGCCAACGATCGCCTTTTCGAGTCCGGCAGTGACCGAGTGCGGGCCGAGGGGCAGGAGGTGTTGGGTGAGCTGGCCGGGATCGCCGCCATGACGAAGGCGGACGAGTTCGAGATCATCGTGGTCGGCCACACCGACAACACGGCGATCGTCAATCCGCAGACGCTACAAGCCCATCCCTCCAACTGGCACCTGTCCGTGCATCGCGCGATCGCGGTGAAGAACGTGCTGAGTTCGGCGGGGCTGCCCGGGTCGCGCATGGGAGTGATGGGTTACGGGCCGTTCCGCCCGGTGAGCGACGATCAGGCCCGTAACCGGCGGGTCGAGGTCTTCTTCGTGCGCCGCGGCGAAGTAAAGCCCCTCCCGCCGGTCCGACCCGGCCCCGCGTAGCCACGCTGAAAATACTGAAACAAGCCGCAGCACTTTTTCCAACCACCGTCGCCGCGGTAGGCTGCGGAGGCAGTGCCGAGAACCAGTGGGGCGTACGTGCCGAGCGCACGTGTGACATGGCTGTGACAGCCGAGCTCCTCGCGTAGAGAGTTAAAGCTTGGCGGGTTTCGAGATTCGAGCGCTGAACGATGGCGACCGGGCGTGGGTAGCCCGCTTGCTCACAGAGCACTGGGCGTCACCGCGGATTGTCAGCCGTGGGCGCGTGTGCGACGGCGATCGGCTGCCGGGGTTTGCCGCGGTTCGCGACGGCCGGCCGATTGGGTTGGCGACGTACCGGATCGAGAATGACGCGTGCGAGATCGTCACGTTGAACAGTCTGGCCGAGAGGCAGGGCGTCGGTTCGGCGTTGATCGGCGCCGTGAAGGGCGTCGCCCGACGCGCGGGCTGCCGGCGGCTGTGGCTGATCACCACCAACGACAA
This sequence comes from uncultured Planctomycetales bacterium, assembly GCA_964572345.1. Taxonomy (GTDB): domain Bacteria; phylum Planctomycetota; class Phycisphaerae; order UBA1845; family Fen-1342; genus JAUWXH01. Next base: position 65,789 of record CAZNFA010000022.1, read on the forward strand.
CGTCTTTGCCCTGCACTTTTATCAGAAGCGCGGGTTTGTTCTGGTGGCGGTACACCGCGGCGCGTTGGCGGAGGCCCGCCAGCGGCTAAAGCCGGAAATCCCACTGGTCGGCCTCGACGGCATCTCCCTACGTGACGAGATTGAACTCGAGATCGCTTCGCTGTGAAGACGCGGGGCGGCCATGTCATTCTGAGGGAGCGCAGCGACCGAAGAATCTGGTCGCAGGTGAGAGAGATT
>CAZNFA010000023.1:0-65054 GCA_964572345.1 uncultured Planctomycetales bacterium
GGGCCCAAGCCAAGCCGTCACAGCGAAAGAGGGTATGATGTTTACAGCAGTGGTCGAGGACGCACCCCACAAGCTATATTTCGATGGGAGGATAGTCCGATGATGCGAAAACAGAGTGTGGCACTATTCTTGTTGTGGGCATTTGCCTGGAGTCCTGCCGCAGCAATCGAGACGTGGAGCACGTTCGACTCGGGGTTAGAGGGCTGGACCCTCGCGGGTAACGGCAGTCTGTCTCACGACCCGGAGGGCGGCAATCCGGGAGGGTACGCTCGTTTTGGGGATGCGTGGGGACCTCATGGAGACGGGTGGCTCGTAGCCCCTGCAGAGTTCTTAGGGGACTGGTCGGCGCTGGACGCCGTGGGTATGTTGTTCTGGGATCACCGCGTCATAAATGGAGGAGAGGGGCCGACTTACCTCCGAGCTCAGGCAGCTTTCTCGGGGCCAGGAGGGTCCGCCATCTTCACGTCCTCAGATCTTCTCGGTCACGGCTGGAGATCCTTCTCAGCGCCAATTGCCGAGTCAGCGTGGAATGTATCTGGAGACTGGAATGCCTTGCTCAATAATGTCACGGAGCTGCGGATACGCATAGAGGGCGTCCACAACGTCGGTCCTAGGCTGGACATTGACGGAATTGACAATGTATTGCTCACGTCTTACGGGGACCTGAATGCCGACGGCTGTGTGGACCACGCTGATCTGGGCATTCTGCTGGGCGACTGGGACTGCACTGGCCAGGATTGTGTGGGCGATATCGATGGCGACGGCGCCACGGACCACGCCGATCTTGGCATCCTGCTGGCCCACTGGGGCGATGGGTGCCCGTAGAGGACGAAGATAAGATGTTGGACCGAACTCAACGTGTGACTCCAATCATCGTGGCGGCACCTCTCGCGCCGTATCTGAATGAAACTGCGTGATGCGAGGGTGATTTTCCGCTTGAAACCGGCAGATTCCGCGAGCGCGGTAGATGTCGATTATAGCTGACAGCTCTCTTCGAGCACGCATTCGACTTGGTCTTTGACAGGCTGGTGCGGCTGCGCTTCCGTTCTCAGGGGACGGACCGGGAATTCTGTAGCCGCACACTCACCGCCCGGGTCGCAGACGCGGGAGGGGATTCCCGCGGGTCCTGGTGCGAGAAGGGATTCTCGCAGCAGGTGAGCTTCAGATGTCCGGGCGGCTGCGTTTGCGGTAGTAGAGGACCGGGACGTCGGCGGCGTAGCCGGCGCGTTCGAAGAACGCCGCCGAGTGAGCATTATCTCGTTCGACCAACGCCGCGATGATCTCGATGCCCTGAGCACCCAACGCCTGTTCGCAGGCCGCCAGCAGCCGTTGTGCCAGGCCCTGCCGGCGATGGTCGGGGTGCACGGCGAGGTGGTTGATCCAGCCTTTGCGTCCGTCGTGCGTGCCCAGCACAACGCCGACCAGCCGGCCCTGCTGCTCGGCGACCAGATACGTGCTCGAAAACTGCTTCAACTGCCCCAGGACAGCGGCCTGCGAATCGCGCCCGGTCGGCTTAATCGGCAGACCTGTCCGTTCCCACAAGCGCCGGACGGCCGGATAGTCGTCCGGGCGCATCGGCCGGACACGAATACCCCGCATATCATCCACCTCGCTCATGCCACCTAGGGTAGCGGAGGGCAATTGGAACGCCTAGCTGCCAGCCCGCCGCTGATAATACGGAGGCCACTCCGCCGCCGTTGACGAGAAGCGATCCGGCACCCAACATGCGCAGTACCGTCTTGGCGGCGCTCAAATGCAGAGCGTAGGCTGATGCTTCGTCAGCCGGGTCCGAACGGACTTCCTGAGAGCGGTGCGCACGGGTCGCACCCGTGGCAAGACGGGGCGGACGCGGGTTTTGGCTCGCGTCCGCATTCACCTTGCTCAACTGCGCGGCGTCGGAGCGTGGCAATGGGGCTGAAAGACCTGTTCGCCAGCGTCTTCAAGGGCAGCGGCCACGACGTAGCCGAACTCGCCCGGCGCCTGGACATTGACGAAACCGAGCTGCGCGCCGTCCGGCCCGCGTATCGCACGTTCACCATCCCCAAGCGCTCGGGTGGAACCCGCCGCATTGACGCACCCGACCGCGAGCTGAGCAACCTCCAACGCCGCGTGTTACGCCACCTACTCGCACGGCTGCGCGCCCATCCGAACGCAACCGGCTTCGAGCGCGGATGTTCGATCGTCACCAACGCCGTACTCCACGCCGGCAAGGCGGTCGTCGTGAGAATGGACGTCAAGGAGTTCTTTCCCACCACACGGGCCCGACGAGTCGAGCAATACTTCCGTCGCATCGGCTGGAACCGCGAGGCCGGCGCTTTATTGATGCGGATCTGTACGCACCACGGCACCCTGCCGCAAGGGGCTCCCACGAGCCCGCGCTTGAGCAACCTAGTCAACTACCGGCTGGACGCCCGCCTGGCCGCGATGGCCCACCGGTTCGGAGCGGGCTATACCCGCTACGCGGATGATATGACCTTCTCGTTGGAGCGGGACGACCGCGCGGGCGTTCACAACGTCATCCGCGCGACGAAAGCGATCGTCGCCAACTTCGGGTACAAGTTACACCAGCACAGGAAGCTGAGAGTCCGCCGGCGGCATCAACAGCAACACATCACCGGTCTCGTGGTGAACGAGCGCGTCAATCTGCCGCGCGCGACCCGGCGGCGCCTGCGCGCCATCGGCCACCACCTCTCCACGGGGCGCCCGGCGACACTCACCGAGCAGCAGTTCGCGGGTTGGCGAGCCTTGCAGCAGATGATTGCGCGTCAATCCGGTGCTTCGGTGTAGCCGTTGGCGCTACGCACCCGACGTCCGGAAGATGCCGGATTCTTCGCCGCCGATGAGGAGCTTTTCGTACTCGCTCAAGCCTTCGGCATCGGTGAGCGGGCCGTGCGAAGCCCCATTGAGGAACTGGTAGATGAGTTTCTCATCCCGGGCCTGGAGCAGGTTCGCGTTGGCGAAGCGGAGCTCGTCGAACTGCTTGCGTGGGCCCAGGCGCAGGATCTTGCCCTGGTCGAGCATGACCATGCGGTCGGCGATGCGGAAGGCCGAGTCCATCTCGTGCGTCACCACGATGGTGGTCACCTGGAGCTTGCCCGACAGGTCCATCATCAGCTCGTCGATCGCGCAGGAGGTCACGGGGTCCAGCCCGGCACTGGGCTCGTCGTAGAAGAGGATTTCCGGGTCGAGGGCCGTCGCGCGGGCCAGCCCGACGCGCTTCCGCTGCCCGCCGGAAAGCTGTGAGGGGCGCTTGTCGCGGTGCGGCAGCATGTGCACCTGCTGGAGCTTCATCGCCACGACGATGTCGATCACGGTCGGATCGACGTGGGAGTGCTCACGCAACGGCAGGGCGATGTTCTCGGCGACCGTCAACGAGCTGAACAGCGCCCCGGATTGGAAGAGGATGCCGAACTTCTTGCGCACGTTGTCCGCCGTTGTCCCGTCGGCCGTGGCGAGATCGACGGTGCCCAACCCGGGCAAGTGATACTCGATGTTGCCCTCGTCCGGCTCGATCTCGCCGATCAGGCAGTTCAATAGCGTGCTCTTGCCGCAACCGGAGCCGCCCATGATCACCAGTGTCTCGCCACGGATCACGTCGAAGGTGACGCCGTTGAGCACGGTATGGTGGCCCCCGTCGGCCGTCTCGAAACGGACCACCAAGTCGCGGACGGAAAGCACGATGTCCCGGGGCTTCTCGCTCATGGCCCGAATTGTAACGGGCGGAACGCGGTCCGCCATGTGACCTCCCATACGTGGGCTGCCACTCGCGACTCTCGGGAAACGCCCTCGCTACAGGGCGTTACAGGAAGAGGATGATGGCTGTTCGCTCGATGGTCTCGGGTTTGCCGCGGAGCAGGCGGCCGGTTTCACGCCAGTAGGTGGGTTGGCTTTCCTGCCAGCGACGGAGGTCGCGTTCCAGATAGGCAGCGACCCCATGCAGGTCATGCTCGAACGCCGTGGCGTGGCGCTGCAGGTTATCACCGATGAATTCCGCCGCCCGGGCTAGGCGTTGCGGGCTCTCGGCCTCTCGGTCGGTGATTCTCTCGGTTGTTGTCCGGATGTTGTCCCAGCGCATCGCGAGCCGACGCTGGGCCAGTGGCTCATGCCGGCAACCGGTGACGCCGATTGCCAGGCCGATGCCAAGCGACGTGGCGATGAACTGGTGTGGCACGGCCCGGGCGAGCAGGTCGCCCAGCGCCCGGGCCCGTCTGATGATTCCCATAGCTTCGGCCAACCGGTTCCACACGATCATCCGGAACATGATACCGGGAACTCCGCGGTCGGTTCCAACTCTTGAGCAGCACCAAAGAAAGTTCGGGAGCGGTTGCGTTCGCGAGGGGTGGGTGTTATCATGACGGGAGCGGTTACGGTCAAGGCGGGATACGATCGGAACCGCGCACGAGATACCTTGGTACCTCGGCTCCCAAGCGTATGGACCCCCTGATCATCAGGGGCGGAGCAGACGTACTGCGACGCCAGGGGTGACCTCCGGAGGAGAGCGAGGGGGTGCAAGGTTGGGTTGGAGCGGCAAGCTCTTTGCCCAACCTTCCCTTTTTGCGCGCGGCTTCCGGGCGCTGCGTGGGGCCGTAACCGTTCCCGGAACCCGGAATGGCTAGGGCTGCGAGCTGAGATTGAGGATTTGATCGACCGTGCGCTCGGTAGCTCCGCGGCGAGCCATGATCGCGCGCCGTCCCGCCACCCCCCGACGCGCGCGACGACGTTCATCACTCAGAAGCTCCGCCACTGCGGGGGCTAGCGCATCCGCCTGCTCGACGCGCTGGGCGGCACCCGCGCCGAGGAGGATATCCACGGCTTCTGTGAAGTTCTCCGTGTGCGGGCCGACCAGAATCGGCTTGGCCAGCCCGGCTACCTCCATCACGTCCGACCCGCCCATTGGTACCAGCGTCCGACCCACGAAGACGACCGTTGCCAGCGCATAGAACTTGCGCAGCTCGCCCAGCGTGTCCCCCAGGAAGACCGGGCGCGGCTCGGTCACGCCGCGCGGGACGGCGGGAGCGCCGGTGCTGCGCCGCAGACACGCGAAGCCCCGTTCGACGATGAGCTGCGCGACCTGCTCGAAACGCTCGGGCTTACGTGGAACAATCGCCAGTTGCAGCTCGGGAAACTCGTCCAACAGATCTGCATAAGCCTCGAGAATCAGCACTTCCTCGCCCGGGCCCGTGCTGCCGCAGACCCACAGCGGCTGCGCGGGCGAAATGCCCATCTGGTCAGCCAACTCGTCCTGTCCCTCGATGCGATCGACGGTGTCGGCGGCGTCGTACTTGAGCGACCCGGTAACCTGGACCCGCTCGGACGGAACGCCGAGCTCGACGAAGCGAGCCGCGTACGTCTCGTCCTGGGCGCCGACCCAGCGCAGCCTGGCGAACATCCGACGTGACAGCCGCCGGATCAGCGGCCGGTTGAAACGCCGCATGCTCTTCTCGACCGTCACGCGACCGTTGGCGATGACGACGGGGATATCGCCGGCGCCGGCCACCTCGAGCAGGTTCGGCCACATCTCAAGCTCCATCAGAACGATGATCGAGGGGCGGATGCGGCTCAACAACGAGCGAATCACAAACGAGAAATCCAGCGGGAAGCGGAAAATCTGCAGCTTGGGGTAAAGCGCCTGGGCCCGCTCCAGCCCCGTCTGCGTGGTGCTGCTAACCACGACCACCGTCTCCGGCGAGCGCCGGCGCAGCTCGCTCACCAGCGTGCGCGCCGCGTTGACCTCGCCCAACGAGACGGCGTGAATCCACACGCAGCGGCCGGAAACCGGCCGCGACGGCACACGCCCCAGACGCTCACGCAAGGCGATGCTCCCCGGCCCGCGCTTCAGCCGCCGATAGATCAAGTACGGCCAGCCGACACAAACCAGCAGCACGTAAATGAGGTCTAACAGAATTGTCATGGACCGGCTTGACGCTCACCCACGCGGGACCCACTCGTCCCGGGCACCGACGCCGCTTCCACCCGCGGTGCTCGGTCCGTACAATCACAAGCGATACCCGACGGCCGCACTGGAGATTACCTCATGGAGGCGCGCACGAGACCGCGGAACGCGGCAGGCATCATAGCCGTTCTAGTGGTGTCCGTCGCGGCGCAGGGGCAGAGCCAACCGGCCGAGACACCCGACCTCGACCCAGTGGTGGACAAGATTCTCACACGCCTGGAGGCCCGGCAGGTCAACGACCTGCGGGCCAAGCTGCGCTGGGAGCTCACCTACGTGGTCGAGGAAGACGAGGCCGACATCAAGTTCGGCGAGATCTGGTACAAGCAGGAGAAGCCGGTCGCGAAGTTCCTGGTTCATTTCAAGGAGAAGATCGCCGGCAACCGCAAACGGAAGCTGGACGAGAAGCACATGTTCGACGGCTACTGGTACGTCGAACTCCAGGCCCGCACCAAGATGATCACGCGGCGCGAAATCCGCCGCCCGGGCGGCCCGGGCAACCCCTTTAAGATCGGCGAGGGGCCGTTTCCGCTGCCATTCGGACAGAAGAAGGCCGACATCCTGCGGGAGTTCGAGGTGACGCGTGTGCCGCGCAGCAAAAACGACCCGGCCGCCACCGATCACCTGAAGCTCGTTCCGCGGGCAGGCACGCACACTGGCGAAACCTATAAGGTGCTCGACTTCTGGGTGGCCAACCAGGGTGCGCACGCCGGCCTGCCGGTCAAGGTGCGGACCGCGAAGAAGGACGGCACCGGCAAGGTGAACTCGTACATCACGATCACGTTCGAGGACATTCAGCTCAACACCGGCTTCAGCGGCAGCATCCTCAAGATCGAGACGCCGCGCGGGTATGAGGAAGACGTAGAGCGGCTCGAACCCATCCCCCCGCCGCCGGGCGCGGCTTCGGACGAGCCGTAGCGCCGACGCCACTCCTGGTTGTCGGACCTGCCGCAGCCGGGGTCGGCAGACAGATGTAGAGGGGCGTGTGTACAGGCGTTACCCATTGCCGGGCCCCTGTTGAAGGAGTTCATCGTGACAAGAGTAGCGCTGATCTTCGTGGTTGCGGGATCCCCGCTCATTGCAGGGAGCGCCGCGGGTCAAGAGCGCCCGCAGGCGCTGGTAAAGCTCGAGCGCGCTCGCGCGAATCTCCAAACGGCGCATATCGAATGGTCCTAGTGGACACCCCGGCGAGGCACACATTACTACTTCTACACCTCGCGGATCGCGGGAGACGACATTGCCCTCGACCAGCGGGGCGATGAGGAAGGGTATGTCGGTCGGCGTCCCGACAAGGCTCCGCCGTCGCGCCCGCCTGCTGCGCCGCACCGTACGTTCAGGACCCGTGAACAAGTGTGGCAGTATGCTACAGCGCGGATCAGCGTCAATGTTTATCCGGTCGGCGACCGCACGCCAAGTGGCCTTCCGGAGCTGCGCGCGTTGGGCATGTCCTATATGTTTTCGTTCGACGACGCTCACGACACGCTGTGGAAGGACGGGGTACCGCAAGCGAGCCCGAGGGAGTTCCGGGCCACCGTCGAGGATGGCCTGCACGTTGTTAGCGCGAAGACGGACTACGGCGAGATTGTGTGGTGGCTCGACGCTGAGCGGGGCTGGTGCCCGGTGCGCGTGACCCTCTCGAAGCACGGGGAGATGCTCCAGGAGGCGCGCAGCACTCTGAAGCAGTTCGATGGCGTGTGGTTTCCCGAGAGCGTCACGTTTTTCCGTAGCGGGTACAAGGAAGGCAAGGAGCCGTGCGAGATTGTTCGCATCCACTCCGCTTCGTTCAACCAACCGGAACACCCGAAACGACTCACACCTAGGGACATCGGGATCGACTCGTGCTTCAACGTCGTGATGCATGATGAGAATCGCAAGCCGGTCGCCGGGCTGTTCAAGTGGGACGGCGAGAAAATCATTACAATAGAAGAGTACAACCGGCGGGCGCGTGCCGGAGAACTCAAACCGGGGCCCCGGTTTCAGCGCTTGGTCGCCAAGGCAGGCGATCACATCGAAAGGTTACGCGAGGCTGGGGACCCGAAACTGGCCGCACACGAGGCAGCCAGCAGGGCCAGAGAGACTGCGCTGACCCCAGTGGCGCTTGTCAAGCGCTCGCTTGAATCGGAGTGGGAGGCCTACACGCGTCGCTTCATCGAGAAGTACCAGTTGAACGCGGAACAGAGCGAAAAGGCGTGGGCGATCCTCAAGGATTCCCAGGAGCGGGCTGACCACTATCTGGCCAGGCGCAAAACGGACTTCGAGAAGCTCGAGAAAGACACGGCCGCACTCAAGAAGTCTGACGCCAAGGACAGGGCGCAGCGATTGGCGGCGATCGACGAACGTCACCAGAAGCTCATGCAGCCCGTCAACGAGGTCTTCGAGAAGCAGCTCAAGCCGCGGCTGGAGAAGCTCCCGACGCGGGCGCAGCGCCGGGCGGCGGAGGCCAAGGCGGCATCCCAGCCCAGCAAGCCGGGGGGCGGAAACCGTTAAACGGTGAAATCGTCAAATGGTCAAACGGGGGGCCGCGGGGGCGAAGCAATCGGCCGCCGACTGACCAGCCGGAAGGCTGCCACGCCGAGATGCCCGCTCGGGAGACATGGCTCAGGTCATGCCGACCAGCCCGTGGCGCCTGTCCAAACCCTGCCTGAAATGATAATCCGCCTGCACCGAATACCTTTAAGAAGCGAGTCCGGCGGCTGGCCGGCCTGACGCAGCCAAGGGCTGTTCGGGCCGAGCGGGGGCCGTGGACCGCCCGCGTTAGTGACATGGCCGGTTTTTGTAATTCCGCTAGCCCTTGGAGGCATTACACTTAAGGCATGGAGACGACCGGCAGCGGCATCCTGGGACGGGTGGGCGAGAAGGTGCTCGGCTGGGTCGCGCTCGGCCTGCTGATCTTCCTGGGTATCGCGATCTGGCGGGCCGGCCCGGAATGGCGCGCCGCCGTGTGGAACGGGATCTGGCGGACCACCGCCTGGGTGGTCATCGCGGCCGCGCTGCCCTGGATAGCCCGGCTGTTCATCCGCCGGATTGTCGAGGTGGGCTCGAACTGGGCCGGCGTGGGCTTGCTGGCCGCCTTGCTCGCGATCAACGTGATCGCGGGCCTGCTGCTGATGATGGGCTGGCCGGCCAGCTTCTGGGGCTGGGTTGCCGCCTTGGCCGCACTCGCCGTCGCCGGAACGTATAATTACCTGGTGACGGAGTACCTGGCCGAGATGAGCGGCGGCTAGCGGACGAAGCCGCCGATAACGTGAACGAAACGCAGGCAGACTGATGACGAGCGAATATCGAACAGGCATGCGGGTCAGCGAATACGTGCTCGAGGAGCGCGTCGGAACGGGTACGTTTGGCGAGGTCTGGTGTGCCCGGCACCACGTCTGGGAGAACGAGCACGTCGCCGTCAAGCTGCCCACCGAGCCGGAGTATGTGCGCTACTTGCAGCGCGAGGGAGTGGTCGTCCACGGCCTGCGGCACGCGAACATCATCCGCGTGATGGGTATGGACCCCTATGCGGAGGTCCCCTATCTGGTCATGGAGCTGGTCAAGGGGCCATCGCTGCGGCAGGTCCTGCACGAGAACCCGATGGGTATCCCGGTTGACCTGACGGTCGTCGCGTTGCGCGGCATCCTCAATGCGATGGTCGTCGCGCACGGCGCCAACGTCCTGCACCGCGACCTCAAGCCGGGAAACGTGCTGCTACACCTGGACGGCAAACCGCTGTCGGCGCTGACCATCGAGGCGGTCAAGGTGGGCGATTTCGGGCTGGGCATCGACAACGCCGACACGCTGCGGTCGATCGTGCAATCCGCTTCCGTCGCCCGCGAAGACAAGCTCGTCGGCACGCTCGCCTACATGGCCCCCGAGATCCGCGAGGGGCGACAGAAGCCGGACGCACGCAGCGACCTGTACTCGATCGGCGTGATTTTGTTCGAGCTGCTCACCGGCGACCGACCCGCCGGGGCGGAGTTCCCGAGTACGTTGCGTCCCAACGTCCCGCCGGCGTTGGATGAAGTATTCCGTCGGTTGTACGCCCGCCACGATCGGCGCTACGAGAGCGCGCAGGCGGTACTGGATGACCTGACGGCGCGGCTGGACGCACAGCGTGGAGCGCCGGCTACATCGCCACCGCCCGTCCCGCTACCGCCGCTACCAACGCAGACTGCACCGGGCAAGTGCCCGTCCTGCGGTCACGCGGTCGAGGCGGGAGACCAGTTCTGCACGCAGTGTCGCGCGCAGTTGGTGGGGCAGGTTCGGCAGTGTCCGGATCCGGCCTGCAGGGCCTACCCGGGGCCGCACGACCGGTACTGCATTTTCTGCGGGACGGCGCTGGTGCCAAGGGAGTAGTGCGACGTGCTAGCGCTGGCCGATTTTGCTGTCTGGGTCCTGATAATCTTCCTGGTAGGATTCATCGGGTTCTTCGTGGTGGCAGCCGTGATGGTTGTACGCCTGATCGGGTTTGTGGGGCGAGCACTATTCGGCCGTCCTTCAGCGGAGAAACAGCCAGGGCGGCAGCGTCGCGACCACCATGGCCGTTTGTGTCCCCAACCGCGTTGCGGGCATGTCAACGCCGCCGATGCGCGGTACTGTGCCCGCTGCGGGCAACCGCTGGGCGTCGTTTGTAACGTGGACGCCTATGGATGAGCTTAGCCGTCAGCGTCAATTCGAGGATCAGTTTCTCAGCCAGTTGCGGACGCGCGCCGCCGCGCTGACCCGGGGCCTTCTGCCGGCCGATCGCGTAGTGTTCGAGCCGACCCCGGACGGCGTCGATGCTCTGCGCGCGACGCTGAACCGGTTGGAGGTCTACGACCGCGACGCGCTGGAGAAGCTGCCCGGCCGGAAAACGCTGCAACTACGCTTCCAGCGGGGGTTATTGGGCGGGCTGTTCCGGCGAACCGTCAAGCGCCTGCGAGTCCAGGTGCTGGCGCCGGTGGCGCCCCTGCTGGAGGGCGAGACGCCCGGGCCGGTCGATGGTGAGCAGGTGCAGGAGGCCTTGGCCCGCTACGAGGTCATGCCACGCAAGTTGCGGCCGAGCGCGGTCGTCCTCGCCAGCGCCAGCGGGTTTACGCACGACGCGCAGGCCCTGGTGAACAGCGCCGGCCCGCCCAGCCTGATCCTGATGGGCGGTCGGGAAGACGGCGGCTGGAACGTGCAGATGCCCGCGGCGCTGCGGCGCAGCCCGTGGGGCCGGCTCTTCGAGTTGGAAACGCAGGACGAGCGCCTGAAGCGCTTGATGTATCATCTGGAGCAAAACGCCAGCCTGGTCGATTCGCGTGGGATCTCGATCCCGGAGTTGTGCGAGAAGCTGGGGTTGCCGGCGGCCCAGACCGAGGCGCTGGTGCGCCGGGCGTGCCGGGCGCATTCGCGCTTGCTGACGGTCGTCCATGAGGGGACGATCCACGTATGTCGAACCCCCTTGGGTGCGGAAGGCGATGCCATGAGCATTTGGAGCCGAATCCGAAGGCTGCTGCGACTCAAGCCGACCGCGGCGGAGCGTGTCCGCGCGATGACGGCGCAGCGGGTCGGGCTCGAGCAGCAGCGTCACGAACTGGACCAGAAAACCGAGAGGCTCGAGGCCGAGGAGCGCGAGGCCATCAAGCAAGGGGCGGCCGCCCCCAGCGACGCCGAGCGCAAGCAGTTGGCCGGCAAGCTCATGCGTACCCGGCGTGAGCTCCGCCGCCACCGCGCCCAGGCACAGATGTTCACCCGGCAGATTGACATAATCGGTACGCACGTCCATCACCTGACGCTGGCCGAGCAGGGCAAGCGGATGGAGCTGCCCAAGGCCGAGGAGCTGACGCGCGAGGCGGCACAGGCCGAGCAGGTCATGTCCGAGTTGGCGGCGAACGCCGATTTGGCGGCGAGCATCGAGGTGACCGGCGAGACGCCCATGATGGCTGAAGAAGAGGCTGCGATCTTCGAGGAATTCAAGCAAGCCGCCGCCGCACAGGCACCCGCAGCGGAGACGCCGGCACGCGAACCGGCGGCGCCCGCCGCAGGTGAACCGTCGCCCGCCGACCACGCCGCCGCCCGGCCCCCGCCGGCGAAGGAGAAGGGCGAATCGGCCCGTCCAGAGCTAGGGTGACGCCGCCGGATAGCCGAGTAACTGGGAAACGCGTGGGATCATGAATTTTTTCACGTGGCTGACGACGAAGCGCAAGACACTGGCAACGATGAGCGTGTCCGAGTTGCGCGCCCAGGAGATGCTCCTGGAAAACGAGCGCAACCGCATGCAAGCCAAGATGAGCAAGCTCGCCGGCGACAAACAGAAAATCGTCGAACGCGGCGCGAAAGAGAAGACCCCCGAGCTCCGCCGCACGTTTGCCCAGCAGTTCGACCTACTGCACACCGAGCAGATGATGATCGCCCGGCATCTCAATATCCGCAGCAAGGAGTTGCTGACCGTCTCGCGCCTGCGGATGCTGCGGGAGAGCGCCCAGCGAACGCGGCTTGGCGCCGGCGTGTTTCCGACGATCCGCGAGGGCGATCTGGCCACCATCGAGCGGCTGATCGAAAACGACAAGATCACCAGCGAGATGTACCAGGAGCGGCTGGATGAGATCCTCCAGATCGGGGTCGAGGCCGACGAGGCCGCGGCCGGCGTCTCACCCGCCGCCCAGGAGTTGCTCAAGGTCTGGAACGACATGGACGCCGGGCTGATCAAGGATACCAACGACGCCTTCGACGAGGCCGAGAAACGCGTCCGCGAGCAGCACGCGGCGGAAGGGTAACAAGGTAACAAAGTGACAAGGTAACAAAATGGCGGCGTGACAGAAGGGGCGAGGGCCGAGAGTGATCAGGCGGTTCGAAGACCTTGAAGTGTGGCAGGTGGCCCAGGAGTTGGCAAAGGGAGTCTATCGGGCCGTGCGCACGCAGGAACTCCGAAACGATTACGCGCTACTGAACCAGATGAAGCGGTCCGCCGTCAGCATTTCGAGCAACATCGCCGAAGGATTCGAGCGGGGATCACGGAAGCAACACATCGAGTCCGCCTACATCGCGAAGGGCTCGGCGGGCGAGTTGCGGAGCCAGGTCATCCTTGCCCGAGATGTCGGGCTTCTGGACGAGCAAGCACACGCGTGGCTGATCGAACGCTGCGAGACCTGTTCCAGAATGCTCTCCGCGTATATCTCATCGCTGAAGCGGACCAGTAAGGAGTTTCGCGGCCTCAAGTACCAGGAGCCGGAGGCAATCGATGCGTGACACAGTTTGGAAGATCTCGACCCCTCCGCGCCTTGTCACTTTGTCGCGTTGTCACTTTGTCACCATGTGTGCGCCCGAGGTGATGCATGGGCCTGTTTAAGTCCAAAGAAGAACGCCGGATGGAACGCGATATCAAGGTCCGTCAGGGAATCCGGCGGATCGAGAAGGCCATCGCCGAGCAGAACAAATTCAGTGACGAGTTCGTCAAGAACGCCCGGCACGCCAAGCAGATCGGCGACATGGCCTCGTACCAGTTCGTCCGCAACTCGCTGAAGAAGACCGCCACGATCAGGAAGATCCTCGAACGGCAACTGCTGGCGGTCAAGAACGCGCTGCTGATCAAGCGGCAGGCCGAGGCGTCGGTGGACTTCGCCGCCGCGATGGCCACCATGGCCAACGAGGTCAGCCAGCTCTATGGCAGCACCGACCTGGTCAAGACGCAGATGGACTGGGAGAAGGCGATGATGCAGTCGCAGTCCATGGAGGAGCGCATGCAGATGTTCCTCGACTCGGTCGAGGAAGGCGCCGAGGCCGACGTGTCCGCGGCGGCCACCGAAGCGATCACCGACGCAGAAATCGACCGCATGATCGCGGCCGAAGAGCAGGTCGAAGAGGCCCGCGAAGCGCAGCAGATGTCCGCCCTGCGAGCTGAGCTAGCCGAACTGAAGGGCGAAAGCGCGAAGGAATCAAAGTAGCCGCGGATTCGCGAATGACTGACGCGCAAGGTACCTCGACGAACCGCATCGGCGACGAGCAGCTCGATGAGATCGTCCGTCGGCTGGTGGACGCGCTCTCGCCGCGGCGGATCTACGTGTTCGGCTCGCACGCCTATGGAAAGCCGGGGCCGGACAGTGACATCGATCTCTTGATTGTGGTTGACGATGCGTCGCAGTTGACGATCGATTTTTTGAAACGCGCCCACGCCTGCCTCGACGGCACTTTCCAGCCTTTCGAACTGCATTTTCGATCTAGCCAGAACTTCGAACAGCGCAGCCGCATTCGCAGCAGTCTCGAGCATGAGGTTTCAACAAAGGGTCGCCTCCTTCATGCCGCCTGAAATCGAGTTGGTTAGAGAGTGGGTCATGCTGTCACGCGAGGACTTGGAGTCCGCGCGGGATCTAATCAACGCGCCAAAGCCCAGAATTCGCGTTGCCTCCTACCTGTGCCAGCAGGCCGTTGAGAAGGCGCTGAAGGCGTACCTGCAGTCCAGGCAACCTGGCGCCCCTCCGAAAACGCACTCAGTTGACGTCCTACTGGACTTCTGCAACCAGCACGATGCCGCGTTTGCTGAAATACGGAGTGACTGCGCCTGGCTGAGCGACTTTGCCGTCGGGGTGCGATATCCCGGATTCGAACCACAACCTACGCTCGATCGGGCCCGAGCGGCGCTGGCCGCAGCCACATCGGCATGCAAGTTCGTCCTCGACCGCTTGCCGCCGGAGGTGCATCCGTAACCGATGGCCACCTTCGCCACATTCAAACGACTGAAAGACAAAGGCGTCGCGGCCTTGAAGCAGGGGGACTATGTCGCCGCCAAGCCGTATTTGATCCAGGCCGCCGAGTGCATGATCGAGATCGCCGAGGAGAACAAGGACCCTAAGCAGCGGACCGAACAGGAAGGCTATGCCAAGGAGCTGATCGACCTGGCCAAGAGCTGCGATCGAAGGGCTCGGCATGGCAAGCGTGGTGTCGCCGCCCGCGATCGCGCCCGCGACGCGGAGGAAGGCGGCCCGAGCCCCGAAGACTGGGTCGTTAAGGAAAAGCCGAACGTCCGCTTCGACGACATCGCCGGCCTCGAAGACGTCAAGCAGGAAATCTACCTGAAGATGATCTACCCGTTCCACCATCCGGAGCTGGCGCAGCGCTATGGGATCGACGTGGGCGGCGGGATGTTGCTGTTCGGCCCGCCGGGAACCGGCAAAACCATGATGGCCAAGGCCATCGCCTGTGAGCTCGACGCCACCATGTTCGTCATCTCGCCCGCGCAGATCATGAGCAAATGGGTCGGCGAGGCCGAGCAGAACGTCCGCAAGCTCTTCGACGCGGCCAAGGCCGAGGACAAGAGTGTGATCTTCATGGACGAAGTGGAGGCGCTGGTGCCGAAGCGGCGGGACCAGCAATCGGCCGTCATGCAGCGGGTCGTGCCGCAGATCCTCCAGGAATTGGAGGGCTTCGATCGCAAGGCCGGGCGCGCGTTGATGTTCCTGGGCGCGACCAACGAGCCGTGGCAGCTCGATACCGCCATAATGCGGCCCGGCCGCCTGGACGCGAAGGTCTACGTGCCGCTGCCGGACGCCGAGGCGCGCTTCAAGCTGTTCGAGATCTATTTGGGTAAGCGCCCGCTGGCCGACGACGTCGATTTCGCCAAGCTGGTCGAGCTGACGGGCGGCTACAGCGGGGCGGACATCCGGGCCGTCGCCAGCCGTTCCGCAACTCGCCCGTTTTTGGAATCCGTAGCGGGTGCGGAACCGCGTAGTATATGTATGAGGGACGTTCTGGCGGTGCTGGAGGAAATGCCGCCCTCGGTAAGTCCGAGAGACTCCCGGAAGTACGAAGAATGGGCGGCGAACGCCGACTAGCGGCCACCGACGCGGATCGAAGCGAAACTGGACTGGAGTCGTGAAAGGTCGAGACAGCATGGATTGGCGACGTGCGTGTCCGAATCCGAAGTGCGGCCGGTCGAACAGCCCGGATGCACGCTTCTGCGCGCGCTGCGGGACGACCCTGGCGGGTGCCGCGGCGAGTACGGCATCCGTGCCCCGGCAGGCACCACACTGGGTGTTCACAGCGACTTTTCTGAGCTTCATTCTGATAGTCTTGGTGGCCTTGCTCGGTGCCGTCGGGCCGGTGATGCTCGTCGTCGTGCCCATCGCGCTGTACGGACTGATGCGGGGCGCGAGCCCAGGGCGTCGCCGGCGGCGAGCGCGGTACGTCTAGCCGTGGGGAACGGAGCGGCAAGGATGAGTCGCGATATCAAAGAGCGGTTGACGGAGCCGACGGTAATCGCGCTGCGCTGTGCGGGCGACCAGTGGCCACACTCCCTGCTCTCCGCCGCCGTCATCCCCGACGCCTGGATGGGCCTGGTCGAGACGCGCGACGGGCGCCGGCGGTTCGTGCCGGCCGGCGAAGATCCACGCGCTGAGCGCGGTGACCAGCTCGTGCTGGTGCGCAACCGGCTGATCACCGTCCCGCTCGACGTTACGGACTGTCGGGCAGCCTGCGGAAACACCGTGAGCGCATCGTGCGAGCTGCTGGTCCGCTGGAACGCCGACGAGCACGACCTGGCCGCGCTGCGCAAGACGCTGTTGGCGCAGCAGGAACTCACGCTCGACGGATTGGCACACGCGGTCGCCGACGCCGGCGGACAAACCGCCTTGCAGCAACTCATCCGGCGGCACCCGGCGGCGAAACTGGTCCACGAAGACCAGCGCGACGCGCTGCTCGACGCGGCTTGCGAAAAGCTCAAGCGTTTCCTCTTCGAGACGGGTATGGTCCTCGACCGCGTGGCCAAGCTCGAGCTGTCCAGCGAATCGCTCGCCCGGCACGAAGCCCGCGAGCGTCAGGCCGCCGAGCGCGTCGAACGGATTGAGACACGCAAGATGGTCGAGCAGGCGGCATTGGCCGCCACCCAGCGCCGCCTCGACGACCTGGGCGGGCTGCTCGAAAAGCTCAAGACCGCCGCCGAAGCAGACGCCCAAGTGCAGTGGCGCGATTTGCTGCCGGCGCTGTCGCCCGCCGAGCGCGGCCGGCTGTTGGAGAACCTGTGGCGCATCACGCCGGACCGGAAGACCGCTGAGGCAATCGTCGTCGTGGCTGGAAAGGAATGCGTCTGGCTGGACCCGGCCGCTCCGGAGCACGTCACGCGCCGCGTGACGCTTGGCGATGAGCTTGGCGGCCTGCGCTCGGTCACGGCTTGCCCGGACAGGCAGCTTCTAGCGGTTGGCGCGGGCCGAGGCATGTGGACCATCAACGCCGCCGACGGGGATATCGTCGGCAGATACGAAGTCCCCAACGCGGGCGAGCCGCAAACCGGGTTCAATGCTGCCGCCCTCGCCGGCGAGACGCTCTTCGCCACGCACTCCCAGCTCGGCTGCTGGTGCTGGCCGCTCGACCGGGCCGCGGAAGCCCGCGCGCTGCTTGAGCCCGTTGACGGTGTTCCGAGAACTGTCCGCGCTGCGACGACCACCGAGGACGGCCGATTGCTCTTTGCGGCCGACGACTGTGTCCACATCTACGACGCCGAAGGGCAGCCGCTCGGCGTGCTCGACACCGGCGGAAAGGTGATTCACTGTCTCGCCGTGCTCGAGAACGCGGTGTATGCGGGGACCGCCAACGGCATGCTGCTAGAGGGGGCGCTGGACGAGACGCGGGAGCTCTGGCTGGTCGTTCACCGCGCGCCGGCCGCGATCGAAACCGTTCAGGCCCGCCGCTGGAGCGACCTGGTCGAGCTGGTCATCCCGGCCGGGGCGCAGGGCGTGTGCGGCGTGTATGGCGAGGAGGGCGTCGTCACGCGGCTGCTGGAGAGTCGTACGCCGATTCGCCGAGCCTGGGCCTGCGACGACCTGATCCTCGCCCTCAACGAGTTGCGCGACCGGCTGATCGTGATGAACGCGAACCTGCCGGACCGCACGGGGCGTGATATCCCAATCGCCCGCCTGCTGGGTCATTCCATCCAAGACGCAGCGATTGTGGTCACGACAGAAGAGGGTGAGCGCGACGAGACGACGGAGGTGCGGCGGGCATCTCGCCCGTCGAAGGATGAAGCCGAGTCGGCGTGAGCCACTTCCCGCAAGCGTCGCGGTGATCGAAGCCCTCGGGGCGTGAAGGAGTCGTCATTTGTGAGGGCGTATGCGCGTCAATGCGACAAGTGTGGGGTGCTGGTCACCCCGCGTGGCGGCGCGCCGCCCCGCTTCTGCCCGAGGTGCGGCCAGCAGCTCGCCAGCGGGCCAGTGTCCCCTGGTCATCCCCGGGCGGGCGACGTCCAACCCTTGACGCCGGGCGGCGCCGTGGCTTCTCTCGTGTTCGGTATCCTCTCGTTCATCCCGATGGTCGGGTTGATCTTAGGTATTGCTGCGATTGCCACGGGCGTGCGAGCGAAAAGGCAGATCGAAGAATCAGGCGGTCGGCTGGGCGGCGCCGGAATGGCCACCGCCGGCATCACCCTCGGCATCATCGGCGTGGGCATCTGGACCCTGTTCTGCGCCGTAGCCCTGTGACCGACACCAGACCATGACGTGAGTAGCTACGTCCCGCGTAGCCGCTCCGCCAAGTCGTCCGCAGGGTAGAAGACCAGCTGCCTGCCGCGCCGCGCACGTTCGAAGAGCCCGCGCCGAACAAGACCATCCAGGTCCGTGTAAGCGCTGCCGTAGCTCACGCCATAAACACCGCGATGCTTCTGGATCGTGTGCTCGTCCACCTCATCATTAATCGCGTCTTGAATCAGTTGAATCTGCCGATGATTGAGGTTCAGCTCGCGATATCGCTTCTGCAGATCCTTGGCCTCATCCAGGCGTGAGCGTTGGGCGCGTAAGTAGTCGACCAACTCTGTAAAGGCGGTCCGAATCACCTGCAGGTGAAAGACTATGAAATAGGTAGCGTCCTTATCATCGCTTTCAGCATAGAGATAGGCTCGCCCATACCGGATTGGTGCGCGGGCGATGATGCGTGAGATCGGCAGGTACTCGAAGAACCAGTACCCGCGCCGAAGGGCATACCAGTAAAACAACGCCCGCGCCGTACGCCCATTCCCGTCGACGAAGGGGTGCTCGTAGCCCAGCCAGAAGTGGAGAAGGATCGCACGAACGATCGGATGGATAAACGGTTCCCCGCCATCCTCTTCGTTCGCGAATCTGCAGAGTGCGTCCATCCGGGCTGGCAGCTCGCTTGCAGGCGGCGGGTCATGCAGCACCGTGTTATCGCGCTCGTCAACGATGCGCACACGCTCCGTGCTCCGACGGAAACGCCCCGCCGCCGAGGGGTCGTCCAGCGTTCCGTGGGTCATGGAACGCTGAAGATCCAGAAGCATGTCACCGGAAAGCGCCCGCCCCTTGAGATCCCGAATCATCAGGATCGTCTTGTAGTTGTTGAGTATCATCTGCTCGGCGCGCGTACGCGGTCGCCGACCCCTTCGCAGCATCTCCCTTGCGACTTCGCGTGTCGTTTGAGCCCCTTCAATCTGGCTGGAGGCAATGGCTTCCTCCATCAGAGAAGTGGCCGTGTAGCGTCTCAGCTCACTGGCGGTAACATCGAGTTCGTCGAAGCGCAGTCGCGCGCCCATCCGGATGTCGGTCTGGTAGAGATCGTGTTGCGCGCCTTCCGGCAGCCAAAACCGGAAGGGTTCCCCCGTACTGCTCTGAAGACCGAATTCGCGCCGGTTGGCAACACGCGCAGCCTTGATCAGACACCACAGCGCCGAGGCGTCCCAACCGGCGGGCAACGGATGCCGCCGCACCTGGTCCCAGTGCCAGTACTCCAGATTCGCACGGCGCAGGAACTCCTGGACGGCCGGATCGAACATGCGCTTCGCCGGCTCCATCGCCGGCGTGAGCAACTCGATCCAATCTGGTGGTTTCGTCGGGAGGCGCACGGCCACTAGCCCCAAGAACAGCGTAAGATCCTCAGTAACTATCAGTCAGAGTATCTTGATAGACCCAGGTTGTCAAGAGCTTTTTGTCAGAACCCGAGTATTGATAGCATTGCGAGCGTGCCAAATGCCGTGCGGGCGCATAAACCGCTTTCTAGTAGCGGTTTATGGCGCCAACCGGCGGTTGCGGTCAGCGCCATCTATCGAGAAGCCGAGGGTGAGAATCCTCATCCGGCCCCGGTAGGGCAAGCGCAGAGAATCGGTCTTCGGGCTCTGACACGTCGGGGGCTGCCACAAGCCGGCCCAGCATGGCAGTAATTGGGCAGGATCAGCGGGCACGCTGCACTCAGTTCACCGCGTTCGGCGGGTCACGGCCGGCCAGGACGGCGATGACGTTCTCGGCGGCCATCTGCGCCATCTTCTGGCGGGTGGCGGTGGTGGCGCTACCCAGGTGCGGCAGGAGCACGACATTGGGCAGCTCGGTCAGCCCGGGTGTCAGGCGCGGCTCGTTCTCGTACACGTCCAGACCAGCCGCCGCGATCTGACCCTCGCGCAGCGCGGTGACCAGGGCCACCTCGTCCACGATCGGCCCGCGGGCAGTGTTGATAAGAATCGCGGTGGGCTTCATCGCCGCCAGTTGGGCAGCACCGATCAGGTGATGGTGCTCGGGTCGCATAGGGATGTGGAGCGAGAGCACGTCGGCTTCTCTCACGAGCTGATCCAGCTCGACCCGCGTTGCCGCGACCTTTTGCTCGAGCTCCCTGTTCTCGCGCAGGTCGGCGTACAAGACGCGCATGCGGAAGCCGGTCGCGCGTAATCCGACGACGGTGCCGATGCGGCCGGCCCCGGCAAGGCCCAGGGTCGCGCCGCTCAGTTGGAGCCCGAGTAGCTGGGTGGGGGCCCAGCCCCGCCAGGCGGCCGTCCGCACCAGCCGGTCGCCCTCCACCACGCGGCGGGCTGTCGCGAGGATAAGCGTCCAAGTCAAATCCGCCGTGGCGTCGGTCAGCACGCCGGGGGTATTGCTGACGCGCACGCCGCGCTCAGTGCAAGCCGCGATGTCAACGTTATCGAAACCGACGGCGTAGTTGGCGACCACGCGCAGCGACGGTCCGGCCGCATCCAGGACGGCCGCATCGATCCGGTCGCTGAGCATGGGGATCAGGCCGGCGACGCCGGGCACCCGCTCCAGAAACTCCTCTCGGGTCGGCGGAGCGTCACTGTCGATCTGGTCCACGAATAATCCCGCCGCGCGCAGCATATCCGCAGCCGGCGGGGGCATTCGGCGGGTCAGCAGTACACGTTTTGCTTGCATGCCACGATCCTTGACGTCCCGAAGTCTCAGACGATACGGAGCCGGTCAGTGACCGTAACGTACGCCGACTCGGCCAAAGTGTGTAGTGGCCGGCGCATCTGGGGGATGACAAGACCGCAGCGGCGGAGGCACATGCGAGGACCCGGTCGCTCACCTGCGGACGGGGCGGCCGGAATGCGTCCGGTCTGAGAGTGCGCGGTCGCCGCGTGCCGCTACTCCAGCGCCATCGCACGCTTGGCCCAGTCGTCGGCCACGTGTTCGACCTGTCGGGCCGCCTCGGCGTTCACCAAGGAGCGATAGTTGTCGCCGACAAGGTTACGGAAGGCCACCGCGACCTTCTGCAGCCGCAGCTTGCGGGCGCGTGGGGGCATGTGGGCGGTCTCACGCTTGAACTCGCCCTGCATCTCCTTGACGAAGTCCACGAGCTGATCGGAGGCGAGGTTGACGAACTCGCCGTGGGCCTGCTGCACGAGCGTTTGCGCCCGCGATTTCTGGACGGCCTCAAGCAGCTTGTGAGCCTTGCCCCACTCAGACGACGCGGCCTGCCAGGTGTCGCGCTGTAAGGCCATCTGGGCATTGGCGTAAGCGGCCAGGAAGTTGAACCGGGCGGTATTGCCGGTCACTTTGGCCTGCTGGCACAGTCGCAGGAGGACCTCGTGCTCGGTGCGCATGCCCTCGAAATCGGGCAGCACCGCCGCCCCACTATCCATCGTCGGAGCGCCTCCCCTGGCTTGCACGGCCGGCTGAGGTGAAACCGCGCTGACTTCGCCGGCATGCCGAGGCACGTACATGCCCTGACAGCGCACGCACTTGACCAACCGGTCGGCGTACACCTCCGGCACCTTCGTCTTCTCCCGACAGTGTGGACAGACGACATGCATGGCCCACACTCCACACAGCAACCTGACACCGCGACAATCAACGGCCAGAAATGAACACGTCATTCCGTCTGCCGCGGCTGACCTCTATTCTGAAGTTACCCATCCGACGGTGCCGCGTCAAGCCCAAACGGAGGCGGGGCGCGCGTCCGGCCCACGTTCCACCGGCAGGGCGCCGGTGTCTGGCAGGCGCTGCTGATCGCGGCCCGGGGGTGCTACTTGGTCTCGAAATATATCTGGGCCGTCTCGCTCTTGTCGGCCACGACGGTCAGCACCAGCATGTGTTTCAACCCGGGCTTGAGCTCGACGCCGGAGACCTCGTCGTCGGTCACGTTCAGGACCTTGAACCCTTCGCCGGGAGCTCCGAGGTCATACTCGACACCCGGCTTCATCTGAGCCTGCGTATCCTTGCTGGCCGCAAAGACCTTGAACTCGGCCAGGTGCGAATAGTCGGCCTCGAACTCCTGGTGGATCTGGACCGAGACGGTGGTGATGCGCCCGAACCGGTCGGGGTCGCGGATCTCGAACTGAAGCTTGGGGCTGGTGCTGACCGGCTCCTTGATGGTCCAGCGTGAATAGCCGGTCGCCGCCTTCTTCAGCTTGTTCTGCTTACCCTTCTGCCCGTCGAGCCAGACGCGCAGGTAGCTGTCCTTCTTCATGAGGTTCAGGGCTACCCGTCCGCCGGTCATCCCCGCGCTGGTCCCGCTACAACCGGCCGCAAGGACGACGCCGCACGCCAGAAGTGTCAGCGAGGCTAATCGGTGATACATGAGGAGACTCCTTTCTCAGCAAGATCCAAGATGGTTCCCAGGGATGCTTCGCGCCGATACGCGACCGCGCCTTCGCACCACAACTCCTCACAGTGTAACGTCGCCAACCGAGCCGGAAAACCCTCAGGGAAAGCAGCACGTAAACCGCTGGCGCCACCGGGGGCCCGCACGGGGCGAGGCGATGGACGGAGTGCGAGAGCGTTTCCGAGCGGTGACGCCCAACTGTGGCGCGGCGGGCAGCCAGCGACTAAACGCCTCCAGCGTGTGCGTTAGGCGGGCAGCGCCACCAATTCAGATTCTCTCAGAGCAAGTGTTTCGCCGGTGGTCCCGGTCTGCACAAAGTCGTGCAATTGGGCGCCGGAATCCCACTCTTTGGAGGTATAATGATGAGAGGTCGAAAGGCAAGATGGATGGTGCTGGCCATCGGCTGCACCACGGTCATCGGCCTGGGCGCCGATTGGACCTGGGTCGATCAGGGAGCAGATCACGACTGGGACACGTGCGGGAATTGGTTCACCCACACCGATGCGTGCTACCCGTGTACGTCGAGCGACGACCCGCTGATCCGGGATGAGCCAGATGACCCGAACTATCCGGACGGCTGGGTCGTCAATCTGATCGACGTTGAGGAACTGGGCGACATGACGATCTACGGCAGCGTTCAGTTCGGCGACGCCGACCCGAACGACGCCAACGTGCCCACGATCTGTCCCGACAGCCTTTACATCAACGCCCTCGAGAGCGAGGACAATATCCTCGTCACTATCGACGGCGGGCGTATCGTGGTCGGCAGTATCGACAAGTAGTGGTGTGCGGGGTAGTCGTCCCGGCGCGCCGAAGGATGCGAGGGCGCCCAGATACGGCCTGTCAGAGCTGGAGGTGCCAGGATGTTGAAAGCGATCCTAACCGTAGCGCTGCTCAGCGCAGCCTTTGCTGCGTGCGCGGCCGGCCAGGTCCCGCCGGGGTACGAGATCATCCCGATCACTGAGAACCCGTACTACGACAGCAGGCCATCGATCAACAACCACAGCCAGGTCGTCTTTGCCACGCGCTTCGGCGACGGCTCGACGCAAGAGATCTTCCTGTACCAGCGCGGCGAGTTGACCCAGCTCACCGATGACGACGTGTTCGACGGCTGGCCGGACATCAACGACGACGGGACGATCGTCTGGAGCCGCAAGGTCGGCCAGAACGATACGTACGAAATAGTGCTGTATCGCGACGGCGACATGACGCTGCTGACCGACGACGCCTTCTCCGATTACACCCCCAAGATCAACAATCTGGGGCACGTGGTGTGGAGCAACCACACCACCGGCGGAGCGTGCACGACTTCGGAGGTCTTCTTCTACGACGGCGAGACGACCGAGCAGATCACTAACGACACGCCGTTGAACCTCGCGAGCCAGTCGCCGCAGATCAATGATCACGACTGGATCGTCTGGACGCGCTACAACTACTGCGAAGATCCGTACGAATCGGAGATCCGCCTCTACCGCGACGGGGTGATCACCACGTTGACCGATGGTCAAGCGGCACCCCGCGGTCCGTCGATCAACAACCGCGGACGGGTTGCCTGGCTCTTTCAGATCGGCCCCGGTGAGCATGCCATTGAGGTCTGGGAAGACGGCGTGACCTGGCTCCTGACCGATTGGGGCGGCGGCCCGCGCCTGAACGACCGCGGGGACATCGCCTTCCAGCGCTGGTACGAGAGCAACTCGACCTACCAGCTATGGCTGTATCGCGCCGGCCAGTTCCTGCAAATAACAGACAACTCCGTTTGGAATTACCTGGGCGACATGAACCAGGCCGGCGAAGTCGTCTTCCACAGAGAGAACTATCCGACGACGGACATCGGCTACATGCGCTTGGTCCCACCAGGTGCCTCGAACTCCAGCGCCGAGATCGAGGCTGTGAACGTGAGAGGTTTGAATCCATGATTACGCGCGCCTATCCATACGAAGACCGTGGAGCTCTACGGAGCGGACGGGCGCTGCAAATCGGAAAACAGAAACGGCACAACAACCAGAGGGATATGACAATGAGAATAGCAAGGATTACGCTGACACTCGCGGGTATGCTCGCCTTCGCGAGCAGCGCCGCAACGGCAACTGACTATAGCTTCACCGCGGACGATGGCGTCTGGGACCTGGCCGGAAACTGGGACCCCGACACCGGCCCGCCTCAGGCCGGTGACAAGGCGACCATCCCGGACGGAAAGATCTGCCGCGTCCAAGAGGACGATCAGGAGGCGCACGAGGTCGTGGTGGAAGAAGGCGGCACGCTCGGGATCGTAAGCAAGGACCTGACGATCGGCGAGGGATCCGGGATCGTTCGCCTGACGGTCGATGGCACGCTATACTTCAAGACGGCCATCGGGCCCGGTGCGCCGACACCACGCTTGCTCACGCCGACCGCCAAACTGGAGATTCAAGGGATGGGCCTCGTCACCGCCCGCAGGGCAGACGGATACGGCCCAGGCCGCATCGAGGGCGTGGCGCTATCCGTCTATTCCGGCGCCACGCTTGCCGGATCGCTCCAGATTCACACTGATGGCAGTATCGACAACGACGGCACGTTCGTGGTTGACGGTTCCACGGACGACATGTACGTAGGGCGCCTTTCGTCGTCCGGAAGCAGACCCTGGCTTGACGGCAGCGGTAGCTTCCGGGCCTCCAACGGCACCATGCATTTTGGACGCGTTTGGCTTTCGCGGACCGTGACGGCTTACTGGGAGGTCAGCGACAACGGCGAAATGCACCTTAGCGAATATGTGGTGCAATACCTTGCCCCGGGGCGTTATCCAAGGATCTTGGTCTCGGTGAGTGGCGGGAGGCTGTATGTGAACATGTACTTCTTGAACCGTAGGGGGCTGTCGTTCACTGGAGGCGAGATCGAAGTCGGCGCGGGCAAGCTTGCGGAATTCAACTACATCGCGGACTAACACTACCGCCGAGCGCCGCGCCGGGCGTCCGCTTCGGACGCCCGGCGCGTTCTATGTGTACGCAACCTCTTGCACGCCAAGTGGGTCGAAGGGGCGAATGCCTACACTCAACCCGCGCCGTCGACGTTGCGGGCGGCGGCCGCCTCGGTCGCCAGCAGCTCGTGCCACGTGACGCGCAGCCGGACACAGCGGGGGATGCCGGCGTCCATGCAATGCGGAGCGGCCTGTGCACGCGGGGCGTCGTTACGACGAAGTCGCCGAACAAAGTGGTGCTCGTGACCGTATCCGTAAATGGAACCGTGATCGACCCGGCCGGCGATTCGCAGCGCGGGCTGGCGAAGAGCGTCATGCGCCCCGTGTGAATGCCCGGGCGACCCCACAGTCTTGGCCTCACAGACCCGCGACGGGGCGGAGGGAGGGCGGCCGGACTGCTCCCGATGAGGCCCGCATTCTGGTAGACTGTCGATTCAGTTGACCTTGTAAACGCCGGGGTTCTCCCCCTGATCGCCGAAGACGCGAGGAAGACGTTGATATGAACGAAATCGCCAAACGCCCCCTCAGCCGGCTCGGATACGACTTCGTCGAGCCTCAGTTCCTGCCGCCCGGCCAGAACGAGTACTACTTGCGCGACGCCGAGCAAAGCCATGCCTACGCCTTCCGCGGTCTGACGGCGGGCGAAATCGAGGTTCTGGTCAAGAACGAGAACACGGCCGACGACTGGGCCTTGGTTTTCGTGACGGATCGGTTCAACCCGGAGCTGGTCAAGTGCTGCCAGTTTTTCGGCATGGTCCGCATCGGCGCTCTAGAAAACTACTACCTCGAGTTCCACGACCTGCGTCTGCCGGTCGGGCTTTATAACAGCACGATCGTCTCATGCGACATCGGCTCGAACGTCGTCATCGACAACGTCCGCTACCTGGCCCACTACATCGTGGGTGATGAGGTCATTCTGCTCAACATCGACGAGATGATGACCACCAACTACGCCAAGTTCGGCAACGGGATCGTCAAAGAGGGCGAGGCGGAGGATGTGCGCATCTGGCTGGCGATCGGCAATGAGAACGGCGGGCGCTCCGTGGCGCCGTTCGACGGCATGTTGCCGGCCGACGCCTACCTGTGGTCCAAATACCGGGCCGACCCCCGGCTGGTAGGGCGGTTCAAGGAGATGACCGACGCGCGTTTCGACAGCCGCCGCGGCTATTACGGCATGGTGGGCGACCGCACGATCATCAAGGATTGCCGCATCCTCAAGGACGTCAAGATCGGCTCCGACGCCTACATCAAAGGCGCCAACAAGCTGAAGAACCTCACCATCAACAGCGACGCCGACGAAAGCTCCCAGATCGGGGAGGGCGTCGAACTGGTTAACGGAATCATCGGCTACGGCTGCCGGATCTTCTACGGTGTCAAGGCGGTGCGCTTCCTGATGGGGCCGAACTCGAGCCTGAAATACGGCGCCCGGCTGATCAATTCACTGCTCGGCGACAACTCGACCATCTCCTGCTGCGAGGTGCTCAACTCGCTCATCTTTCCCGGCCACGAGCAGCATCACAACAACTCGTTCCTCTGCGCCAGTGTCGTCCTGGGCCAGAGCAACCTGGCGGCGGGGGTCACCGCCGGCTCGAACCACAACTCGCGGGCCAACGACGGCGAGATCGTGGCCGGGCGCGGCTTCTGGCCGGGCCTGTGCACGAGCCTCAAGCACAACTGCCGCTTCGCCTCCTTCACGCTCTTGGCCAAGGGGGCCTACCCCGCCGAGCTGAACATCAGCCTCCCGTTCGCGCTGGTCTCAAACGACGAGACCAACGGCGTGCTGCAAGTCATGCCCGCCTACTGGTTCCTCTACAACATGTACGCCCTGGCGCGGAACGCCTGGAAATACGGCGCGCGGGACATACGCGTGCACAAGGACCAGCTGATCGAGTTCGAGGCGCTCGCGCCCGATACGGTCGAAGAGATCTTCACGGCCCTGGAGTTGCTCGAGGTCTGGACCGCCAAGGCCGGCTTGCGGCGCGACGGCCAGCCGACCGACGGTCTCTCCCGCGAAGACCTGCGGTCCCGCGGGCGGGATCTGCTCCAAAACTCGCCCGCGGCGGTGGCGAAGCTGGAAGTCCTCGGCGAGGAGATCGAGAACTCGCGCCGGCCGGTTCAGATTCTCAAGACCGAGCGCGCTTACGCCTGTTACCGCGAAATGGTCCACTATTACGCGGTCAAGACGCTGGTCGCGTTTCTGCTCGACCAGAAGCTTGCCGGCCTGGAAGCGCTCAAGCAACGCCTCGGCCAGCCACGCCGCGGGCAATGGACCAATGTGGGCGGACAACTCATGCTCAGCAACGACGTCGAGACCTTGCGCGAGAAGGTCTCGTCGGGCGAGCTGGATTCCTGGGACGCCGTCCACGCCGAATACCTGCGGTTGTGGGAGAGGTACCCCCAGGACAAAGCCCGGCACGCCCTGGGCGCTCTGCTCGACATCAACGGGGTGTCGCTCGACGGGCTGGACCGCCCGGCCTGGTTCGCGTTCCTCGACCGGGCGGCCTCAACGAAAGATTCGATGGCGGATCAGACGCGCGATTCCCGCGGGAAAGACTACAGCGCCCCCTTCCGCCGCATGACGTTCGATTCGCAGGCCGAAATGGAAGCCATCGTGGGCAGCATCGAAGAGAACGACTTCGTCCAGCAAATGCGCGCCGAGGCCGAGCAGTTCCGCCGCGAAGTGGAAACCGTCAAGCAGCGCGAGCCGGCGTGAGGCCGGACCACGGGGCCGTTAGGGTGAGCGTCATCCACGTGGGTAACATGTCATTCCGAGAAGCGAAGCGCCGAGGAATCTGGCCGCAACTGGGATTCCGGCCAGATTCCTCCGCGCGTCCGCCGCTGGCGGACGCGGTCGGAATGACACAAGGCCGATACCCCTTTTCGCGACGCTCACCCAGGCCGCTATCGCCGCATTCGTACCGGACTTCGTAGTTTGTTTCTTGAGGTATTGCCGTTGTCAGGAACTCCTGGCAAGCGAGACCACTTTACGAAGGAGAACTCGTGAATCGCAACGATCCGACCCAGAGTCGCTTCGCGCTCGTGCAGGAAATGCTGGCCACGCCCGAGGTGCTTGGCCGTCTGGACTGGACCGCCGCCGCCCGCATGGCCGAACCAGTGCGACGCAAAGGCGGTCTGTTTCTGACCGGCGAAGGCTCCTCGCGGATTCTCCCCGCCCATAACGCCATCGCGCTGGGCCGGCGGTACGGGCTCGCGGAGCGGATCGAGTGCGAAGGCGCCCGCCAGGCGATGGAATACCACCTCCCGCGCTTCGCCGTCTTCGGCGCCAGCAACTCGGGCAAGACGCGCGAACTGATCGAGCTGTTCCGCATGCTCAAGGCCGGTGGCCACGACGCGTTGTACGGCCTGACCGCCACCCCCGAATGCCCCCTGGAGCGGGAATGCAAGCAGACCTTTGTCCTGGGCTGCGGCAAAGAGGATGCGGTCGCCGCCACCAAGAGCGTCGTCGAGCAGGCCCTCTTCTACCAGGTTCTGGTCTCGGAACTGGCCGGCTCGCCTGCCCTGAGCGAAGCCGAAGGGAACGACTGGCCCAAGCTGCTGAGCGAGCTGGCCGAGAAGACCGGCTCCGTCCTGGAGGCCGAGATCGACCCGGCCATGGCCCGGCGCCTGGCTGTCGCTCCGACCATCTGCTGGGCCGGCCGCAACGACGGCGTGGCCGAGGAACTGTCGCTGAAGACCTGTGAGATCACCCGCAAGAAGGGCATCTACTGCGAGGGCACGTATGTCGTGCACGGGATCGAAGAGGTCCTGGAACCGCAGGACGCGGTCGTCATCGTCGATCCCTATGAGGCGGAGTACCAGAAATACGAAGAGGTCCTGGTTCAAGGCGTCGGCCTGTACGTGATGGCGATCGCCCCGAGGCCCACCCCGTTCCCAACCATCGTGATCCCCGCCATGCAGGAGATGAACACGCACTTGCAGTTGTGCGCCGGCTGGAACTTGCTGGTGGCTGCGGGCCTGCAACTCGGGATCGACCTGGACAACCCGGTCAGAGCGCGCAAGGTAGGGAACGAGCTGATCGAGTAAGCGCGACAACAGGTCGCGCGCGTCGGTAAACGCGTACCGGATCCTGCGGCGGGGGACGAACGCCAGGCGCGCTTCATACGTACCGGTGAGTGTATGGACCATCGGTCCCGGTCGCGTGCGGCGCGCAGCAACGCTACACTTTTGCCCATGGCCGAGCCCCGCGTTGCCAAGTCGGTGAAGCTGATTGTCGGCCTGCTCGCGAGCGACATCGATCTGCTCCGCCGGGCGCGGCAGTTGCTCGTGAAGCGTTTGGGACCCGTGGATCTGGAAAGCGATACCTGGCCGTTCGACCAGACCGACTACTACGAAGCGGAGATGGGGCCGGACCTCAAACGGCAGTTCCTGAGCTTCGAGCGGCGGATTCGTCCCGACATGCTGGCTGAGATCAAGTGTGACACCAACGGGCTGGAAGCGAAAATAGCGGAGGAGTGCCTGCTCGAGGGCATCCCACGCCCGGTCAACATCGACCCCGGCTACCTCGATCTGGGCAAGCTGGTGCTGGCAACCACCAAAGACCGCTCGCACCGCATCTACATCGGCCAACGCATCTTCGCCGAGGTCACGCTGCACTTCACCGAGGGCAAGTGGCAGACCTGGCCGTGGACCTACCCCGACTACCACCGCCCCGAATACCACGCCTTCTTCATGCAGGTGCGCGAGCGGCTGAAGGAGCAACGTCGGCAAACGGCCGACCCGCCCCACCTGCCGAACGGGGATAGACCGTGAGCCCGGCCACGTTGGCAATCCTGCTGGCCGCGGCCGGTGCTGCCAGCCTCGTGCTCTCTCTCGCACTCACCCCGCTGGCCATGCGCGCGGGTCGCCGACTGGACTTCGTGGACCACCCCGGCGGACATAAATCCCACCAAGCTGCCATCCCCTATGGCGGCGGGAGCGCGATCTTCCTGGCCGCATGGGTGCCGATCGCCCTGCTGGTACTCTTGGCGGCGGCGCTGCCACAGACGTGGATCGCAGAGACGTTCGGCGAGTCCATACGGGCGTACGTCGGCGGGCTGCACGACCGGACCGTTCCCGCACTCGTAATCCTGGCGGGGGCGCTCGCGATGCACCTGCTGGGGCTATACGACGACGTTCGGCCGTTGCCGGCGCCGATCAAGCTCGTCGTCATGCTGGCGGTCGGCCTACTGGTCGCCGTCGTTGGGGGTGTGCGCATTGCCGAGTTCGCCGGACCGGCGGTCTCCATCATCGCGACTGCGGCCTGGATCGTACTGATCTGCAACGCCTTCAACTTCCTGGACAACATGGACGGGCTGAGCGCGGGCGTGGCCTGCATCTGCATGGCCTTGCTGGTGACGTGCGGGCTACTGGCCGAGCAGGTGCTGGTGCCGGCGTTGGGCTGCATCTTCCTGGGAGCAACCATCGGCTTCCTGGTGTACAACTTTCCGCCGGCCCGCGTCTTTATGGGTGACGGCGGGAGCCTGCTGATCGGCTACATGCTCGCGGTCCTCTCGATCCTGACGACCTACTACGAGAGCGGGCAGGACCATCCGCCCTTCGCGCTGGCTATGCCGATCGTGATTCTGGCGGTGCCGCTGTACGACTTCGCGAGCGTCGTGACGATCCGGCTCGCCGAGCGCCGCAATCCGATGAAAGGCGACCAACGCCACTTCTCGCACCGGCTCGTCGCTCGCGGCCTCAGCCGACGCTTCGCCGTCCTGACGATCTACCTGGCGACCGTGGCGACCGGCCTGGGGGCCACATTGCTGCCGCAAGCGGGGCTGCGCGAGACAGTCACGATCGCGGCGGTGGTCATCATGGTGTTGGCCATCATTGCCATCCTTGAATCCCCCTTGCGCAGGGACCAATGAGCCGGTCGGCAACATCGTCCGATGCCCGCCGGACCAATGCGGCGATTGGCGTTCCGCTGTTGGAGCGTCTGCTCTTCTACGTGCTGGTGGCGTTGCTCTGCGCGCGTCCGCTGATTTCGGAGACCTTCGAGCGGGTGGAGCTCGCGTTCCTCGCGCCAGTCGTCGGCTCGGGCGGGCCGACGCCAGCGACGACCGCCTGGCTCGACAGCCTGCTGCTAGCGGCGGCGGTCACGGTGCTCGCGCGCCGGCGCGGCCCCTGGCCGGGTGGCGCGCCGGTCGCGACGGCGACGGTGCTGCTGGGTGCTGCGCTGGCACTGTCGGTCGCCAGCGCCGGGGACAAACGCGCGGCCCTCAACGCCGGTGCCAGCCTGCTAATCGGCGTGCTGGCCGGGCTGGCGCTGATTCGAGTGATGTCGGCGCGCTGGATGGTGCACGTGCTGATCGCAGCGCTGCTCGCCAGCAACTGCACGAACGCCGTCAAGTGCCTCACGCAGCGGGCCTACGAGTTCGAGGACACACTCAGCTACTGGGAGGAACAGAAGCCGGGGCTGGCCGCCCGCGGCTTCAACTTGGACGATTCCGGCATCGTCAATTTCGAACGCCGCCTGCGCTCCGCCGAAGCGTACGGCTATCTCTCCCACCCAAACGTGGCCGCCTCGTGCCTGATGATGGGGCTGTTGGTGGCCGGTGGGCTGTTGGGTGCCGCCCTTTTCGGAACAAGACCACGACCCGGCGCGAACGCGCTGGCCGCCGGCATAGCCGGCGCGGCGATATGCGTGCTGCTGGCGTCGGGCTTGTGGCTGACCGGTAGCAGCGGCGCCATCCTAGCCACCGGCGGAGGCGCGGCCTTGCTGATCCTGTTCGGGCTGGCCCGCCGTTGGATCGCCGCCCACGCTGGGCATGTCACGGCACTGCTGGCAGGCACCTATCTCGCCCTCATGGCCGCCGGGGTGGGCTATGGCCTGAAGAGCGGCACCCTGCCGCACTCATCACTTGCGTTTCGGTGGCATTACTGGACGGCGGCGGCCAAGACACTGCCCGAGGCGCCGCTGACCGGGATCGGCCGCGAGAACTTCGCACCCGCATTCATGCGCCACAAGTCGCCGGAAAGCCCGGAAGAGGTACGCAACCCGCATAACCTCTGGCTGGCCCTGCTGGTGGAGCTGGGGCCGCTGGGGCTGGCAGGCGGCGTGTTGCTGGCGGGCGCGTGCGTCTTCGGGGCGCTCCGCCGACTTCGACAGACCGAGGAGCAGGCTGAACCACCAGGGACGCTAAGCACCCGCCGGCTGGCCCCGGCGGCGGTCGGCGTCCTCCTGGTGCAGGCACTCTTCTCCGGCGAGCAGTTGTCCAACGCCGGCGTGGCCCTGTTGTGGGCGGTGATACTGGTCACAACCTGGATCGTGACTTTCATGCTCTCAGCCTGGGTGATCCGCACAGGCGCGGCCTGTCATGCGCGTGCGGAGTGGCTGGTGGCCGGGCTGGGGGCGGCGATCCTGGCCGCGCTGGCTCACAACCTGATCGGCTTCTCGCTGCTGACGCCGGCAGGGCTCTCGACCTTCGCAGTGTGTGCCGCGGCCGCGATCGCCTTGAGGGCCGGACACACGCCGACACGCGCGCCTGCGGGCCTTCCCGCAGGGGCCGCGGCGAGGGGGCGCCTATGGCCGGTGCCGGCTCTGATCGGCATAGTTGTCGTTGCGGCGCACGTCGTGGTGGTCACGGTCCCCACGACCAGGACGCAACGCGCGTTGGACCGCATGCGTATGGCCCTGTCCGGCGGGCAGAGCGCGGCGGTGCTGGAGGCGAGGCAGCGTGCCCTCGCAGCGGACTCCTGGGACGCCGCCGCCGCCCGCACGGTCGCCGCCGGCGTCCTCCAAACCGCGATGAGCCCCGAGCTCAGCGACGCCCGACGGCTGGAGCTGCTGCACCTGGCACGTGAGTACGCCCTGACCGCCCGGGCACGCCACGAGCGGATCAGCAGCGTGCACCGTCTGCTGGCAACGACCGCCGAGGCGCTTTCCGCGACCTACATTGATCTCGGCCGCCCCGCCGAGGCCCTGAAAGCCTTACACGAAACGACCAAACACTGGGATGAGGCTGTGGCACTTTACCCGACCAACCCACGCACGCGCATCTCCGCCGGCACGGCCTGGTTCCGGCTCTGGCAGCAGACCGAGGCGCCGGAAGCCGGCGACAAGGCCGGCGCTCATCTTCTTGAGGCGCTTACGATCGACGACCAGCGTGAACCGGAGGAGGTACGGCGGCTACGCGCGGACGAACGTGAATCGATCCATCGGATGCTCAAGGAATTGCAGGAGGCCGGCTTCGCTCGCTTCCTCTCCTCGGCTCCGGCGTCGCAGCCTGACTGAATTGGAGCGCGCTTTGAGGCGGGTCTGGGGCTCAGGCCTCCACATCCAGGTTGCCGAGCCCCTCATCATCATCCGCCGAGTCCCGCTGCTCCTCCTCCTCTTCCTCCTCCTCTTCCTCCGTCTCCTCCTCGGAGAAGGGACGTCCCTGGCTGCCGGTTCCCTCGGCGTCGGCATAGATCTGGGTGTCGCGATCGGTGTTCTCGATGACGTCCTGAAGTCTCTCGGAGAATCCGTTCTTGCCGGCCCGCTCGGCGTCGGCGGTGCGCTCCTTGTTCTTGGCTTCGGCCGCGCGGTCCTGAGCCCCGTGCGACTGGAGTACCGAGCCCATCCAGTTCGGTGGAATCGTGGACACGTTCCCGCCCTACAGCCATCAAGCGCTCTCGGCCGCAAACTCGCGCTGCCGCTTCTGGAGGTGCGCCCGCAGTCGCTCGATAATCGACGAATGCATCTGACTGACGCGCGACTCCGACAGGTCGAGCGTCGCGCCGATCTCCTTCATGGTCATCTGTTCATAGTAGTAGAGCACGATGATGAGGCGCTCGGCCCGGCTGAGCCCTTTAGTGACCAGCTCCTTGATATCCTGTTTCTGGGCTTCGATCACCGGGTCGCAGCCACGCTCGTCCGGCAGCACGTCGATTTCGAAGACGTCGCGGCTGGAATCGGAATCGTTGAACTTCTGCGACAGCGAGACCAGCGAGACGGTCGTCGCGTCGCGCAGCAGCTTCTGGAACTGCTCGGCGGACATGCCCAGCCGGCGGGCGAGCTCATCCTCGGTGGGTAGCCGCCCCAGCTCGACCTCCAGCGCCCGAATCGTGTCGTTGAGCTTGTGGGCGCGATGGCGCACCAGGCGCGGGACCCAGTCCATGCTGCGCAGCTCGTCGAGGATCGCGCCGCGGACACGTGGGGCGCAGTACGTCTCGAACTTCACGCCGCGCTTCAGATCGAACGCGTCGATGGCATCGACCAGTCCAAAGATTCCCGCGCTCATCAGGTCTTCGACATCCACCTCGTCGGGGAGCTTGGCGGCGAGGCGTTCGGCGGTGTAGCGCACGAGGCACAGGTAGTGCTCGATCAGCCGGTTGCGGACCTGCTCGTCCTCGGTCTTCTTGAACTCCTTCCACGCCGCCCTTAGCGAGCGCTCATCCTCGAACTCCTGGGCGGTTTGCTCGCGGCTGAGACGACGAAGGCGCGGGTTGAGTTGTCTGCGACGAACCATGTTCTTACCCCGTCTCTGCGGGCGCGGCGGGCTGCTCCGCACCCTTTTCCTCCTCGCTGTTTGCGATGGCCGCAAGGTGCTGACGGTCGATTTCGACCTTGCGCTTCTGGAGATGATCGCGCAACACAAGCTTGATCGACCAGGCGACGGTCTGCCCCACGAACAGCGCGACAACCATGGCCAGCAGCGCACGCGCCAGCACCGTGACGGGCGAGTTGCCGGCGTACAGCCCGGCCAGGATGGCGGCCGCAAACGCGACCAACGCGATTTGAGCGCCAACGGTCCCTATCATGGTTCAGACATCCATGTCTTCTATCGGCCCGCTACCTTGCGGGCTTGCACGGACACCTATAAGAACACACTTGCGACCCGCGTCCACAACCCGGCGGGTCGCCCGCCGGCAACCTCTGGCGGAGCGATTCTCCTGCAAATGTCGCTAATACAAGAACTTGCGGAGCAGTGCGGATAGCGAATCACCACCGGAACCCGCTCGCGGACGGCCTTCACCACGTGTCGGTCCAGCGGTACCGCGCCCAGGTCCTGCAACGAAAGTCCCAGAAATCGTTCCGCGGCGCGTTGCAGCCGGCCCCAGACGCTGCGGGCCTCATCCCGGGACCGCACCATGTTTACAATCACCCCCGCCCGTCCGCAAAAACCACCCCGGTACAGCACCTTCAGCGTCGCGTAGGCGTCGGCCAGGGCGGTCGGCTCGGGTGTCGTGACGACGATCAACCGGTCAGCCGAGAGGGCATAAGCGGTCAGAGGCGGCGCGACGCCGGCCGGACAGTCGATCAACAACACGTCGCAGGCACCGTCGAGGCGTCGCAGCGCCCGCAGGCAGGCCGACCGATCGAACTCGCAGGGATTCCCATTACGGGCGAAGCCGGACACGCCGCAGACTACCCGTAGTCCTTCCGGCCCGTCCACCAGCAGGTCATCGAGCGAGCGTCGGCCGTCAAGCAGATCAGACACGTCGCCCAAGGGCGACAGGTTGAGGAGGATGTCGGCGTTGGCCAAGCCGAAATCCGCGTCTAACAGTACGACGCGTGAACCGTAGCGTGAGAGTTGAATGCCGAGGTTGACCGCGAGATTGGTCTTGCCCACCCCCCCTTTGCCGCTGACGATGGCAAGAACTTCCCCCCCTGTCGGCGTCCGTGCCGTTTCACCAACCCCCCCACGTCGTTGGCGCCAACCCTTAACCATTTTAGCGGGCGGCCTGGTTCCTATTTTTCCGCGGGCAAGATTAGCTCAGCCATCCGCCGGCCGCAAGCCTCTTGGATGTTTTTGGGAACATTCTGTCCGTCGGTCACGTAGGACAACGCCCACTTCATCTTCTGGGCGGCGGTCAGGATGACGCCCAGCCCAACCGTCTCGTCCAGGTGCGTCAGGACCAGCCGGGAGACGCCCAGCGGGGCAAACAACTGGGCCGCGCGCTGCTGCGCGAGCTGCGCGAAGGAGATCGGGATTACCAGATGCACTTCCTGCGGCCTGGTCGCCCGCAGCAACGCCGCCAGGCGCGCAAAACGCCCGTGATCCCGCAGTCCGACGCCGGGCGTGTCAATCAGGAGTAGCTCCACCGGTTCCAGACGCGCCGACAGCTCCCTGGCGCCCGCCACGGTCTGGACCGTGTACAGCGGGACACCGATGAGCTCGGCGTAGCGGCGGAGCTGCTCGTTGGCGGCCATGCGGTGCATGTCGAGTGAGAGAATCGCGACCTCTCTGTGTCCGCGGAGCTTGAACTCGGCCGCCAGCTTGGCCAGGGCGGTGGTTTTTCCGCCGCCGGGCGGCCCCACAAGCGCGACGCGTTGCGGGCTGCCGGTGGTCAGCGCGATTCCGCCGGTGGTCGGAATCATCTGGGCAATTGCCGCGCGCATCGTCTCGCGGATTCGATCGGCGGTTGTGTCGCTGCCGGCGACGGAAGCTGCCTCTCGTACCAGGCGCACCGCCAGCTCTTCGGCAACCTCGCTCTGGACCAATTGGACGTAGTAGGGGTAGAGGTTCTCGGGCAAGGCCGGGGGCCCGTGGCGGGACGGCGTCGGGCCGCCGATCCGCGGCGCGCACGCGGGCACATCGGGAGGGGCGGCCGTGATTTCCACCCGCTGGCGGCCGACCAGCCCGCCGACCCCGCCGGCCGACATGCTCCGCGTCCCCAAGATGACCGCCTCAGCGCCGAGCTCGCGCTTGACGCGCTCCAGCGCTTCACGCATCGACCCGGCCTGGAATGTCCGCACGTTCGATTTCAAGGCTAATCACTCCGTGTGCTTGAACCTCAACGCCGCGTACGATCTCGTTGATCGCCAACACCGGCGTCTGCGGCAGCAGCGCTTCGATAATCCGCCGCACCCACACCCGCACCTGCGGCGAACACAGTACCGCCAGGGTCGCGCCGCCCAGGCCGGAAGCGGCCTGCTCGAGCTGCTGTTTGGCCTTCAAGGCCAGCTCGGACTGTCGCTCCGGTGGCACGGTCAAGTTCGAGCCGTGCTCGAGCCGCTGGATATTGCCCTGGAGGTAGTCTTCTGTCGCCGGATCGAGGGTGATGCAGTGCAGGGTGCCATTGGGATCCTTGTATTGCGAGCAGATCGCCCGCGCGAGCGCGTTGCGGGCATATTCGGTGAGGATCTCGATGTCCTTGGTCTTGGAGGCCCAGTCGCCGAGTGTCTCCAGAATCGTCTCCAGGTCGCGGATCGGCACGCGTTCGCGCAGCAGACACTGCAAGACCTTCTGAGCCTCGCCGGTCTTCAGCAGGTTGGGGATCACCTCTTCCACCAGCCCGGCGTTGGACTGCTTGAGATTGTCGAACAGTTTCTGCGTCTCGGCCCGCGTCAGCAGCTCGGCGGCGTGACGCTTGATGATCTCGGTCAGGTGGGTGGCCAGTACGCCGGTCGGCTCGACGACCGTGTAGTTGAGGCGTTCGGCCCGTTCGCGCTGGTCCGGGGGGATCCACCAGGCCTTCAACCCGAAGGCTGGTTCGCGCATCTCCATCCCGCCCAACGGCTCACTGGCCAACCCCGAGTCGATCGCCAGCAGTTGGTCCGGGACGATCGTGCCGCGGGCGATCTCCTGACCGCGCAGCAGGACGGTGTACTGATTGGGCTCGAGGTTGCCGTTGTCGCGGATGCGCACCGGCGGGACCATCAGCCCGAGTTCGAGGGCGATCTGCTTGCGCAGCGAACTGATGCGATCGAGCAGGTCACCGCCGCGCGCCCGGTCGACCAGCCGCACCAGCCCGAAGCCGATCTGCATCTCCAACGCGTCCACGCTGAGGTGGGATTCGATCTTCTGCGGCTTGGTGCGTTCTTTGGCGTGTTGCTCGGCCAGTTTGCGGGCGGTGGTGCCCTTTTGCACGTGCCGGATGAAGTACGCCAACAGCCCGCAGCCGACGCCCATGATGACCAGCGGTACCGTGGGCAGCGGCGTGAGTATCAGCACGGCCAGGAAGCTGGCCGCCATCGTCAACGCCACCGGTTTGGCCAGCAATTGGCCGAGGACCTCCTCGCCCATGTTCGTGCGCCCCGTGGCCCGCGTGACCAGCATGCCGGCCCCGACCGACATGATGAACGCCGGAATCTGGCTCGCCAGCCCGTCGCCGATCGACAGCTTGGTGTAGATCTCCCCCGACTCCCTCAGCCCCAGCCCGCCTTCGACCATACCGACGTATAGACCGCCCAGCACGTTGACGAAGGTGATCACGATGCCGGCGATCGCGTCGCCGCGCACGAACTTGCTGGCACCGTCCATGGCCCCGTAGAAATCGGCTTCGTGTCCGATCTGCTCGCGGCGGCGACGAGCCTCGCCGTCGTCGATGATGCCGGCGTTCAGATCCGCGTCGATCGCCATCTGCTTGCCCGGCATGCCGTCGAGGGTGAAGCGAGCGGCAACTTCGGCGATACGCGTGGCACCCTTGGTAATCACCACAAACTGGATAACAGTGATGATCAAGAAGATGATCACGCCGACCGCCAGTGAATTGCTCGCCACGAAGATGCCGAAGGCCTCGACCACCCGTCCGGCGGCGGCGGTCCCGCTGGCCCCGTTCGAGAGGATCAAGCGCGTCGTCGCCGTGTTCAGCACCAGGCGCAACAACGTCATCACCAGCAGCAGTGATGGGAAGCTGGAGAATTCCAGCGGCGTGCGGATGTACATTACGGTCATCAGCACGACCATGCTCAGCGTGATGTTCGTGATCAGCAACACGTCCAGCATCGGCGTGGGCAGTGGAATGAGGATCACGAAGATGAGCGCGGCGGCGGCGGCCGGGAACAACAATCCCCGGTTCTTTGCGATGAACTGAATGACCGGGCTGTTCTCGAGCATCCGTGCTCCCAGAGAATGGCTAATTGCTAATGTCTAATTGCTAGTTGCCGCTCTCTAACCCGACGCCCCCGACCGCAAAGACAACAACTTGCCATCTGCAATTAGCCACACCCCACTATACCGCCCTGCGGCCCGAGAGCTGGTAGACATACGCCAGCAGCTCGGCGATCGCCCGGTAGAACTGCGCCGGGACTTCCTGACCCACGTCCACCGTCGTGTAGAGCGCCCGGGCCAACGGCGGACGCTGCACAATCGGAACACCATACTGCTGCGCCACCTGCCGTATGCGCAACGCCAGCCAGTCTCTGCCTTTGGCGATGACGCGCGGGGCCGCCATCAGTGCTTCGTCGTACCGCAGCGCGACGGCATACTCGCTGGGGTTGGTCACTACAACGTCGGCCTTGGGCACGTCGATCCGGATGCGCTGCATGGCGATCCGGGCCTGCACCTCCCGCCGGCGCCGCTTGACTAACGGATCGCCCTCCATGCGTTTCAACTCGTCCTTGACCTCCTGCTTGGTCATCTTGAGGCCGCGTTCGACCTGCCAGCGCTGGTAAAAATAGTCGAGCAGACCGAGGATCAGCAGCACCAGCGTCAAGCGCAGTGTCAACGTGAACAGGACGTGCGCGGCGAGGTCCATGACGCCACGGGGGGGTATCATCCCCGCCGCCAGGACCAGCCGGATCTCGCCGATCACGCTGTAGTACGCGACTGCCCCGATCAGGACGATCTTCAGCACGCCCATGCCCGTGCGGGTTAGCGAATCGAGCGCGAAGAGGCGTTTGACGCCCGCGACGGGGTTGAGTTTGTCGAGTTTGGGCGTGAGTCGGCTCCAGGCAAAAACCGCCCCGCTCTGGGCCATACCGCCCGCGACCGTCAGAAGCAGCAAAGCAAGTATAAAGGGGAGCACCACCGCTCCCGCCGTATACACAGCACGTGCAATCCACGTGGTCAACGTCGTTGTACTGGTGTCGTGCGCACTCCCCACTCCGCGGGCCAGCTCGAGCAGGTTGCCGAACATGTGCGGACCGAGGATGTTCAGCAGAACGACACCGGCCAGCAGCCCGATGGCCGCCGTCAGGTCCGTGCTGCGCGGCACGCGGCCCTGTTCGCGGGCTTCCTGTCGCCGTCGCGGGGTTGGCCGTTCCGTTCTTTCGCCGGTATCGTCCGCAGCCACCGTCGCTCACCCGTGTGACCATTCGACCGCTTAACCACTCAACCGCTTGCTCGTCCACTCTCGTCCGCAGCACTCCACGCTTGTCACGTCACACGCCCGTCAAATCCGTCAGCCAGCCGGTCACGCGCTCCAGGCCGTCGGTAAACGCTGCCGCCGCCGAGGGCAGGGAGATCGCGATGACGAAGAATGCCACAAGTCCCTTGAGCGAAAACCCGACCGTCGCGATGTTGATTTGTGGGACCGTGCGCGCTACGAATCCCATCGCGATGTTCACCAGGAACAGCGTCAAGATCGTCGGGGCGGCGACCCGCACCGCCATCTCAACGCCTACAGTCAGCGCGCCGATTAGCAGCTCGGCGCCGGCCAGGAACGTCCCGCCCTCGCCTAATAATGGAATCGTGCGAAAGCTGTCGAGGCAGGCCGCCACCAGTATGCGGTGACCGCCGAGAATCAAGTACACAACCGCGCCGAGCTGCAGGTAGAAGGTGCTGAGCACGCTCTGCCGGTCGCCCGTACTGGGATCGGCGACCTGGCCGAAAGCCAGGCCCGACTCCTGCGCGACCAGTTGTCCACCCATTTGTAGGCCTAAAAAGCAGATGCGCACCGCCAAACCCATCAGCAGCCCCAGCAGGATCTCGGCCCCCATCGCCACGGCCAGCCCGCCGGGCGTGTCCGGCAGCTCATGGTGAATCTCCACAAACGGGGTGACGAGGGCGGCCAGCCCCATGACAAACAGGGCGCGCATCCTCACCGACATCCACAGCGCGCCGAACAGCGGCTGGATCATGATCATGGCGCCCAGACGGGACGCGACCATGACAAACACCGGCAGCTTCAAGTAGTTCGCGATCAGCTCGTATGGCATCGGCGCCCAGCCGTTACGTCGCAAGTGTGGTGTTGACTACACACAAGACGTACCACCGCAACCCAACTCACCGATTTGACCACTTGGCAACCCGCCCCTCACCAGCCCGCGAACATCGCGCGCATGAAGTCAACCATGCGCCCGCTCAGCCACGGCACGAAGAAAATCGCGGCCCCGAACATCGCTATAATCTTGGGCGCAATGCTGAGCGTCTGATCCTGAAGCTGCGTGATAACCTGAATCAGGCTGACCAGGATGCCCACAACGATGCCGGTGGCAAGCACCGGTGCGGCGAGAATCAAAGCGGTCAGAAGTGCCTCGCGTCCAAGATCCAAGGCCACAGGTAGGTCCATTGCTCAGGCCTCTCTACGCTACACTTGCCAACAGCGAACCGGCAACCAGATGCCACCCATTGGCCAAGACAAACAACAACAGTTTGAAGGGCAACGAAATCAACACCGGCGGCAGCATCATCATGCCCATCGACACCAGCACCGTAGCGATCACCATGTCGATCACCAGAAACGGTAGATATATCCGGAATCCCAGAACGAACGCCGCCTTGAGCTCGCTGAGGAGATAAGCCGGGATCAGGGCCGTCATGGGCACCTCTTCCCTGGTGATTTGCTCGTTCTCCTCCACCGCCCGCTGTGCGGCGTACTCGTACATCATGTACACGTCCTGCTGGTTCCCGGCAGCCTCGATCTGGTTGAACATGAAGTGGCGGAGCTCGCCGGCGGCTACGGACAGCGCCTCGAGCTGGGGGAGCTCGCCTTGCAGGTAGGGATCCACGGCCTGTTCGCGGACGCGTTCCCAGGTAGGCGCCATCACCAGTAGCGTCATGAACAGGGCCAGGCCAATGAGCACCTGCGAGGGCGGCAGCGATTGGGTGCCCAGCGCCTGGCGCAACAATACCAGCACGATGAGCATACGCACAAAGCAAGTCATCATCAGGACGATGCTCGGCAGAACGGTGAGTACTGTGAGCAGGACGAAGATTTGTAACGTTGAAGTCAAAGACTCACGGCTGGTTGCCTTCGGCAGCAAGCGGCTGACATCGGGGATGTGGATTGGGTCGACTGCGTCGGACGTACTTGCTTCAGTCGCCGCCGTTTCCTGTGCTGCCGCCGGCTGGATTGCTCCGCAGACTAGGGCAACGCCCAGAAAAACCGATGCAGCATGGCGGCGTCGGCGGGCAGTAATCCAGGCTGGGCTGCGTGTCTCAGTGTGGTGATCCGCTCCGCGGATCATCGCATACTCCATTACGATCTCGGACGGCTCCGCCGCCCGTTACATCCGGCAGGCGCATCAGGCTCCGCCGACGGCGGCACGAACGCGGCGGATCGTACCGGCCAGTCGCTGCTTGACGTCGAAGAGTCGCGTTTCCTCCGCGGTCGTCGTCTCGCTCAAGCCTTCGTCGCGGCCGTCGTAGCCGGCCGCCTCGCGCTCCAGGCAATGGGAAAACTCGCGCGTGTGACTGTCGGCCTGTTGTTCGGCGGCTTGGCCGGCCAGACGCGCGGCCGCGT
The DNA here is from genome assembly GCA_964572345.1 of uncultured Planctomycetales bacterium. Taxonomy (GTDB): domain Bacteria; phylum Planctomycetota; class Phycisphaerae; order UBA1845; family Fen-1342; genus JAUWXH01. Next base: position 42,999 of record CAZNFA010000023.1, read on the forward strand.
CCGCGTCGTCAACCACGTCGAGCGCGACGAGAGAGTCGCTGCTCATTCCGACGAGCACCACACGCGGGCCGACGCGCACCAAGTGCAGGGAATGCTTCGGCGAGAGGGCGGTGCGGCTGATGATCTCGATGAGCCCGGGCCGTTTGACGCGCCGGGAAAACGGCACGCGGCCGCCGGCTACTGCCCGGTAGCCCCAGCCCAGCAGGATGATCAGGGCCACGACGGCCGCCAACGACCCCGTCGTGCGCAGCCAGGACGAACCGCCCGGATCATCCTGCTGGCTGGCGCGCAGGAATGATCCGCCGGACGGCGAGCGTCGCAGAAGCTGGCTGGAGGTATCGTGTGTCGCCGCAGGGGACGCGGGTTTATCGCCGCGTTGCGGCAGCGCGTCGGCGGCCGAGGCAGGCTCGCCGTCGGTGGGCAGTGTCAGTTCCACCGCCGACCACGCGTCGTCGTGTGGCCGAGCGAGCATGGTGCCGGCCGGACGGGCGGTCTCGCCTGCTTCTTCGGCGACGGCGGCAGCGTGCCCCGTCGCAGGCCGCTCGTCCTGAGCGAACGTCGGGAGGCTCGCGAGCGCGGCCAAGACTCCGATCGCAGCCATCCTTGGCCAGCCGATGATCATCACGCGCTTTCAAGCTCGGGAATCGGACTCAGAATGTCGTTGATACGCACGCAGAAGTTGTCGTTGAGCACCAGCACTTCGCCACGGGCAACCAGCCGGTCGTTGACGTAGACATCCACCGGATCGCCGGCGAGCTTGTCGAGCTCGACGATCGACCCAACGCCCAGGCGAATGACGTCCTCGATGTACATATGCGTGCGTCCGAGCTCGATCTTGACGTCGAGCTCGACGTCGTCGAGCAGATCGATCTTGCCGAATTCGACGGCCGGCGTAACGCCGGTCAGGTCAGGTGGGTTGAATGCTTGCGTCGTCGTCGCCACAGCGTCCACCCGATGCTCTTCGCCCGAGGATGGGGCCGCCTCAGCCGATGCTGAAGCGCTCTGGTCGACTGCGCTCGGCTCAGGTTCCTCGGGCGCGGTCACCTTCTCGGGTTCGGCGTGGTCCGTCGGCGGCTTGCCGTCCTCCTGCTGCTCAGCGGCCTGGAGCACAGCTTGTGCTTCGGCGTCCAACTCCGGCGACGCGGCTTGTTCGTGCGACGTGGGGGGCGTCGCATCGCCCACTGCGTCTTGGCCTGGCTCGTGTGACGTGGGGGGCGTCGCATCGCCCACTGCGTCCTGGCCTGGCTCGTGCGATGTGAGGGGCGTCGCATCAGTCACCGCGTCCTGGCCTGGCTCGTGCTCTTGCGGTTTGTCGCTGTCGGGTGCTTCGGCCATGACCGTCTCACTTCCTTGTGTGCGTTGGCCTTCCTGGCTCGTGTTGTGGGGCAGGCATCAGCCGGACAGAATCGGAACACAGCGCGGGATCAACACCCGCTGGACGAGGTCTTCATCCCCCAATACGGGCGTCAGCGCGTGTTGCACCTGCATCCGCAGCGTCTTCAGCTCGTCCTCAGCCAGAACGCGCGGGTCCGCACTGCGAATGATGCGGGCCACGATGTCGGAGATCTCGCCCTTGCGCTTGGCGACCACCGCCTCGACCTGCTCTTTCTCGTGAGCGGGGACCTTGATTACGATGTTGAGGTCGTAGATGTAGAGTCGCCCGCTCTTGGTGTTGGGGGCCTTGAACTTTTCGAGCAGGACCACCTCGGCGCTGGCCGGTTCCGCCGTCTGGTCCTCGCCCTGCACGTAGTGCTCGCCGGGATTGCCATAGGAGGCTTCCGGGCCGCTGCCGGAGAGTTTGGCGGCGGCGTAGAAACCGATCCCCTCGACGATCGCGACGGCGGCGACGATCACGAGGGTGGTTGGAATTCGCTTCTTTTTCCCGGCGTCTTGGGGGGGCGCTTCGTCTGCCATGGTCCAGATTCCCCGGCCGATGATCCTGGAAGGAAACCCTGACTTGACAGATTATCGACGCTTGCGCCCTTGGGATTCACCGTCCCGCGCCGCCGACCGCGCGACCGCAGCAGTTATGAGACATTGCGACAGTCCCGGGCATATCCTGCGCCGGGCGCGCAAGAATGGCCCCTCTCAGGGAGTCGAAAAGCTGCGCAGCGCCCGCCCGTACTCGATCGCCCGCCGAACCAGCTCCTCGATTGACTCCCGCACGACGAGCTGATCACCGTTGAGTAGCGTGACCATCGTGTCGGGCGTCTGCTCGACGGTCTTGATCTGCTCGGCATTCAGCACGAAGGGTCGCCCATTGATGCGTGTGAGACAGATCATCCGGTCATGTCTCCCCGCGCGTGAGGCCGCACCGCCGCGGCGTCACGGCCACTCTTGCGCCTTGCGTCGGGCCTGGGACAGCCCGTCCGGCCTAGCGAACCACCAGCAACAACTGATCGAGCAAATCGCTGGAGACGCTGATCACCCGGCTGGACGCCTGGAACCCGGTGCTGGAGGTGATCAGACCGATAAACTCGGCGGAAAGATCCACGTTCGAGAGTTCCAGCGCGCCGCCGAGAATCCGCCCGGCACCGAAAGCTCCGGGGGCCGTGATCGTCAGATTCCCGCTGTTGGGTCCGATCAGGAACGAATTGTCCGTGTCGGCCAGCAACCCCGTCGGATTAGGAAAAAGCCCTAGAGCGACCTGCCCCAGCGTGCGCGACATCCCGTTGCTGAACGTCCCGTTGATGGTACCGTCCGCGCCGACGGCGAAGTTGCTGAGCGTCCCGGGCGGGAACCCATCCTGCGCCGCCATGATGACGTTCGAGGTCTGCGTTGAAAGACCGTGAATCCCGCTGAAGTCCAGCGTGATCGTCAGCGGCGTGGCCGCGCCCGTACCGGAACGATTGATCGAGAACTGATCCCCGGTCACGCTGCGGAAGTTCCCTTCCGTATCAAACGAGACCGTCCCGGTTCCCAGCGCGCGGGCATTGCCGCTCGAGTCGGGCGACTCCACGTAGAACCGCCAGACCGGCCCGGTGTCCGGCGTGGTCTCCAGCGCAAACGTGAGATTGACCGTCACCGGTGTACCGAGCGAGTCGTAAGCAGTGAACGCCGTATAGATGCCCGACCCGTTGGCGTCCGCCGCCTGTGTAAACTGGAAGGGTAGCGGCACTCCGATGTTGTCGGTGGCAATGTCATTGGCCGTGATGGCGATACCGTTCTGCTCGCCGGCGTTACTGCGAACAACCAGCGTCCCGTTCTCGACCGTGACGCCGGGGTTGCCCGGCACGCCTTCCACGTCTTGAATTCCAAACGCGGTCTGCAGCCAGCCGGCAAAGTCACCCAGCGTGGCCCCGTCGGTCCCGACGACGAAGGTCTGGGCCGGCAGCGTGCGATCACCCTTGGTGACGCCGGAGACCGTGATCGCGTTCCCATCGGCAAACAGCGCCACCGCCGGATCGGTTGCGGCGCGCAGGTCCGTCAGGGCGGTGTTGGCACCGGCCGGCGCGCCGCCGCCGTTAACCAGCGCCTGCGAAACGGTTTCGGACCCTTGGGTAGACAGCGTACCGTCGGCGCTGAGGTCCCCGTCCATGGAGACGTTCTGGGTGGCGCCCGCGACGCTGAGCGTGCCGAGCGGGATGGTCAGGTCCGTGAGCACGCCGGGTATGATCTGGAAGTTCTCGTCCACACCGAAGCCCTGGACGAAGTCCCCGTCGATGGTGACCAGCCGGTTGTCGGGGTTGACCGAGAAAGAGCCGTCGCGCGTGAAGACCTGTTGGCCGGAGGGTCTGCGCAGGACGAAGAGGCCGGCGCCTTCGACGGCCAGGTCGCTGACGATGCCGGTCATTTCGACCGACCCGGGGGTGAAGGAGCGTTGAATGGTGCCGACCAATGCCCCGCGTCCCAGTTGCGTCGGGTTCACGCCGCCGCTGGTCACGCTCGGCCCGTTGCCTTGCGAAAGCGTTTCGGAAAACTGCGTCTGGAAGAGCGTGCGCGAGCCTTTGAAGGCGGTGGTATTGACGTTGGCGAGGTTGTGGCCGATCGCGTCGATCCGCACCTGGTTGACGTTGATCCCGCTCAGGCCCGTGTACATCGCCGATGTCAAGCCCATGATCAGACTCCAGGTGCGCTAACGCTTGCTACCCACACGTAACAGACAAGCACGCCACGCCAAAACGCGGCTACAGCCGCAGAGACGTATCCAGTGAGAGTCAGGCGGGCGGTTCCAGCGGCTCAGCCCGGCGTCGCGCGGTGGCGTCCGATTTCGCCCCGTCCTCGTCCGCGGCAGCCTGGGCGGTCGCCTCGTCCGGCGCGCCGATGGCCTCGAGCGCTTCGAGCGTGGTGATCCAGGTGACATCGTCAGCCCGCACCAACTGGCCCGTATCGAGCTCCAGCACAGCCACGCCGTCCGCGCCGAAGCGGACGCCGGTGACCACGCCCTCGATCGTCACCTCTGAGCCGTCCGGCGCGCTGAAAGCGGCCATGACGTACTTGCCGATCAGCTCGCCGACCCCGGATACGCGCTGCTGGTGGGTCATCTGCTCGAGGGTCTTGGTCAGTTGGCCGGACAGCTCGATGCTGCGGATCTGCGAGACCTGGCTGATCATGTCGGCGGTTTTGGCCGGCTCGAAGGGGTCCTGCTGCTTCAACTCAGAGACGAGAATGCGAAAGAAGTCCTCGCTCTCGAGTCCGCTCAGCCCGGACGCCGGCGTGGGACCGGCCGTGCCCGGAGTTTGTCCGATCGCGCTGGTCTGCATGGCAAACGCTCTACCTTGGCCGGTACCCTTCGGCTGCGCTCAGGGCAGGCAGGGTCCGGCCGTCGCTGTTTCGGGACCGCGCAAGCAGCGTTCCACGCCGACTCACGCTAAGACGTTTACCAGCGACTCCGCCGCCGGAACTCCATGCCCGCCTGCCGCTCCCTGGCCTGGGGACATGCTGGTCTCCGCGGCAGCCTCCGTGCCTTCGTGGCTTCGCGCCTCCGTGCCTTTGTGATCCGGGTGCTCCGTACCCGTTTCGGCCGACTCGTCGTGCTCGCTCCCGTCCGGGTCGGCCGGTTGCCCCAGGTCTGCCCCGGCTCCATCCGGGGGTGGGCTTGGTGGCCGGACTTCCACCCGCTCCAGGTGGATGCCCGCCGATTCGAGCCCCTGGCGCAACGAGTCCAACTCCTGCATCAGCAAGCGGTGTGCCACCTGCGTCTGGGTGTCCATCCGCAAGCTGAGCGCGTCCTGGCGTAAGTCCATGCGCAGCCGAATGCTGCCGAGTTCCGGGGGGTCCAGCAGCAAAATCGCAATCGAACGCTCGCGGCCGAGCCGACTATGGATCGTGCGCAAGACTCGCTCGATGTTCTCCTGGCGATCGGCCGTTTCTGCCTGCCCGGCGTTTGCGGCCGGCTTCGTCGCAACGCGGACGGCCTTCAGCAGGCTGCGCGCGTCAGTGTGGGCAGGCGAAACGGTGGCGACCGGCCGCGCGTTGCCGGCCGGCTTGCCAGACTGACTCGCCAGGACCTTCTCCACCCCGCCCTGGTCGCCAAGGCTGGTGCTCGCGGTCAGTGCTCGAGCTGCCGTTGCCGAACGACCGGCCCCCGTGCCGACCGGCGACCGCCCCTCAAGCGCGGCGGGACGAACCGGCGGCGGCGTAAACTCGCTGGTGCGCGCCGCCCCCGGGCGACCGGTGGAGTTCGACGGGTTCGACCTGGGCGACTCGCCCTCGGCCGCTGATGCCGCCTTCGCCGAACCCCCCTTCCGTCCGTCACCCGGCCCAATCGGTTCGGGCTTCGCGGCATCGTCGGTCGTCAGGTTAGAGGGTTTCCGGGCTTCGGCGTTGCCGGGATTCCCGGCGTCCGCCAGTGCTTGGCGGAACGCCCGCCCGCCATGTCTCGTCTTCTGTTCGCGGGCGTGGGCGGTGAGCTGCTGGCGTCTCCAGGCCCGGCTGGAAGGATCCATCCGGCGCTCGGCTTGAAACGTGACTTCCGCCGGTCCGGGAGTGGCAGCCGCGGCCAGCCCTGCCCTGCGCTCCTCGGCGTCACGCCGCTGCTGATCAAGCTGCTGCTCTTGCCCCCCCTCGCCCACGCTCGAGAGGGTGAAGCACCCGGCAGCCGAGCTGTGCGAGCCGAATCCCGAGAGCCCGTTGAGCAGCGAGAGCACCAGCCCGGTGCTCTGACCGGCCGACCCGGCGGCCGTTAGAACCGGAAGCGGGCTGACCTGCATGGCAACACCTAATCTGGGGCGTCACCTGAGGTCCTCCCTGACCCCGCGGCGAGTTCATCGGTCCCCTGTAAACGCAATTGCTCCAGCAGTTGGTGCATGATGTCGATTTCTTCGGGCGTCTTGAACTGCTCGAGAATGCGCTGGCCCTTGCTCTCATTCAGCGCTCGCAGCAGCCGCACCGCATCCGCCTTGTGCTTTTGCCATGAGCGAATGACGTGCTCCTTGGCCAGCTTCGGCGAGAGCTTGCCCACCAGGCGCAGTTCCTGCTGAAAGCCCGCATCGCGCAGGGCCTCGGTTTCTTTGCGCCTTCGCTCGATCCAGGTGGCCTGGTCCTGCTCGAACTTCTCCTGGCGGGAAAGCAGGTGTTGCATGGCGTGGTCGAGCAGTTCCTGCCGGGCGCCCACGTCGCGAGCCGCCCGCTCGAGCGAGGCCCGGCGAAGCTGCTCACTAACGAGCGCCTGGCGGACCTGCTCGGCCGAACGCGTTCCCGACGGCCGGGCGGCCTCATCCTGCTCGGCCGGCTGCGTGGTGGTCGTGTCGGCGGCACCTTCGTCATACTCGCCGCGCAGGACCGCCGCCATCGTCTCGATCCGCCCGGCCGTCAGCCGACCCGAGCCGAACAACAAGCCCACGAAAGCGCCGACCGCGAGCGTGGTCGCTATCGCCAGGATCACCAACCCGTTGTAAAGCTTGGCCAGCATGTTTGCCCGCGCTCTCCGGATGGGGTAAGCGTCTCGCCCGCGAACTCATCCGCCGTCAGGCGCCGGCCGCGACGGTCTCACCGACCGCCGCCGACACCTTCCCGAGGCAGGGAGGGCGACCATCCCGCCCCCGAGCCTGCAACTGTTGTGCCAATTCGTCGGCCTCGGCCTGCTCACGCCGCTTACGCCGGCGGACGTATTCATCCCAGCGGCGCTGGCGCAGCTTTTCGAGAATCCGCATCTGCGTGCGCGCCTGGCGCCATTCGGACTGCAATTGCTCCAGCTCCTTAACTAACGCTGCCCGCAGGGTCTGCCGCTCGACAGCGGTCTTGCGCAGATAACCGATCCAGGCCCGACCGCGTGCCAGCGTCTCCAAGTCCAACGAGCCCTGTTGCTGGCTCTCGCGTAACGCGGCCTGGCTCCGCGAGATTTCCCACGCCGTCTGTTGGTCCAGCCGGTCAAGCCGCGCAATTTCCGCGCGCTTGGCGGCGACTTTGCGCTTCGCCTCGCGCTCCCGCAGTCGCCGCACCTTCAGCAGCGTGTCCAGCCTGAATCGAAATCGCTTCGCCACGCCGGTCGCGTTCTCCCTGGCAGCGGTTAGGCCGGTTGCCGCTGGGCGGCCGACCGATTGCTGCCGAGTTTTTGCCGGGTCTTCTCGATCAGGTTGCCGACCTCTATCAAGTCGGCGACGCTCCGCTCAAACGTGTAGCCGGTGGTGCGGTCCTGCACGAGGAAGGCGTTGACCGCCTCGTGCGTCTGCACGGCCAGGTCGTACTCGGGGTTCGCGCCCGCGACGTAGGCCCCGATGCTGACCAGGTCCTCGATGTCGGCCCACGTCGCCAGCACCCGCCGAACCTCCAGCGCCGCCCGTTGCTGCGCCTGGTCGGTCACGTCCGGGGTGACGCGGCTGACGCTGTTGAGCACATCGACGGCCGGGTAGTGCCCGTGGTTGGCCAGGGCCCGCGAGAGCCAGATGTGGCCATCGAGGATCCCGCGGGCGGCGTCGGAGAGCGGCTCGTCGATGTCGTCACCCTCGACCAGCACCGTGTAAATCCCCGTGATGCTGCCACTCTGCGTGCGCCCGGCCCGCTCGAGCAGGCGCGGGAGCAAGGCGTACACGCTGGGGGGGTAGCCCTTGGCGGTCGGCGGCTCGCCCGCCGCCAGCCCGAGCTGGCGCTGCGCCATCGCCACCCGCGTCAGCGAGTCCATCATGAACAGCACGTCCCGGCCCTGATCGCGGAAGTACTCGGCGATGGCGGTGGCGTGCAAGGCCCCGCGGACCCGCAACGTGGGAGCCTGGTCCGAGGTGCACACCACCGCCACGCTGTGGACCAAGCCGTCCGGGCCGAGCTGGTTATCGATAAAGTCGCGCACCTCGCGCCCGCGCTCGCCGACCAGCGCGATGACGCTCACGTCGGCCTGGGTCTGACGGCAGATCATGCCCATCAGCACACTCTTGCCGACGCCGGTGCCGGCAAAGATGCCGAGTCGCTGGCCGCGGCCCGAGGTGAGCAGCCCGTCCAGCGCGCGAATGCCCAGGCCCAGCGGCTGGTCGATCGGTCGGCGCTGCATAGACAGCGGCGGGTCGCGATAGAGCGGGTAGCGCACGTTCAGCACGGGCGGCGGCCGCCCGTCCAGTACCCGCCCCTGACCGTCAATCACCCGCCCCAGCAGGTCGAAGCCCACCGGCACGCGTGGGGCCCCCGAGCGGCACTCCACCGGATCGCCCGGGGCGATGCCGGTCGCCTCCCGAAACACCGACAGCACCGCCTGTCCTTGGCGCAGGCCGACCACTTCGCCCTCGACCGCTCCGGCGTGGCGCGTCTCGATCAGACAGCGGGCACCGATGGGAACGGGCAGTCCGCCGGCGGTCACCGTCAACCCCTGCACCGACGAGACCCGACCACGCACGCGTTCGCTGAGCAACCCCGCCACTTCGCGGGAAACATGGTCGAAGACGGTGTCTTGCGGCCCGAGCGCTGACTGAGCGGGCGGCGTAGTTGTCGGGCTGACTGGCTGCGGTGTTGGCACGGTGTTAGTCTTTAGTCATCCGGCTCTAGTTATTAGTAGTCGTTGCGGGCGGGCGTTGCTCCACGCCTTTGAGAATCGCCTCGGCGATCCGCTGCAGTTGCGTTTCGATTGACGCGTCGATCTGCCCGTCGGGCGTGCTCAGGATGCAACCCCCGGGCTCCACGGCCGCATCGGCCGTAACCTGCACGTGCTCGAGCTCGTCGCCGCGCCGCAGGACCTCCGCGGCCGCGTCGCGGAGCGTGTCGTAATCGGCGGGGTTGACGCGTAACTCGAGGTCGCCGTCGTGCTGGACCGCCTTCAGCAGGTGCCGGGCGTTGGCGCGGGCCGCCTCGGGGGAGGTCTCCACTAGCAGCTTGCAGACGCGCCGAGCGATGGCCAGGGCCAGCTCGATCAGCCCAGCCTCGGCCACCCCGATCAGTCGGCGCTTGTTTCGCTCGAACTCGGCCAGCCCGGTCGTAAGCGCCTGGACGAGCCGATCCACGCGCTCGCGTTCCTCCTGGAGGATGGCCTCGCGGGCTTCTGTCCGAATCTGCCGCTGACCTTCCCGGCGGCCCTCCTCGAGGCCGGCCTGGTGGGCCTGCTGCCTGGCCTGCTCAGCGAGCTGCCGGCCGTGCTCCTGGGCCTGGCGCACGATCTGGCGCGCCTGCTCATCGGCTCGTTCGAGCACGGCCCGGGCCTGCCCTTCGAGGTCGGCGAACGAAAAGGGCTGGCCGGAACAGAAGTTCTCCCGACCGATGACACCCGCCATGGCGCGGCCTCCACAGGTGGGCCGGACACCCGCCCTGCCCCGCAGCGATTAGACGATCAGATCCTTCTCGCCGCCCTTGCCAGCGATGAAGATCTCGCCGGCATCCTCAAGCCGGCGGACGACGTCCACGATTTTCTGCTGGGCGCCCTCGACGTCGCTGACGCGGACGGGCCCCATGAACTCCATCTCTTCCTTGATGAGCTGGGCAGCACGCTCGGACATGTTCGAGAAGATCTTCTCTTTCAACTCGTCGCTGGCGGTCCGCAGGGCCAGAGCCAGCTCATCATTGTCGACCTCCTTGAGGACGGCCTGGATGCCGCGATCATCCACGCGCAGGATGTCCTCGAAGACGAACATCAGTCGGCGGATCTCATCCACGAGTACGGGACTGTCGTCCACGAGTCCCCCGAGGATCGCCTTTTCCGCCGCGCGGCCCGCCAAGTTGAGGATCTCCGCCACGGCCTGGACGCCGCCGGCGCGCTCAAACCGCTCGGACACCAAACCGGCCAGGCGTTTTTCGAGGCCGGTCTCGACGTCCTTAATGACTTCCGGGCTGGTCTGCTCCATGTTGGCGACGCGGGTGATGACTTCGATCTGCCGCTCGGTGGGCAAGCCCACCAGGATTTCACTGGCCACGCCAGCCGGCATATGGGAAAGTACCAGGGCGATAGTCTGCGGGTGCTCGCTAGCCAGGAAGGTGGACAGGTTTTCCGTCTCGGTCTTCTGCAGAAAGCTGAAGGGCTGCTCCTGCACCTGATGCTCGATGGAAGCAATGATCCTGCTGGCTTCTTCCGGCGGCAGGGTTTTTTGCAGCAGGATGCGGGCGAAGGCCATACCCCCCATGTCCATGTACCGCCGCGCCAAAACCTGGTTGTAGAATTCGCGGACGACCTTGCGGCGCACGTCCGGACTCACGCTGGTGATGCTGGCGATGTCGCGCGAGATGTCTTCGACCATCTCGCGCGACATGTGCCGCAGCACGCTTGCCGCCGTGTCCTGCTGCAGGGCGAGCAGAAGGATCGCAGCCTTGCGAAGCCCGGGGATTCCGTCGTTTTCAGCCACTTCGCTGTTCCCTGAGGTTTCGTGCGGCGGTCAACCGCTGCTCTGCACCCACCGTTCGACCATCGCGGCCGTTCCTTCAGGGTCCTCGTCAATCATGGCCGCGACCTGGTCGAGCATGCCGGCGACCTGGACGGTGCTCTCGTCTACTTCCTGGGCCTCCAGGACGCCTTCGGTGACGGTAGCCTCGGCGGCGGGCGTGGGGACGGTGGTGGCAAAGGGCTCCCCGGTCGTGTACGCCGCCGCCGATGGTCGCCTTGCCGGCCCACGCCCGCCCGCCGCGTGCCGCGGCCGAGCGGCAGCCGCCCGGACGTCCCCGGCAACCTGCTTTGCCGCGGCGATCGCCTCCTTGGGCAGCCCGATTTCGAGTCCGAACGATTCGCCCGCGTCCCCACGGCGTGCCATCCGCATGACCAAGGCCAACGAGAGCAACGCCAACAGTGCCAACGCCGAAGCCGGCCCGAATCTCTGGAGCAACCCAACGGACGTTTCGAAGGAGCCCGCCTCGGCGGCTACGCCCGCGTCCGCCGAGTCATAGTACCAGTCCACACGAACCTGCTCGTCGGTCTGCGGCTTCACCAGCACCGCGACCTGGTTGATGATCTTGGTCTTCTCGCTCTCGAAGACGGCTTGAACCTGCGCTTCCGCGGGCGCGTCGGCTTCAGGGTTGTTGCGGCGATACACGCCTTCCAGGTAGCTGTGCGATACGTTGATCGCGGCGAAAATCTCCTGGATCTCGCCCGGCGGCGTGTGCTCGACCTTCCGGGTGGTGCCGCTCAGCTTCTCGACCTTGGTGGATTCGCGGAGCGAAGACTCACTGAGCCCCCCGGAACCCGCGACTACGCCGACGTTCGGCTTGACCCCCGGCTCGCCGCTGCGGAGGCCGCGCTTGGTCTCGTCGGTCTCGCGTTCCTCTTTGATATCGACCGGCTCGCTCGGCGTCGAGGATTCCAGGTCGCGGGCGGTGCGGTCCAGCACGACCTGCACATTGACGCGCACCTTCGGATCGAAGGCGAGCTGATTGCGGATCTTTTCGGCGATGCGCAACTCGTGCTCGCGTCGGCGTCGGTCGAGCTCGCCGCCGCCGCCCGGTTCCGTGTCGGGCCCCGGCCAGACGGAGACGCCGTTGCCATCCACCACGTTCACGTTCTTGAGCGACAGGGCGGGGACCGCGCCGGAAACGAGCCGGGCTGCGGCGAGAGCCAGCCGGCGTGAGACCGACTCGCCGCCCTGCATCGTCAACGTGACCGAAGCTGAGGGCAAGGGGATGTTTCGGGTGAAGATCCTGCGTTGCCGCCCGAGCGGCAGATGCACGCTGGCGCGCTTGACCCCGCCGAAGTTGGAGAGCACGCGCGCCAGCTCGCTCTGCAACGCGACGGTCCAGCGACGCTCATTCTCCTCCTGCGAGATCCAGGGGTTGGATTCCTTGACCAGAGCCCCGAAGCCAATGCTGGTGTCGGTGGGCAGCTTGTCCTGCTGTTGCAGTCGGGCCAGGACGGATTGACGGCTGGCCGAGGCGGGCACCAGCACACGCGAGCCCTCGACCCCGTATTTCTGACCGAGTGCGTCCAGGCCGCCTTGGACCAGGGCCAGATCCTCCGCGCCCAGGCTCTGGTCCAGCAACGGCACCATCTCCGGCTGCGCCGCCCACTGCGCCAGCCATACCAACGACCCGGCCACCAGCGCCACGCCCAACAGGATGGCGAGCCGCTGTGAGACGGTCATGTCGCGCAGTTGGCCGACCGCCTGCGTGACTGTCTTCTGCAACGAAGCCATCCTGGCCGTTCCCCGGTGATGCGCGTTCGGGCTTATTGCCGCGTCCGGCACGCCCGCCGGGACACGCTCACCTCGTTCGCTTCCTGCGAACCGTGGGGTGAGAACTACTCACCCCGTCGTCGTTGCACCGGCGGCGTTGCGGTCCTCACCCAGCGGCAAATGCGCGGGCGGGACGCCCGCACTCCCCTGTGGGACCGGTTTGCACCCGGTCGAATGCTATACCCGCAAGTTCTTCAGTTCGTCATAGGCGCTCACCAGCTTGTTGCGGATCTCAATCAGCAGGCTGAAGGCCACCTCTGCCTTGCGGGCCGTCGTGAATACCTCGGTGATGTTCTGCGTCTCACCCGTCAGCAGGCTTTGCACGCTCTGATCGGCTTCCGCCTGCATGCGGCTGACCTGCTCCAACTGGCTGCGCAGCATGGCGGCAAAGTCGTCGCCCACGGACTTGCCACCGGCCGGGGCCAACGGACCGACCGGTCGAGCCGGGCCGACCGAACCGAGCTGCTCCGGCGAGAGCGGGTCAACCATCACTGGCGCTTATCCCTCGTCTGCCCGCCAACCGGGCGGCCGTCATGCGAACAGCCGGATCGCCTGGCGAACCATCGTCTTGGTCACATTCATCATCGCGACATTGGCCTCATACGCCCGGGCGGCCACCATCGCGTCGATATACTCCATCGTGACGCTGACATTCGGATATTGAACAATGCCCCGCTCGTCGGCATGCGGGTGACCGGGGTCGTACACCTCTCGAAACGCCGACGGATCCTCGCGCACGTCGTCCACGTGCACACCCGGGCCTCCCTTCCCGTCACCGGTCATAAGGGTCAGGAACCGCCGCCGATACGGACGAATCGTCCCGTCCTCCTGCTGGGTGGTGAAGGCGTTGGCAATGTTGCCGGCGATGACGTCCAGTTGGGTGCGCTGGGCGACGAGCGCCGAGCTGCTGGTGTCCAGTGCGTGTATCATGCGTTGCTACCTCGGATCGCCGTCAACATCGTGTTGAAGCGACCCCGCAACAGATTCGTCGCCAGCTCGTAACTCAGGGCGTTCTGGGCCACGTCCGCCATCAGCGCTTCCAGCCGGGCGTTGGTTCCGTCGTGAAAAAGGACGTTGGGGGCGGGTTCACGGGTTGGTTGCACGGCGATGCGTCCGTCGCCCGTGGTCGAGAATTGCGCGTTGCCGCGCAAATCCAGCCGGCTTTGGTTCGCCGCCTCTGCCTGCCGCAGAGCGTCCCGCAACGCGGCCTGAAACTTCTCCGGGTCGAGCTGCTGGGTGTGATAGTCGGGCGTGGCGACGTTGGCGACGTTCTCGGCGAGGATTCCATGGCGCCGCTCGGCGAATTGGGCCGTCAGCTCGATCGCCCGTGTGGTCCTGGATGTCAGCAGACGCTCAATCCACATGCGCCGGTTCCACCAAGACTCTCTCGATCAGGAGCAGAGGCAAATCGCGTGCCTCTGCCTCGCCGAGGGCCCCCAAGGCCGCCGGACCGATCACACCAGGACTCTCTCAAGCACCGCGGCGCGGCGTCCGACCTCTTCAAAGCTGCCTTCCTCACGCCAGCGCTTCAGCTTGAGCCCGAGTGTCCGCAGGCCGATCCCCAAGGCCCGCGCCGTCTTCTCGCGGTGTCCGCCGAAACGCTCCAGCGCCCGCAGGATCAGGTCGCGTTCGGCGTCGGCCAGGATCTGCCCGTCGCGGTATCGGACCTTCTCAACCGGTGCGCTGGTCGTCTTGATCGGGCCGGTGAGCAAGGGGCGGATGGTCTCGGGTGTGACCTCCCGGCCGGCTTCCAGGACGCAGACGCGCTCGCAGAGGTTCTGCAACTCGCGCACGTTTCCGGGCCAGTCGTAATCGGTCAGCAGGGCGGCGGCCTCGTGCGTCACCTTCGGCCGGGCGCGCCCTTCCCGGGCGCAAATGCGACCGATAACGTAGTCCAGCAGCAGGGGAATGTCCTCGCGACGCTGCCGCAGCGGGGGGACCTCGATCGGCAGCACGCTCAGCCGGTAGAAGAGGTCCTCGCGGAAGCGGGCCTTGGCCGCCCAGTCGCGCAGGTCGCGGTTGGTCGTGGCGATGACGCGCACGTCCACCCGCCGCGTCACCGAACTCCCCACCCGTTCGAACTCGCGTTCCTGCAGGACGCGCAGGAGCTTGGCCTGTAGCGGGGCCGGGATCTCGGATACCTCGTCCAGCAGCAGTGTGCCGCCGTCGGCCAGCTCGAACCGCCCCTTGCGCAGCCGATCGGCTCCGGTGAAAGCCCCCTTCTCATGCCCGAACAGCTCGCTTTCCAGCAGCGTTGCCGACAGGGCGGCGCAATTCACGCACAGCATCGGCTGGGCGGAGCGGGTGGAGGCGGCGTGGATGGCCCGGGCGATGAGCTCCTTGCCCGTCCCGCTTTCACCGGTGATCAGCACCGTCGCCAAGCTCTGGGCCACCCGTTGGATCTTTTCCAGCACCGGCTGCATGACCGGGGACTCCCCGATCAACTTCCGTCCACTGTCCAGATCCTCGATGGTCCGCCGCATGACCTCGTTGTCGCGCAGCAGTTTTCGCTCGCGGATCGCGCGTTCAATCAGGATCGCGATTTCCTCGGCATTGAACGGCTTCTGGACGTAGTCGAACGCGCCGAGCTTCATGGCCTCGACGGCGGTGGCAACCGAGGCGTAGGCCGTCATCAGGATCACCGGCACGTCCAGCCCGAGCCGCCGCATCTCACGCAGCAGCCCGACCCCGTCCAACCCGGGCATGCGCAGGTCGGAGAGCACGACGTCGAAGTGTCGTTGGCGGATGGCGGTGAGGGCTTCGTGGGCGTTCTCGAAAGCGAAAACGCGATGATCCTGCGCTGTCAGCGCAGTCTGAAGTGAATCGCGCATCATCCCCTGGTCGTCGATCACACAAACACAAGCCATGGAGCCTCCTTGCTCTCAGGCGGCGCTGTGGCGCCGTGCGGCCTTTTCGGTTGGTTCCTGTCCATCTTCGCTACCAGTCGTCGGCAAGATGACGACGAACTCGGCGCCCCCCTCGGGGCGGTTATGCGCGCTCAGCCGGCCCCCGTGGGCCTCGACCAGCCGGTGGGCGATGGTCAGGCCCAAGCCGGTTCCGTGCTTCTTGGTCGTGAAGAACGGGTCGAAGATCTGGTCGAGCACCTCGGCGGGCAGTCCCGGGCCGTTATCGCGAATCCGCACTTCCACCGCCTGCTCACCCTCCGGGCCAACGTGCACGACGATGCGGTCGTTGGCGGGCGAGGCCTCGGCAGCGTTGACGATCAGGTTGACGATCACACGCTGCAGGCTGTCCTCATCCGCCCGCACGCATATCGCCGGATCGTCGTAGTGGGTCTCGAGCGTTACCTGTTCCGTCCGCAGGGTGCCGAGGCAGACGTCTCGGGCGTCTTCGATGATGCTTCGCAAGCGGTGGTGCGCGAGGTTTGAGCGACGTGGCGCCAGCGCCAAAGTGTCCTGGACCACACAGTCGATCGCGCGGATGCCAGCCTCGATCTTTTCGATCAGCTCGACCGCGGCCGGGATTCCGCCGTTGGCCAGGCACTCGTTGCGTAGCAGCCCACTGTAGAGCTGGATCGCGCCGAGAGGGTTGCGGACTTCGTGGGCCACGCCGGCCGCCAACTCGCCCAGCGCGGCCAGGCGTCGGCGACGCTCCAACTCCTGATCCTTTGACGCCAACTCACGCCGCAGACGGACCACCTCCCCTTGCAGCGCCTCGTGCGTGCGCTGCAAGCGCTCGGCGACGTTCAGATAGTCGCGTAACACCGCGCCGAGCTCGTCGTCGGCGGGGGTCGCTTGCCCGGGTTGCATCGCTTGGCTGGACATCGTCCTGTCCATAAACGGTTGCCGTCAGGCCGCGGCGCGGCCGGTTAACCCGTCAGGTCGGCGGAAGTCGCGGTTCCTTGGGCCGGGCCCTGGCGTGCGTAGGCGGCGTTGGCCGTCCGTCCGCCGGAGACCTCGCTGAGCGACTGCGCCACGGCCTGCTTGCGGGCCGACAGCAGCGCTCCGTCTTCCTGGTCCACCCGCAGGATGTTGCGCAGCAGATCGTTGATCTCCTCCAGCAACTGCGCGGCCTGTTGGCGCATGTCGTCGGAGAGTGTGGCCTGCACGGCCTCCCAGTCGCGGCGGTAGGGCGCCAACTGCTCGTTGAGCTGCACCAGGGCGGCGACCAGCGTCTGCCGATCGCGCAGGATGCTCAACAACAAGTCCGGGCTGTCGCTGGCGATCAGCGCGCGTTGCCGGTCGCTCAGGTCGCGTAGCTGGAGGTACAGTTCCCGCTGCTGCCCCAGCAGGTGGATCAGACGGTTCGTATCAAGCTGGCTGAGGGCGTCTTCCATGCTACAAACTCCTAACACGTGCGGTACGGCTACCGCAGCCGGCCCACAAACGCGTCTTGGAAAAGCTGCGACGAAGAGACTGTGGTGAAATAGCGGTCCCAATAGGCGCGATCGGTCCCGTCGGCATACTGCTCGAAAGCCTCGTCCGGAATGCCGCGCAGCATCCAGCGCGCCCGCTCCACGGCGCGGACGGCCTCGCGCAGCTTCCCCTGCCGCAGATAGATGTTGGCGACCTGCACCTGGGCCGTCAGGGCGGCCGGCTGGGCCTCATAACGGGCGGCCGCCTCGCGGTAGACCGCCAAGGCCTCTTCAAGCGTCTCTGCCTCGTTCAACTCGAACAGACAGTCACCCCGGTAGAACAGCGACAAACGCTCGTAAAGCGACCAGCGCCCGTCGGCAGCGGACAGCACGCGAACCTCCCCCAGGAAGCGCGCGAACATCTCCGCCGCGCGCCGAAACCGGGCCCGACTCTTCGCCCGCACTTGCGCCGCCGGCGCGCCCGCCGCTGGATGGTCACGCAACATGTAGGCGCTTTGCCGATAGGCGTCCGCCAGCGTGAAGCGACTGGGGATGTGCTGGGCATCGTCCGGATAGAGGACGAGGAATTCCTCGAGCCGGCTGATCAGCTCGGCGTAGCGCTGCCGCTGATACAACAGATTGCACAAGGCCAGTAGCCCATCGCGGAACACGGCGGCATCGGGCGCGATGTGCTCATCTTCGAGCAACCCTCTCAACAGCGACTCGGCCCGCGGCCAGCGGTCTTGGCCCAGGACCATCAGGCAACTCGCGCTGAGCAGTTTGCCGCGCGCCGCCTCTTCCAGCTTGGGGTACGAGTTGATGACCGCCTGGTACCAGTCGAGGGCGGCCTCCAACTGCCCTTCGGCCTCGTAGGCCTGGCCGATCTGCAGCGACGCTTGCGGCAGACGGGAATCAGCCTCGCGACCCTCGACGAACCGGACTAGCAACCGGCGGGCGTCGCGCAGGCGACCGGCCTGGTCATATTGCTGGGCGGCCGACCACAGCAGGGCGGCGTGACGCGACTCGTCCAGGACGGTCCGCTCGGCTACCTGCTCCAGACAGCGGGCGGCGATGACGTGGTGGGCTTGGTGCAGGTCGGCGTCTTCGGCCCGCAGGGCGGCCTTCTCGTGCAGCTTGCCCAACCCTTCCAGCAGATCCAGCCGACGCTCGCCAGGGTCCTGTGGGAACGACTCGAGGGCCAGGTCGAGGTAGGCGATCGCGTTGTCGTAGTCCTCCCGGACCAGGCGCTGTTCGCTGAGCTTCAGCAGTGTGTCGTGGACCCGGCCTAGGCCGCGTTGCCGCCTGCCATCCCCTCCCAAACGCCCGATCATGTCACGCAGCACCTGACAGGCCGCGCCATGCCGCTCCAACATCGCCAGCGCCCGGCCGTAGCCGATCGTCGCCACTACCGGCAGATCGCCGTGCGGCTGGATCCGGCGTGCTCTCTCGAACTTGGCCAGGGCGTCTTGCGGACGCTGCTCGCCGAGGTCGATTCGCCCCAGGAGGTAGCGGCACATCGCCGGCAGATACCCGAAACGGTCCAGCTCGCTATCCACCCGACCACGGCCGGCCACCCATTCGTCGATCCAGCGGATGAGTGGTTCGGCCTCCTCGTACCGCCGCTCGTGTACCAGGATCCAAGCCTGCAGGTAACCGTGATAGCCCTTCAGGTCGGAGCGCTTGAGGCGCTTGCCGTATTGGTTCAGCAGTTGGCTTGCGAGTTGCGGACGATCCTGGTCCAGCGCGTGCTGGACCGCCTGCTGCAATGCCCACCACAGATAGGCGTCCGAAAGAGCCTCATCGGCGAGAAGAAGCTCCAAGCAGCGCCGGCGTTCGGCTTTCTCATCCGGGTCCTCGAGGCCCAGCAGACGCACGAGCCCTTGCAAGGCTTCCCGCCGTTCACCGGCCGGTGGGTCTTGCTTGAGCACCCGACGATAGGCCTTGATTGCCGCGCGCTGCTTTCCGAGCCACTCCTGGATACGCCCGCCCCGAAGGCGTCTGGCGGTATCCTGCACCTGCCCGAGCCGTGCCGCGGTCTCGTGGTGAAACAGCAGTAACCGAACGTTCTTGAGGTTCGGGCGCAGCTGGGCCGCTTCCTGCCGGTAGACGATCTCCGCCAGGTAGTCGTGCAGGATGACCCGCTGCCGGGGTGGCAGATCCATCTGCAACAGGTTGGCGACCGCGTCAGCGGCCTCGACGAGTGCCCCGGCTTCCTTCAACGCGATGACGTCGGCCAGCAGGGCATCAAAGACGACCGGCCGCCCGGCGGGCTTGAGGCGATAGAGCGTCGCGCTGGCCAGGACGACGGCGCAAACCGCCAGGGGGATCTGCCAACGTCCCGCGAAGAGACCGGCCAAAGTGCGGAAGGGACGCATCCAGCTCATCCTAAGCCTGTTACCCGGGACGCCCTTGCCAGACGCCCGGACCGCGCATCCTGCCAAGACCGCGGGGCAGGGAACCCGCGCCCGCGGCAACACTTTTCCTATCGGAAGGCCGGGCGAAAGACGTGCATCAAAAGTCCGCCCGGTCCGCGACCAGATCAACCAGCCTGTAGCTGTTCCAGCGGCGCGTCCGATAGACAAGGGAAATGGGCGGTCGGCGGGTGCGCGATGTCCGATAAGAGTGCAGACGTACTCCTCATAACCCGTGACCCGCAACTGCGCGAGCAGGTATCACGGCATCGCCCGGCGGCGGCAGGGCTCCAATGCCTGCTGCCCGACGAGCTCCACGTCGAGCAGCCCCCCCACGCCAGGCAGTGCTGGGTAGACCTGGACTACGCCTCGCGCCCGCTGCGGCATTCCGCGGGGCACCGCGTAGTGTATTTCTACTCGTCAGCGCGGCATCCGCGGGGGGCTCTGCCGCCGGGGTTGTTCATCCGCAAGCCGTGCACCAGGGCGGTGTTGGAGGTTCTGTGGGCCGGCGTCACGCTTAGCGCCCAACCCGCCGAAGGCGGACCGAGCGACCAACCGCCCGAGCGCCGCACCGATCTGCCCGTCTGGCTGCTGGAGTTTCAGGAGCTATCGCTGTCGGAGCTGTGCGGCAGGTTGATTGCCCGGCTGCCAGCCCGCCTGGGCTACGCCGACGTCTCGCTCTATCTGCACGAGCCGCAGCCACGCGTGCTCAGCCTCGCCGAGAGCAACCACACGCGGCAGATCGACCTGGCGGTTCGCATGGACGACTACCGCGACCACCTGATGGTGGCCGTGGCCCAGGCCGGCCGCGTGCTGGTCACCGACGAGGTCGAGCAGGCGTACCGCGCCCACGGCCTACGACGCCCCCAGCACGCCGATCACTATCCCGACGGAGCTTGTGTCAGCGCCCCGTTGATGAGTGACGGTGAGCTGCAGGGCGTCCTCAATTTCAGCCGACGAGCGCCCACCGCTGAAACCGTGGACCACCTGCCATGGCAGGAGACTTTCGCCTTCCTGGCCCGGTCGTTGCAGCACGCCCGGGTATACGAACGGGTGCGGACCGAGGCCCGCGTGGATAGCCTGACCGGGCTGTTCAACCACCGCTGGCTCACCGAGACGCTCAAGAAGGAGATCCACCGGGTCCGGCGCTTCGGCAGCCCGCTGTCGCTGATCCTCATCGACCTGGACGGGCTGAAAGACGTCAACGATCGCGCCGGACATCCGGCCGGCGACGCCGTCCTGCAACACGTCGCCCGCAAGATCGTGTCGGCGTTGCGGCAAATCGACTCGGCGGCCCGAATGGGCGGCGACGAATTCGTCGTGGTCCTGCCCACCGCCGACCTGCCCGGTGCGCAGCAAGTAGCCCAACGCATCCTGAGCGCGATTCGCACCGACGCCGCCCTGTTCCGCGGGGCCCCTCTGCCGATCACTGCCAGTCTCGGCGTGGCCCAGTGGGAAGCTGACTGGGAGGCCGACCGCTTGCTCGAGGCAGCCGACCAGGTCATGTACACGGCCAAGCGTCAAGGTAGGAACTGCCTGGCCTGCCGGGCCACGGACGCTGCCTATCCCGAACTCACCGCCTCACCAACAACTTGAGTGGCGGCGCCATTGGCCCGGCCGGCGTGTCCAACACGCAGACTCCTCCCGCTCAGGCCTCGCGGGGTCAGCGGGCGTGCTTGCCGCCGTCGAGCGTGATTAGGCCAACACGATCAGACGACGGGGGTCGGCATCCCGTTCGGCAGAGCGCGTCTGCCGTTCCTTGAACAGCCGGGCACACGTCTCCCGCCGGGCCGGGTCGTGGCTGTAACGCCAGTGATCGACCAGGCCGAGTGCGTCGGCGCAGTTCAAGGCGCTGGCGGGATACTGCCGCCAGTGCTCGGCTCCCAGCGCCCGGTGAAAGGCGGCCGGTCCGCAGGCCGGCTGGCCGGAACGGGCCCGCAGCACGAAGTTGTACGCCAGCCCTATCGCCGCCACCACCCCGTCGATTACGTCCCGCCCGTATCGCTCGGCCAACCCGGCCAGATGTTGCATGATCCGCTGGTCGGGGATGGGGATGACCTCTCGGCGGATGAAGGTATCGAGCGGCTGCCCCAGGCGGGTCACCCAATCGTCGATATGGCGTGACGCGGCGGCTCCGGCTCGGTGGGCGAACGCCTCCAGCGCCGGCCGGCCATACTGCTCGGTCTCGGTCAGGTGGCGGAGGGCCGTCGTCAGCCCGCGCTTGGGGGAGTATGTGCAGAACACGGCGTTGGCGTGCGTCCGCTCCCAGCCTCGAAGCGTTTCGCTGAGCAGCCGACGGCCCAAGCCCCCCCATTGCCGGTCGGAAGTCGCGTTGATCTCGTAGGCACAGACGTAGCCGGCCGGCGGGGCGGCAGGCAGCGATTCCAGCCCGGGGTCCGAGAGCTCATCGCGGCTCAGGTGAAAACGCTCGGTCGCCTTCCACTTGACGAATGCCAGCAGCTCGCCGGGGCTGCCGCCCTCCTTCCCGTCAGGTTGGTATAGCACGTCAACGTGGTCGCTGTTGAGCTCGGCGACGAACCGCTCGGGAGTGAGTTGCCCTTCCCAGGCCGTGGGCCAGGCCTGGCAGTGCAACGCATACGCGGCCGCGTCCCAGTCGGCGGGGAACCGGCCGGGGGCAAAGCTCGCGTGCCGAACGGCTTCGGGTTGTTCGGTTACATCTACCGTCACACTCAATGATATGCCCCTCGACGGGCCACGACCGGGCTGCCGCGCTTCTACATCGGTCGGCCAAAGCGATGCGTCCAGCCTTGTAGGTCGGGTCATCGACCAGTGCTGTAAACATCTTCATCTTTTCGTTCTCGCC
>CAZNFA010000024.1:0-64305 GCA_964572345.1 uncultured Planctomycetales bacterium
ACCCGCTACTGTTCTACCAGTCCATTTGACAGCTACGAGAGGACAAATAGGGGGGTTCGGGGTTCGGGGTTCAGGCTTCAGGGGCCGGCGCGGGGACCCAGGCGACGCTGTGGATGGATGATCCGTTCGCGTGAGAGAAGACACTGCTGAGAGCAGTGGTACACGGAGAAGCGTCTGCGGTTCGAAGAGTGCCACCCGGCCTTGACGGATTTCTGGGGACGCGGTAGGCCTACACGAACTGATCCGCAGAGCGCAGCAGGTGACAAGCTATGGCCCCAACCGAGAAGAACAACCTGCGCCCGCTTCCCCCCTCCTCGGAGATATGCTACTTCCTCGGCGCCGGATTCAGTAAGGCCAGCAAGTACGAGCTTCCGACGGCCGAGGGATTTCTGTCGCGTGATGCGCGCATTTACTGCCGGGGTAAGCTGAACGAAAGGGGTACTATTCCTGTTTCCAATCATCGCGATTTTCAGGAACTCCTGGGGCGAATAGAAGCGAGGTACGGCGCTTTGACATCGTTGAACCTGGAATCCGTGATGACCGATCTGTACGAGCGCACTGCGGGCATTGGCGGGCCTTGGAGCAACCGCGACGTTGCGTACGTCGATCGTGTTCTGCCGTTCAAAGATCCGCAATTTCGGAGCGTGGCGCCAGAGGGCATCGCTATGGCGCCGCCACCGGAGGGGACGGACTTGCAGCGCGACTACAAGCTGCTGCTGTTGTACGTCGTTCTCCGCTTGCGCATCGTGGAGGTGGGCGAAGATGAGTGCCCAATGGTGCGCCGACTCCTCAACACTCTGCGGTTGAGGGACTCGATCGTAACGCTCAACTACGACACCATGATTGAGCGCCACTGGACGATAGGTGCTGGAGAGAGGCCTCTGCCGGACGAACGCGCTCGCCTCCTCGGCTATTACATCGGGCTGCCCACCCCAGGTTATCTTAGCAACCCACAGATGCTCGTCGACGTCCAGCCCAGAACCAGAGGGTACTTCGCGAAACTGCACGGGTCGGTCGACTGGCGGTCGTGCCCTGAACCCATGTGCCCTAACCACAGGTACATCGAGTCGACGGACCGTCAACGGCCAGACATGGTCGATGGGGCGGAACAATGGCACTGCGCCGCGTGCGCGAGCGTCCCAGAGACGGTGATTATCCCGCCGGTCGCCGGGAAGCCATTCGATCGGTTTCCCAAGCTCAGGCTCATGTGGCTCCAGGCATTTCGCGCACTCAGGCTCGCGCCCCGCTGGGTCTTCATGGGCGTTTCCTTCGCACCTACAGACACGCACCTTCGATCGCTTGTGCGCGCCGCCTCCGAAGAGTGGTTTCCGACCGAGACACCGGGTCTCGGACAGATATGCGTGGTCAACAAAGGGAAGAACTGTCAGGAAGCAGCGGAGCGACTGTGGCAGTGCCTGTCACCGCGCGTTCAAAAGAAGCTGCGCACCGAAGTCGGAGGAATCGCGACGTTTGCATCCGTTGACGACTACTTGGCGGCAGTAGAATCCACGGATAGCTCGCGGGAGTCCGACCCGGCCCGCTGACACGCCAGGTGCCACTGCTCTGCGAGCAGTGCTTGGCGCGTCGACTGTGTCCCATGGTGGACCACTGCTAAGCCTTCACCTGCGCCCAGGGCAGGCACAGCGGTGGCACGCATCGAACCGTGAACCCTACGTCCGGCACGGAGACCGGACGCTACATCCTGAACCCCGAACCCTGAACCCTCTGGCGCTGATTCGCGGGCGAGACGCCCACGCTACCCACTACATTGCGGGCGAGACGCCCACGCTACCCGGGCTGCGTGCCGCCGCGGCGCCGCGCACTGGTGGGCAAGCCACCAGTGGCACCCGGGGCAAGCCACCAGTGCCACCCGGCGTGCCTTGTGACCTTGTTACTCTGGCTCTGCGTTCTTGGCGCTCTCGGCGCTCTCGGCGCCTCTGCGGTTATCTGCGTCCGCCGGGAAGGCTTTGGCCATTCCTTCCAGGTACGTCCACTGGGCGTCGATGGCCTGCTGGATGTGCTGCGGGTCGATCGTCTCGGATTTGTACCGCCGCTGACGTGAGGTGTACTCCTCGAGCGGCGTGCCGTCCGGGCGGAAGTTGATGCGGTAACGCACTCCGTCGAAGACCTCGTACACGGGGAACAGCCCGCAGCCGACGGCGTAGCGGATCAGATCGATGCTCTCGTCCGGCTCGGACTTCCAGCCGGTCGGACAGGGCGAGAGCATGAGCAGGAAGCGGAAACCCCGCAGCGCGCGGGCCGTGCGCACCTTGCGGATGAAGTCGTCGCGGTGCGCGACCGAGAGCGTGGCGGCATAGGGAATGTGGTGCGCCGCCATGATTGCCATCATGTCTTTCTTGCGCTCGACCTTGCCGAACGGCGTGGTGGTGGTCTTGACGCCCTCGGGCGTGGCGCCGCTGCGTTGGCCACCGGTGTTGCTGTAGATCTCGTTGTCGTAGCAGAAGTACATGATGTCGTCGTTGCGTTCGGCGGCGCCCGAGACTGTGGCGATGCCGATGTCGTAGGTACCGCCGTCGCCGGTCCAGCACATGGTGGGATGGGTTTCGGCGTTCAACTGGGCGACGACGGACAGCCCGGTGGCGACCGCGGCCGCGCTGGCGAACGTGGACGCCGCCACGGGGGCGCCGAATGCGGTGGTGGGAAACGCTCCGGCGGCGACGATCCCGCAGCAGGCCGGAATGACGAGCATGGGAACCTCGCCGTCCAGGGCCTGTTCAATCATTTGCAGGCCCAGCGACATGCCGCAGCCGGCGCAGTTGGTGTTGCCGGGCCGCAGCAGGCGGTCGCCTGGCATTTGCTCTTGCGGTATCACGGAAGTGCTCATGCCGCCACCTCTTTCCAGATGGGCTCGTCCGCTTCCTCGCGCTGGGCTAGGTCATCGATGATGTTGTTGATGTTCTTTGGCGTGACGTCGCCGCCGCCGAGCCCGACCAAGTAGTCCTGGACCAGCACGTCGGGCCGCTCGCGCAGCGTGGTCATGATTTCCTGCCAGAAGATGCCGCCCGAGCCGGGCGAGTGGTTGCGGTCCAGCACGCCGATCTTCTTCGCCGAACCGATGGCCTTCAGCAATTCAGCCCGCGGGTAGGGCCGGAAGAGCTTGTGGTTGATCATGCCGATGGGCTGCCCCTTCGCGCGCCGCTCTGCGACTACCCGGCGCAGCGTGCGGGCCATGGTGTTGCAGGCGACCAGGACCATCTCGGCATCGGCGGTGTGCTCGGCGGATAGCGCGCCGATCGGCCGGCGACCGAAGACCTGCTCAAACTCGTCGAGCGCTTCCTCCAGCACCTCCGGAACGCGTTCCATCGCGTCCTGGATCTCGTGCCGGTGGTGCTCGGTCTCGCGCGGCCAGGTCAACCCGCCGATGGTCGTGGGATGATCGGGCCGCAGCCGGTGCGGAACCTCACACGCCGGCAGGTAACGATCGACCAGCTCCTGCTCCGGGAAATCGACGATCATCTGCGTGTGCGAGACGACGAAACCGTCCAGCGCGACCATGGCCGGCAACAAGACCCGCTGATCTTCGGCCACGCGGAACGCCACCAGGATCGTGTCCACCAGCTCCTGGTGCGACTCGCTATAGAACTGCAACATGGCGGCGTCGCGTAGAGCCAGGCTGTCGCCCTGATCCACCCAGATGTTCCACGGCGGCCCGAGCGTGCGGTTTACCGCGATCAGCACGATCGGCAGGCGATAGTAGCCGGCGGCAAAGATGTTCTCGTTCATGTACGCCAGCCCGTTCGCCGAGCTGGCGGTGAAGGCACGAGCCCCGCCCAGCGACGCCCCCATGCACACCGCCATGGCGCTGTGCTCGGATTCAACCGGGACGACGTATCCCTTGGTGAACTTGAACCCGCGCAGGTACTCGATGATCTCGCTTTGCGGCGTAATCGGGTATGCGCCGCAGGCGCAGCCGCGCGCCGTGCGGTTCGCCTCGCCGGCGAGGGCGAGGGCGTGTCCGGCGGCGTAGTTTCCGGTCACGAGTGCCCGTGCCATAAGCGGCCTCCTGCTGGCGGCGGGCAAGATGCCCGCCCTACCCCCGCTATAGTTCCGCCATGAAATTCACGCCCCGCGGACACTGCGACACACACAAGCCGCAGCCCTTGCAGTAGTCGTAGTCGAAGCGATATCCGTCCCCGTCGCGCACCAGAATCCCCTCGGGGCAGTGGGTCACACACCGGTCACAGAAATCGCACACCCCGCAACTGAAGCAGCGCTCGGCTTCGGCGACCGCCGCCTCGTGCCCCGGTTCGTCCACCAGCCCCAGGCGTACCTCCGTGAAGCTGGTACGGCGCTCGTCGGGCGGGATGTGTGCCGCCCGCTCGCGCGGGACGTGTGAGAAGACGTGCATATGCATGACTTCCGGGGTGGCAATCTGCTCCGGCAGCGTCGGGAACAGGTCTTCGCCGGTCAGTGTGCGGTGGATGTGCCAGGCGGCCTTTTTCCCGCTGCCGATGGCCGCGGTGACGGTCCCTTCGTTGGCGGCCAGGTCGCCGCCGAGGAAGACGGGCGCGCCGGTCAAGCCCAGCAAGGCCTTCTCGTGACGGACCTCGGCGCCCTCCGGCAGAACCGCCAGGTCGGCCGACTGACCCAAAGCGAGAATCACCCGCTCACAAGGCAGGTCAAACAGGGCGTCTGCGCTGGTATCGGGGATCGGCCGGGGACGACCCGACTCATCCGGCTCGCCGAGCTTCATGCGCGTGCAGGTCAGGATCGCACTGCCGCTGTCCTTTCGAAGCCGCACGGGGTTCACCAGCTCGTTTAGGGCAATTCCCTCTTCCAGGGCCTCGTCGATTTCTTCCTTGATGGCGGGCATCTCGGCGCGCGTGCGGCGGTAGATCACGCGCACCGCGCGCGCGCCGAGGCGCCAGGCGGTGCGGGCGGCGTCCATGGCCGTGTTGCCGCCACCGACCACAACCACACGCTGGTCGCGGGTCGATTCCAGCCCATGGCGGGCGCGATCGAGAAAGTCGATCCCCTGCACCACCAGCTCGTCCGCCGTACGTCCCAAATCCAACGCGCGCAGCTCCTGCAACCCGGTGGCCACGAAAACCGCGGCGAACTCCCGAGACAGGGCCAGCAAGTCGGATCGTTCGATGCGCTGGCCGGTCTTGACGGTCACGCCGTGACTGATGATGAAGCCGATCTCCTTATCGAGCACGTCGCGTGGGAGGCGGTATGAGGGGATGCCGGTGCGCATCACGCCGCCCAGCTCGTCATCCGCCTCGAACAACGTGACGGGGTAGCCGAGCTTGGCCAGGTGATATACGCAGCTCAGCCCGGCGGGGCCGGAGCCGACCACGGCGATGCGCTGCTCGCGCCGCGGCTGGGAGGCCGAGGGCCAGGTTCCGTGCTCGGAGACGTAGCGCTCGATCTCGCGGATGTCCACCGGCTCGTCGTACAAGGCGCGGTTGCACGCCTCCATGCACGGCGCGGGACACACGCGGCCGCAAATCCCCGGGAGGGGAGACGTCTCGAGAATGATCTCCAGGGCTTTGGTGTAGTCCTTCTCGCTCACCGCCGCGATGAAGCCCTGCACGTCGTTGCCGGCCGGGCACGCGTTTGCGCACGGCGAGAGCAACCGATGACGATCGGGGTGGCGAGTGGCCCACATCCCCGTCCGAATCTTCGGCCGATCACCGACCTCCTTATCGAACAAGCCGGCGACGTGATCGGGCTTGGGCGGCCCCGCGACGGCGACGCGCTTGCCCTTCAACCTCTTGCGCTGAACGTGCTCATAGGCCTCGCGTGCGGCGGTCACGTTTCCGCCGCCGAACTTGAGGTCGGCCAGCGCGGCTTCGACGTCCTCCAAACTCAGCTCGAAGATGCGGGCTACGGCGCCCAGGACGGTGGTGTTAACGATGGGTACCGCCCGCGTGCCGAGCTTGTTGGCCACGGCGATGGCGGTGGCGTCCACAGTTGCCACGTTGCGCCCCGGGAACTGCTCGACGAAGGCGTCGGGAGACTCGGGCGTATTCAGGATCGCCCAGCCGTCCGGCTTGAGACCGGTGAGCGCAGTAGGTGCGATCAGCTTTCGATCGATGACAATGACGTGGTCGGGCTCGTAGATCTGGTTATGGTTGGTGATCTCCTCGTCATCGACGCGGACGTAAGCCTGCAAAGGCGCCCCGGAACGCTCCGCCGCGTACACGCCGAACGCCTGGACGTACTTGCCGCGCAGGAAGTAGGCGGTGGCGATGAGCTTGGCGAGCGTGACCCCCCCTTGACCGCCCCGTCCGTGTATGGTCACTTCGGTCATGTCACACCTGTTAACCGCACGTTTGGACTGCGACCAAGGGGGCCCGCCTTGCCGCCGCGCTTCCCAGCAGACCGGGAAGCGCCCCGTCGGCCGCACACAGGGAGGAGTTTAGCAAAATCCGTTCCGGCGGACGACCGGCCCGGGTGAGGCCGCGAATCCCCACGCTTTCGCTCTAAAGCCCGTCCGCTAGCGACATTGGCATGCCCAGAGGCGCCCGCCTGCAAGCAGCACCCCAGCCCAAGTGCGGAAAACCGCGCTACCGCCCCAGGCCATCCGCAGATAGGTCAGAGTCTGGTCTTGAGCCCGCGTTCTTGCCAATCCTTCACCAGCAGACGTAACTCCTCGATCGTCTCGGCCAGGCGCCGGAATGTGAGCACCATAGCTTCGTAGAGCTTCGCATCCGTCATCAGCCTGCCGACGGTCCCTTCACCCTGGTTGATGTGCTGGGTGGTCAGATGGACTTCGTCGAGCACACGGCTGCCACCCTCGAAGAAGTCCACGCCCTTGCGCGCGAGGCGGTCCATGTGGCCGTCCATCTTTCGCAGCGAGGTTTGACCGTTGCCCACCAGAGTCTTGGCATCGGCGACGACCTCCTTGACGCCCGTGGCCGCCTCTTTCAGGTCGGCAAGAACGATTTTCCCATCCTCCGTTATTTCATGGATGTTGGCGACGGAGTCCTTGACCTGTTGCTGCACCTCGGGGTCGCCGATCATGTCGTTCACGTTTCGGAGCGTGCCATCGATCCGGGCCATGGCCGTGGAGAGGTTCCCGGGCGGTCCACCCGGCATGTCCACCTCCCCGGTGCTGCGCGGCTGCATAATTTCGTGCAGGTCTACCAAGACCGGCTTCAATGCGTCGGCGGCCTCGCCAATCTGGGTGGCCGACTTCTCGAACGTGTCAACGACGCCGGTGGGGAAGATCGAATCCGTGGCGCTGCGGATTACGCCGCGAAGCTCCTCCCCGGGTTGCAGGGGAATGGCGTCGGACGGCCCGGGAATGATAGAAATGGGAGGCCGTCCGCCCGCGAGGAACCCCGCCTGGAACGTCTCGGCCCGACTTCCGCGCGAAAGCTCGTACCGATTCTCGATCGCGACCACGACCTTGACGCCGAGCGGCAGGTTATTGGGGTCTCTGAATTCGACGTCCGTTACGCGGCCGATTTCCTTTCCCGACACGGTTACCTGGGTGCCCGCGCGGATGCCGGAGGCGTAGTCGAAGAAGATGTTCAGCGTGTATCTGTCTCCGCCGATCAGCCACGTCGGCCCTTGTCCGAACAGGACGATGAGCGCACCCAGCGCCACCAGACCACACAGGACAAACAACCCGACCCAGAAGTTGTGACGCGTTTCTCTCATGGTTTTGGCTCCGTGCGTTGAAGAACCAGCGGCGTTCGAGCGCTGCGGGCCGGCAACCCGTGCGGACGGGGCCGGTCGCACGCGCGGCGTCTCGAAGGCCAGCTTCCGTAACCCATTGTAATCGAGCGGCTTACAGCTTGTCCACGCCTGCCGGCTCGGGGGCGGCGCGACCGTGAACCCGACGATCGACAAGCCGCCCGGGGCTGCGTACGAGTCTTCCTGAGAACCCAGTCCGCTTCCCGGAACCAGGGAACTACTGGGGCGGTTGTGTGCCGGCAGCACTAGTATTATACTTGTGGCGGTTAGCCCAGGCGCACAGGAGACAGCCGTGGCCGCGACACTGAAAGACAAGCGGATTCTCGTGGTCGATGACGACCCGGACATCGTGATGGCCATCAGCACGGTGCTCAGCGACATGGGCGCTACGGTGGACAGCGCCGGCGATGGCAACACCGCCGTCTCGCTCGCCGAGGAGAAAGAGCCCGACTTGGTCATCCTCGACATCATGCTCCCCCAGAAGAGCGGCTTCCTGGTGCTCGAGAGGCTCCGCCAAAAGCGACCACGCAGCGAAGGACCGCGCATTATCATGATCACCGGAAACGAGGGGCGCCGCCATCGGCAGTACGCCGAGAACCTCGGTGTGGACGGGTACATAACCAAACCGTTCCGCATGGATCGGCTGCGGGAAGTCACCGAGAAGCTGCTGGCCGATTGACATGCCGCCCGCGACAGCACCGGTTGCGGCCTGGGTGGATTCCTACCGACAGGGACTCAAGAGCGCCCTGCAAAGCGCCTGTGGGGACGGGTTCCGTATTGTGCAGGCGGGGGCGGCGGGCGAGTTGGACCCGCGCGAGTTTTCACGCAGCGCGGGCCGACACCTGACACGCTATCTGCGCGACCTGGGCTTGAATCTGGACGCGCTCGCCGCCGAGTTCCCCGGCCTCGGCCTGGCGGATCGGCAATCGGCGGATCAGCGGGCGGACGAGCTGCGCCGCACGCTGGGACTCTGTGCCGAGCTTCGGGTGCCGACGGCGGCCACACGCCTCTGCGGCTTCGCCGACGAGTCGAGCCGACCGCTGGCGGAGGAAATGCTCGGGGTGGTCGCCGAGCTGGCAGACCGGTACGGGGTAGCCGTCGCCATCCAGTCGGGCCGGGATGACCCCGCGCTGGTCGCCGAGCATCTGCGCTCGCTGGACTGCCCCAAGCTGTGGATCGCTCTGGATTCCGGGACGTGGCAGCCGGCGCCCGACTACCCCCCCGGGCTCGCGGGGCTGGTCGGCATGGTGCACCTACGCGACGTACGGCGGGCGGGCAGCCGCGTCGAGGAGGTGGCATACGGTGAGGGGGAGGTGGATTTTCCCGCCGTGCTCGGACGGCTGGCCGAAGGGGGCTATGGCGGGGCGCTGACGATTCGACGAGATGCCGCCGCTGCCGGCATTGACGCCATGCGGCAGGGGCGGGATTATGTGGAGGCATTGTTGCGTGGGCTGACGAAGCGTTAGGGGTTCGGCGGTCGAGCGCCTGGCTCGGTCGGCCCGGTTTACGAGGTTATTGAGTCAGACACACCCGGGAGAGGTGGAGATGTGGTACTGGTGCTTTTGCCTGTTGTTGCAGCAGGCTGATCCTTCCGTAACTGTCCAGGCCGAGACCCCGCAGGCCACCACGGCCCCCACGACACAGGAGGGGCCCATGCGGGTCGAGTTGGTCGGCATCCAGGAAATACGCGAATCGTACCTGGGCCCGAAAGTGGACCGCCCGAGCCGATCACAGTTGAGCCTGGGCATGGTCATGGCCGGGGCACGACTGAAAGAGGTGGTCAAGGTCGGAAACGTGATCTTCACTGAGGTGGTCGACGAGACCGGCAAATCACTCATCGGCCCGGACACCTATGACGAGAAAAAACGCACCAGCCTGGGCCCGGTGCAAGTCACGCCCGAGGTGATCATGCGCGGCGGGATCAGGCTGGTGTCCAAGCTCGAATCCGCCGCCCGCAACGCGGCCACGATTGCCAAGATGAAAGGCACCGTCCGCGTGCTGTATGCGACGGACATGGAAGAGATCACCATCGTCAATCCCCGTCAACTCCTGGGCACGATCATCGTCCACCCGCGGCTGAAAGAGCTCGGCATCGAAATCCGCGTGATGCCGGCAGGTGATCCGCGCAGCGTGCCGCCGCGCGACATGTTCATCTCGCTGCAGTTCCTAACGAAGGAGGATCACGTGCGCGGCGTGGAGTTCTGCGACGCGTGGATGAAGCCCATGCTCACGCGGCCGCGCCCCATGAAGACGAACGCCGACGAGGACTGCATGGTTTACCAGGTTTCGCGCGGCAAGCTCGACGTGGATTCGCAGATGGTGATCCAGCTCTACCCGGAACTCGAAGAGACGGAGATCGAGGTCGAGTTCAACGACGTGCCGCTGCCGTAAGCGCTCTCAAAGCGCTGTCGAGCAGCGACGCCGAACCCTCACGCAACACGCTCGTCCGGTCCGACCGAGCCAAGACTCTCGGCGGGTGAGGGTGCGCGCCCCAGAACGTCCGCTTCACGCCCTCGACCGGGCCCGTGTCGTTCTGGTATACTGGGGTGGAACGCCTCGCTGGAGGGAAGCGATGAACCGGCAAGCTTGCGCTGGCTGCGTGGCAGCACGGCTCCTGGTACTCACGCTCACCGTTGCAGTGTGCTCATCCGCGGCTGAGGCCCAGATTCTCTACGTGGACGACGATGCCCCGCCGGGCGGCGACGGGCTGAGCTGGGACACGCCGTTCAAATACCTCCAGGACGCGCTATACACGGCTGCCGGTGACCCGAGCATCACCGAAATCCGCGTCGCCCAGGGAACGTACAAGCCGGACCAGGACGAAGCCGGCAACGTCACCCCCGGCGACCGTGAGGCCACGTTCCAGCTCCTCAGCGGGCTCGCCCTGCAAGGCGGCTACGCCGGCATCACCGAGCCCGACCCCGACGCGCGCGACATCGAGCTGTACGAGACCATCCTCAGCGGCGATTTGGCCGGCGACGACGGCCCCGACTTTGCCAACTACGACGAGAATAGCTGCCATATCGTCACTGCCAGCGGTACCGTGGATA
The DNA here is from genome assembly GCA_964572345.1 of uncultured Planctomycetales bacterium. Taxonomy (GTDB): domain Bacteria; phylum Planctomycetota; class Phycisphaerae; order UBA1845; family Fen-1342; genus JAUWXH01. Next base: position 10,719 of record CAZNFA010000024.1, read on the forward strand.
CCGCCGTCTTTGATGGCGTCACTCTGACAGCGGGGAACGCGGATGGCTCATGTGGGGATCGGCAGGGTGCCGGGATGTACTCCTACCAAGGCAGCCCCAGCGTGAGTCGCTGCACGTTCACGGCGAACTACGCCAGAGGTGCTGGTGGCGGCCTGTACTGCTATGGAGACAGTAGTCCGACCATCGTCGCCTGCGCGATCGTCGGGAACGCCGGAGGCTATGCCCACGGCCGCTACGCGGGCGGAGGAGGCGTGTTCTGCGGGCGCGAGAGCAACGCTACGTTCATCAACTGTGTGATCGGGCAGAACACTGCAACAGGCGATGACTCCAACGCCGGCGGTGGGGGCGTATACTGCTACGACAGTAGCTCAACGTTTATCAGCTGCATAATCACGGACAACAGCGCAGACCGCCACGGCGGTGGAGTCCGCAACCGATCCAGCGCCACAACTTTCGACGACTGCGTTTTCAGCGGGAACTCCAGTTCGGATTCAGGTGCCGGGATCTTCATCTCGTCTTCCAGCCCGCAACTGATTGGGTGTACATTCCGTGACAATTTCGCAGTCCGCGACGGGGCTGGCGCCCTCGTGTACAATGGCTATGCGCACTTCATCGACTGCACCTTCACGGGAAACTTCGCGGTAGACAATGGCGGTGGGATCCACGTCACCCACGGCCAACCGGAACTACTCAGATGCGCCCTGAGCGCCAACTTCGCCGGTGATTGCGGCGGCGGGATGTGCGGGCAGGGGACAGTAAGGGAATCGACCTTCACCGGCAACTTGGCAAATCAAGCGGGCGGCGGACTCTGCGCTGACCCCGGCGGCAATGCCACGGTACTGAACTGCACGTTCGAGGGCAACGAAGCGGACGACGGTGGTGGCCTGGCCGTCGCTGAAGGCGCGGCGGCAACGGTGGCGGGCTGTACCTTCGCGAGAAACGACGCCGACTACGGGGGTGCAATATACGCCGATCAGGCCGACATGCTGGACGTGACCTACTGTGCGGTCATCTTCAACGGAGGCGATTACTACGGCGGCGGGATGTACACCAGCGCTTGTAGCCCAACTGTGGGCAACTGTCTGTTTAGCGCTAACTGTGCGCCCTGGGGCGGTGGCGGGATAGCGAACTTCGACAGTAGCCCGCTGATCACCGACAGCGTATTCACCACAAACCGGGCCTATGCCTGGTGGGGCGGTGGGATTTATAACGAAGGCGCAAGCCCGACGGTGATGGGCTGCGCCTTCGTGGGCAACTACGCCTCGGCCGCGAACGCAGCCGGCCAAGGCGCTGGCATCGCCAGTGCTTGGGACAGCAACCCCACCATCGTCAACTGCCTGTTCGCGGGCAACTACTCGTTTGGCTCTTCCCCGGCTATAGGTTCCTTCTTCGGAGGGACTACCGTGGTAGTCAACTGCACGGTGAGCGCCAACGTGGGCTACTGGGGTCGCGCCATTCGCAACTACGCTGCCAACATGGTGTTGGCCGACTCTATCGTTTGGGGGAATTCGCCCGGCCAAATTGACGGCCCGACGACGGTCACATATAGCTGCGTCGAAGGTGGGTGGGGTGGCGAGGGCAACATCGACGTCGATCCGTCGCTTGTGGGTGGGCCGTCCGGCACGTGGACGAGCGACGCGATCTACAACCCAGACACGTACCAGGTTGAGTTCACCGACGAAGATGCGTCCTGGAGCGAGAATGAGTGGGTGGGGGCCTGCGTCAACCCGGACACGAGCTTGTCATGGGAACCTCTACAACTCGTCATCGTGGCCAACACGCCTACCACCATCACCGCCTGGGCCGATCGGGGGGGTGCGTCGTGGGTTGACGCCGGCGACCGTTATGAGCTGCACGACTACCACCTTAGTCCCGCCTCGCCGTGTATCGATGCCGGCTGCAACGGCGCCTTGCCTCGTGATTGGGCCGACCTCGACGACGATGGCGATGTGACCGAGATCACGCCGCTCGATCTGGATGGCAAGGGGCGCTTTTTCGACGACCCGGATACAGACGATACCGGCTGTCGCTGCCCGCCGATCGTGGACATGGGCGCCTACGAATTCGGCGGCACCGGTCCGCAACCTTGCCCTGGCGATCTTGAGTGCGATCGCGTTGTTAGCCACGCTGACTTGGGCATTCTGCTGGCGGCTTGGCAGAACTCCGCCGAGGGTGACCTGAACTGCGACGGCCTGACGGACCACGCCGATCTCGGCATCCTCTTGGAAAACTGGGGCAATATCTGCCCGTAGCATTTGGCGAGAAGGCGTCAAGCGGGGCCCGCCAAGGTGCAGCGACGCGCGCCAAAGCGGGTGCGAGAAGGGATTCTCGCACCAGCAATCGCACCAGCGACCTGGGCTGAGATCTGCCCGTAATGGGGACGGTCGAGTCGCGATTGCGTCGACGGTCGGCCCGTTTCCACGCCGTAAATCATCCCGCATTGTTGACTTTTCCGCGCTGCGGCCGGTGAATAGGCGCGATCAGCGTTGCACCGCCTGCGAGTAGAGATGTCATCGAACCACCCGGCAAGCGAAGCTGAGCCCGGCGTCACGCCGCCAGGTGTTGACGCGGTCGTCCCGCCGAGCGGCCCACCGTCGCTCAGGCGGAACATCCTCTATGCCGTGCTGGGCGGCGGGCTGTTCAACCTGTGCCGGTTCGGCGTCGTGGTGCTACTGGCCAAGTTCACCACGGCGGAGATCGTCGGGCAGTTTGACTATGCGCTGGCGATCTCGGCACCGGTGGTGCTGTTCTTCGGCCTGCAACTGCGCGGGGCCTTGGTCGCGGACGCGGCTAACCAGTTCTCCTTCGGATGCTACCGGACGCTGCGCTTCGTCGGCATGGCCGTCGCCGGGGCGGTCCTGCTGCCGATCATCGCCTTCAAAGCACGGTCCGAGCCGAGTCTGGTGTTCCTCATGATCCTGGCCGGCGTCTGCCTCGGGCGGATCGTCGAGCACGTGGCCGAAATCTATTGGGGCGTGTACCAGAAGCGCGAGCGGCTGAGCCTGTTGGCCTGGTCGGCGGTCTTGCGCGGCGTGGCGATGCTCGCCCCGTTCGCCGTGCTGCTGCCCCTGTGCCGGCTGTGGAGCGGGCAGGACGCCCCGGCCCGCGAGCGCCTCGCAAACGCGACGGCCTGGGCCGTGCTGATCTACGTAGTTGGCTGGGCACTAGTATTCTGGCTGTTCGATCGGCGGCGCGTGGTGGGACACCCGGACGTCAAGCCGTCCTGGGATTGGCCGGCGGTGCGGAAACTGGCGGTGCAGACTCTGCCGCTCGGCCTGGTTGTCCTGCTCATCACGCTCTGCGAAAGCGTCCCGCGGTACGTCATTGAAGGCCAAGCCAACGGCAAGGCGATGCTCGGCTATTTCGGGCCGCTGGCCTACATCACCCTGGCCGGCACGCTGATCGTCAACCAAGCCTGCGTGGCGGCGGGCAACCGGGTCGCGCAGTGCTACCGGTCCGACCTGGCCGCGTTTGTGCGCCTGGGAACCAAGCTGACCGGGCTGGCCCTTGCGCTGGGTGTCGCGATGCTGGTCGCGGCGCTGCTGTTCGGGAAGTGGTTGCTGCGAACCCTGTACACGCCGGAGTACGCGGATTACTTCGACGCATTCCTGATCCTCGTCGTGGCCCAGGGCGTGCTGCTGCTGGCCGTCGTGTTCGGGGCCATGAGCACGTATATGCGGCTGTTCTGGATTCAGGTCCCGGTGCAAATCGTGGTGCTGGCGAGCACGACGCTGGCCGCTTGGCTGCTGATACCCGGCGATCCAGTTCACGGCGGGGCGTGGACGGCGCTGGTGCGGGCCGCCACCCAGGCTGGGCTGTGCGCGCTATGCGTCCTGTTCGGCATCCTCCGGCGGCGGAGGTAAACACGCGTCGGGTTCTTCAATCCGGCGTGCGCCCGGTGGACTTGCTCCGGGTAGTCCCTGACCGCCGCCGGCCGACGACCCACGATTCGCCGAGCGGTAACCCCAGGCTTGACCGGGGGCGTGCCAGCGGTAACGATGCCGCGCGTGGCGACCTCGCCGGACTGCGGACCAAGTGTCCTGCCGTGGGATGGGAACAGTAACGTCGCGGAAGAGGATCTTGGGCACGTGACAGGGAGGGCGTGATGGGCATTTTCGACTGGCAGGAACAATCACCCTTCGAGCCGTTGGCCGAGCACATGAAGTACGTGCGCGCGTGCGTGGACCTGGTGATGCCGATGTTCGATTGTGTGCGGGCCGGCGAGCACGAGCGGCTCAGGCAACTCACCGAGGAGGTCTTCAAGACCGAGCACGAGGCGGACAAGGTCAAGACCGAGATCCGCAAGACGATCCCGACGGCGTTTTCGCTCCCGGTGTATCGCGGCGACCTGCTGGCGTTCATACACGTGCAGGACGAGCTGGCCGACACCGCGGAAGACCTGGCGGTCCAGCTTACAATCAAGCAGCTCGAGATGCCGGCAGCGCTGGCCGACGACATCCTGGCCTACGTGCGGCAGGCGCTGAAGGTTTGCGAGAAGCTCTACGAGGCCATGGGGCTGCTCAGAGACGTGGAGGAGGCGGATTTCGCCGGTCCGCGCGGCAAACACGCCCTGGCCCTGGTGGGTGAGGCCGAGCACGAGGAGTGGGTCGCGGACAAGCTGCAGTACAAGCTGGCTCAGCAGTTGTTCGCGCTCGAAGACGAGCTGAAGCCCACCGACATCTTCCTCTGGTCCGGGATCTTCCAGAACCTCGGGGCCTTGGCCAATCACGCGGACAAGACGGCCGAACGGCTGCGGCGAATGTTGGCGCGGTAACCGCAGCCGGAGCGACGGCGCAGAAGCAAAAGGGGCGTGTGGCACCATGCCGCTCTCGCTGATCGGTTCACTCGAACCGCTGCTCGGACAAGTCTCCCACACCCCCATCTTCCTGGTTGGCGTCGGCGTGGTCGCGGTCGGCATGTTGCTGTGGGACACGGTCGAGGTCGGACGCAACGACGCCGCCAACCTGGTCAACGCGGTGTTCGGGGCGCGCGTGTTGACTCGTCGGGCGGCGGTGTACCTGGCGGGTTTTGCGGTGGTGCTCGGGGCCGCCGCGTCCTCAGGCGTCGTAGATACCGTCCGCAGAAACATCTTTGACCCAACCCAGCTCGGGATCGAACAGGCCCTTTCGGTCTACGTCGCCGTCTACATCGTCGACACGGTGCTGCTCTACAGCTACTCGGCCTTCGGCATGCCGGTCAGCACGACGGCAACCCTGGTGTTCTCATTGGCCGGAGCGGCGTTCGCGGTGGGCGGCGCCGGCGTGGTGAACTGGCCGACCGCCGGCAAAGTCGTTGCCGCCATCATGTGCTCCATCGTGATTACCGGGATCGCGGCGTTTTTCATCCAGCGGATGGTGCGCGGTGCGATTCGCGATCGGACCAAAAACCTGACCGTGCTGTTGGCCCATGGGAGCTGGATCGGGGGCGGCATGCTGGCGGTACTGACCTACTTCATGCTGGTCAAGGGGATGAAGCACATCGGATTCGTCAAGCACCTTAATCAGGAGTTCGTTCAGTCCTATGGCCCGATCGTGGTTCTGCTGGGGCTGTGGATGGCGTACGGCGTCATAATTCACGCGCTGCTCGCCACCTTCGGGAGACGGGCCGCCAGGCGGCTGTTTCCCGCCCTGGCCATCATCGGCACGTTCGCAATGGCGTTCGCCTTCGGGCAGAACGACCTGGCCAACTGCGCCGCGCCGGGGCTGGCCGCCCTGAACCTGATCCAGCACCGCGACGCCGGCGTGGTCGAGGCCACCAAGATCCCGATCAACATGTGGGCCTTGGCCGGGTGTGGGTTGCTCATGGCGCTCGGGATGATGACGCACAACGCCCAACGTGTGACCAGCGCGGCGGTACACGCCGGGAGCATGGCCCATCAGGTACGCCTCTGGGCACCGCGCTGGTGCGTCGGGCTGGCGCGGTTCCTGCTGCGCTTTCGCGGTCGGCGTCCCGTGCTGGCGCCGCTGCCGGAGGTCACGCCCGCCGGTAAGACCACGCACTACGACGCACTGCGGGCTTGTGTGATCCTGGCGGTATCGGCCAGCGTGATCGCGACGGCGTCGGGTTTTAGACTGCCTGTCTCAACCACGTACGTGGCGTTCGCGGCGGTGGTCGCGACGGGAATGGCAGACCGCATCCTGCAACGCGGCGATGCCGAGCTGAAACTGGCCCGCACCATCTGGGTGGTGTTCAGTTGGTTTGCCGCGTCGGGCATCGCAGCGGTTTGCGCCGGGGGGGTCTGTCTGCTGGTCTACAAAGCTGGGGCACCCGGGATTGCCATCGGCATCGGGGCCAACCTGACCGTTCGGCACCTACTGAAGCGGCGGGCGGACGCCCAGGAGCGTCGCGTGCGTGAGGCCGCCCGCGAGCGCATGCATCCGGAGCTATACGCAGAAGAGTACGAAGAGTAGCGGATCGGAGCGTGGGGCTCGATTCCCGAATCGAGGTCGACGGGACTCGAACCCGCAACCTTCGGATCGACAGTCCGATGCTCTAGCCAATTGAGCTACGACCCCAGTCAACCCGCCGGCAACCCGGCCGCCAACGGATGCCCGAATTGTATGAAACGGACGGCGCAAGTCAAACGCGGTTCTCGCCGACGAACCCGCCGAACGGCCGGCCTCGTCTGGTAATAATGCACGTCACAAACCCGGCGCGCGCCTGCCGGCACCACGATGAAAACCGCCGGCCCTGCGGAAAAACTCGGCCGGACTGGCTGCCGATCTAACTACAGGCTAGGATGACGGGCTGGAGACGAACCGGACGGTGGTGTGCCGGTCGTTTTTTCCGGTCAGCCACCCTCGATCTGCCGGGCTGCACGTCCGCGAGGGCAGGTGAGCGCGTCCGCCCCGGGGCGGTTCGCTGTTGAGAAGCACGACATGCGCCTGATCGTTCTCCAAAACGGTGCGATGGTTGGCGAGGTGGCCTGCGGCCAGGAGGCCATCTATATCGGCTCGCGCGAAAGCTGCCGGGTCCAGTTGCCGGACCCACGCATCCCCGATCAGCACGCGGTGATCTATCCGCTGGGCAAAGCCGGCTGGGTTCTCCAGCGGCTCGACCAGGCCCACGAGGTCCACGTCAACGGGACGACCGTGACGGATCGCACGGAACTCAAGACGGGGGATGAGATCCAGATCTACGACTACCTGATCCGCGCCTTCCCGGAGCAGGAAGGTCATCTGGTGCGGCGTACGGGCGGCTCGGCCTCGGTCGCGCAGCTAACCCGCTTCGTGCAGTACCGGCTTCCGCCCGGAACGACCACGCGCAAGGGCAGCGAAGACCTGCAATTGCGGTACGACCAGCTCCGCCGACTCGGGCAGGTCAACTTCGGCTTTGGCCAGTGCCTGGTGGTCGAAGAGTTGATGGACGCTGCGTTGCAGGCCCTGCTGGAAACGTTCGCGGCCCAGCGGGCGTGGATGGGCGTACGCCGGGTGAACTACGGCCCGATGGAGTACGTTGAGGGTCGGCTGCTGACCGGGCAGGCTTCCGACCTGCCGGAAATGGGCAAAAGCCTTCGCCCGCGCGTGCTGGACCGCGGTCAGTTCGTTCTCATCCCGCGCATCAGCGTCGAGGAGCGTGTTTCGGTGCTGGCGGGCCCGTTGCCCGGCCCGGACGGCAGCCTGGGCATGGTCTACATCGATACGGGCGACTCCAACCGTATCTACGACGCGGGCGACCTGGACTATTTCGTGCCGATGCTCAACTTCATCGCGATTCACTTGCACGCCATCTTCGAACAGATGGCTCGCAACCGGGCGGCAACGGTGGACGGGGAAGTCAGCGTGGCCCACGCGATTCAGTCACGCATCACGCCGCGCAAACTGCCCCAGTGGGAAGAACTGCAATTCGGCGCTTTCCGCGAGCCGGGGCGGGAGCACACCGGGGACATCTATGACGTGGTCCGCCTGTCCAACAAGATGGCCGCGTTCATGGTCGCGCACACCAGCGCCCCCGGACCCATGCCGAGCATGCTCATCGCCCAGGCGCAGGCGACGTTCCGCTCGGCGTGCATGCACCTGGACGCACCGCACATCTTCATGCGCTCGTTGAACTACCTGCTGTACGACGGGCAGCAGGACCATCCGCTGGACGGGTTCATGGGGGTGATCGAGCCGGCCACCGGGAAGATGCGTTACGCCATTGCCGGGCGGACCGGGGCGTACATCATCGGGCAGCGTGGGGAGGAACGCCGCCTGGGACCGGCTGAGCCCAATCCCCCCCTCGGGTTCAACAAGAACGCGGCCTTCGCCTTGCTGCCGGAGCAGCTCGAGCCGAGCGAGACGCTGGTTTTGTACACGCCCGGCGTGACCACCGCGAAGAACCGACACGACGAGACCTTCGGCGAGGAGCGTTTCATCAACCTGCTGTGCGACGGGTTCGGCCAGTTGGCCAGCAATATGCTGAAAGAGATGCTCAACGGCCTGCGCAACTTCACCGAAGGCGGCGTGCAGCCGAACGATATCACCGTGCTGCTGGCCCACCGCGTCTAGCACGAGTCGCTTGCCCCCCAGACACGAAGGCACGACGGAAGATCCAGGTGGGTGGCAGGTCTCGAAGACTCGACCTGCCCTACAGCCTGAGGGACGCCAGCGCTTCGCCGATTCCGGCTCCCCCGGCCTCTGAACGCCGAACCCTAGACCCCTCGGAGTTAGACACGCGGGCGGGTGGGGCCTATGATGGCGCCGTCACGGCCAAGCGCGGTTGGCGGTGGTCTTCCCGAGTCTGAACCGGTCGCACTATGCTTGTCCGTCACGAGCGACCCCGAGATTTACGCTGGTACCTGGCCGGGCCGATGTTCTTCGGCGACCTGGGCACCAGCCGGCTGTACGTGCTGGGCTTGGCGTTGTTCTACGCCGGCACTGCCGCCCCCTACTACGTGGCCGCAATCTGCGCCCTGGTCCTGCTGGTCGGCTGGGCCTACACGGTCGTGTGCCGGGTTAATCCGGACGGCGGCGGGGTGTATTCCTCCGGACGCATGCTCCATCCGACGCTGGGTGTCGTCGGCGCGCTGCTGCTGTTTGCCAATTACGTCGTCACGGCCGGCATCTCCACCTACGTAGCCGTCATCTACATCGGCGGTCCGTTCGGTCTGGACCGCACCCTGGCCCCGTGGATCAGCGTGATCGCGATCGGCCTGTTGGGTCTGCTGAACTACGTGGGCTCAAAACGGGCGGGGACGTTCGCCCTGCTGGTGGCGGTTTCCGCGATCGCCATCACCGCCGCGCTGGCGTCACTGACCATCAAGCACGTGCCGGCCGGCTGGGGGGCGATCACGCCGCCGACGGGCAGTCCGTGGAACACGTGGCTGACGTTCGTGGCGGTTGTGCTGGCGCTGTCGGGCGTCGAGTCGATCGCGAACATGACCGGGATCATGGTCAAGCCGGTCAAGCGTACCGCGAGGCTCTCGATCTGGCCGGTCGTTTCCGAGGTCGTCCTGCTGAACCTGATCCTCGTGCTGGTGGTCGTCAGCATCCCCAACCTCGGCGAGCTGGGTGCCGACGGCATCATCGCGAACAAGGCCCCCCATGCGATCACCGAATACGAGCACTCCTTGAAGGACCAAGTGCTCTACGTCATTGCCGATGAGTACGTCGGGCATACGTTCGCCACGGTGGCCAGCATCATCTTCGGCCTGCTGCTGCTGTCGGCGACCAACACCGCGATCGTCGCCATGATCAGCATTCAATATGCCATGAGCCGCGATCGAGAGCTGCCCGAGCCGTTCTCGCAGCTCAATGCCTACGGCGTGCCACGCTACTGCCTGCTGGCGGCGTGCGGGCTGCCGGCGATCGTCTGCGTTATCGCACAGGACGTGCAAACGCTCGCCACGCTGTACGCCATCGGCGTGGTCGGTGCGATCGCCATCAACCTCGGCTCGTGCGCCTACAACCGCGCGCTGCAGATCATCAAGCCGGCACGCGTCGGGCTATGGGTGCTGGCCGTCGTCATGGGGTTGATCTGGCTGACGATTGCGGGGACGAATTGGCCCGCGTTGCTGTTCCTGACCGTGATCGTTGCCGGCGGGATGACGCTGCGGACGCTGACCAAGTGGGTTCCCGTGCCTGCTCCGGCAGCGGCGGCAGCGGCGGCGGAGGCGCCCGCCGAGGAACGCCCGCCCCTGCTCCCCTTCGACCCGGGCAGAGGTCGCATCCTGGTAGCCACCCGCAGCAACGTCAACCTGCTGCGCTTCGCGTTCGATGAGGCCCGACGGCGCGAAGCAAACCTGTTCGTCCTGTATGTCCGCGACATCGCCGTTCTTTTCGGCGGACAGGAGCACCCCCTCACCCCGGAGGAGGACGCGGAAGCGTCCCTCCTGTTCGGGGCAGCCGACGAGCTGGCCCGCGAGTACAGTGTGCCGCTACAGGAAATCTACTGCATCAGCCACGATCCGGCAGATGTGATCCTGGACTTCTCCGCGACGTACGCGGCCGACCTGGTGATCCTGGGGGTGTCACGGCAGGCCGGGGTGATGCGCGCCCTGCGTGGGGACGTGATCTCGGGCGTGGCCGACAATCTACCGGCCGAATCCACCCTGCTCATCCACGCATAGCAAGAGCGCTGCGGCAACGGCAAGTGCGCGCAGCGAAACACTCCCCAGCGCGCCCGTTGGGAACCAAAGACGAGCGGACATACGCAGCGCCGAGCCGGCGGATGAACGCGAGCGCCACCACAGGTCGGCCCGGGTCATCGCGCACCAGCAACGCCGCAGTGCGTAATCGGCGCTGCGTATGTCGCCCCGAAGAGAGAAGCCCGTTTCCTGCCCGAGCTGATCCTGCGACTGCTTCAGCCCGCTGGTCACACCGACGGCACACATGTCACTGTGCTACGGCGTGCTTGCGGCCGCCGGCCGCCAACCGGCATCCACGTCGATTAGGCCGGCAGCGACGACCGTGGCAGCGGAGCCTCACAGCTCACCCCGATCACCGGGCAGATGCTCACCGGCTGGGCTTACTAGAAGAGGCCCCTTTTCTTGGTGGTTTTCCTCTTCTTCTTGGTAGCCTTCTTGGCCTTCTTCCTCTTCTTGGCCTTCTTCTTCTTGGCTACTTTCTTCTTTCCGACCTTCCTCTTCTTGGCAGCCTTCTTCCTCTTTTTCTTGGCGGCTTTCCTTTTAGCCATGGCGCACCTCAAAGAAACAAACAGAGAAACACATCACGCCACGAATGGCGCTTCAACGCACTCCTCGAAGCGGACACCCACGCGCTTGCTCACACCCGGCTCCTCCATCGTCACGCCGTACAGCGCATCCGCGCGCTGCATGGTCCGCTTGCTGTGTGTGATTACCACGAATTGCGACTCCGTCAAGAACTCGTTCAGAACATTATTGAAGCGATCAATGTTGGATTCATCAAGGGCCGCGTCAACTTCATCCAAAATTGCGAACGGCGAGGGCTTGGTCCGGAAGACCGCCAGCAACACCGCCACCGCCGTCAGCGCCTTCTCGCCCCCGGAAAGTAGCGAGATCGACTGCGGCTCCTTTCCCGGCGGCCGAGCGATGATCTCGATCCCGCATTCTAGCAGACGCTCCGGGTCTTCCAGAATGATATCCGCTTTTCCACCGCCGAACAGCTTGCGAAAGACCTCCTGAAAATAAACGCGGACCTGCTCGAAGCAGGCGGCGAAGCGCGTGCGCGACTCGGCGTCCAGCTCCGCAATCAGCGTCTCCAAACGACGAATCGACGAGAGCAGGTCCTCGCGCTGCGCGATGAGATTGTCGCAGCGCGGCGTGAGCTCCTCCAGCTCGGCGATCGCATCGAGGTTCACGTTGCCCAGGCGGGCGATTTTTTCGCGCAGCTCCTCGATTTCCGCTTTGATCGCCTCCCAATCCTGATCGCCGTGCTCATACGACGGGTACAGTTCCGCCAGCTCGAGCGCTAGCTCGTCGCGAACCCGCGCGACCAGAGCCTCTTTACGCACGTCGAGCTCCCGCAGCTCGATCTCGTACTCGTGTAGCGCGGCCTCGACCTGATCGATCTCACCCTGCAAGCGTCGGGCGGTCGCGCCACTCGTTTCGAGCCGGCGGCGGACGCCCTGGCGGGCTTCCCGTAATCGCAGCACCTCCGCCTGGGACTGCTCGCACTTGGCCGCCAGAGTTTCCTGGCGGGCACGCGCGTCGCGCAGCTCGGCCTGCGCGGTCTGGATCCGGCGGGCCGCCTGTTCGGCCTCCCGCTCAGCCTGGGCTTTTTCTTCGGCGAGCGCGTCCAGGCGGCCGCGCAACTCGGTCAGGGTCTCTTCGCAGGCCGCGCGTCGTTCGGCCGTACGTCCGACCTCGACCAGCGCGTCGGTCAGTTCCTGCGCGAGGCGTGCGACCGCCGCCTCCCACTCAGCCAAGCGCCCCTCCAATGTGCCGACCTGCGTGTGGTGCGTCTGCTGCGCTGTGTCGGCGGACCTGTGTTCGGCCTGGAGCTGGCGGCACTGCCGATCGATTTCATCCAGGCCGCGGCGCACATCCGCCGATTCGCCTTCGATGGCGACGTGCTCGCGCTGCAACCGTTCGGCTTCGTCGTTCAGCCGCACGAGTTCCGTGCGGGTTTCGGCATAGCGTTTTTGGGCCGCGGCAATCTTCTCCAGCACGGCGTCGCGCTGTAGGCGTGCGTCCGACGCGGCCTGCTCGACCGCGGATCGCTGGCGTGTTGTGCGTTCGAGCCGCGTCTCGACCGCGTCCAGCTCGGCGCGCAGTTGGCGAATCTCCGCCTTACGACTAATCAACCCGGACACACCCTTGGCCGCGCCGATGGTGATTCTGCCACCGGTAGCAACGGCATGCCCGTCCAGCGTGACGAACACGTAGCCCTCGGGGGCGCCGTCGGCCAGCGCCAGGGCGCGTTCCATCACGTCCACGATGATGATGTGTCCGAGCAGGTGCTCGGCCAGCGGTCGGAACTCGTCGGCACAGCGGACCCAGTCGGCCGCCCGGGCCACGAAACCCGGCGCGTCTTCGTAGCTCGCCGTCAACGGCCGCTGCGACAACCGATCGAGCGCCAATATCTCGATTGGTCCGGGCGGTTCGCCCCGCCGCCCGAGCTCGGCGAAAAAGGCGTACGTGTCGCGCACGACAACGTGGTTTTCAAACCGGGATAGTACCGCCTGGAGATGCCCGACGCGCGGATCGTCGATGTGCAGGACGTCCGCTACCAACCCGATGACACTGCCGCTGCGCTCGGTCTGCTCACGCCACACCCAGACCCAACGCGTGCCCGCGCTGACCCCCTCCTGGCGGCGGTCCAAGTCCTCCAGCAATCCCAGGCGCGAGGCAACGGCGCTGCGCGCCTCCTTCGTGTCGGCCAGGCTACGGTCGAGCCGCGCGCGTTCGTCCTCAAGCTCTGTCAGGCGAGTCTCTACCCCGCGCAGTTCGGCAGACAGCTCGCTCGACTCGCGATCGAGCGTCGCGGCGTCCTGCTGCAAGTCCCGCTGACGCTCTGCGAGTTGCGCCTGCCGGGCCTGCAGACGGTCCTGCCGCTCGTTCAAGCCGTCGGCCTGCGCTGCGAGCCGGCTACGCCGCTGCTCGAGGTTATGCCGTTCGTTATGCAGCAGCGTGGAGCGATGGACGGCTTCGAAGGCGGCCGCTTTCTCCGCTTCCAGTGCCTGGCGCGCGTCTTCGCAGCGTTGCTCGGCCGCCGTCCGCTCCGCCTGCAACGCTTGGATCTGCTCTGCCTGGCGTGCTTCCGCCTCGGCCAATTCACCGCGGGCGGCGTCTTCCTGGGCCAAGCGCGTCTCCAGCGCCGCGACGCGTTGTGCGCTCTCGGCGGCGTGGGCCAGTTGCCGCGCGCGGGTCTCGTCCAACTCGGTCAGGCGGCGCTCCTGTTGCGTGATGCGCTCGCCCAGGGCACTCAGTTCCGTTTGCAGGCTGAGCAGATCGCCCTCACCGGTCTGGATTTGCTCGTCCAGGGCCTGCAAGGCGTGCTCGTACTCAGCGGCGTCCGTCTCGCGACCGGCCAAATCAACCCGCTTGGCCTGCAAGACGTCGGACAGCGCGTCGCTCTGGGCTTGTGCAGCACGACGGGCCTGCTCCAGTTCGTGATACTTGGCCAGCGAGAACGCCGAGCGCAGCTCACGTAGTCGGGCGTCGTGCTGCTGATATCTGCGGGCCTTGCCGGCGGCCAGCTTCACGCTGCGCAGGCGTCTCTCGAGCTCCTCGACCACGTCGTTCAGCCGCAGCAGGTTGTTTTGCGTGCGCTCGAGCTTGCGCTGCGCCTCGGTTCGGCGGACCTTGTAGCGGCTGATTCCCGCGGCCTCCTCGAAGATTTCGCGCCGCTCGAGCGCGCTGGCCTGCAAGAACGAGTCCACGCGCCCCTGCTCGATCATGCTGTACGCATCGACGCCCACGCCGGTGTCCAGGAGAATCTCGCGGACGTCCTTGAGGCGGCAGGAGTTGCCCTGCAGCCGATACTCGCTTTCGCCGCTGCGGTACAACACGCGCCCGACGGTGACCTCCTGGTCGTCACAGGGCAGCACGCCCGAGCGGTTATCGAAGAGCAGCTCGACCTCGGCGAAGTTAGCCGGCTTGCGCGTACGCGAACCGGCGAAGATGACGTCAGCCATTTTCAGGCCGCGCAGGCTGCGGGCCGACTGTTCGCCGAGCACCCAACGGGCGGCATCGAGAATGTTGCTCTTGCCGCAGCCGTTGGGGCCGACCACGCCCGTCAACCCGGGGCCGAACTCGAACTTCGTTCGGTCCGCGAAGCTCTTGAACCCGTGCAGTACGACCTGTTTCAGGAACACGCTGGCGGTCTCGCCTGACCCGGTTGTCCGAACTGACAGTCACTCCCGGCGCCGCTTGACCCAACATCTTGTATCGCGTCGCGGACAATAGCACAAGGACTTCGGCCATGCAAGCAAATACCGTGGGCGGCGTGCAGATTCGCCGCGGCGACGCCGCAACGGCGGTACTGCTTGGCGGCGCCGCTACAACGCCAGGCGCGGTGTGGCTTCGATCTGCTCAAGCGCTGATACATGGCTGCGCGTTCTATCCACGTCGCGGTGCAGTTGAGCCGCCAACTCATTAGCGTTGGCAAACCGGGACTGCCCGCGCAGCTTGGCCACCAAGTGCAGCCCGAGTCGCCGACCGCGCAGCTCGCCCGAAAAACCCAGCAGGTGCGCCTCGACGCGTGACGCGCTCTGCCCGAAGGTCGGCTGCGGTCCGATGTTCACGGCCGCCAAGCGGAACTCGTCACGCTCGACTTGCGCCACGGCCGCATAGACGGCTTCACGGGGAAGCAGATGCTCGATCGCTTCCAGGTTGGCGGTCGGAAACCCGAGCGGCGCTCCGCGCCCCGCCCCTGCGCCGACAACACCGACGATGCGATACGACCGCCCGAGCATGGTGTTCGCGTCGTCGAGTCGCCCCTGGGCCAACGCTCGACGGATCGCCGAGCTGCTGACGACGGGGCTGCCGGGCAACTCCGCACAAACGAGGTCCACCACGTGCGCGGCATACCCGAACCGCCGGGCATACTCGCGCACCGTCTCCGCGGAACCCTGGCGGCCGCGCCCAAAGCTGAACGTCGCCCCTGCGACGATCGCACGCGGGCGGCAACGCTCCGCCAGCAGCGCCAGGAACTCCTCCGGGGAACGGTCGAGCAACGCCGGTTCGCTCCGCATGACGATGACGGTGTCCACGTCCGTCGCCTGGAGCAGGGCCAGCTTTTCCGGCAACGTGGTGAGGCGGCCCGGGGCGCGCTGCGGTGCGACGATCAGCAGGGGGTGCGGCTCGAACGTCATCACGACGGTGGACGCGCCGGACTCGCGCGCCTGGCCGCAAGCCGCCTCGATGATCCGACCATGGCCGCAGTGGACGCCGTCGAAGTTCCCGATCGCCAGGACAATTCCGCTATCAGGCGGATTGAATTCTTCGAGGCCGTCAAATACGTTCATTGGGTCTCTGCGTGCGACGGACGTCGGCAGTTGCCAAGTCACGCGGTCGTGAGGGGATTCTCGCAGATTTTCCGACGTTGCTGCAAGCGGGATTCGTCGCCGCGGTCAGGCATCTCCGCCGCCCGTGGAGAGGGATTGTACCGACCGACGCGGCGTCCTGCGTAGGCCCCACAGCGGTCACTGCTCGTCGGGCACTGGCAGACGCAAGCCCTCCGCCCGCAGGCGGAATTCGCTCTCCTCCATCCAGACGAGCTGGAAATCCTGGCCATCAAAGAGGATGACGTGGCGGCCGTCGGGGCGCAGGAAAGACCGGTGCGTCCGCCGGCAGCAGCAAACCCCTACCTGGCGATCGGGGCCGAAGTGCCGGTCGTTTTCCCAGGTGTAGTCGTAGTGGCCTTGCACCCATTGCCGATCCGCCTCGCGGTGCGGGAGGAGAACCGGCAGGAGTTTGCGGTCCTCATGTTTTGCCGACAGTTCGCCAACGGCGTACTCCATTGGGGCGCGGCAGCGCTTGATGGCCTGCGCGTCGCGATGTGCCAGGGAAACGACCACCATCACGGCAGCCAGGCACACGAACAGCAGAGCGCTGCGCACCAAGCGGCGCCGGCGTGCGGCCATCGTACGCCGCCTGACGCGCTCGCTCAGGATTGCCTCATCGGTAGGACTTCTTGCCATGCCGCTCATGGAACCTCGCACCTCAGCCGGGACAAAACGCCGCCACAAGCACGTCTCGATTCTATACGCGTGAGGTTCGCGGTAAAGTGTTGCCGGAAGACGTTGGAGATCGCCATATGTTATCGCTCGCCAACCTTACCGCGATTGTCTGGGTTGCCGGCGGGATCATCATCACGCTGGCGCTGCTGGTTGGGCTGGGGTTCTGGATCGCTCAAGAGCGTCCCGTACCCGGCCCGCCGCAGCCCGGCCTGCCTCCCGCCGAGCCCGAACAGCACGCCCCGGATGAACAGCCGCCGGAGTAGGAGCGTCCCGCATTGGGCCAGCGCGACGACTGACGCGGCGGCCGGCCGCGACTCCTAGCCATGCCGGGCCGTCCAGGCGGAGTGCAACTCCGCGACGGTCGTGGTCTGGTCGGCAACCTGGAACGTTTGGTCGTCGCGCACCCGGCCGAGCCGGATCATCGGCACACCAGCCCCGCGCAAGAGTCGCTCCAGCTCATGCGCGCCGGCCGTTTCGACCACATAGCCCGCACAGCACTCGTCGAACGGTCCCGGACCGTCCGATCCCGGGATGATCACGTCCACCCCGAGGTTGCCAGCCAGCGCCATCTCCGCCACCGTCACGAGCCAGCCGCCGTCGGCACAATCGTGGCAAGCCCGGACCAGGCCCCGCTTGATCGCTTCGGCTACGGTTCGATGTACGTTGTACGCGGCCGGCATGGAGAAGTTCAGCGCTGGCAGCCCACCCACGAGAAACAGCTCGCTGCCCGCCCTCTTCAAATCGGCCGTCACGCAGTCACGAACGTCTTCGATCACGCTGACGGCACTGATCAGCAGCGTGCCGGGGATGCTCAGGCGGCCGGTTTGGCGAACGCGGGCGCAGGCATCCTCGATGGCCCGCTGTGAGACCGCGCCCACCGGCTCGCTGCCGGCCGTGAACCGCCGCAGAGTCTCGAGCAACCCGTCCACGTCGCGGGCATCCAGGGCGAACTCGTTGTTGAGCGAGTCCTTCCCGGAGATGAAGGGCACGCCGTAGACCTTGGCGGTGTCGTAACAGGCCTGGCAGGCCCGGACCAACGCGCCAAGTTGCTGCGGGTCGTCGGCGGCACCCCAACAGAAGTTGTCCAGGATCGCGGTTCGTTGTGGATCGCCGGCGACGCAGACTACGTTTCGGAGCGCTTCGTCGATCGAGGCGACGGCCATCCAGTACGGATCGACGTCGGTCAGGTGCGGGGCCAGCCCGCAGGCGACGGCGATGCCGCGCCGCGAATCCAGCCTGGGCCGCAGCACCGCCGCGTCACTCGGCCCCGACCCCGGCCCGCACAAGGGCTTGACCACGCTGCCGCCCTGCACCTCGTGGTCATACTGGCGGATGACCCACTGCTTGCCGGCGATCGTCGGCGACTGAAGCAGCCGTTTCAGGCGGTCAAGCAGCTCGACCGGCGTAGACTCCCTCCGTGTCTTCGTGCCTTCGTCCCCTCGTGCCTCCCCTTCGCTGAGTGACCACTCGGCGACGCGTTCGCGTTTGGGCAGCCCGTGGTGCAAGAACTGCATGTCCAGCTCCCCCACCACCCTTCCGCAATACCGCACGACCAGCCGCGGTGGTCGCTCATCTGCACGTTCGCTTCCAAACGTCCCAATGACGGTCGCTTCGACCTCCTCCTGGCGCATGATTTCCATGAAGCGTTCGATGTTTTTCGGCGGGACCGCCAAGACCATGCGCTCCTGAGCCTCGCTGATCCAGATTTCGTCGTAGCGTAAGCCGGCGTACTTCAGCGGTACGTGATCGAGATCTACCACGCCGCCGACCGCTTCGCCCATTTCGCCCACGGCGCTGCTGAGGCCACCGGCCCCGCAATCGGTGATTGCGGTATAGAGGCAGCCCGATGCGTCGTCGCGGGCCCGCATGATCGCATCCAGGAAGCGCTTCTCGGTGATGGCGTTGCCGATCTGCACGGCGTGGGAGAACTCGTCGGCGTGGGTGTCGGTCAGCTCTGCGGAGGAGAAGGTTGCCCCGTGGATGCCGTCACGTCCAGTGCGTCCGCCGACCAACACGATCAGGTCGCCGGGCCGGGCAGCCTTCTCGACCAGTTGGCGTGGGATAAGCCCGACGCAGCCGCAGTAGACCAGCGGGTTGCCGAGGAAACGGGGGTCGAAGTAGATCGCGCCGTTGACGGTCGGGATTCCCATGCGGTTGCCGTAGTCGGCCACGCCCTTGACCACGCCGCGCAACACACGCCGCGGGTGGAGCACGCCGCTGGGCAGCCGATCGTGCGGCCAGTCAGGCGGCGCGAAGCAGAAGACGTCGGTGTTTGCGATTGGGCGGGCTCCCAGACCGCAACCGACGACGTCGCGGACACAGCCGCCCACGCCGGTCGCCGCCCCGCCGTACGGCTCGATCGCCGACGGATGGTTGTGCGTCTCGACCTTGAACGCGACCCCGAAGCGGTCGTCAAAGGCGATCACGCCGGCATTGTCCTTGAAGACCGATAGGCACTGCGGCCCGCGCCCCTCAGTAGTCAATTCCTCGGTCGCACGGACGATGGTGTCCTTGAGGAGGCTACCGTAGCGGATCTCGGCCTGGCCCTGCGAAGCGCCGCGCCCCACCTGCTCATCTCGGTGTCGTCCCGCCCCGTCCCCGACGACCGGCATCGGCGCGCCGCGGTAAACGATCGCGCTTTTGAGCGTCTTGTGAACGCAGTGCTCCGACCAGGTCTGGGCCAGCGTTTCCAGCTCGAGATCGGTCGGATCCCGGCCGAGGCGGCGATAGTAAACCTGGATCGCGCGCATCTCCTCGAGTGAGAGAAACAGGTGCCCGTCGCGCGCGAGTGCTTGTAAGCCGGCGTCGTCCAACGCACGGATCGCCACGCGCCGCAACTTGAACTCGAACACCGGCGGTTTCGGCGACGGCCGCACCCCCGCGGTGCCCGCCACGACCTGCTCGATGCAGTCATTGGCCAAGACCCGCCGGACCGTGGCAAGCAGTTCCGCCTGGCTGAGGCGGCCCCACATCACGTAGCGGCGAGCCGTGCGGACGGCATCAACGGGATAGCCGGCGGCCCGCAGCTCGACCAGCGTGGTCTCGGCCACCGGGTCCATCACGCCAGGACGCGGGTGGATCTCCACCGCGGTGCCGAGCTCCGGCGGCCGCACCTCGCGGTCAGCCACCGCGAGTTCCCAGCGTTCGGCGACCGGATCGTTCAACAGGTCGGATGTAATCCGCTCCGCCTGGTCACGGGTGAGTCGCCCCTCGAGGAAGAACAGGCGGCCGGCGATCGCGCCTTCCACGTCTGGCAAGCCGGCCTCGCGCAACTGCGCAACCAACGCGTGATCGCACTCTTGCTCAGGTCCCTCTGCCACGGAAGAGATCTGAATGCGAAAGACGGCCATCGGACACCCGCTCTCAGGGCCAAGGGTTGTGCCAGTCCTCCAGAGGCGGCGATCATACTTGGTCGTGGGCGGTTCGTCGTGGAGGCGGCAGATGGGAAGCGGGGCGGGAAGCCCTGTGCGGACCGTGCGGGCTGGGGATTCGAGAAATACCGGGCCCACCCCCACCTCCGTGGCGCAGTAAACATAAAGCTTTTGTTAGCAATGGTTTATGCGAATCCGTGCCTGGTCACGATCGTGGACCTCCGGGCCACAAATCCGCCGGCTACCACAGTTTCCCCTTGCAATCTACGGCAAGGGGTAGGTACAGTACCTCGCCAACGGGTCGGGTTTGGCAGGGAAGCGCGGTGCGGCGCCTCGACTCGGCTGGCGAGGGAGGTTCATGAGCACACAACCCGGTTGGGTGGGCATGGCAGGCGGCAACCTGTCACATCTGCTCGAATTTGAAAAGCCCATCGCCAAGATGGAGCAGGAGATTCAGCGGCTGGAGGCCGGCCAAGCTGAATCCGGCCGCGATTATGCGGATGTGATTCAGAGCATCCGTGCCCAACTGCAAAGCGCCCTGCGGCAGGCGTACGGGAACTTGACGCCGTGGGAAAACGTGCTGGTCGCCCGGCACCCGCGCCGGCCGCTGCTGCGCGACTACATCCGGATGGTCTGCAAGGACTTCTGCGAGCTATCCGGAGACCGGGCCTACGGGGATGACAAGGCGCTCGTCACGGGGTTCGCCCGATTCGCAGGTCAGCGCGTCATGCTTATCGGACATCACAAGGGGCGCGATACACGCGAGAAGATGGAAGTCAACTTCGGCTGCGCCCACCCGGAAGGTTACCGCAAGGCGCTGCAGAAGATGAAGCTGGCCGCCAAGTTCAAGGTGCCGATCGTCTGCCTCATCGATACCCCCGGAGCCTACCCCGGGGTCGGGGCCGAGGAACGCGGCATCGCCAGCGCCATCGCCGTGAACCTGATGGAAATGTCCCGGCTGCCCACGCCGATTGTGGCCGCGGTCATCGGGGAGGGCGGCAGCGGGGGCGCGCTGGGCATCGGCGTCGCCGACCAGGTCGCCGTCATGCAGCACGGCTACTACTCGGTCATCAGCCCGGAGGGGTGTGCGGCGATCCTATGGCGGTCGGGAAAGCACCGTGCTCGCGCGGCACAGGCGCTGCGCCTGACGCCCACGCAGCTCAAGGAACTCAATCTGATCGACGCGATCATTGAGGAGCCGCTGGGCGGGGCGCACCGTGACCCACAGACCGCTGCGGAAAACCTGGAGCGTTGGGTAGCTCGGGCGTTGCGTGATCTCAGGCGACTGAAGACGGAGACGCTGCTGCGGCGACGATACGAACGGTTGCGTAACGCTGGGGCGTTCTTCGCGGCGACGAGCGAGCCCAAGGCGGCCGGCGCCGCCAAGTCGCGTGGGAAGCGCGGCCAAGCTACCGGGCGCGCGGTCCCGGCAGGCGTGGCGGGCCGGTGATTCGCGTGGGCAGGCTGTGAGGAACGTGTGCTCGGCGTCGAAAGCGCGGGACAAGTCATGGGCATCTCGGTGAGGTAGCCGCTTGGCGGTTATCGGACGCCGAAGAGCTGGATCGCGGCAAGTCCCATCCAGCTAAAGGGATAGAAGCAGTTGAGGGTATCGGAGCACGGCTGCGGGATGGCCCGGTAGGCCGAGTCGCAACTGATGAATGCATGGGATGCTGAGACGCAGCCGCTGGAGTTGGATCTGGATCGGACCAGCCGACTGCGGATCAAGTGGGCGGACGGCCACGAAAGTGTCTATCCGCTGGCCCTGCTCCGCCGGTCGTGCCCCTGCGCGGCCTGCTGCAGCGACCGGGCTGACCAGAAGCGGAACCCGCTGCACGTGATGAAGCCGGCAGCAAGCCCGCAGGACATAGCCGTCGCCGAGAACGCCGAACTGGTTGGGAACTACGCCCTGCGGATCAAGTGGAAGGACGGCCACGAAAGCGGGATCTACGACTACCGGCTGCTACGCTCGCTGTGTCCGTGCGAGGGGTGTAGCGGGGGTGCCGAGTGAATCGGCTCGGGTCGAACCGTCTGGGGCGATGGGCGTATAAAGGAAGGGCCCGCGTGGAAAATTTTTTGGCGTATGCCGAGCCGCGGGAATCTGGTATACTAAAGGGTCTGGAAGGCCTGGGTTAACGTAACCCGTTTATTTGAAGGCAGTTGTGAAGAGATGGAACTAGGCAGTATAGCACAGCAGGCAGTCGATCTGCACCTGTTTCTGTTTGATCGACCACTCCACCCGGAGTTGTTCCGGCACTACGCCGACTTCCGCGTCACTCAGACGCGCTACCTCGCGGACGTTTGGATCGTGGGGCTCGGCCACGTCATCACGGTCATGTCCGGTCCGCACACGGTCACCGAACTGATGGCCCCCGAGGCCGAGTGGCTGCCGACGCGCGGGGTTCTGTCACGGTTCCGCCTGAAGGGCGAGCGCGACCTCGAGCGGTGCGCGACCGAGGGCTGGCACTACATGGTCAGCACGCAGGTGGAGACCATGGACGAGCCGCTCTACAAGTCAGTGCACAATGACTTGTACCGACACGCCACCCGGCGCGGCTGGTTCCACGCCTACGACGAGCTGGGCGAGGGGGAGCTGGTGCCGTTTACGTATATCGACCACGAGGCGCGGGACGGCGAGTTCCACGTTCACGTGTTCCACGCCTTCCCCAACGACCGGACGATCATCAAGAGTCAGTCGATCTTCGAGTTGCCCGACCCGACCTCTGACGTGTAGTGGGCTCCCGGTCGGTGCGTCTACCAGCCGCGGCGCGCGGGCGTGCGCTGATGCGCACCTGTTTGCAGGCGAAGCTACAGCGGGCCATCGGACGGGCTTCTCATGCCGGCCTCCGAGAAACATGCCATCCGCGTGCGGGGCGCCCGCGAGCATAACCTCAAGAACATCCAGCTCACGCTGCCGGGGAATCAGCTGATTTGCTTCACGGGGGTTTCCGGGAGCGGCAAGAGCAGCTTGGCTTTCGACACGCTGTACGCGGAGGGTCAGCGGCGGTATGTCGAGTCGCTCAGCTCTTACGCACGGCAGTTCATGGATCAGTTGCCCAAGCCGGACGCGGATCAGATCACCGGCCTGGCGCCCTCCATCTCGATCCAGCAGAAGGCCAGCGGGTGGAGTCCCCGCAGCACCGTGGGCACGATCACGCAGATCCACGATTACATCCGCGTGCTCTACGCGCGGGCCGGCACGCCGCACTGTACGCACTGCGGAAAGCCCATCAGCGCGCAGACCCGGGAACAGATGGCGGCGCAGGTGCTCGCGCTCGGCGAGGGAACGCGCTTGATGGTTCTAGCGCCCAAGGTGCGGGCACAGAAGGGCGAATACAAGGATCTGTTCGAGGAGTTGCTGCACCAGGGCTTCATCCGCGCCCGCGTAGACGGGCAAGTCATCGACCTGCCCAACCCGCCGGCGCTCGACCGCTACCGCCGCCATGACATCGAAGTCGTAATCGACCGCCTGGTGATGCGTCCAGGGATTCGTTCGCGTGTGGTCGAGGCGCTGGAAATGGCACTGGCCTCCGGCGACGGGACGGCGATTATCGCGGTTCTGGACGCGGAGGGTCCCCCGGAAGCGGGCGTCAAGCGGTCGGCCCAGGCGGGGCGTGGCAAAGCACGGGACGTTTTGTTGTCCGCCGGCTATGCCTGCACCTCTTGCGGCATCAGCTTCGAGCCGCCCAACCCGCAGATGTTCAGCTTCAACAGTCCGCAGGGGATGTGCCCCTACTGCGACGGGTTGGGTACCCGATTTGACTTCGATCCCGAGCTGCTGGTCCCGGCCCGCGCGCTGGGTTTTCTCGCCCCGTGCATCGCCGCGTTTCGCCATAAGCCGGGGAAGTGGCGGCGGCACATTTACGAGGGCGTCGCGCGACACCTGGGGATCGACCTGCGCACGCCGTGGCGTGAGCTGCCGGCCCGGGCACGCGAAGCGTTGCTCTATGGCACCGGCGACGCGCACCTCACGTTCGAGTGGCACGGCCGCTATGGGACCTGGAAACATGGGGGGACATTCGAGGGCGTAGTGGCCGAGTTGCAAGCCAAGCACAAGAAGGCAAAGTCAGCCTTCGTGCGCGGCTTCTACGAGCAATTCATGCGGCGGCGCAGCTGCCCGCGCTGCCACGGCGCGCGGCTCAGCGCCCAAGCACTCGCAGTGACGCTCTCCAGCCGGCGGGGCAAGCCCGACCGTGACGAATCACGGCTGAACATCGACCAGGTCTGCAAGCTCCCGATCAGCGCCGCGCTCGAGTTCTTCAGTCATCTGGAGCTGGCCGGCGTGCGCCAAGTCATCGCCGAAGAACCCTTGAAGGAGATCCGCGCCCGACTGCAATTCCTGGTGGACGTGGGGCTCGATTACCTCACGCTGGACCGGGCGGCGCCGACGCTGGCCGGCGGGGAATCGCAACGAATCCGTCTGGCGAGCCAGATCGGCTGCGGGCTGGTCGGCGTGCTGTACGTGCTGGACGAGCCCAGCGTCGGCCTGCACCCGCGGGACAACCGCCGTCTGCTCGACGCGCTCAAACGCCTGCGCGACATGGGCAACACCGTCATCGTGGTCGAGCACGACCGCGACACGATGGAGGCCGCCGACCAGATAGTGGACTTCGGCCCCGGTCCCGGCGTGCGCGGGGGAGCGGTGGTCGTCTCGGGCAGCTTGCAGGAGGTTGCCGACGAGCCCGCTTCGGTCACGGGGGCGTATCTGTCGGGGCGCGAGGCAATCGAAGTGCCGGCCAGCCGCCGTCCGGTCACCCGCCCGAAGAGCAAGCGTCGGGAGCGCTCGCGGCGACCGCCCAAGTAGTCCGTCAGCCTCCCCGGGGGCTCACGTCTGACCTCGGACCAACCCCTTGTGAGCGATCTTCTCGGACCCGCGTGTCGGAGCTGCGCGGTCCGCACGCCGGCAGCGTCGCCGCGCCGGCGAACGCGTAATCACCGGCTCCCTTTTAGCCGATACGAACACGACTCCATTTGCGTTCTGTACACAGGGCGTTTGGCGGTAGGACGTATATGCCCGTCACGATGATCTGCCCCAACCTGAGTTGCCGGAGGACCGTTGTGGCCCCCGAGTCGGCACGTGGGAAGCTGGTGCGCTGTGCGCATTGCAACCAACTCTTCCGCGTTCCGGTGGCTACCAGCGGCAACAGCGGCACCGGTGCAAACGGACGCGAGCCGCAAGAGGAGCGCAGCGACCGATAAGCGCGCTGCCGCCACGCTCCCAGAGCAGACGGGGAATGATGAGACCACGCCACCGGCAGTTCGGATCGGAAAGAGTACCGGCGCCTCGGCGGGCGGGCGGGTTACGGGCAGGCGCAGCGCCCTCGACGCCGTCGGCAGTCGAGCATCGCCAGCCCGGCCCGGGCGCTGACAACTCCGCTCTCGGACAATTGGCCAGCCTGTTCGCCGACGAACCGGAGCTGATCCGCGCATTCTTCGAGTCGAGCGACCCGAGCGCGCCTGCGGATGACGAGAGGGCCCTGACGGCGGCGTTCGAGGCCGCCGCGGCGAACCCGGATTATGCGGACCTGCACTACTTCACGGCCTGGGCGGCGCTGCGGCTGGGCAAGCTGAGCGAGGCGGAAGCCCTGCTTCAGCACGCCCTGGAGCTGAACCCGCATTACATCGACGCGCTGATCCTCTCGGCAAAGGTGGCTCAGGCGTCGAACGACCCGAACCACGCCATCACACTGCTGAATCGGGCGATCGCGGCCGGCGCGGACTACGCCGACGTTTACGTGATGCTGGCTAGCCAGTTGCACGCCTGCGGCGAAGCCGGGCGTGCGCGGCAGAGCTATACGCGGTCACTGGAGCTCAATCCGACTCTTGCCGAAGCACGCACGGGACTTGCCTCCCTCGCAACCAGCGGCCCGAGCGGGGGGGCGCGATGAGTTACCTACTGGAGGCACTCGGGCGCGGGTTGCTCGGGCGACTACGGGATGCCTTCGAGGGACAGCTCCCCGGGCTCGAAGACGACGACCCCGAGCTTCTGGCAGAACGCCAGGCGGACTGCCCCACCTCCGTCGATCTGGCCATGCGGCTCGGTACAGCCTGCCTGGAGAGCCTGCGCCTGACGGAGGCGAAGGCGGCGTTCGAAAGTGCGCTGGAGCTGGGGCCCGGCGGGCCGCCGCCGGCCCTCGGGTTGGCCTGCGTGCACGACGAGCTCGGTCGGCTCGACCAGGCCCTGCTCTACCTGTCCGTCGCGCAGGCCTACGACCCCGACGACCCGGCAATCGCGTTCGCCATCGCCACCTGCCATGAGCGCCGCGACGAGCCGGAGGCCGCCATCGGAAACTACGAGCGCGCCCTCACGCTCTGCCCGCGATTGCGCAACGCGCACGAGCGTCTGGCGGCAATGGCGATTCGGCGCGGGAACTGGGACGAAGCGATCAGCCGCTATGAGCGGCTGACCGAGCTGGAACCGGGCGACCTCGACGTATTACTGACGCTGGCGACGCTCCATCTTCAGCGCGGCCAACCGCTGGAGGCCATCGAGCAGTTTCAGCAGACGCTGCTGATCGAGCCCGAGTGCTGCGACGGCCAGTTGGAAGACGCGGGAACGCTGAGCGACCAGGGCCGGCTGGGCGAAGCCGTATACACGCTCGAGAAACTCGTCGCGAAGTACCCCGGCGTGTCCGAGTTTCACGTGCACCTGGGCGACCTGTACGTCAAGGTCGGCGACGACGACGCGGCCATCGGGCAGTACCACGCCGCCATCGACCTCCATCCCAACTTCCTGGAAGCCACCGTCAAGCTTGGTACGCAGCACCTGCGTCAAGGTCGCTACGCCGACGCCGCGGAAGCGTTCAATCGGGCGGTCGAGCTCAACGATCGGCTTTTGGCTGCGTTCGTCGGGCTGGGAGTGGCCCAGGAGGCTTCCGGTCGGGCGCACGAGGCCCACGCCACGTTCGACCTGGCCAGCAGCCTCGAACCGAACAGCACACTGCTGTTTAGCGAGACCGCGCGGCTGCACCTGAAAGCGGAAGCCGAGCAGCGCGAGGCCGAGCTGACCCCGGTTTCCGTCCAGGTGGCCGAGGATGCCGGTGCGGACAACCTGCTGCTGGAGGCGATTCGCCGGCACCGTCAGGCGCTGCTCAACAACCCCAACTATGCCGATTTGCACTACCGGCACGGGCTGTTGCTGCGTCAGGTCGGGAACTTCGAGGAAGCCATTCGCGCGTTTCGTAATGCGGTGGCGATCAACCCCGACTACGCCAAGGCCCTGATCAAACTCGGGATCTGCTTGAAAGAAACGGGCGAGACGGAGGAGGCCATCGAGGCCTTCCGGCGCGCGCTCACGCTGAGGGAGGGGTACGTGGACGTGCATTACCAGCTCGGCCTGCTGTTTGCGCAGGGGGCGCGCTTTGACCTGGCGGTCGAGGAGTTCGAGCAAGCGGTCGCCGGCAACGGACGCAACATCGCTTTCCGGCAGAACCTGGCCTTGGCATTGCAGAACATCGGCATGGTGGACCGGGCCGCGGCGACCTGGCAATCGATGTGCGAGCTGACGCGCGAGTTCGAAGCCCGGCCGGTTGAGCGAAGCTGGTCGGTGCAAGATCGGTTCTGAGGTTGAGCGTCGCCGGCACGGGCCCCGGACGCGACCGGCGACCAGCCGACCAAGCCCGAACGGGTCCTTCCCCTCTGATTGCCCCCCGGCTCTACAATAACATGAGATGTGGTCGAACCGGCAGTCATCGCCGCGCGACGGCAAGCTGGACCGCCTTGTATTCTGGAGCAGGGTGTGTCTGATCGTGCTGGTGGCGTCGATTGTCGTGCTGCCGATCGTGCTGCTGCGGCTGCTGGCGGTGGTACCGCCGGCTCGCGCACCACGGCCGGTGTCGCCGGCGCCCGCTGTCGCGCCGGCCGGGCGACCGGCCGCCTTGCCCACTCCACAAGACGTTGTTGAGCCGCGGCCGCCCACCGAGCCGGGGAGGGGCGGTGTTGCCCCGTCGGCGCTGCGTTCCAGCGCGTCAGATACGCCCGGTGAATCGGGTACCGATGCGCTGCCAATTATCGAGCGTCGCCGGATTCAAGTGGACGATCGACTGGTGGAGGTATTTTCACGTACCTCGAAGGCTACGGAGGGTCCCCCTGCCGGGCCGGAGAAGCTGGATCGTTCCGGCGCGGTCCGCCGCCGACGCGTGCAACAGTTCGGCGGAACGCCGCGCACCGAAAGTGCGGTGGAGGTGGGCTTGGCGTGGCTTGCGGCTCACCAGTCGCCGGACGGGCTGTGGGATCGGCTGGGTTTCCAGAACCGGTGTCCTGTGGACGATCGCTGCGCGGGCCCTGCCCTACGCCGCACGCAGCATTCGTTGCAAGCGGGTCTGACCGGCCTGTCGTTGTTGGCCTTCCTCGGCGCCGGGCACACCGATCGGGAGGGCCCCTACCAGGATGTCGTGCGGCGGGCGGTGGAGGCGCTGCTGAGGTTGCAGCAGCCCGATGGCGGCTTCTGCGTCGCCGAGGGCATGGCCGGATACAACAATTCGCTGGCGACGTTCGCCTTGGCCGAATACTACGCGATGACGCGTGAGCCGCGCCTGCGCGAACCGCTGCGACGGGCCGTCGGGCAACTGGCCCGCACGCAACAGGAGCTGGGCGGCTGGGACTACTTGCCGCGCCGCAACAGCGGGCGCAATGACACCTCGATCACCGCCTGGGCGGTGCAGGCCCTGCAGACGTGTGCGGTAGCGGGCATCAAGGTGCCGCACAGAGTGCTGGTCAACGCCGCGCTGCACTTCGCCCGGGCCACCGAGGCCGACGGACGCGTATGGTACGCCGACACCGGAACAGGCGTCGAGCTGAACGCGGACACGCTCCAGGCAGTCTACCGCTACGGTCCGGCGATGACTGCCGCCGCGTTGGCCTGCGAACAGTTGCTCGGCTGGCGGATCGACAGTCCGGTTTGTCGGCGGCAGCGTGCCCTGCTGCTGGGCCAGCTCCCGTCGTCCGGGTTGGCCCGCGGGCGAGACCCGTCCCAGCTTCATAACGAGTACTACTGGTACTATGGCACGGTGGCGATGTTCCAGGCCGGCGGCGAGAGCTGGGAGCGCTGGAACGCCCGGCTGCGTGACACGCTGTTGCCGCTTCAGGATCGCGGCAAGATTCCCGCCGGCGGCAGGCGTCACAGCTACGGGAGCTGGCCGCCCTACGGCCCGCACTGGGGCAAGTGGGGGCGGATGGGCGGCCGCGTGTACACGACGGCCATCTGCACGCTCACACTGGAAATTTACTACCGCCACACACCCGCGTACCTGGAAGACCACCTGCTTCTAACCTCACCCGATTGGCGGGCACTGCTGGAGGACGCCAACCCGCGCTCCCGGCGACTCGCGATCAAATGCCTGCGCGAGATGCGGCTGGAGGTGGCCGAGCCGGTGCTGGTCGAGCTGCTGAACGATCCGAACTGGTCGGTCGCGTTGGCGGCCGCGGAAGCGTTGACGTCGATCGACTCCCCGCTCGGGCGCCCGCTCTTGGAAAAGGCCGTCGCGACGCTGCCGACATTGGAGCGGGTGGCGATCGAGCAGGTCTTGCGGCGGGCGGTCGAGATTGCGTCTCTGCCGCCGACAGCCGGGCACGTACGCCTGTTCGAGGCCGGCCACCGGCTGGCCACGCTGGAGTTGCCCCGCGCTTACGTCGGGATGGAGGTCGTTGTTCAACGGGACGGGCAGGAAGTGGCTCGGCTGCGCGTAATCCGGCGTTTCAGCGGCCGGTCGGTCGTGTTGGCCGAGCTGGTGGGCGAATGGCGCGGGGATCCGCCGCGGCCCGGCGACCGCGTCGTTTCACGTTAACGCAGCCTGACCGACGAGCACGATATGCTTGCGAAGCGCAAGCTTTGCCGGGACCTGCGCGCGTCAGGCAGCCTGGTCATCTCGCTTGGCAGCTACCAGATCAACGTAAGCGCGTTGTCGGAAAGCCGGTTAGAGCAAGTCTGCTGTTTTGCCGTTCCGCCCCGGCGTCTTCTGGTACGGCATCTGCCCACGAGCGGAGGCACGCGCTACACGCGGTCCGCACGGATGGCGGCCGGCGTGCTGCGCAGTGGTAGAGGAGTCGCGGTATGCGGCAGCGCAGAGCAGCGTCGGGCCAACGTTCCCCAGACGGTGTGACTGCGCGACGGCTGCCGCCGGACGACTCGTCGCCACGGGATTGGAGCGAATTGGGTCGGTGGGTGTTGGCCGAGGCCTTGCGCCGAGCCACGGATGAGCTCGGGCGTCGCCAGGCGCCCTCGGCCACACCCGCCACCGACCCAAGCCGGCCGGAGACGCTGTCATGATCTACGGGTTGTACCACTCGGCCGCCGGCATGCTGACCAACGAATACCGCCAGGACGTGGTGGCCAACAACCTGGCCAATGCGGAGACGCCGGGTTTCAAACGCGACATCGCATCGTTTGCGGAACGGCAGCCGGCGGCGGTGGCCGGCGTTCGCAACGGCCCAAGCAGCGAGTCGCTCGGCGCGCTTTCGGGGGGACTATGGCTTGGCCAAACGGTTACTGATTTTCGCCCCGGGTCGCTCAAGCCGGGCGGCCCGCTGGACATCGCGCTCGACGGCCCGGGCTTCCTGAAGGTCGCCGCCGACGGAAAACAGTACGCCACCCGCGACGGGCGCATGGTGATCGATAATTTCGGCCGGCTGCTCTCCGCCGCGGACGGCGCCGCCGTCCTGGGGATGGGCGACGTCCCGATCCGGCTCAATCCGCGGGGTGGCGACCCGCAGATCGACGAAGACGGGCGCATCTCGCAAAACGGCGTCGTCGTCGGGCAGCTCGCGCTCGTGGATTACGCCGACTACGACAAACTGCGAAAGGTCGGCGGCGGGAAACTAAGCGCCGCGGGGGCGGAAGAGATCGATTCGCCGGCCTATGTTCGCGCCGGCTTCGTCGAGAACTCCGGCGTCGAGCCGGTTAAAGAACTGGTGAGCATGATCGAGGCGTCGCGGGCGTACCAGCTCAACGCACAGATGGTGACGCTCCAGGACCAGACGGTTGGCCTGCTCATCAGCGCAGTCTCACGCTGATCCCGGCCAGTAACGAGAGGAAATGAATAATGGCGATCACCGCACTTCATACCGCCGCGACGGGCATGCAGGCCCTGTCCACCAAGATCGACGTCATCGCCAACAACATCGCCAATGCGGATACGCCGGGCTTCAAGGCCTCGCGCGCCAACTTCCAGGATCTGCTCTACCAGGTGTGGGCTCAACCCGGCGTGCAAACTAGCACTGAGACGGCGTCGCCGTTGGGAACGCAGATCGGCCTGGGTGTAGCCCTGAGCAACACGCAGATCATGTTCAAGCAGGGTTCCGCCATTTCGACCGGCCGCACGCTGGATGCGATGATCGAGGGGGACGGCTTGTTTCAAATCGAGCTGCCCGGCGGTGGGACCGGTTATACCCGGGCGGGCAACTTCATCCGCAACTCCGAAGGCGAGTTGGTGCTCGGCAACAGCCAAGGTGTCCGGCTTCTCGATACGCCGACGATTCCCGAGGAAATCCCGGATGACAAGGTGAGCATCGGGACCGACGGGACCATCACGGCCAGCATGCCGGACGGGACGATCCAGGTGCTGGGCCAGATCGCATTGGCCCGCTTCGCGAACGCGTCGGCGCTCCTGCAGATGGGCTCCAACATCTACCTGGAAAGTCCGGCTTCCGGCGAGCCGATCGAGGGGAATCCCGGCGAGGAAGGTATCGGGACCATCAAGGGCGGACACCTGGAACTCAGCACGACCGAGGCCGTCACCGAGCTGGTCGAGCTCATCAAAACCCAACGCGTGTTCCAGATGAATTCGCAGTCGATCCAGTCGGCCGACGAAGCGCTGCGAGTCGTAGCGGGGCTGCGGAGGTAATGCGGGTGATTGAGGGCGCCGTGGAGGTGAGTGCATGAAGAAGGGAAGAAGGGGTTCAAAGGACTTGGCCCGTGCGTGCCTGCTGTTCGTCCTGCTCCCGGTCGCGGCCTGGGGCGACGAGCTGATCCAACGCGAGGTCAGCCGGCTCAGACTGCGACCGCAGGTGGAAGTCTGCGGGGCCGCCGTCACGCTCGCCGACGTGCTGACGTTCGCCGAGGCCGATCCACGCCTCGGGGCCGAGATCGGCCGCCAACCGGTCAATCCCGATCTGCAACCGCCCGCCAAGACCGTGTTCACACACCAGCAAATCGTGCAGCGCCTGGGCG
This sequence comes from uncultured Planctomycetales bacterium, assembly GCA_964572345.1. Classification (GTDB taxonomy): domain Bacteria; phylum Planctomycetota; class Phycisphaerae; order UBA1845; family Fen-1342; genus JAUWXH01. Next base: position 42,837 of record CAZNFA010000024.1, read on the forward strand.
AGCTCGGCGTCAATCTCTCGCGCGTGCTGGTCAGCGGTGCGCTCAATTGCCGAGTCACGCTCGAACCAGCCCGCGCACAAACGGGCATTGAAGCACCGCCGGCTTGGGCCGCCGCCGGCTCACGGCACGCCGCCCCCCTGACCAGGCTGCAAGCTACCGATGAGGGCAACACGCTGGCCGACGCGTTGCGGACTTACGTGAACGCAGAGCTCGCTCCCCTCGGCGGGACCGCCGAGATCGAGTTCGAGCGGGCCGGCCAGGAGTTCCTCACGCTGACCCGCCCGCCGTGGGAGTTCATCATTCGCAGCAGCAGCAGCGGCGGCGACAAGCTCGGTTTGCGCGAGTTCGAAATCGTGATTCGGCGAGACGGGCGCACGCAACGCACCGCGCGGCTGGCCGTCCGCGTCAGGCTCGTCAAGGACGTGCTGGTGGCCCGCAAGCCGCTGGGCATCGGCACGTTCGTGCGGCAAGAGGACGTCGCGCTTGAGCCGCGCATGCTCGAGCGCCGGCAGGATGTGGGCCTGGACGAGGTCGGCCAGATCATCGGGCAGCAGGTCAAACGGTACATCCCCGTCGGCGAGATGATTCGCCGCGGTGACATCAAGGCGGTGGACCTGGTGAAGCGCTCGCGGCCGGTCAGCGTCAGCAGTGCCGGCGACGGCGTGAGCGTCCGGCTAACTGGGATGGCACTCGATTCCGGGGGCTACGGCGACACGGTGCGCGTGCGCATCGGGGAGTCGCGGAAAGACCGTCGAATACTGCGCGGCGTCGTTACCGGGGTGGGAAGCGTTAGTTTGATAAGGGGCGGGATGTGAGCTGGTCACAAGGTGGGAGAACGGCGGTGAACCGAACACTGTGGACGTTTTCGGTCGCGTTGGTGGTGCTGGCGTTGTGCGCGCCGGCGGCGGGGCAACGCAACTCGCTGCTTGGCCGCGGCAACGGCTCGGCCGGTCAAGCACCTCCGGCGACGCAGCCGGCGGTGCGTGAGCCGGCCGTCGTTCTGCCGGGCATGCCGCCGGCACGCCGTCCACGACAGCCGGCGACCCGCTCCGAACCGCCGCTCAACACTGTCCTCCTGTACGCCTCGCCCTTCGCCGTTGAGGCCCCCCAGCCGCAGGAGATCCGGGTTCACGACCTAGTGACGATCGTAATCCGGGAGAACAAGACGGCGACCAGCGACGCGAAGCTGAAGTCGGAGAAGGAGTGGAAGGTCGAGGCGGAATTGGCCAAGTGGTTCCGGCTCGACCCGAAAAACCGCCTCATCCCGCAGAACTTCCCGCGCGGCACGCCGGGCGTCAATTTCGAGTTTGAGAACGAATATGAGGGCAAGGGCAAGGTCGATCGCAAGGACACGCTGACCACGCGCATCACCGCCGAGGTCATCGACGTCAAGCCCAACGGCAATCTGGTACTGGAGGCGAAGAAGAACATCCGCATGGATGACGAGGGCTACATCATCACCCTGACCGGCATGTGCCGTAGTCAGGACGTCACGCTGGACAACACGATTCTCAGCACGCAGATCGCCGACCCGGTGATCGACGTGCAACACACGGGTGCGGTGCGTGACGCCGCCCGCCGCGGTTGGCTGATGCGGCTGTTCGACCTGCTGCGACCGATTTAGGGCGATGCTGATGCGCAAGCGGGCAACAACGGCACTATTCACTCTGTTGGCGCTGCCTGTGGCCGCCGCGGCCGAGGTCCGCGTGCAGGACGTCGCCCGCCTGCAGGGTCAGCGGACCAACAAGCTGATGGGCTACGGACTGGTGATCGGGCTGGACGGGACGGGTGACGGCGGAAAGGCCCTGACCACCATGCGATCGCTGATGGCCTTGCACCAGCGCTACCACCAGCCGGTGCTGGATCCGGCGGAACTGAAGGCGGGCAAGAACGTCGCCCGGGTCTTCGTGGAAGTGACGATCCCCGAATTCGGCGCGCGGGAGGGACAAACACTGGACGTGGTCGTCTCGAGCGTGGGCGAGGCCGACAGCCTCAAGGGCGGCCAGTTGCTCACCACCCCGCTGCAATACGCCATGTTCGACCCAGAGGACCCGTCAACACAGGGCATCGTCGCGTTGGCCGGCGGCCGGGTGGACATCCCCGATCCGGACATTCCCACGCGTGGCATCATTCGCAAGGGGGCCACACTGGAGGAGGACTTCTTCTACGGCTTCATCCAGGACCGCTGCATCACGCTGGTGCTCAACGATGAACAGGCCGGCTTCCCGTTGGCCCATATAGTCGCCCGGGCCCTCAACCACGAGCTCGCCAACCCGCAAACGGGCGGGTTGACGGAACGTGACCAGGGCGGCGTGCTGGTGGTGCATCGGGACAGCGCGGTGGCCTTGGGGCCGAAGAACGTACGCGTGCGGATTCCCTCCTATGAGCTGGCCCGACCGAGCAACTTCATCAGCCGCGTGCTGCAAACGCCGCTGTTCATGATGCCGAAGCAGCCCGCGCGCGTCGTGATCAACCGGACCACCAAGAATATCTCCTTTACGGGGGCGGTCACGATCTCGCCGACGGTGCTGCAAATTCCCGGGCTCGGGACGGTCACCATCGCGGGCGGCGGAGCCACGGCACCCCCGACCGGCGTGATCGGGCTGGATACGGACAAGGTCGCCGGCGTCGAGTTCCAGGAGCTGCTCGATACGTTCACCAGGATCAGGCTCTCGCCGCAGCAGATGGTCGAGGCCGTCGAGCACCTCCATCGCACCGGCACGCTACATGCGCAACTGATCTACACGGAGTAGCAGCGAGCGATGTCCCTGGCTGGCATTCAACCCGTTGTCGCAGCAACCGCCGGTGGTGGCGGCGGCGACGGACGCACGTTGGCGGCCCTGCTCGCTGCCGGTCGAAGGCTCGAAGCAAACGACCCCAAGCTCGTTGGGCAGGCGGCGGCGCAGGTCGTCTCACAACTGTTCTTCGCCCCGCTACTGGCCGAGATGCGGAAGCTGCCCTTCGGCCGCGAGTTCGCCACCGGCGGTCGCACCGAGGAGATCTTCGGCGAGCAGTTGGACCTGCGGATCGCCGACAGCGTTGCTGCCAACTGCGGCGGGCTGACGCGTCAACTGATCGAACGCCTGCAAGGCAATGACGGTGGGCCGGGGTCGCCCCAGGGCGGTTCAGTAGCGGCCGACAGCTCGCAGGCCGACTCGCAGCCGGCGGCCGGTCACAAGGCCGGCGAGACAACGATGGTGCATACATGACAAACACCGTAGCAACATCGCAGACCGGACCCGGGCGAGCGGATCTCACGCCGATCGTCGCGGAGCTACGCGACGCGCTCGCCACGCTCCATGGGCTGCTCCAGCAGCTCACGGAGCTGGCCGGCCGGAAACTGGACGCGATGCGCCGGGCCGATACGGGCGACCTGCAATCCTGCGCGGCGATGGAACACCGTCTGCTCAGAGACGTGTCGGCGAAGCGGAAGCAGCGTGAGGCAATTCTTGCCCGCCTCGCGCAGACCCTGCACTGGCCGGAGGCCGTCACAGCTCCGCTGGGGGAAATCGCGGATCGGCTGCCCGAGCCGTTTTCCTCGTCTATCCGGGCGAAAAACCGGGCTTTACGCGAGGTCGCCGACACGCTGCAGCAGAAAAACCGTCTGGCCGCCGCGGTGGCACGCAACCTGCACGCACACGTGCGGAGCATCTTTGCCGAGTTGGCCAAGGCCAACCAGGAGTGCGTGCTATATGGACCAAGCGGCCAGCATGAGCAAACCAGCACTGATGCGTGGGTGGATGCAGTCGGGTAGTGCGGGCGTCTGGCCCAGCCAAAGGTGAATCGTGGCCCTATTGGGTACTTCATTCCAGATCGGTCGCAGCGCCCTGGCGGCATACCAGGCCGCGATCTCTGTTGCCGGGCAGAACATTGCCAACGTCGGCAACCCCAACTACACGCGACAGTCGGGGCATCTGAATTCCCTGCCGGGGGGCAGCGTCTTCGGGGTACGTCCCGGTGCCGGCGTGCGGCTCAACGCCCTCGAGCGCCACATCGACCAGGCGGTGGAAGCGCGGCTGCGTCTGGCCCTCGGCTCGCGCAACGGCGCGGAAGTGACCTACCAGACCCTCAGCCAAACCGAAGCGCTGTTCAACGAGCTGACCGAGCAGGACCTTTCGACCGAGCTGAGCGAGCTGTTCAGCACCTTTGCCACTTTGCAGACTTCGCCCACCGACAACAGCGCACGCAGCATGATCATTTCGGCGGCCGACTCGGTGATCCGCACGCTGCGGCGGCACCGGAGCGGGCTGCTGCAACAGACCGAGGATTTGAACCAATCGGCCGCCGCCCTGGCGCGCAACGCCAATGAGATCGCCGCGGAAATCGCCTCGCTGAACGAGACGATCGTGGTGCAGGAAGCCGACGGCCACACGATCGCCAGCGCGCTCCGCGATCGACGTGACACCCTGTTGCGCGACCTGGCGGAACTGATGGACCTCCAGGTGCGCGAACAGGCGAACGGATCGGTCAACGTCTACGTCGGTAGCGACCCGCTGATCGAGTTCGATCGCTCGCGCGGCTTCGAGGTCGAAACGGTCCTGCAGAACGGGCTGGAAGTGGCGACCGTCCGCTTCGCCGACGATCATGGGACGGTGATCCTGCGTGAAGGGCGGCTCGCCGCCACGCTACAGGTCCGCGACGTCTACCTGGCCGAACAACTCGATCGCCTGGACCAACTCGCCGGGGCGCTGATCTACGAGGTCAATCGCGCTCACTCCACCGGCGTCGGCTTGACCGGCTACAGCGCCATGACCGGCAATTACGCCGTGGACGACCCGGACGCGACGTTGAACAGCGCCGCGGCCGGTCTGCCCTTCCCGCTGCAGAACGGCTCGTTCATCGTCCACGTGCGCGACAGCAGCAGCGGGCAGGTCACTACGCAGCAGATCGAGATTGACCTGGACGGCATCGGCAACAACGACACGACGCTGAACAACCTGGCGAGCATGCTCAACGGGGTCGCGGGGCTAACCGCCACGGTCACGGGCGATAACCGCCTGCAGCTCAAGGCCGACTCCGGCACGGAGTTCTGGTTCAGCGAAGACAGCTCCGGCGCGCTGGCGGCCTTGGGACTGGGGGCGTTCTTCACGGGGACAAACGCGGCGAACATCGACGTCGTGTCGGCGGTGCGGCAGGATCCGCGGCTGATCGCCGCTTCGTTGACCGGGCAGGTCCACGACGGGGACAACGCCGGCCGACTGGCCGGCGCGGGCGAAGCCAGCAGTGGGTTGCTCAACACCCTGAGCCTGTCGGACTATCACCTGGCGAGCGTGGGCGAGTTGGCGACCAAGACGGCGGGGGCCCTGACGGCGTATGACGCGGCCGACGCGGTCTACACGAGTCTGTACGCTCAGCGTGAGGCGATCAGCGGCGTCAGCCTGGATGAGGAGGCGATCAACCTGGCCAAGTACGAGCGTGCCTTCCAGGGCGCCGCGCGGTTTTTGAGTGTTCTGGACGATTTGTCCTATGAGGTGTTGGCACTAGTCGGCTAGACGATGCAGTGGGTAGTGCGGGCGTCTCGCCCGCCCAGACGAGGCGACAAGAGACCATGGCGGTCATACCGGTCAACATCGCGCGTGTGAGTCAGAACCTGCGGACGTTCAACATGCTGCAGACCGTCCGCGCCAACCACACGCAACTCTTCCGCGTCCAGAACCAGCTCGCCACCGGGCTGAAGTTCGTGGCCCCCAGCGACGACCCTATCGGCGCGGCAGCCGCCAGCCAGCTCGATCGCAAGCTCGACACGCTCAGCGCGGTGGAGGCCAACGTCCGCGAGGCGAACGCCGTTCTGCTGGAAACCGAATGCGCGATGCATGACGCCATCGACCTGATGATCGAGGCCAACACGATCGCGTTGGAGGCCGCCGGCGACATGATCTCCGCGGACGAGCGCAAGTCGCTGGCGGTGGTGGCAGACTCGATCATCGGTCAGCTCGTCGCGATCGGCAACCGACACCACCTGGACACGTTTCTGTTCAGCGGGCACTTCGGCGACGACCTGCCGTTCGAAGCGATCGGCAGCGGCGTGCTGTTCCGCGGCGACCAGGGCCGCATGCAAGCGCTGGTGGACACGGACCTGACCCAGGAATGGTTCACGATCTCGGGGCAGGAGTTCTTCGGTGCCGTTTCGCAAGCGGTGAGCGGGTTCGCGGACCTCGACCCGGCCCTCACCACGCACACACGGGTCAGCGACCTCAACGGGGCCAACGGCAGCGGCGTCACGCTGGGGCGTATCGTGGTCAGCGAAGGTGCCGAGCAGGTCGAAATCGATCTATCCGGCGCCGACACCGTCGGTGACCTCCTGGACCAGCTCAACGCCGAATTGCCATCTACACTCCGGGCGTCGATCAGCGCCAGCGGGATCAACATCGACTCGATCGGGCCGGGACCGGCCGAGATCACGATCAACGAGGTTCCCGGGGGACGCACGGCCTCCGACCTGGGGATCGAGACCGACGGGATCGTCGGCTGGATCACCGGCCGCGATCTGGACCCGCGTCTGACAGAGCGCACCACGTTGGCAGACCTCAACGCCGGCACGGGCATCGATCTGTCCGACGGGATCACGATCCGCAGCGGCAACGAGTCGGTCAAGGTTGACTTCACGGATCTCAAGACGGTGGAGCAGGTGCTCAACGCGATCAACGGGACCGGGCTCGGCGTGTGGGCCCAGATCGCCGACGACGGCAAGCGGCTCAACGTCGTCAACCGCGTCTCGGGCGCCGATCTGTCCATCGAGGAGAACGGCGGACCGGCCGCGACCAACCTGGGCATCCGCTCGATGTACGGCGGCACCACGCTGGCGAGCCTGAACGACGGGCTCGGCGTGCAGACTCTGGAAGGCGACGACTTTCGCATTGTCACCGCCGACGGGTCCAACATCGATATCGACCTGGACGAGCTGGACGTGAGCAGTTCGGCAACGGTCCAGGATGTGCTCGATTTGATCAACACGCGGGGCGGGCCAGCAGTGACGGCCGCGCTGACGAGCCGCGGCAACGGGATCGTCATTACCGACAACACCGTCGGACCCGGAACGATCCACATTGAGCGACTCAACCTTTCGCCGGCCATCGACGGCCTCGGGCTCGACGTGAGGCCCAGCGGCTCGACGCTGGTCGGTCGCGACGTCAACCCCGTGAAGGTCAACGGGACCTTCACCGCGCTGGTCGAGCTGCGGGCGGCAATGAACGACAACGACACCCAGGCGATCAGCGCCGCGGGTGGACGACTCGAAACGGTACTCAAGCAGATGCAGGAAGCGCAGGGACGCGCGGCGGCCCAGGCGCGCGCCATGGATGGACGCAGCGCCCGTATCGACAGCGAGGTGACCGCCACCCGCATCCTGCTCAGTGACGTACGCGACGTGGACGTCGCGGAAGCGGTGGTTCGCTTCCAACAGTTGCAGACGGCGTTACAGGCCAACCTGGTGACAGCGTCCCGGGTAATGAGCCTGTCGCTACTGGACTATCTCAGGTAGGCGCGGCGGTGCGCGGGTTACCGGCGGGCTGCGCCCGGGCAATTTGAGATCTCAAATTTGAGATGAGGCCCGGGTCAGGTCCGGCCACCGCGGACCCTTGACAGGGCGAAGCTCTGTCAAGGGCGGACGGGCAAGACGCCCGTGTGATCCCCGCCGCGCGGGAGCACTGCGGACCCTTGACAGGATGAAGCTCTGTCAAGGGCAGACCGGCAAGACGCCGGTAGCACACAACGGTTGCGGCAGGCAGCGGTGGCTCGGCGCGCCGCAACCCCCGGTTCACTCGCAGGAAGCGGGTGCGGGTACGGAATCTCAAATTTGAGATCTCGTGGGAGGGCCCAGCCGGACGTACGGATTCAGCGCCCGAAGTGCGCACGACGGGCTCTGGGGATTGACCGGCCGGTGGTGGTCGGGCCGTGCGTCGGGCGAACCGGCAGGACAGGAGCCACGGGAGCAATTGGATGCTCATCGACACGACTCGGTTTGGACAAGTAGATGTGGACGAGACGAAGATCATCACCTTCAACGACGGGATCTTGGGGTTTCCCGCACAGCGACGCTACGCGCTGATCCAGACGTCGCCGGACCCGATCTTCTTCTGGTTGCAGGCGCTGGAGGATGCGGCCCTGGCGTTCGTGGTCTGCGATCCGCTGGCCTTTGTAGCGGACTACCGGGCCCCGGTTCGCCAAGACGACGTGGAGGCCCTTGGGCTGCGTGACCTGAGCGACGCCCAGGTGTTGGTGATCTGCAACAAGGTGGACGGGCACGTGACCGCCAACCTGCTCGGTCCGATCGTCGTGGGGGTGCATTCCCTGCGGGCCAAGCAGCTCGTGCTGTCGGACAAGCGCTACAGCACGCGTCAGCGCCTGATGCGGCTGGAGGCCGCCGCCCCAATCTCGAAGACCGCCTAGGATGCCGCGGTCGTGGTAGAGTTGCGGAAGGAAGGTCGGCTATAATGCATACTTGGGTACAGCGGCGCCCGGGCTCGACGGATGGCTGGCTGGTGGGTGAACCGAGCCAAGGCCCCCAGCAGGCAGGCTTCCCCGGTCGAGTGCCTTCCGAAGGAAGGGCAACCGTTTCCGGCGCGCTGCGCATCGGCACGACCCAGGAAGGAGCCGCGGATGTTGGTGCTGTCAAGACAACGAGACGAATCGATCATGATCGGCGACAACGTGCAGGTCACGATCGTGGATATCCGGGGGGACAAAGTGCGGCTGGGTATCGAAGCTCCGCCCGAGATTGCCGTGCACCGCAAAGAGGTGTTCGACGCAATCCAGGAGGAGAACCGCAAGGCCGCCGGGGCCGCCCCGGAAGACCTGGCCGAAGTCACTACCCACCCACGTCAAACCGGGAAGCGCCCTCGGCGCTAACCCTCGACAGGACGAGAATCTGTCAAAGGCTAACCCTTGACAGCGCGAAGATCTGTCAAGGGCTAACCGGCGATCACTGCGATACTCAGTTTTCACTAGAGCACGTTTCAGCCACGAACCGTTCAGGGAGGATGGCCAATGGCTCGAATCAACACGAACATCGGGGCGATTACGACCCAGAGACATCTGAACAGGGCTTACGCATCGCTGAGCGAGACCATTCAGCGTCTGGCCAGCGGTCTGCGGATCAACCGCGGGGCTGATGATCCCGCGGGACTCATCGTATCCGAACGACTGCGCACCGAGGTCGAAGCGGTCAATCAGGCGATCCTCAACACGCAGCGCGCCAGCAACATCATCGCCACGACCGAAGGCGCGCTGAATGAGGTGGCCCGCCTGCTGACCGACATCCAGGACCTCATCGTCGGGGCGGCCAACGAAGGCGCCTTCTCCGATGACGAGACCCGGGCCAACCAGTTGCAGGTCGACTCGGCCATCGCCAGCATCACGCGGATTGCCAACACGACGACGTTCGCCGGTCGGCACTTGCTCAACGGGTCGCTGGATTACATCACCAGCGGCGTGAACAATGCGCAGATCGACGCTCTGGCAATCCACGGGGTGCAGTTCGGGACCCAGCCCTACATCCCGGTCAACATCGAGGTGACCACCTCGGCCCAACTGGCACAACTGTACTTCACCAACGGCACGGTCGCCTCGGACGTGACGATCGAGGTTGCCGGCAATCTCGGCGTGACCACGCTGAATTTCGCCGCCAACACCAGCGCCGCGCAGATGGTCCAGGCGATCAATCTGGTCAGTGACGCCACGGGGGTCTCGGCGACGCTGTCGTCGAGTCCGACCTCGGGCTTCACCATGAGCAGTCAGTTCCTGGGCAGCAAGCAGTTCGTCTCGATCCAGGCGCTGCCGGGTGGCGGCACGTTCGACGTCCAGGACGCCGACGGGATTACCACCAAGCGCGACATCGGGCGCGACGCGGTGGGCCTGGTCAACGGGGCTCAGAGCATGGGCGACGGAAACAGTCTGACGTTCAAGACCGCCGTGCTCGACATGCAGGTTACGCTAAACAGATCCTTTGGTCTGGGAACGACCGCTTTCGCCATCACCGAGGGCGGGGCCCTGTTCCAGGTGGGGCCGGAGGTCAATACCAACCTGCAAGTCAACATCGGTGTCCAATCGATGGCCGCGTCCCGGCTCGGCAACACCGACCTCGGTTTCCTGTCGCAGGTCCAGTCCGACGGCGACTACTCGCTGATCAAGGCTGAATATGCACAGGCCCAGAAGATCGTCAAAGAGGCGATCCGCCAGGTCAGTGTGCTCCGGGGTCGCTTGGGCGCGTTCGAGCGGAACACGCTCGACGCCAACGTGAGCCAGCTCGGCATCACTATGGAAAACCTGATGGCGGCCGAATCGTCGATTCGGGATGCGGATTTTGCGGTCGAGACGGCCAACTTGACCCGCAGCCAGGTGCTGGTCGCTTCCGGAGGCGCCGTGCTGGCGATTGCCAACCAGACGCCGCAGATGGTCTTGCAGTTGTTGGGCTAGCGGCGTAAGCGGGCCGGTCTAACGGTCGGCCGATAAATACTGCGTGTCTTGGGTCACACCTGCCGGCGGGACTCTGCACCCACCGTCTGCCGTGCAGCGGTGCTGGTCTTTGTGCCCCGTTGCGGCTGCTAATTAAAGTCCCCCCATTCACAAGTCGATCCCCCGAGCGTCGCGAGAGGTGAACCGGTCAGAGAGGCCGGTACCCAGAGCACGACTTGAGACTGGGTCGCGCGCCTCGCAGCAGAACCGGCGAGGCCTTAACTGGTTGCCCTTGGAGGCTACTGCCCATGAGTCGCATCAACACCAACATCCCGTCAATGGTCGCCGCACGTGTCCTAGCCAGCCAGAACGACCGGCTCAACACGTCGTTGCACCGGTTGGCCACCGGCTTGCGGATCAACTCCGGGAAGGACGATCCGGCCGGGCTGATCGCCTCGGAGGCTCTGCGCGCCGAGCGGGCCGCGATCGGGGCCGCGATCACCAATGTCTCCCGGGCGACGAACATCGTCTCCGTCGCCGAAGGCGGGCTGGTCGAGATCAGCAAGCTCCTCACCGAGCTCGAGGATCTGATCGACCGCAGTGCCAACGAGGCCGGCATCAGCGTTGACGAGCGCAACGCCAACCAGTTGCAGATCGACGCCATCCTGGCCTCCGTCAATCGGATCGCCAACTCGACCGAGTTCCAGGGACGCAAGCTGATCAGCGGAGAGTTGGCCTACACTACCTCCGGGGTGACCGGCAACGCCAACCTGGACAACGTCGCCATCAACGGTGCCAAAGTGCCCAATGACGGGTATCGCACGGTCGTCGTCGAGGTGACGGGCTCGGCGCAACTGGCGCAGCTCAACTATGCCGGTGGAACCATTACCGGGAACTCCGTCACGATCGAGATCGCCGGCAACCTCGGCACCGAATCGCTCACCTTCGGCTCCGGAACCGCCATCGCGGCCATGAAGACCGCGGTCAACCAGAGCACACAGGTCACCGGCGTGTCAGCCGCGACCAGCGGGACCACGCTGATGTTCAACAGCATCGAGTACGGCTCTTCGCAGTTCGTCTCCGTCAGGGCGGTGGACGGGACGTTCACGGTGGCCGGCGGCGACGCGAGCGACACCAAGGACTTCGGGAACGACGCGACGGTCAGGATCAATGGCACCACGGCCATCACCGACGGCCTGACCGCCAGCGCGCGGAACACCTCGCTCAGTGCGGATATTGACCTGTCCGCGGCATTCGGGACGGCCATCGGCTCCACCACCTTCTATGTTACCGGCGGCGGAGCCGACTTCATGATCTCCCCAACGGTGTCGATGGGCGGTTTGGAGAGCCTCGGCATTCAGGCCGTCTCCACTGGCAGCCTGGGCAAGACCAGCGTCGGGTACCTGTCCTCGGTGGCCACCGGCCAGACGAATGCGCTGTCCACCGGCAACTACGCCACCGCTCAGCGAATCCTGCGAGAGTCACAGGACCAGGTTTCCATGCTGCGGGGTCGGCTCGGGGCTTTCCAGAAGGATACGCTGGAAACGACCGCCAACAGTCTGCAGATCACGCTCGAAAACACGACCGCGGCCGAGGCCGCCATCCGCGACACCGATTTCGCCACCGAGACCAGCAACCTGACCAGGGCCCAGATCCTGGTACAGTCAGCCACCCAAGTGCTGCGCTTGGCCAACGCCGCCCCGCAAAACGTCCTCGCGTTGCTGGGGTAAGGCGAGCCCTCACCGGATACGGCAGGGGCGATCCGCACAGGACGGATCGCCCTTTCTCTTGCGCCTGCGACCGGCGGTTCACAGCACCGGCGCGAACAAGCGGGCGGCCCCCTCGATCAACTGTCGGCCGATATGGCGCTGCCAGGCGTCGCGCGGCGTGATTCGGCGCCCGTGGGCGCAGTGGCGCTCGATCGAGGCCGAAAGCTCGCGCGCGACGCCCTCGTCATACACCAGGGCGGTGATCTCGAAACTGAGTCGAAAGCTGCGCACGTCCATGTTGGCCGAGCCCAGCATGCACCAGCGATCGTCCACCGTGACGATCTTGGAGTGCAGCACGCCCAGGTCGTATTCGTAGATCTCCACGCCGGCCTGGAGCAGCTCGGCGTAGAAGCTGCGCCCGGCCCACAGCACGAGCGTCGAATCGCTCCGCGTGGGCAGGATGAGCTGGACGCGCACGCCCCGATAACATGCGTGCATCAGAGCCATCCGCAGGCCCGGATCCGGGACGAAATAGGGCGTCTCGACGCGAATCGAGTGTCGCGCGATCGAGACCGCCGCGAAGAGCAGTTGCTCAAGTGCGCGGACATCCTGGTCCGGGCCGGTCGGCAAGAGCTGCACCATCGAACTGCCGGGGCGCAGCGGCTCGGGGAAATAGGCGTCACCGCCCAGGTCCTCGCGCGCGGCGAAGAACCAGTCCTCGGCGAAGGTCTGCTGGACGAACAGCGCGGCCGGCCCGTCGACGCGCATATGGGTGTCATACCAGGGGCTGAGGCGTTTCAGGCGTCCGCGATATTCGTCGCCGATGTTCTGGCTGCCGAGAAACGCCACCTGCCCGTCCATCACCGCTATCTTGCGGTGGTTCCGCAGATGCAGACTCCAGCGCTTGCGAAACGGATACAGCGGCAGGAAGAAGCCCACCTTGGCGCCGGCGTCCAGGAGCGGCCGCGTGAAACGGCGGCCGATCCGCCAGCACCCGACCGAGTCGAACAGGACGCGGCACTGCACGCCGCTGCGTGCCTTCTCGACCAGCAGGTCGCGAAACGTGCGGCCGGTCTCGTCGGGCTGCCAGATGTAATACTCCAGGTGGACGTGATGTCGGGCGGAGCGGATGGCCTCTTCCAAGGCCGCATAGGTGGCGTTGGCTTCGTCGTAGATGCGGACGGCGTTGCCGGCGGTGGCCGGCATCTGCGACAGACGCCGGCCCAGTTGCTCGATCGCCGCCAATTCCTCGGGCAGTTGCGCCTCGGTCCAGGTTTCTCCCGCTTGGGCATGTTGCTCGGCCCAGTGTTTGAATTGGGTGATCAGGTGGGCGATGCGGCGCCGGCGCCGACCGGCCTTGCGCCGGATCCGATTCGACCCGACCAACCCATAGAGCAGGCTGCCCAACACCGGCAGCGACAGGATCGCGAAAATCCACAGCAGCATCGCCATCGGTTCTTTGCGCCGCCGAAGAACCGACGTGATGACCACCGCGGCAATCAGATAGTTGACCGCAAGCGCCAGGCCCCAGTACTGCGCCATGTCGTCAGTGTTGGCGGCATTATCAGACCTGTCAACGCGCCGCCGGCCCTGCTCGGTAACATCAAGCTCGACACCTCGTGTAGAATATGGCCATGACCAGGAAACGGCGGACGGGTCGCAAGGTACGCGTTGGCTTTCGGCAGAACCGGCAGCAGCCCGGGCGGACTGCCGACTGGACCCGCCGCTACCACCAGAACCAGGACGAGCTGGTCGATACGCGGCTGAGCGAGTCGGTCCGCGCCAAGGGGGAACTGTCGCGCAGACGGACGGTCATCGTCGGCGACGACGATGCGCCCATGGTGGACGAATCGCTGTGGGAAGCCGGGACCGTCACCAGCGTGCACGGGCTGGTCTGCCGGGTGGACGACAGCGGCGGCCGGGCGTGGGACTGCACGACCCGGCGGGTGTTGCGAACCGTGCTGATCGAGCAGCGCTCGGCGATCACCGTCGGCGACCGGGTCTGGTTCTCCGACCAGTCGGCCCACCACGCCACCGGTTCCAAACCGGTGCCACAGCGGGTGGGGGTGATCGAGCGGGTCGCGGAGCGCAAGACGATTCTCTCCCGCCGTGACCGCCGCAGCCGCGAACACACCATGGTCGTCAACGCCGATCAGTTGCTGATCGTCGCCAGCATTGCTCAGCCAAAGCTCAAGCCCCATCTGATCGACCGCTACATCGTGGCCGCGGTCAAGGGCGATCTGCGCCCGGTGGTGTGCTTCAACAAGATGGACCTGCACGCGGCGACGCCCGACCTAGAGGACGAAGAGCTCGACGCCTCGGTGGTGTCCGTCGAACAGGTGATCGACGAGTATCGCCGGCTGGGTTACTGCTGTCTCCGCACGAGCGCGATCGACGGCACCGGGCTGGACGAGCTCCGCGACGAGCTGACCGGGCACATGACGGTTTTCTCGGGGCAGAGCGGCGTCGGGAAGAGTTCGCTGCTCAACGCCCTGCAACCCGGGCTGAACCTGACCGTGCAGACGGTGAGCGCTGAAAGCGAAAAGGGCCGGCACGTAACCGCCTACGCCCGCCTGCTGCCGCTCGATTTCGGCGGGTACGCGGTGGACACGCCCGGCATCCGCCAATTCGACCTGTGGGCGGTGGACCCGGGCGAGCTCGAGGCGTGCTTTCTCGAATTCGTACCGCACGTCCAGCACTGCCGCTTCAGCGATTGCACCCACCGCGAGGAAGACGGCTGCGCGGTCATCGCCGCCGTCGAGTCCGGCGAAATCAGCCCCCGCCGCTACTACAGCTACCTGAAGATGCTCAGGGAAGTCTGACCGAAAAGAAGGACAAAAAGGGAAGGAAACAAGAAAAAGGCGATAAGTCCCAATTGTTGCGCCCCGCCAGGGCGTGGTCTCCGCGATGTCGGCACCCTCAGCCCAATCGTGGTAACTCCACATCCAGTGAATGATGCCAATCCCGATTAGTACGTGCGCTTTTGAAATGTAGCGTTGCGGCCCCGTACCCAACGCCGAGGCGCGGCTTGCCAGCGACGGCCGGTACGGGGCCCGGCCGCTACGTCTCCATGCCGTGCACGTTTTACGCCGAACGCGTATAGTTGGACCTATCCCCTCTTTCTTCCGCCTTTTTCTTCTATGCCTCACGCCTCCGCGAGTGACAGGCCTGCGGGGCTCGCGAAATGTTGCACGTCGATCGGCGGCGCGCTATTCGGCGACAATGAGCGCCAGGACGTTCGTGTGCGTGCCGCTCTTCTTCTTGCTCATCAACTCCTTGCGATAAAGATTCCTAGTCAAGTGGCTCTTCTCTTGCAGGGCGGAGGGGTACTCGTCGGGCCCCAGGCTGATGGCGTAGAGTCTGGCTTGGATCTTGTCCTCACGGAACCAGAAGGACTTGATCGCGGAACTGCGGTCTGGTCGGCTGCGCACAAAATCGATGCCGGGACGATCCGCCTGCAGGCCGGACTGGTACCACAGGCGTAAGGCGCGCTCCAGCGTCCAGCCGCTGCCCTGAAAGAGGGCACCCGCGGTGGGAACGTAGACCACCCAGCTTCCGGTGGTGCGCTCGGGATCGATGTGTTCAAACAGTCCGGATGTCCATTCGCCTGTCTCCAACCACTCCGCCGTCCGCGCACGGTGGTCTGGGGCGATGAGAATCTTGCCCTGAGTCCAGACTGTATTCCGTCGCCCAACTCGATCGAGCGCGTCCTGCACGACGCGCTCGGGCGTATTCCGCTTGATGAGCTCCACGGCGAAGCTGTCCGTTTGACCCAGGGTGGCCAGTGTTGAGTGAACCGCCAGCCCATAGCATTCGTCCTCGCCGGTTTCCAGCAACTCCAGGAAGAGATGAATCTTCGGGAAGTATTCGTCGTCAGGGCCGCTGCGCCGGGAAAGGGGCTTCTGGCTGCCAAGCATCTTCTGGAGTTGTGCGATCTTGATCGGTCCGAGCTGAGCGCCGGTTACATCCCAGTCCAGCTCGGCGGCCTTTGCCAGCTGCATGAGCCGAAAGGCGCTCTCTTTTTCTTGAGCTGTAGGGGGTTTGCCTTGCCTGATAAACTCTTGCTCACGGAACTGTTTCTCGAGGTCTGCCCTTGCCGCGCGCGCCCGCTGGCGAAAGTCATCGGTTAGCGGGAGCTTTTCGTCAGCCTCCAACTCGCTGCCTTCCAAGCGTGCCAGCCAGGCCGCGTCGCCGGTGTGGAGCGCCAGCAGAGCTTGAGGATCGACCACGCGGAACGTCTGCGCGCACCGCTCGCGCGCTTCGCCGGCGATCTGCTGACGCCCCTGTACCTCAGCCGTGGCGGCGGCTTGCAGCAGCCGCGCCAACGCGGCCCACTGCCAGAGGTTATCCTCTTCGAGCTGTGCAGCCAGAGTGCCCCAGTTGTCGGGCGGGTCCTCTCCCGACGGACGCCGGTCCACCGTGTCCACACCCAGCGCGCGACCGAGTAGGGCCTCGGCAATACGGAAAGCGTCGGCAGTCCGCGGCGGGGCATCGGGCAACCCGGCGTTGAAGCGCTGACGGGCCGCGCGCAGCTCGCGGTCCAGGTCGAGCAACTTCCATATCGCCGGGAGGTTCCCGTCGCCGTGCTCGGCCAGCGCCGCCACCACGACGCGTGGCACGTCCCAGTCGTCGGGCGGATCCGTCGAATCCAGCTTCAGGCGTGAGACCGGCACGCCCCGCGCGAGAAGCTGGAAACGGTGGGTTGGAAGGAGCTCCGTCGGCTCGATTTGATCGAGAGAGGCCGCTAACTCGTGGGGATCGGTGATCTCCCAAGGGGGCGATGGAATGTTCGCTTTGATCCGCTCCAGCCGCTCGAGCAGCGGATCCAACTGCTCAACCCCGCGGTCCCTCCAAAGATCGACTCTGTCGCTGGTCTTTTCCGCCAGAACCAGCGCCTGCTTGCGGTGTCCGGGTCGTTCGTCCAGCCGTCCGACCCACTCGCTGAGCCACAGCACCTGGTCGCGCGGGTCGGCCAACAGCCGACTGAGCTGCAGTAGGTCATTCGGCTGGGCGGCCGAACCGAGCACGGTGGTAACGTAGCTGTTGAGCGCGGCGACCTGGTCCTGGTCGGCGTAGACCGGTCCACGACGGGGGGCTGGTCTGCGCACGCAGGTTTCCTGCCCGGGGGCCGGCCCGACCAGCACCAGAACAAGAGCGGCAAGGGCCAGAGCCCGAGGCGCTACGGCTTGGCAACGGACTGTCGCGCGGGAGCGTTTCAATGTTGGCAAGCGCGCTTCTACAGATACCAGAGCCTAGCGTCGGGTTCCGCCGACGCGGGGCTGATCCACCACTCCGGTGCTGGCACGACCGCCGGGTGCCGCCGGCCGCTGGGCACCTTCGTCGGCCCGTTGCTTTTTCAGTGCCGCTTTGGCGCGTTGGGCATCGGAACCAGCCAAGGTGTCCTCGGCGCGGCTTTCCGTGGTCGTGGGTGCGGTCGTCCCGGCGGTGGTTGTGCGATCGGCGGAACGGCAGCCCGACATGGCCCCGACGGCCAGCAAAGCGCATCCCGCAGCCAACGTGCCCAGCCAAATCCGTGCCACAGACTTCATGTGCCACCTCTCAAGACTTGCGACCGGTGGATGGTCACACCTTCATTTTAGCGGCCCCACGGGACCCCGCCCACCTCGTGCGAAAATGGCGGCGGCTGGCGCAACGGCCAGCCGCTCCGCAGGCTTACCCAAAGGCCGCCCGACCCGGATTGGCCGGGCCGATCGACCCGGCGGCCTAGCAGCCGGGTCGGGCACGCACCGGTTACGTTCGATCCCGCCGGCGATACACGCCGATCGACTTCAAGCCGACCAGCCCGAGCAGGCAGAAGACGAGACTAAACGCGACCCCGAACCCGCAGAGGCCGAGTAGACCGGGCGTCTGAGCAACCGGATCCAACGGCTCGGGGATGCCGTCGTTGTCGATGTCGGCGTCGCAGGCATCGCCCAGCCCGTCGCCGTCGAAATCGGCCTGGTCGGGGTTGGACTCATTCGGGCAGTTGTCGGTGGGGATCAACTGGCCCAGGGCGACGCCGGGGCTTTCCGCGGTGTCGTCGGCGGGGTCGAGTATGCCGTCGCCGCGGACGGTGCCGTCGTCTGAGCGGATGATCCGGTAGCTGCCGAACCGGGGGCGCTCGCCGGTTTCCGGATCGCCCTGCAGCAGTCCGCCGACATCAAACCCGTCGTTGAGGCTCCCGTTGTTGCTGAAGTCGATGCCGTAGGCGAGCTCAAGTGTCGCTTCGTTGAAGCGTGTGAAGTCGGGGAAGCCGTCGCCGTTGGCATCCGGCGCCTCCAGGAACCCGTCGCCGTCCTGATCGAAATTGAGCAGGCGAGCCTGGAAAGCGGTTTCGTCGGTCAGACCGAGGTCGCTGCGCAACTGCTGAACCTCCGGGTCATCCGGCGGGAAACCCCAACGGGCCGGGTCGATCTGCGGGGCCGGATCGTCCGGGTCCAGAATCCCGTCGCCGTCGGTGTCTTGCCTGGTCGGGTCTGTGCGAACTCCCCGGAACGGCTTGGACACCGGCCTAGGCGGGATCAGCGGGTCGCCGTTCGGATCTTCCTCGAAGCTTGCGCCGCGGGCTGCGAGCGCTCGCAACCTGACACTCTCGACGCTCCCATCCTTGGCCGCCGCAGCTGCGTAAGTGTTGATTTCATCCCAGTCGGAGATCCCATCGCCGTCCGTGTCGGGATTCGTCGGGTCTGTTCGCACACGGACAACGGTGACGCCGTCACCTCCAAAGAGCGCCGAATTTCCGCAGTACCGGGTGACCAAGAAGCCGATCAGCTCTTCCTGGTCGCTGAGCCCATCGCGGTCGGTGTCCCAGTGGCCTGGGTCGGTTTCTCCCGGCTCCCAGCCATCGTTGTCGATATCCTCACCGAGGTCGAGCTTGCCGTTGTTGTTCCAGTCCTCACCCGGATCGAGGACTCCGTTGCCATTCAGGTCCTCCCCCGGATCAAGCAACCCGTTGCCGTTGGCGTCCTCATCTGGATCGAGCTGGCGATCACCGTCGATGTCTTCACCCAAGGTGACGAAGTCGTTGAATCGTTCATAGTTCTCCAGCTTGGGATTGCCATCGAGCATCCCGTCGCCGTCGCTGTCCGGATCGTTCGGGTTGGTTTGGCGACGCCCAGGAACTTCGTAATCTCCGGCTACTCGCTCCAAGGGATCAACAAGGCCGTCGGCGTCGGTGTCCTCTGCGGAATCGGACGTAATGGTCTTTGCCGGGGCGGTCACTTGCTCCCCTAAGGGGGGCTGGTCCGCGTGACTGATATCGCCCATCGGGATCTCGAACCCGCCGGACTCTTCCCCGAGCGTCAAGCCATCGCCGTCGGCATCGGTTTCGGGGTCGAATGCCGAGTTTCTCGTTGCGATGACGTTATTGTCTTCGCGATCACTGCCCTCGTCCACGGCTTGGCCATCATCGATACGTGCCTTGACCCAGAAATCAGCGCCCTCAATGTCCGTCGGCATTGTCGCTGAGAAAGTAAACTGATGGACAGCAACCTCCTTCTCACCTGGATCGTCGATCGTCTCGCTGGCAAAAGGCTCACCATCTCCGGCCAAGCTCGATACGTCACCATTGTCAGACACGTAAAAACCGATCCTGAAATGTTCCACTGGCTGATTGACGGCGACGGAGTACTCGACGGTGGCGTCGAACGGTCGGCCTGCCGACGTGCCTTCAAACGTCAGGCGCGTCATCACCAAGTCCAGCGCGTAAGTGCCGGTGCCGGTTTTCTCGTTATTGTCCTCGTCGGACTCCGCCACGGCGTCGGCCGGATCGAGCTGCGCTACGATGGTCACCTCTGAACCGGCTCTCACCCCCCTGGCGCGCAGCTCGTCGGCGAGGTCTACCGGAGGATCCGTGCCGTGTGAGCCAGGGGTGGAGTTGCCGTTGAGTTCAACCAGGAGGTTGTCGGCGTGGACGGAATCCTGATACAGCGCGATCGTGAACGGCGCGACGTTCACCGGGCTGATCACCGTGTAATACACGGCAACCTCAAACGAGCCAACCCTGACCGAGACGTCTTCGGCCCGCAGATCCGTTTCCCGAGTATTGGGCACGCCCCTCTGGTTGTTGCCTTCGTTCGCCTCTGGCACGCCGCCGAGGAAGTCCACAACCGCAAAGACCCACTGGCTGGTGGCCGGGGTGTCAGCACCGCCAAACAGTTGTTGCTCGGTGTGGTTCCCCGGCGCGACGTTTCCGGCGAACGTGCCCACCGGGGGCTCATCGCCATCGCCGGCGTCCAATCCCCCGTTCTCGTTCCTGTCGAGGTAGAAGCGGACCTCATAGGGTCCGACGTCAGCGGGGCTGTTAACGACATACGCCAGCGTTGCCTCTAGCTGAGGATCGAGCGTCAGCGACACTGCCACCAGGTCAACCTCTAATGGAGTCGACTCGGCGGTGTTGCTGTTCGTGGACTCGTCCGACTCGGCAATGGCGCCACCGCTATCCACGAAGGCCAGCACGCTGTGAGCGTTCATGTCCCGGCCGCCGAGCGGCGTCCGTATGTCCTGGGCCGGCAATACCCACGTACCTGGCCCTGTGTCCGTAGCCGCTACGGTCGCCAGCTCTTCACCCGGAAGGTCAATCACGCCGTTGTCGTTCTCGTCCAGACCGAACTGAATATCGAACGGTCCAACGTCGGCCGGGGCGTCCACCGTATAAGTCAGAATGGCGTTGGTCGCGCCGCCGTCCACCTCGACCGCGACCGACTCGGCCACCAGGTCAACCACTAACGGTGTGGAACCGGCGCAGTTATTTGTCGGGTCGGACTCTCCGAATGCGGCACCGCCGAGGCAGGCCAGGACGCGGTGAGCGTTCATGTCCCGGACAGCAAGGAACGGACGCACGTCCACGGTGAGCGTGTGGGTGCCCGGCGTAGTGGCCGGGACAGCTACGGGCGGCCCCAGTTCTTCACCAGGGTCAATAACGGCGTTGTCATTCTCGTCCAGAGCGAACTGAGCGTCGAACGACCCGACGGAGGCCGGGGCGTCCACCGTGTACGTCAGAATGGCGTCGGTCACGCCACCGTCCACCTCGACCGCGAGCGAGTCCGCCACCAGGTCAACCTCCAACGGTGTCGAGGCGGCGACATTGCTGTTCACCGATTCGTCGGACTCGGCAATGGCGCCACCGCTATCCACGAAGGCCAGCACGCGGTGAGCGTTCATGTCCCGGCCGCCGAGCGGCGTCCGTATGTCCTGGCGCAATACCCACGTACCTGGCCCTGTGTCGGCAGCCGCTACGGTCGCCAGCTCTTCACCCGGAAGGTCAATCACGCCGTTGTCGTTCTCGTCCAGACCGAACTGAATATCGAACGGTCCAACGTCGGCCGGGGCGTCCACCGTATAAGTCAGAATGGCGTTGGTGGCGCCAC
>CAZNFA010000025.1:0-59291 GCA_964572345.1 uncultured Planctomycetales bacterium
CATTTCGAGTGCTTTTTGAAATCAGGCGAACAAATCAAGCTTGATCAGGGGCTAGCCGCGGCTTCTCTCCCGTCAGGAGGCACCCTGAAGCGATTCCTTCAGATCAGCGAGCGGGTCCTTGTCGGTCAGCTTGAGATCATACTTGTCCTGGAGGATCTTGAAGACGTTGGGCGAGACAAACGCCGGCGGTTTCGGGCCGATGCGGATGCCCTTCACGCCCAGATACAGCAGCGTGAGCAGGACGGCGACCGCTTTCTGCTCGAACCAGGAGAGCACGATTGTCAGCGGGAGGTCATTCACCGAGCAGTCAAAGGCCTGCGCCAAACCGCTCGCGACCTGGATGGCCCCGTACGCGTCGTTGCACTGGCCCATATCGAGCAAGCGCGGCACCGGGCCGACGCCGTCCAGTTCGATCGTTCCGAAATCTTCGTCCCGAATGCGGAACTTCCCGCAGCCGAGGGTTAGGACCACCGAATCCTTCGGCGTATTGCGGGCGAATTCGGTGAAGTAGTTGCGACCCGTCTCCGCACCGTCGCAGCCGCCGATCAGGAAGAAATGCTTCAGCTTGCCGGCCTTAACCGCCGCGACGATCTTGTCCGCCAACCCCAGCAGGACGTTGTGGTGGAAGCCGACGGTTGATTCACGCACGGGCTGGTCCGACAGCGGAGCCGCATTCTTGGCGCACTCGATGACCGCCGAGAAATCACTCGTCTTGAGCCGCTTCCCGCCCGGAACGGCGGTGACGCGCGTGGTGAAGAGCCGGTCCTTGTAGGCCTCGGGCGGAATGAGGACGCAGTTCGTCGTGGCCAGGATCGGCCCGGCAAACTCGGCGAATTCCTTCTTCTGCTTCTGCCACGCCCCGCCGTAGTGTCCGACCAGGTGGTCGTACTTGCGCAACTCGGGGTACATGTGGGCCGGCAGCATCTCGCCGTGGGTGTAGACGTTGACGCCGGTGCCCTTGGTTTGCTCGAGGAGGTCGGCCAGGTCGAGCATGTCGTGGCCGGTAACCAGGATGCCGGGACCGGACCTGGTGCCTTCAAAGACGGTCGCCGGCGACGGCGTGCCGAAGCGTCTGGTGTGCGCTTCGTCCAACATCTGCATCACCCGCAGGTTGTGCTTGCCGCACTCGAGCACCAGCTCAAAGAGGGCTTCCATGTCGAAGTTGACGTTCGTGACCGTCGCGAACAGTGCCTCCTCCACGAAGGCGTCCACCTCCTCATCGACCGTCCCAAGCCGTCGGGCGTGGTGGGCGTAGGCGGCCATGCCCTTGAGCCCGTAAAGCAGCGTTTCCTGCAACGACTGCATATCGGGGTCCTTGCCGCAGACCCCCACCGTCACGCACCCTTCGCCCTGGTACACTTGCTCACACTGGTTGCAGAACATCACGACTCCCTTTCGTTGCGCAGGTCTCCTGGTCACTGTCGGCTTTGTGCCCAACGGTCTCGTGGGCTAACGGTCTTTCCGTGACGACCTGGCCGCGAGTGCCAATGACTAGCTCGGTTACCTGAACACCAATGCCGGCCCGACGCTGTGCTTCCTGAACAGCATATACGATGCCGGTGCAGCAGGGTACCTCCATACGGGCCACAATGATCTCGCTCAGCGCGTTGGCCCGGATCATCTCAGTGAGCTTGTCGATGTAGGCGGCGAGGTCGTCGAACTTCGGGCACGCGATCACGACCGCGCGTCCGCCGAGCAGCTTCGCATGGAAGTCGGGATAGGCGACCGGCACGCAATCCGCCGCCACCAGCAGGCGGGCTCCCCGCAGGACTGGCGCTTGCGCAGGCAGCAGCCGCAACTGCACGGGCCAATGCGTCAACATCGACGGCCGTCCGGGGGATGCGCACCGGTCGCCGACCGGCGCAGCGCCCGACACCCCATCTTCCCTGGAGAACTGCGCAAAGCGTGCCCCCGGACAGCTGCCATACTGGCGCCGATCGGGCTCAGCGTGTTGGAACGCCGCCAAGCGTGCCGACGGACACGCGGGCGGCGTGGAGGAACCGGATTCGCAGGCTGCGGCGGCTGCGTGGGCTGCGACCGCCGCTTCGTCAAACGGCTCGGCCTCCCGGCGTTCGATCTTGATCGCCCCGCACGGACAGTGCCCCAGGCAGGCCCCCAGGCCGTCGCAGACCCGGTCGGACACGAGCTGGGCTTCGCCGTTGACCAAGCGCAGCGCACCTTCGTGGCAGGCTGGAATGCAGAGCCCGCACCCGTCGCAAAGCTCCTCGTCAATGGTGACAATCTCGCGAATCACGGCGATACTCCCATCAGAGGCGGCCGGCCTGCCCGCAGCCATAGGCTTGCCTCACGAACGGGAGTGTCGGAAACTTCGCGTCGGCGCACCTTGATCTGCATCAAGCCAGGAGGGTTTTTCTTGCCAGAGCGACGAAAGGCAGAGCCAGCCGCCAAGGAGATCCTCCGTAAGTGCGGGCTGTTCCGGACGTTATCTGAGCAGTGGATCGAAGTGCTCGCTGCCGAGGCGATCGTCCGCCACTACAAAAAGGGGTACAGAATCATTCGCCAGGGCGACGAATGCCCCGGGCTGTACTGCGTCGGCACGGGACTCATCCGCATCTTCAAGGTCGCGCCGAGCGGGAAGGATCACGTCCTGCACTTTGCCGATCCGGGCAAGACCTTCGCGGAGGTCGCGGCCATGGGCGACTTCGCGGTCCCGGCGCACGCCGAGGCGGTCGAGGACTCCGTCTGCGCGCTGCTGCCCACCGACCGCTTCCGCAGTCTCCTGAGAAACCACCACGAGCTGTGCCTGCAACTGCTGGGCGGCATGTCGTTCTGGGTGCGGCAACTCGTCGGCTTGCTGGAAGACATCGTGCTACGCGACGCCAGCGGGCGTGTCGCGCGCCACGTGCTGGAGGCCGACCCCAGCGGCGGCAAAGAGGCGTTCTCGCTGCCAGTGCTGAAGAAGGATCTGGCCAGCCACCTGAACCTTACCAGCGAGACGTTGTCCCGCACGCTGCGGCGTCTGGCCGAAAGCGGCCTGATCGAGATGGAGGCCGGCCAGCGAATCCGTATCCTGAACCCCGCCGCGCTCCGAGACGTTGCCGAAGGGCTCCTGCCGGCGGAGTTCGACTGATTCCCAACCCCCCCGCGGGTTGGCCTCATCCTGCGGCCCAGTCCAGCTCACCGCCCACAACGTGTGGGGCGCGTTGACGGAGGGCTACCGGCACCGCGCCAAGCTGCAATCCCGGATTTGCCGGAATGGATCTTCGTTCGCGCGCTAACATCTTATGCGACAAGGGCTTACGCGCCACCGATTGTTCCGGTCCCAGGTCCGGCGGCTTGGACACAAGGGGATTGACGGGGAACCAAACAGGGACGGCGCCGTTCCCACGACCGTTCGCAGACAAGGGGTTATCCTACATAACCGTATCCCTGAAAGCCGCGTCAGAGGGAGGATCGACTATGGACCCAACGACAATGGCGGCAACAGGCACTTTAGCCCGGATTTCCCGGATACAGTGTTGGTGATGGCATGTTACGTGCTAGTTTTCCCCGTAATCCAAGGGTTTTCGGCCAATCTGGCAGAGGCATCCGATGGGTGACAGGCGAAAACGGGCACTTCGCGTTCAATTCGACGGTAGACTCAGACTCGAATTCCTCGGGGCGAGGGTTACCAGCGATGCTGGACTTCTTCCGTTTCGAGAACTGGACGAAGCGTTTCGTCTCACCGAGATAGGTGCTGCGATGCTGGCCGACTCCCGCACTGGGAAGAACACGCAGCACACGCTCTTGGCGCTGTTGCGGCAGGCGGTCTATGGACGGTTGGCTGGGTACGAAGACGTGAACGATGCCGAACGTCTGCGTGTCGATCCGGCCATGCGCCGAGTTGTAGGAGGCAGAGCGAACGAGAAGGAAGCCGCGTCCACCAGTGAGATGAGCCGCTTCGAGACCGAATGGCTGAGTTCGACGGAGAACCTGACGGCGCTGATGAACCTCCCCGGCGCATGGATCGATTCTATCCAGGAATGTGCACCGCTCAGAGAACTCATCCTGGACATGGACAGTTCCGAGAGCCCCACCCATGGCCAGCAGCAGGGCTCCGCCTACAACGGCTACTTCGGCTGTCCCGATGTACATCGGGACTATCACCCGCTGTTCGTGTTCAACCAGCACGGCGATCTGGAGCGGGCGTCGCTGCGGCGTGGCAATCACGCGAGCGCCAAGTTCTGGCGGCGCGTGCTGCTGCCGGTCATCGAGCGATATCGGGATCGGGCGATCCCGAAGTACTTCCGTGGCGGCGCCGCGTTCGCCATCCCGGCGCTGTACTGCCTGCTTGAGGAGGAAGGTTTCCAGTACGCTATCCGCATCCTGGCGAACAACGTTTTGATGGCCAGTATCAGGCGTTTGCTGACCCGTCCGGTGGGACGGCCCTCGCACAGGCCGAAGGTGCTCTTCCAGAGCTTCTCGTATCAGGCGCAGAGTTGGGACTATCCCCGCCGCGTGGTCGCCAAGGTCGAGTGGCATTTCGATGAGCTGTTCCCTCGTGTCGGGTTCATCGTGACCAACATGACGGGCTGGTCGAAGAAGGTGGTGAAGTTCTACAACGGGCGCGGCACGGCGGAGCAGTGGATCAAGGAAGGCAAGTACGCGGTCAAGTGGACGCGGCTCTCCTGTCGCGACTTCAAGGACAACCAGGTGCGGCTTCAGCTTTTCGCGCTGGCGTACAACCTGGGCAACTTCCTGCGTCGGCTGGCGCTGCCGAGAAGCTTTCAACATTGGTCGTTGACCACGCTGCGGGAGAAGCTGATAAAGATCGGAGCGAAGGTGGTCCGGCACGCCAGGTACGTGACGTTCCAACTGGCCGAAGTGGCGGTGCCACGGGATCTGTTCGCGGCCATCCTTGAGCGCATCCAGCGCTTCGGTGTGCCGCCGCCGTTGGTGCAACGCGGCTGAGCGTCGCGAGCGAACGAGAGGTTGGCGATTCGTGGGGGCAGGGAGTTGATGCTGCGCGGAAGCGGTGGGGGATCGTCATTCCCGGAGCCGTAGGGGCAGGCTTGGCGCGTTGGAGTGGCCAAACGGGCAGGATTCACGGTGAGAGAGGCTGTTTCCGCTTGAACCGAGGGCTTCATGGCGTAAGCTGATCATCGAAAGCACGGTAAATGGAGAATCCCAGTGGAAAGCTTGCCCCGTCAGAACGGGACGTTGCCCGTCCGTTCGCATGGTCCTTTTCGCTTGATCCGAGCGGGGCCATCTGCCTATGATGGCGAATAGAGGTTGGGCAAAGGGTAAGGGACGGGAAGTACGAACGGACAGATACAAGGTCGGGGGCACAGCGAAAGGAGCCATTGCCATGCGACGCGAGCTTACCACCCGAATCAGTACGCTTGCGACATTCCTCATCGCGTGCTGCAGCTTCGCCTTCGGGCAGCCGTGCGAACCGGAATGGGACACCACCGTCGGAGACCCCGGCGTCTGGCATCCGTACTTCGTTTGGTCCATTGACGCCCTCCAAGTATACGACGACGGAAACGGCGAGATGCTCTACGCCGCCGGCGGCTTCGAGGACTTTGCAGGCCTACCCGGCACATCCAACATCGCTCGCTGGGACCGCGACAGCAACACCTGGTCCGGCCTTGATGGCGGAATCGACGACGACGGTTGGGTCCAAACGATGGCTACATTCGACGCCGGCAGCGGCCCCGAACTCGTCGTCGGTGGATATTTCTCGGGAACCGTCAGCGGCGTTCCCGACACCGCCAACATCGCCAAGTGGAACGGCAGCGAGTGGTCCGCGCTCGGCACGGGAATACCGAACGACCTTGTGGGTGCCATGACAACCTGGGACGGCGTGGTCGGCAACCGACTCTACGTCGGCGGTCGGTTTCCAACCGCCGGCGGCGTTCCCGCCAACGGCATTGCCGCCTGGGACGGAACGCAATGGCACTCCATGGGCGATGGAATCACCGGCTGGAACGAATATGTCGGCGCCATGATGGTATTCGACGACGGATCGGGCGAGAAGCTCTATGTCGGCGGCCGCTTCGACACCATGGACGGACTCAGCACCCCGCTCATCGCCCGCTGGGACGGCGAAACCTGGGAGCAAGTCGGAAGCGGACTCATCAACGACATGTATCTCTTCGGAATCGAATCCATGGCCGTCTACGACGACGGCACCGGACCTGCGCTCTACGTCGGTGGATATGAGTTCCACGCGCCCGGCCAGCCCGTTGGCAACGTCTCCAAATGGGACGGAGAACAGTGGACCACGGTTGGGCCGCTTGAGGACGGACGTTGCACCGATCTCTGCGTCTTTGACGACGGCAACGGCCCCGGCCTCTACCGCACTGGCAACGCTTTTTGGAGATTGGGGTACTTCGCACGACTCGTGGGCGACGAATGGGAAATGGTCGGCGGAGGCATCACCAAAGACCCCTACGAGAACCCTTGGCCCTCGACCTCCGACCTGTGCGTTTGGGACGATGCGCTCTACATCTGCGGCTATTTCAATCGCGCCGGCGGCTATCAAGGCGAAGGCGGTGAACCATGCGGCTGCATCGCCGCCTGGGGCTGTCCCGCGTGCCCCGGTGACGTCGACGGCGACGGCGACACCGACCACTCTGACCTCGGCATCCTGCTGGCCGATTGGGGTTGCGTCGGATCAGAGCCCGAGGATTGCCCTGGTGATCTGGACGGAGACTTCGACACAGACCACAGCGACCTGGGTATCCTGCTCGCCGATTGGGGCTGCGGAACATAGTGGCGGCGGAATCGCGGCTTATTGGCTGGGGCTACCTGGAGTTCTACCTACTCGACGCGCAGGCGGGCTCAGCGATATGGCGAAAGCCGGGGAGCAGCCGCCGGCCGCACAAACTGGTCGGGGCTAGCTTCTCTGCGCTCGCGGGATCCAGCCAGAGCATCCTGGTGAGGCTCACGTGACGCAGCAGGCTCGCCGTGAAGCAGGGCCGCGGGCCCGCTGATTAAGAGTCCGCTGATGCCCGTTCAGGCACCCGATTGCAACCCCATACAACTGCCAGGTTTATAGCGCATAAGCGGTTGGATTTCAAGGGCTTTACGGAACTATACGGGTTTAGATTGGACCGTGTGGCTCCTGCCCCTAGCGCTCATAGTTATCACCGCGTTCTACGCCGTCCAGACTTGGCGGCTGGTCAGGGGGGCCAAGGAGCAAGTCGAGACGATTGCCCGATCGCACCAAGAAGATCGGAGCCGACGGCAGCTTGAGTTCGGCCCGCGGACAATCTCCCGGCTAGTGCTGGACTGCACACGAACCTGCCGCTCGCACCACCGGCCCACTTGCCCGACCGGCCGCCGTGCGGATAGAGGCCCGGTCTCATCGGCACTCGGACCCGGTCAACACTTGACAACCGACAGGCCAAGCCTTAATCAGATTGCCTGGGATAGTTCGGCGCCGGTCACGGAGTGCAGCAACTGTATGGGAGGTAGTAGGACGCTATGCAGCAACGTGCAAGGGTGAAGGAGACGGATATCCGAGCATTGGTCGTTGATGACGATCCACACACTCGTCGTCTGATCATAAGGACCCTCGGCACCATCGGAATCAGGAATACAGTGGAAGCGGGTACCGGTACCCAGGCGGTGAAGGCGGCACAGCAGGGCGTGTTCGACGTGGTCTTGCTCGACTGGAACATGCCTGAGCTCAGCGGGATCGACGTGCTTCGATTAATCCGCGGCTCTGACCGCCCGAGCCGCGTAATCATGGTGACGGCGGAGACCAACAAGGCTCGCATCCTCGAAGCTATGGAGTCCGGGGTAGATGACTATCTGATCAAGCCCTTCAAACCCGATCAACTCGTGAAGAAAGTAAAACGTGTGGTTCCAGGCGCTGGTTAGCTTCGTTTAACCGTTTCCGCCCCTCGGGCTGGGAATCGCACCACGTCCCGCCGCGTGACGCTCGTGACGCTGAATCGCCTACTCTCGCTGTTCAACCATCAAGGAAGGGAGAGAGGGGGGAGGAAGCCGCCCGGACAGCGTCGTAACCGTCGCACGGGTCAGCTCGCGTGAGGGTGCAAATGTCGGAGGGGCATGGCAGGTAGGCCCGGTGGCTGGAGCACTCCACTCACGGCCATCGGTCCTGTCACGCAAGCCAACCTGCTACTGGTCACTTCCGCCGGACTACCTTAGCTCCGGCCACGGCCCCAATGAAGATGACGACGATGGCAACCCAGGCGTACCAGGGGATGTCGCTCAGGAAGGTCCAAAATGCTACCATGTCAAGCTCCACTGCCCTCCGAACACGGTCTCACATCCGGGTGTTCGGTGATCCGACTGCGATATTGTAGCGGATTACTGCAGCCCCACAGCCAGGCTTGTGATCGGTGTCGCGGTTGGCGTGCGGCTGCCGCATAGTACCCCCCGACAAGTGCACCACGAATGGGAGGCTTCCTGGCCCGCCCGGCGGGTCCAATCTCGGACGGTTATCGTGATTCCGCCGCCGACCCGCAGCACCGTGACCAGGATTCGATGACAGCCACTACGTGTCACCGCGGCTCCCCGACTCACGACTCCTCGTCCTGTGACGCAACCGTCCAGATTCGCTTGAGCGGCAGCTCGGCACGGATTTCGGCCGGCAGTCCGGCCCAGTCCCTCGGACTGTTGGAGAACATGGACTTTGACAACCGGTCCCCGACCACCACTGTAACGTCTGCTATCCTGCCTGCTTGAGCCACTTCACCGCTTTCGGGTTCCGCTTCCACGCTGTCCACAGGGCGTCCACACAAATGACGGCCTCGTTCTCGTCGCCGAAGCCGTAGTAACCGGGTAACCGTTTCGGTCGCCTCTTCTTGCCCGTCAGGTACTTCTCGACGTGTTTGTTGACGCCACGGGCCTCTTTCAGAGCGGCAGCTGCCCCATCCTCATCGTCGTCCAGGAATCGCTCCAATACGAGTCCCCAGGCGAACATGGCACTCCCCTCGTCCTCATACTCTTTGAACAGCCGCCGCACGCCGTCCAGATTACCCGCCGCCAGATAGAGTCCCAGCAGCGGATAGCGAAGCCCCTGGTTGTCGTTCGGGTTCAGCTTCAGCAGTTCCTCGTACTCGCCAATCGCCTCGGCGGTTTGCCCATCTTCGACCAGCAGTTCCGCCAGGAACGCCCGTGCTCGCATGTACGGGCGGGTTTCCAGGAGACCCCAGAAGTAGCCCCGGTTCTCCTTGAAGTACTTCGCTCCTCCCAACCCACGTTCGCCGATCTCCACCGCCCTCCGAATCTGCTCGATCAACTCAGCCCTCGTCTCGAACGTCAGTTGGGCCAGGTGAACGAACGCATCGACGCAGTTCGGGTCCAGGTCCAGGGCCTTGGCACAGAGTCTGGCGGACTTTTCGGGGTCGCCGGTGTCCATGCCCTCAAAAGCCAAGTCCTGAGCCTGCGATCTCCTGTCACGTCTGCCGAACAGTCCACCCCCGCCGAACAGCTCCCGCATTGCCTTCTCCGTCACGAGCGGCGACGGCAATTCGTCGCTGTGGTCAGGTGTCAGCTCGGGTGGGGCGTCGTGCACATTCCCTTCGCGCCAGAGCGTCCCGTTCCCCACGTCGTCGGCCACGATCCGTAGCTTCCGTCGCTGCTTCTCACGCTTCTTCCGTTCTCGGCTTTTCTTGGCCATCAGACCGTCCTTGTGTGAACTGGACTTTCTCGTCTACCCATGCCGCCAGATGTCTCGCCCTTGACAACTCAAAACTCCTTGCCGGATCGCCGCGATGATGGCAGACTTGATCGGAGCCTGGACGCTGCCGGTGACCCGGGCGAAGCCCAGCTGGTGAGCGACGGCGGTGATCACCTCGTCGCAGTCACTGTTCTCGCCAGCGCGTACTAGCCAGAGTGCCATGGCTTTCTCCATTCATCCAGCCGCTCAGCGTCGGGTCGAGGGCTGGTTCTCCTTCGAATACTGCCAAAGAGCCCGATCAAGCGTTCGCATCGACACACCCGCCCGTTTCGCCAGCGTCCCGCAGTACTGCGTGTAGGCCCACCAGAATCGAAAAGTGTACGTTGGCGGCTCCTCTGTTCCGATGGACCAGAGAGCACGAAAGTCCAGGATCGGATAACGATCCCGGCGCATGAGGTGCAAGATCACCGAGGCGACCGCCCAGTCCAGGCCGTACAGCGCCCTCAGGACTCCGATACGCACCTCTTCGGTCCTCGCCGAGAGAGCTACGCCGGTAGTTCCGCGAACCAGCTCGTTCAAGTTTCGGTTCACCCTGCTTCGGATGCGAGGTGACTTCCAAGTCCCGATCTTCAAGAGGTCGCTCTTGGTCAAATACCCGCGTTGCCGCACTCTCGGGACAATGGACTGTACCAAGGCGTTATCGGCGCCGGCGGACGAATCCTGATACCGGGCAGCCCACGCCTTGACCTGGGTCGGGGCGAACCTCAACGAGAACCTCGTGATCGACATTCTTCCCTCTGCTCGACGTTTCACGTTTCCGACCAGTGCGTGGTCGATAGCTGCCTTCACCTCACTTCAGTACTTCAGCGGTGCTTTGGCGACAGCCGACTCGCCTTGCGGCAGCCCGCCAGAGCCTTCCACACGTCGTGGCGGGTCATCGTCAACCCGCTGCGGGCGACGAACGCCGTGTACAACGTCTCGAAATCTTCCGTGTAGGGTAGATCATCGACCGTCAACGGCGTCTGATCGTAGAGTTCGGCGAGCATCTTCTTGTGGGCACTGCCAAGGCTGACCTTGGTCATGGCCGTCTCCTCGTGCTCGGCTTGTGCACTCCGGCAGGCCTTGGCGGATCCAGCCTGTTCAACGCCTCGGGTTGATTTGCTCTCGTATCAGTCGGTCAAACCGTGACCAGTCTATTCGGAACGGCTTGTCTCGCCATTTGCGAGCGGGAAGCCAGTCGAGGCCGCCTTTGCTGACCTTGAGCGTGCCGAGCCGTTCGCCGTCTTCATCAACGATAAAGACAACGTCGGCGTTGGCCAGCGGTCGCTCCGGAACCGAAAAGTCCACGTCATGCTCCGCCATTATCCTTCTCCGAGCTGCAGCTACCCTATCGGGTTCCTCGTCTCGCCGTCCGCCTTCGGCTGCGTCGTTGCTTATTCCGCTGGCGCGATTTCAGGGCTGCCTCCCATACCTTCCTTATGCATTCGAGGAGAGCGGAGGCGGGTTCGCAGCCGCTGCCTTCGCGGCAGGCGAGTTCAGCTTCGGTGGGGACCGGTTCGCCGCAGATGGCACCGTCGTCTCGGTAGGCTATACACCGCGCCTCGTTCATCTTCTCGCCTTTCCGAAATGCCGACGCTTTCGCAGAATGCCGTCTGCATAAGCCTACACCAAGGAAATGCAGCAAGAAAGCAGCCCGACAGCGATGAGGCACGATGAGAGCATCAGCCTTGTCACGTACAAGAACCCGTGGCGTTTGTCGCCAAGACAAGCCGACGGCATCAGTTTCATCCAGCCGTGCCAGCCGGTGCGCTTGCAGACGGTCTGGGGGATGCCGTGCAGCGCGCAGACGATGATGAAGACCAAGGACAGCAAGAATAAGCACAGATACACAGCATCATCAAACACCGCCGATTTGATGTAGGGCAGGTGGAGCAGTTCGGCGGTGCGGCGCTTCGACCGCTGGGGTCGGTAGCCTCGCCGCTACGCGGTCGGTGCGTTTACGTGCCTCGGCGACTCGCACACGCTGAAATGTCCCGGCGCGCGCCCCCTGCGCGCCACACGAGCGGGAAAGCACGGTTCTCGATTGGGCCCAGCAGGACTCGAACCTGCGACCAGCGGATTATGAGTCCGCCGCTCTAACCAACTGAGCTATGGGCCCAGCCCGGCCACGGACCGCCGCGCACAGGACTCGCGGCCTTTCAGCTCCAATATCAGTCTACGCAATGCTGCCCACGGGGTAAACACGAATCCGCCCGCGCCCGGGCCACGGACACCAGGCCGCGAATAGTCGCCCGCGCTGGGCTCGCGCCCTCCGCGATCAGACGGTCCCGGGCGCCCACACCGGGCCAGCCGGCCTGTTACGCCCCCGATGCTTCGACTGGAGTCGGCCCTTCCACCGCCCGGACTTTCTTGCGGCCTTTGCGGCGGTGCGCAATCAACTGGGCCACGATGCTGATGCCGAGCTCCGGCACGGTGACCGCGTCGATGGGCAGGCCGATCGGGGCCTGGACGCGCTCGATCAGCTCCGGCTCGATGCCGCGCGCGATCAGGTTCTCGAAGATCACCTTGCACTTGCGCCGTGACCCGATCATCCCGACGTACCTGGCCGGCGAGCGGATGACCGCGTGCAGGGCCTGCTCATCGTGGCGGTGGCCGCGGGTGACGATGACGATGTAGGTGCCGTCATCGATCGGCTCGGCCGCCAGGCCCGCGTCGATCGTCCCGACCACACGCTCGATCGGGGCCGGGAACCGCTCGAGGGAGAGCACCTCCGGCCGGTCGTCGAACACCCGCACGCGGAAATCCAGCCGCACGGCCTGCGCAGCCACCTCCCGACCTACGTGTCCCGCCCCGGCGATCAGCAACGTGGGGACGGCCTCGTAGTGCAGCCGGTATTCGGCCGGCCCCTGGTCGGTTTCCACCCGGATCGGCAGCGTCGCCTCGCGGCAGGCCCGCAGGGCGGTGACGACCTCGGCCAGCGTGGTGGCATGGCGCTCGGCCGCCAGCGGCATCACTGCCACCTCAAGCTGTCCGCCGCAGACCGGCGCATCGCCCCAGCCGTGATCCTCGTTCAGGCGGAACGTGAACCCGCGGGCCAGCCCGCGCTCAAGCAGCCCCAGGGCGTGCCGGTGGACCTCAGCCTCGATGGAGCCCCCGCCGAGCGTCCCCTCGGCTCGCCCGTCGTGGTGTACGAGCATCAGGGCTCCGGGGACCTGCGGCGTGCTGCCGGTGGCTCCGACGACAGCGCACAGAGCGGCCGGACGCCCCTCATTCAGCGCCGCAAGGGCGGATTCCAGCAGCTTGGCCGCGTGGTGCATGCTCACATTGTAGCCCAAGGGCGGCGGAAGGTTACCCGGGGTGTCCCCTCGCGGCTCCGGACGTGTATGATAGAATGGTATCGATGGCCGCTATCAGGGAAGTGATCCGAATGAGACTGCCAGGCTCGCATCTTCGCCGCGGCACGCGATCGCGCCGGACGCTCAAACTCGCCGTGGCGGCGTTCACACTGTTGGCGCTGCCGTCCGGGACCTGCGTGGACATGACGGCCCGCGTCGCGATCAACTCGTTCTTCGACGGCGTGACGCCAGTGCTGGACGATCAGTTCGAGGGGTGCTTAAGCGAGGCATGGACTACCGACCAGGTACCGTAGGCGAGTGGCGCCGCCGCGCTGCGGGGCCGGGCGCGCGGGCGGGCCTGCTGGCAGGGTGCCGGCCGGTGCCGCGAAGTTCGGCCGGACCGCTTGGATTGGGTCACCGGGTGGCTAGAATATGTGCGTCAGTAATGGTATTGGCGCACGGCTGTCATGGACGACGGTGACCTGTGGCCGCTTGGAGCAGGCCGGTGATTTCCACACGACTCGCCGCGCCGTTGGAGCCGCATCGCGGGAGAACCCGATCGTACATAGGGGAACCGGCAGCGGGTCAGTGCGTCCACTGCCCGATTGATGAGGTGAACGCGTTTTGAGGCATTCTGACGCTTTGCGCATTCTCTACGTTTTGGCGTTCCGGCGGCCGAGGTGGCAGTACGTCGTGTGGCTGCTGCCATTGCTGGCCTGGCTGGGCGGTCCCGGCTGCGCGGTACCTCAGAAACGCGGCGAGGGCGAACTCTCACGCATCGTCGAGCCGACCACCCAACGCGGCTACTGGCTCTACCTGCCCAAAGAGCACATCCAGACGGACGAAGCCGAACGCAAGGTGCGACGCTGGCCAACGGTGGTGACGTTTCATGGCATGAAGCCGTTCGACAACGCCTACCCGCAAGCGCGACAGTGGGAGCAGGAGGCAGACCGCTACGGATTCGTGGTGGTTGCCCCGGAATGCCGCTCGCCCGACATCCTGGCGCCGTTCCCGGTCCGCACCGTCCACCGGGGTTTCAAGTCGGACGAGCTGGCCACGTTGGCGATTCTCGATCACGTGTTCGCGACGACTGACGCGGACCCCAGCAACGTGCTGGCCACCAGTTGGTCGTCGGGAGGCTTCATGGCGCACTACATGCTGAACCGCCACCCGGACCGCTTCACCTGTCTGGCGATCTACCAGTCCAACTACTCAGAGGAGATCCTCGATTCGGAGATGGCTTCTCGCTCGGTCTACCACCCGATTCTGATCGTAATGACCCAGAACGACTTCGCCGGGTGCCTGAAGGAGTCCAAGCAGGCCATCCAGTGGTACGAGCGGCACGGATACAAGAACACCGCCTGGACCCTGATCAAGGACCGCGGGCACGAGCGCACGCCCGACATGGCCGCGCATTTCTTCGCGCTGGTCGCTGGCGTGCGGCCCAATAGCCCGCCCGCCGTGCTCGTCCAGCGTCAGGCCATCGACGGGAACGCCGAGGGGTTGGCCCTTCTGGCGGGCAAGGGTGCGGCATTTCGGTCGGCCCCGGTGGTCGGCGCGTCGCCCGAGGTTGCTGCGCGGCCGACGGTAGCGTCGACGCGTGTGACGGCCCGTCGCGACGCCACCCCGACGCCGCCGCGGGACGCCATGCTCGTGCGCCCCCAGCCGGTCCCATCGACGGAGAGGGACGCCGCCGCCCGGGTGGCCCGCGCGACCAAGCCGCAGCGGCGGACAACCCACCGCTCCCCGGTGAGCATCCATGTCTCTTCCGCCATCGCCATCGAGCCCTTGCACGTCGGCTTTCGAGCGATCTGTCCCTCCGACTGGATCCGGACGGCAGACTTTCTATGGACGCTGGACGGCGAGCCGGTTTGCAGCGGGGTGAACGGACATCTGACGCTCTCGGAGCCGAAGAAGTACACGTTGGGCCTGCTGGTGGTCACGGCCCAAGGCAAGGAATACCGCGCGTATCGCAAGATCCGCGTTCTGCCGCGGCTCAGCGCTGCCGCTTATCCGAAGGCGAAGGCGAAAGCGAAGGACTAGCCGCCGACCGGGCAACGCGACGGCCCGACTTGACGTTTGCACTCCCGGCCCGCTTGTGACACACTTCTTGCAGCGACCGGCGACTCCCGGCAAGGCAAGCGCGGATACGCACGCATGGCCGAATTTCACAAGAACGTCTGGGCACCTTGGCGGATCGAGTACATCGACGCTTTGCAGGAGGAGGCCCAGGGCTGCTTCTTCTGCCATTACCGCGACAGCCCGCCGGACGACCTGAAAAACCACGTCCTCTGGCGGTCGGACAAGTCGCTCGTGCTGCTCAACCGCTTCCCTTACACAAACGGACACCTGCTGGTCGCCCCGACTGCGCACGTCAGCGAGCCCGAGGACCTGCCCGACGACGTCCTGCTCGAGCTGACCCTCCGCACACGCGACGCCAAACGCGTGCTTCAGGCGGCCCTGCGCACGCATGGGTTTAACATCGGGATGAACCTGGGCCGCTGCGCCGGGGCCGGCCTGCCCGACCACCTGCATTGGCACGTCGTCCCACGCTGGGATGGGGACACCAACTTCATGCCGGTGTTCGGCGACGTGCGCGTGATCTCGCAATCACTCCAGATGGTGCACGAGAAGTTCCTCGAATGCGCCGCGCAATTGGGCCTGTAGCGTCAGACGTGCCCGCCCGCGCTGTTCATCGTCACC
Source organism: uncultured Planctomycetales bacterium (assembly GCA_964572345.1). Taxonomy (GTDB): domain Bacteria; phylum Planctomycetota; class Phycisphaerae; order UBA1845; family Fen-1342; genus JAUWXH01. Next base: position 15,637 of record CAZNFA010000025.1, read on the forward strand.
TCGAGCGAAGCAAAAGGTCTCTCATCGGACGCGCGAGAGCCCCCGGGGTGCTACAGGTATCCAATAGACGGATGTGATGCAGTCGGATCAGGCTTTTGATTCGACCGGGACGGAGTGTTCCTGCGACGCGTCCCGCGGCCGGGGCTGCTTCCACTCGGGCGGCGTGCGGGCCGGGCCGAGCCCAGACTGCGCCGGCTCCGACGCAGGCGGCATCGGGCCGGACGCCGGCTGGAACCGCGACTGCTCCGGCTCATGCCTGACCTCAGGCTGCCAGCCGTCCGCCCGCATGCGACCGTGCCTGCGCAGCTTGTAAAGGATGAACCCGCCGACCGCCGCCACCGCCAAGACCAGAATGACCCACTGAATACCTGATACGTAAGCCTGGACGGTGGGGATCATCCCGGCGAACCAGTAACCCAGCCACACAAACGCCGGGATCGACAACAACGCCCCGCATACGTCGGCCAGCAGGAATCGCCCAAATGGGAAGCGCGTCACGCCCGCCGTCAGGCACATCGCCCCACGAACCCCCATCACGAAGCGTCCGAAAAAGCACATCCACGTGCCGTAGCGGCGGAAACGCGCGCTCATCTGCTCCAGCCGTCGCGGCGTGATCAGCCAACGAACCGACCGATGGCGGAATACGTCCGGTCCCCAACGCTGGCCCAGCCTGTACAGGATCACGTCCCCGATCATGATCCCCACCAGCGCGACGGCGAAGGTCCCGCCCCAGGAAGCGACGCCGGGGTGGGTTCTCAGGATCACGCCCGCCGCGATCAACGGGACGTCCTCGGGGATCGGCAGGCCCAGGCTGGCCAACACCAGCACCAAGAACAGCACGGGATAGAACGCCTGCTGCATCCAGAGCTGAACCGCGGGCTCACCCAGCGCCAGAAAGACTGTAGCGATAATTAATGGACGCATCGGCTGCTATCGGTACTCTCGGGCCCGCTCGTGCGTGTGCACCTCCGAACCCTTCATTACACCGACAACGCACGACCCGTGCAAGCCCATTTGTCGTATCGGCATACGCTCCTACCAGCGTGAACGTGAAGGCCCGTAGCACCTGGCGACCCTCCTGCCGCCGGTCCGATCATGCTGTCTACCGCGCCTGTCGCCCAACCACCAGACGACCCCTCGCAGGCCCTGCCGCGCCGGTGCGCTGCGTTCCGCGCTAATCCTCGGCTTCGTCGCCGCCGGCCGCCACGGCCACCAGATGGCCCCGCGTGCGGAAGAACAATACGCCTTCGGAGATGGCCGGCGTCGCCATGCAGATCTCGCCCAGCGGATTGGTCGCCAACAGCTCGAAAGCCGGGCCGGCCTTGACGACGTAAACGTCGCCCTCCTCGCTGGCGAAATACAGCTTGCCGTCGCCGGCCACCGGCGAAGCGGAAAACCCCGTTCGGCCGCGACCGAGACGATTCCGGTACAACTGCTTGCCCGTCTTCGCCTCGTAGCAGCTCAACATGCCGTTGTCGAGACAACAGTACAAGTATTCGCCGTATACGATCGGCGTCTGCATGTAATTCCCCGCCCGGCGCGCAACCCAGCCAACGCCTTCGTTCGCCGTCTCGTCGTCCGGAACTGCCACGTCACCCGCCGCCGACGTGCGAATAGCAAAGATCGGCCGCTGCGCGCCGTGGGCGCTGGTGATAAAGATCAGCTCGTGGGCGACCACCGGCGTCGGCACCGGGATATCCCCGCCGCGCCCCAGCAGCTTCCAAAGCTCCTTCCCCGTCCCGACGTCGTAACCGCCGATGTGCTTGTACCCGTTGGCGATCACTTGCGCGCGGCCCGCGCCGCGGTGCACGGTCGGCGTGCTCCAGGTCGCCACGTCATCCCGCGGCGTGCGCCAAAGCTCGCGACCACCCTTCACGTCAAACGCCGCGATGAACGAATCGCCCAGCACGTCGCACTGCACGATCACCTTGCCCTCGAAGATGATCGGCGAGCTGCCAAAACCCCACTGCGCTTTGGGGTCCACGTACCAGGCCGAATTCAGCATGCCGAGGTCTTTCCGCCAGAGCAGCTTCCCCTCAACGTCGTAGCAGTACAGCCCTTCCGACCCGAAGAACGTGACGACGTGCTTCCCGTCGGTCGCGGGCGTCGGGTTGGCGTGCGTTGATTTCGGGTGCCGCTTGGCCTTCGGAACTCCCTCGTGGGCGAGCTGCTCCCAGAGGATGCCGCCGCTGCGCTTGTCGAGGCACAAAACCGTCCAGCGGTGCGAGACCGCTTCGTTGACCGATCGCACGTCGCCGTACAGCCCGACTTTCAGCTTCGGATCGTCTTCTTCGCTGACGGCGGTGGTCACGAAGATGTGGTCGCCCCAAATCGCCGGGCCGGAATGCCCCAGTCCGGGTATCCGCGTCTTCCAGGCAATGTTCTTTGAGGTCTCGGCGTTCCAGGTGGTCGGGGTTGGGTACCCCTCGGCAATGCCGCTCGCCTGCGGCCCGCGAAACGACGGCCAGTGCACGCCGCGCGGCTCGTCCGCGTTCGCGCAGCACGCGCACAGGATGATGAGCACTAGACAATTCCGCGCCCAACCGCCGCGCTCGCCGGTCTCCATCTCAACCACCTCGCCAGGTCCGTCGTCCGGTCTGGACTCACGCGGCGAACTCTAGCACGGCAGCCGACGCACGGTCCAGAACTCTTTCCCGGAAGTGTGCCACAGGCAGCTTGCTGCCGGTGCCATCCATCGGGCAGCCGCGGCGGAAAGCCAGGCCGAACGACCCCGCCTTGTCGTACGGCCCCGCCAGCGATAGATTCAGCAGCCGGTTACATGGCAAACCGAAACGAGCGTGCCCCACCCCTCTCAGAGTGGGGGACGCACGAGCGTAAGGAGCGAAGCGATGAAACTCGGAGTGATGGCCGCCGGTCTGGGTGGTATGGGTTGGGACAAGGCGCTGGACTATTGCCAGAAGGTCGGGCTCGAAGCGATCGAGATCCCGGTCGGCGCGTATCCCGGCAAGCCGTTCTTCGACCCCGAGGAAGTGCTCAACGACAACAAGGCCCAGCAGAAGATCAAGGACGACTGCGCCAAACGCGACCTCGAAATCATCGGCCTGGCCGCCCACGGCAACCCGGTCAGCCCCAATCCCGAAACGGCCGGTGAGCATACGAAAGTGCACGACGTCGCCGTCCGGCTCGCTCCCAAGCTCGGCACCGACGTGGTGATCAACTTCTCCGGCTGCCCCGGCGGCTCGGCCAACGACAAGATGCCCAACTGGGTCACCTGCCCCTGGCCGTCCGAGTATGAGCAGGTTCTCGAGTATCAGTGGAACGAGGTGTTGATCCCGTTCTGGCGGCAGAAGGCCAACGAGGCCGCCGACGCGGGCGTCAAGATCGCCTTCGAGGCCCACCCCGGCTTCTGCGTCTACAACCCCGAGACGGTCCTCAAGCTGCGCAGCGCCTGCGGCGAGCAGCTCGGGGCCAACCTGGACCCCTCGCACTTCTTCTGGCAGGGGATCGACCCGGTCGAGGCCGCCCGCGTGCTCGGCGACGCCAAGTGCATCTTCCACGTGCACGGCAAGGACACCGGCATCGACCCGTACAACACCAAGATCAACGGGACGCTCGACACCAAGAGCTACGCCGATCTGCACAAGCGCAGTTGGGTCTTCCGCACCTGCGGCTACGGGCACGGCGACGAGTTCTGGAAGCCGTTCGTCAGCATGCTGCGCGTCAAGGGCTACGACGGCGTCATCAGCATCGAGCACGAAGACTCGCTCATGAGCGTCCAGGAAGGCTTCGAAAAAGCCGTCATCTACCTCCGCTCGGTCCTGATCAAAGAAAAACCCGGCGAGGCCTGGTGGTTCTGATGTAGCGGCCGGGCCCCGTACCGGCCGTCTTCTGTGGCACCGGCTTCCGTGTGGCACCGGCTTCCAGCCGGTGAATGTAGCGGCCGGGGCCTCGCCGCCCGGGCTATGTAGCGTCGGGTCTCCGTGCCCGACGAACGACGTAGCGGCCCGCGCCCCGCGCGGCCGAACGTAGCGTCGGGTCGGAGCCTGCCCTGAGCGCAGTCGTAGGGTCCCCGACGAACGACGTAGCGGCCGGGTCCCGTACCGGCCGTCTTGACCAGAGCCGCACGCGCCCGCCCTTGACGGGTCGCCGGTCTGTCAAGCGTGAGCACGCGGTCGCCCCGATAACATCGCGCTTGGCGTCACGGGAGGCCAAGGTGCTCAAGATGCTCATTTGTGCGCCCCCCTTATTGGAGCACCTTTGTTATCGGGCGTTGCCGGCAGCCGTAAGCTGTAAGCCGACAGCCGCAAGCTCCGCGTGCGCGCGTGCATGTGTGATCGCATGTAGCGGGTTTTCGGTTTTCAGTGGTCAGTTTTCAGGTGTTCGCGATTGCGCGAGATTGGCTGGTTTTGAATGCAAAATGCAAAGTGCACAGTGGCGAACGGGAAAGAGAACCGCCGAGGCGCGGAGGGGCGCGGGGCGCTGTGTTCATGTCAGGGGACACCTGGCGGCACTCAGGAGGCCGGCTTCGCGGGTGGGGCGTAGTGCTGGGGCAGGTTGTTGACGAGCCGTACGGTCTCGACGCTGACGCGGACGACCTGGCCGACCAAGCGGACGATGTATTCCGGGTCGTCAGGATTGTTCGGGTCGGAGCGGATGGCGGTGCGTTTGTCTTCCTTGACGCGGTACTGGTCGATCACCCACTCCAGCGCGCTGCGGTTGCCCAGCCGATAGTCGAACACCTCCGCCGGAATCCCGCCCAGCGTCAGCGACTCGTTCACCTTCAGCGATTTTCTATCCTTGCTCAGCCGCATCCTCTCGACGCGGTAGCTGAGCGGCTCGCCCGGCGTATCGACCCACTCCAGCGCCCACGGCTTCAGCGACTCGTACCCGATATGCAGCTCCGCCAGCTTTCGGCCGGCGTCGGCGAAGGCCCAGAAGCCCGTAGCGGCCCGCGCCCTCGCGCGGCCGTCCGTAGCGGCCGGGCGCTGTCCCGGCCGTCTGTAGCGGCCCGCGCCCTCGCGCGGCCGGACCGCTCCCTCATCCCGACCTACGTCGGGACGGCTCTGATCGTTGGCCCCTCGCTGGCGCTCGGGGTTCGGATCGCAGGCCGGCGCCAGCGGAATCCGCGGCAGCTCGCGCTTGAGGTTGTCGGCGAACTTGGCGCGATAGCCGGGGTGGTGCAGGACGCCGTAGACGTAATAGAAGATGTCCCACTTGCCGATGGACTCGTCGCCGTAGTGCTCGCGAAAGTGCCCCAGCGCCCAGTCGGTGACGTTCTCCCGCCGATTCGGGCGTATATTTCGGAAAATGTTCGGTTCAAGCTTGCACTTGCACCGAAATGGTGTAAAGTGGTGCACACAGGTGTAACATGGCTGGCCGACGAACCAAGCGAGCGAAGCGACCAAAAGCACACCGCATCTCTATCTCGTTCTCGGCTGAGCATTACGCAGAACTTCACCGTTTGGCGGAACAGGAGCGGGTCTCGCTAGCGTGGGTGGTACGCGACGCGATTGACCGGTATATTGCTGCGGAAGCACCTCTCTTTCACAGGCAACGATAGGCAGGCGAAACCGATGGGCACGAATCCGCGACACGAAGTCAACGGGCGATTCTCGACAATCCTCATCGACCCACCGTGGCGGTTCACGAACCGCACCGGCAAGATGGCTCCCGAGCACAAGCGACTTCACCGCTATAAGACGATGAGCTTCACGGAAATCGCGGCTTTGCCCGTCGGGGAGTTCGCCCGGGAGACATGCCATCTGTATCTCTGGTGCCCGAATGCCCTGCTGCCCGAGGCTCTCGGGATCATGCGAAGTTGGGGTTTCACGTATAAGACGAATATCGTCTGGTTGAAGGTGCGAAAGGATGGCGGTCCTGATGGTCGCGGAGTCGGGTTCTACTTCCGAAACGTCACCGAATTACTGCTGTTCGGCGTGAAGGGCAGCATGCGGACGCTCGCGCCGGGGCGACGGCAGGTAAATGTCGTGATATGCCGAAAACAGGAGCACTCACGCAAGCCGGACGAAGCGTACGACATCATCGAGCAGTGCAGCCCACGGCCTTATCTCGAACTGTTCGCAAGAGAGCGCGTGGACGGCTGGACACAGTGGGGCGACGAACTGGACACGTATCTATCAACTCGGCCAATCTACAAAGGCTACAACGGAAACGGGGACACGCGGCGAGTTACGAAGATGGGAGCACGACGCCGGACAGAGACGGCGGTATTGTGCCAGTAGTAACGATCCGGTCGGCTCCCGGTTGTTTCCATACTAACAGGATTCCGAGGGACTCGAGGCATTCGACCAGCCAGCGTTTGTGCCTCGACGGCGGCGTCTCGATGATGAGAACGGGCGCCACCGGTGCTGGCAGCACGTGGCGGTAAACGAAGCGGTACTCCAAAAGCTGGCTCACCCCATGCCGCACTTGGCTGTGTAGGTTGTTCTGGTGGCAGCTTTTTATTTCGGCGAGCACCGTGCCGCTGGTGGCGGCAAAGTACATGTCTATGTTAGCGTTGCACTGCGGGTCGTAGCTGTTTGCTCGTGCGGCGTTCGCAAGTAGTCGTTCTAGCATCTGGTGCGAGGCGTTGGCTCGCTCGCGAGCGACATGATTGAAGAGCACAGTCGTTGACAACCTGGGCGAGGTGGTTGGTCGTCTCGGCTGCCAACGGCGGGCCGCTGCCGCTGCCGGTGCTGCGGGGCTTACTTCGATTCCCGTGTCTTCCAGCGGCTCGGGTTCGACCGACAGTTGTCGGTCGAAGCGAATTAGTTCGTCAACCGTCGCGTTCACGAGGCCGTGCCAGCCCTGCGAGATAAGGAACTGGACTGGGGCCGATACCATCACGCGTCTGCGCGACGCGTTCCTTTCGTACTGGGCGGCAACCTGCATTGCCGCCGGAAGCCAGCCGTCGTCAAGTTCTAGATGGATGGTGCGGGTCTCTCTATCGAAGATCCCCATTTCCGCGAAGTAGTTCTCAATGTTGGAGCGAACCTTCTTTACAGTGGACGGTTGAAACCAGTGCTTGAAGAAGTCCGCATTGGTCTTCTTCGTTAGCTCCGAAACACGCCATTTCCCTTGCCGATTCGCGATTCGCTCGCAGACGAACCGGCGGAGCCGCTCATCCCGGAATGCCCACAGGAAGTACATGACCTTACGGGCCCGAGGGGTTTCGAGACCTTCGGCGGCGACGAGTGACAGGAATCGGTCGTAGACGATCTGGTGCTGGTCGTCCAACAGCAAGAACCGTTTGCGGACGAGTCCGGGGGCATCCTTGTGAGTGTGCCTTCGGCCATACTCCAGAAGCTGGTCATACGGCATGCCGGGGCGAATTCCGCGAATCGTGGCATCCAGCGTCGCGAGTGGCGGTTCCTTCGTGAGTGAACCCAGATCACGGGTCGGCATCTTGTCGTCCCCTGGCTATCCAAACACATCGAATTACGGAATGCTACCGCGTCTTGCCAGGAAGTACAGCGCTAGCGGGAGAACCTGGCGACGCGATGTGCGTCGCCCCTGAAGGTTGCATTGCCCCCCAGTGGTGTCGGGAACCGGCGCGCGGCGGCGATGACGTTACGCCGCGTGAAGTCCTGCGAGTCGAAGACCGTGCGGATCAGCCGCTCGGTCAGCAGGTGCTGCACCAGCATCTCGTCCACCGCGGCGGCGCTGAGGTTCGGGTTGAGTGACTGCTTGCACAGCTCGAAAAACTTGTCGAACGCCTCGATGAAGCGCGGGTTGTCGCGGTGCGCCTGGCTGATCAGGTCGACCAGGCCGCGGGCGAGGTCGGGCACGCGCTGCTTGAACTCGTCGACGGCCTTGCTGAAGTCCTCGTGGGCCGGCTCGGTGTGCGAAAAGAACGTGTTGAGCAGGTCGCAGAGCTGCTGCGGCTTGCCCAGGTCGGCGACGAACGCCGGCTTGCCGTCCTGGTAGAGGCGGGCTTCGCGGGTGTCCTCGAAGATGGTGTTGGTCAGCCGGTAGCCACGCTTGATCTTCTTCTTGATCTCGGTGTCGAGGTCGTCGTCGGTGTCCTTGGCCTCCCAGTAACCGCGCTCGATGGTGTATTCATCGCGAAACGTGCCGTCGGGGCGGATCTGGTGGCCGTTGGCGTCGATCGTCAGTTCGGGGATGAGCGTCCAGCCGAACTTGCGGCCGGCATCGGCGAGCAGGTTTTGAAAGGCGGAGCGCACGGCGCCTTCGTGGGCGACGCTCTGCTCAGCGTATACTTCCAGGGCGGTGTAGTACGCTTTGACCGCCTTGTGCGTCGGTTTGACCTGAGTCCCCGTTGGCATAAGGGCAAAGTACGAGAAACGCGGGACTGGGTCAACGCGTAAACGGCGGGCTCGGCGTGGCGGGTGGGATGGCCAAGCCGAAGGCGCGCGGGGATGATGTTCGTCCTGCGAGGAACATGGCCGCGCTGCGCTTGGCCATGGCACCCAACCGGCGGGCACCCTGCGACTGCGCTCCCTTCGGCTTCGCTCAGGGCAGGCAGGGCAGGCGGAGACTGGACGCTACGTGACCGGGACGGGTTCCCTCGCTGGCGCTTCGGGCTCGGATGGGACGCCGGACCGGGAGGTCCGGCGGTGCGGACCGCTCCCTGACGGTCGCGGTTCTGATCGGGCAGGGGCGGGGCGAGGGGAATGGCAGGCTTCGAAGACTCGCCCTGCCCTACCGTTGCTACGGGCGAAAGCATGCCATCTGGCCGGGGGTCGGGGCGGCTGGGCGGCTCCGATATCTTGTCCGCCGGGCGGTGGATAGGCACGGAGAGTTGTGCTAAACTATGTGATTGGGGCGCTGCTCGCTTGACGAGACGGCCGGCAGCGTCGGCGGTGGCCTCGCCGGGGCCAAGCTGCCCGCAGGATGGCAACCTGCGGTTGACCCACGGCGGGCGTGGTGGCGAGCACACCCGAACGAACGTAGACTGTTTTTGGGGAAGTGGGACTGGTGCGGAGTCAGTCCGTCGGGGCGCGATGCCGGCGGGCTGCCAAGCGAGTTCGAGGGGCCAACAAGGAATGGCAGAAGAGCCGATCCCGGTAACACCAAACGGAGAGGACGACAAGCGCGGGCCGTTCTTGAAGAAGTACTTCAAGGCGACCATCCGGATGCAGGTCTCGGACCTGCACTTGAAGGCCGGGGAGCCGGCGCGCGTGCGGTTACGCGGTGATCTACGCGCCCTGCAGGGCGGACCGCTGACGCACGAGCAGATCCGCGACGGCATCTTCGAGTTGTTGACGCCGAAGCAGCGCGGGTTGTTTGAGGAATACGGGGCGGTGGACTTCGCCTACGACGTCGGTCCCCCGGGGGACACCGACCGCTTCCGCGTGAACGCGTTCCAGCAGCGTGGGAAGATGTCGGTCGCGGCCCGGCGTGTGAACAAGAACATCCTCAAGTTCGCCGAGCTGCACCTGCCGCCGGTGATGGCCGAGGTTTCCGAGTTCGAGCAGGGGATGGTGCTGCTGGCGGGGATTACCGGGTCGGGCAAGAGCACGACGATCGCGTCGATGATCGACTACATCAACGAGCGTTGGCCGGTGCACATCGTCACCATCGAGGACCCGATCGAATACCTGTTCAGGGACAAGAAGGCCTGCATCAACCAGCGTGAGATCGGCATCGACGTGCCGGATTTTCGCCTGGCGCTGAAGTACCTGATGCGCGAGGACCCGGACGTGGTGCTGGTGGGCGAGATGCGCGACATCGAGACGTTCAGCGCGGCGGTGCACGCGGCCGAGACCGGGCACCTGGTCTTCGGCACGATCCACGCCGCGAGCGCGGCCCAGACGATCTCGCGTATTCTCGATCTGTTCCCGGAGGGCGAGCAGCGGTCGATCCGCCAGGCACTGGAGTTCAACCTCAAGGCGGTCATCTGCCAGAAGCTGATCAAGAGCGTGAAGGAAGGGGTAGAGCGTGTTCCGACGGTGGAGATCATGATCTCCAACCCGCCGATTCGAAAGCTGATCCGCGAGGAGCGCGACAACGAAATCATCAACGTGATCCGCGCTTCGTACGATGCGGGCATGATCGATTTCACCGAGCACCTGCGCGAGTTGGTGGAGAAGGGGTTCATCGACCACGAAACCGCGTACGAGGCGGCACCCAACCCCGACGAGTTGAAGATGGCCCTGAAGGGGATTCGCCAGCAGATCGCGGGGATTCTGGCCTAGGGTCCGGGTCGTCGCGGACGGCGCGGCGGTGACAGGAGACAACATGCTGACACCCGCCTGGCTCGACCTACTCGCCCAGCTTCCGGAAAGCAGCATCTACGTGCACCCCGTGAAGCTGGTGGCCGTGGTGGTCTTGTTCGTCATCTGGGCCCTGTTTGCCCAGTGGGTCGATAAGGACACCATCACCGTCAACACCTATCGCGTCGTCTGGAACATGATCACGATGGCGTGCGGGATCGCGGCCGTGCTGCTGCTGCTGTTCCTGCCGCTGTTTTGGGCCGGACTGCTGGCATTCGTGGTCATCAGCGGGGGCGCGATGACGGCCTATGTGCTGCACCGCAACGGGCTGGTCGGCGAGGAAGACCGCGTCTGCACGCCGGCACACATCAAGCGCCTGATACAGCAAGGCTTCGGCGGCAAGAAAAAAGACGTGGAGGACGTCAAGGAGCGCGTCCGCATCATGAGTGCGGACAAGAAGGTGGTACCGATCCCCGAGGAGGAGATCGAGCGCCATCAATTCCGGCTGGCACAGGACTTGCTGTTTGACGTCCTGTGGCGGCGGGCGGGGGTTATCGAGGTAGCCCCGGCCGGGCAGGTCTCGAAAGTCACCTACCTGGTCGACGGGATCCCCACCGAGCGGGAGAGTCTGACGCGGCCCGATGGCGAAGGCATCTTGATCTTCTTCAAGAAGACCGCCGGCCTGAACCTGGAGGAACGCCGCAAACCCCAGGAGGGCCGGATCACGGTGGCCATGGGCGGCAGCAAGGAGCGTTTGCCCGTGGTCGTACAGACCGGCGGGTCCACGGCGGGCGAAAAGCTGGTCCTGCGCGTGCTGGGCGAACACACACACTACAAGGTCACCGACCTCGGGTTCACGAACAAGCAACTCGCCACGATGCACAAGATTATGGAGGCTCCGCGGGGGCTGGTGTTGCTCTCGGCGCCACGGGTGTGCGGACTGACGACGACGATCTACAGCTTCACGCGCAGTCACGACGCGTTCCTACAAAACATCCAGACACTGGAGCACAAGAAGGAACTGGAGATCGACAACGTCACGCAGCGCGTGTACGAGCAGAGCGACGACAAGACGTTCTTCGGCGAGCTGCAAAAACTCGTCCGGTCGGATCCGAACGTCATCGTCCTGCCGGAGCTGCGTGATCGGGAGTCCGCCGGGGTGGCGGCCGGGGGCGCGGTCAAGAAGCAGAAGGTGTACGTCGGCCTGGTAGCCAGGGACGTGCTCGAGGCCCTGAACAAATGGCTGGCGTTGGTGGGCGACCGGGCCCTGGTAGCCAAGAGCCTGCTGGCCGTGCTGAACCAGCGCCTGGTGCGCGTCCTGTGCACGGAGTGCAAACAGCCCTACAAGCCCGACGCGCAGACGCTGCGGAAGATCAACATGCCGGCCGACAAGGTGCTCTACCGGCCGCCGGAGCCGCAGTACGACAAGCACGGCAACCCCATTCTCTGCCAGGTTTGTCAGGGCAGCGGGTACGTGGGCCGTACGGGCGTGTTCAACATCCTGCAGGTGGACGACGGCCTGCGAAAGGTGATCCAGGGCGGAGGGTCCCTGCGCGACATTCAGGCCTATGCCGCCAAGACCGGCGGTCTGGGGCTGCAACAACAAGCTCTGCAAAAGGTATTCGAGGGGATCACCAGTATCCCGGAGGTGGTCCGCGTCACACGGGCTCCGTCGACCGGCGGCAAGGCAGCGTCCAAAGGCAGACGACGCCCGGCCGGCAAACCGGCCCCAAAACCTGCGAGGTAGATCATGGCTCTGAACATCTGCGCCCTGCTGCTGGTTGTGGGCATCACCTTCATGAACTCGATCTTCGGCCTGTTCAGCGGGCTGATCAACGCGTTCTGCGCCATTATCGCCGCGGTGGTGGCCCTGGGCTATTCCGAAGCGCTCAACGATCTCATCACCAAACAGACCGGACTGCACCCCTCGTACTCCGAGCCCGTCTGCCTGATCGTACTGTTCATCATCACGCTGGTTGCGCTGCGTATGGCGGTGGACAGAGGCGTCCGCGGGAACGTGCGCATACCGATGTATCTGGACTGGGGCGGCGGGGCCGCGGCCGGAATCGTCATCGGCCAAATCTGCGTCGGCATCCTGCTGCTGGGAGTGATGATGCTCCCGTTCGGCGGACGCGTGATGCAATACCAGCGGTACGAGCGGGACGAGGACAACGACGTGGATGACCGCGGCTACGTCGAGTTCCGCCGCAATAGCATCTGGCTAAGGTCCGACGAGTTCACCGCCGGCCTGGTGAACCTGCTCAGCAACGGCAGCCTGCGTGGCAAGACCCCGCTGGCCGGCGTGTACCCGGATTACCCCGAGTGGGTCTCCTGGAGCGGCAATACCGTTCAGCCCGAATCAATCACCGCTCCTCGCCGCGATGATAAGGGCGACGGCTTCGAGAGAGGGCTGCGCGTCGCGATGTGGTGGGAGCCGAACGGCAGCGTCGAGGGCCGCTACCGCAAGGAGCTGCCGACGCGCGAAAGCCAAAACCCCCAATACACACGCGAGGTGTACACACCCGAGGCCGACATGAAGCTCATCGCCGTCCAGCTCGAAATGGACCAGTCCTCGGCCGACCGGGCCGGAAAGCAGTCGCCCTACCACCGCTTCCGACCGACCATGATCCGCGTGGTGGGCGACGTGAATGAGGAGCCCCGACATTACGCGGCGCGGCTGCTGGGTGGGGCGGACCCGAAGATCGGCGACGCCTTGCGTATCGCGGACGTGGACAACAACTTTGCCATTCCCGCCGGCGCCAAGACCGTGGTTAACGCGTACTTCGAGGTCGACGAGGATTTCAGGCCGCACTTTGTCGAGTATCGCCGCCATGCCCGGGCGGCGGTGCCGCCGGAGCCGGCCGACAAGCCGCCGGATGAGGCGTTGGCGGCGGCCGCCGCCGCGAGCGCCGGACCGCAACGTGGTAGCGGCACGCGCCGCGGCACCACGGGATTCATAAGGGCGCTGGTCCGACCGTACGGCGACTTCGATGACCTGCCTTTCAATATGTCGGCAGCCCGCGTGCGCGGTGGAACCGATGTGACGCTGGAAGGCGAGCTGTTCGTTTCCGGAAGGATCGCCGGCGACCGGGAGCGCCTCGAGGCATCCGAAGACGAGGCCACGGTCGGCAAATTCAAGCGGCCGGCGGGATCCCGCCTCTGCCAGGTCCGCTATAAGCCGTACCAGGCCCAGACCCTGGCCGGTGACGTGTTCAACTACGCGGCCCGGACGCTTAACCAGTACTGGGCGGAAGACAACGAAGGAAACCGGTACCCGCTGGTCGGCTACTTCGCCATCGTGCCGCGCAGTAGGGGCACGACCTATCTGGAGCTGTTCTTTGCCGGCGGCCCGGACGACCCGCTCAGCATGACGTTCCGCGGGATGTTGGATTTCAAGCACATCGAGCCCAGGGAGCTGACACAGGAGCAGGCCGAACTGGGCTTGCTCTTCCTGGTCCCACCCGGCAAGATGATCCGCGAGATCACAAACCAAAAGGGCGACGGGGTCAGCGGCCTGAGGATTCGCATGCGGGACTATCCCTAGCCCGCCCATCGCGGACGTGGCCCAATCCGCGCCCGAGATGCGGCGGTCGCCGTCCCGGCGGCGGCGGTACATGCTTACGCCCCGCGGCCAAGAGCGGGCCACCCGGCGATCCGAGCCGCGCCCGTCAAGAAGCGGCCCAGACGTACCTGCCGGACCCCACGGGGATGTAGCGCCCGGGCTCCGTCCTGGCCGTCATTCTGAGCGCAGCGAAGAATCTCGGCGGATGGCAGGCCTCGAAAACTCGCCCTGCCCTACCCTTGCTTCGCTCCCTGAGAATAACGGCGCGCTGCGCTCCCTCAGAATGACAGGGTGTCAGGCAGGCGCGCGTGCGGCCCCCGGCCGACAGGTGCTTGGCCCTACTCTTCGCCGGTCGATGAATAATCCGGCCTCTGGCGATTCAGGTTGACTTGCCGAACGGGGCTGGTACGCTGGTAATCGAAGGGCGAACGGCGGCCGGCAAGCGGTCGTCCGGCATCGCGGCTCGGCCGGCCGCTGCGGTTCGTCGCGGTGAAGCTTGGATCGCCGCCAGGTCCGCCCGCTTGCCTTGCCGGCGGGCGACCAACGAGAGATCCCCGATAGCTCAATTGGTAGAGCGAGCGGCTGTTAACCGCTAGGTTCAAGGTTCGAGTCCTTGTCGGGGAGTTGAACATAAATCCCGCCGAATCCGTGGTTTACGGATACCTGCCTGCGTCGGGTAGTGCGGCCTGGAAGTCGTGCCAAGACGGTAATTACCGTTTTGGCAATGACCGAAGGAGCCGCACGATGCCAAGACTCAAGAACAAGGTGCCGTCGTACCGCCTGCACAAGGCGACCGGTCAAGCTGTCGTTACGCTCAACGGCCGCGACATCTACCTCGGGGCGCACAACGGCGCGCAGAGCCGCGAGGCGTATCAGGCCGCGTTGAATGAGTGGCTGGCAAGCCACCGTCAACGTCCCTCAAGTGGGTCACGAGAACGCGACGTAACTCCCGCGGATGGGCTGACCATCAACGAGATCTTCCTGGCCTATTGGGAGTTCGTTCAGGAGCACTACCGGAAGTACGGCAAGCCGACGAGCGAGGTGGCCTCCATCAAGCGTGCTCTCACCCCGCTGCTCAAGCTGTACGGGCGTCGATCCGGTCGGACGTTTGGGCCTCTCGCTCTCAAGGCGTGTCGTCAAAGGATGATTGAGGACGGCCTCACGAGGGGTGTGATCAATAACCACATCGGGCGAGCGAAACGCTTCTTCAAGTGGGCCGCCGAGAATGAGCTGGTTCCCCCGGAAGTCTACCACGGTCTCCAGACCGTCAGCGGACTTCGTCGAGGGCGATCCGCGGCTCCGGAGAGCGAGCCGGTCAAGCCGGTTCCGGATGAGTGCATCGACGCCGTGCTCAAACACGTCAACCATCATGTCGCGGCGATGATTCAGCTCCAGCGGTTCACGGGCATGCGGCCCGGAGAGGTCATCATGATGCGGGCTTGTGACTTGGACACGACGGGCAGGGTGTGGCTCTACGGGCCGAGAACCCACAAGACCGAACATCACGACCGAGAACGGTTGATCTGCTTGGGACCACACGCTCAGGATGTTGTCCGGCCTTTCCTCGTCGACGACTTGAAGGCCTACATCTTCAGCCCGAAACAGGCCATGGCTGAGCACCGGGCAAACCTCCGCGCCAATCGTCAGACGCCGCTCACGCCAAGCCATCGACGAGGCCGGCCAAAACGGAACCCGAAGAAGCGACTTGGAGATTTGTATACCATTGGCAGCTACGAGCACGCCATCAACCGCGGTTGCGACAGGGCGTTCCCGCCTCCGGAGAAGCTGAGTGAGTCGGAAGCGAGGCAGTGGCGCAAGGATCACCGATGGTCGCCGAATCGGCTACGCCACAGCGCTGCGACCTTCCTCCGCAAGGAGTTCGGCATCGAAGCCGCCCGCGTTGTTCTGGGCCACAGCTCCGCTGCCATCACGGAGATCTACGCCGAACTCGACCGAGGAAAGGCGGCTGAAATCATGAGCCAGGTCGGTTAGAGTTTCGCCGCGGTACCGGCGACTTGCTCGCCGTGCGGCCTTCGTCGGCTCGCATACCGGGTCAGCGAAGGCCGAACCGTCTCGCGCATGTGGCGAGAAACAGACCGGCAAGCTCGTCGGGCTCATAACCCGGAGAAACTATGCAAGCCGGGCCTCCTTGTGGCCACGGTGGGATGGATAATCCCAGGCCACGAACGGGCTCGCCGTGTGGCGGCCCAAAGATGTTGATCGCATCTTGAAGGAGACCCGGTAATGACGATTCTCGCACTCGACCTGGCGAAGAGCAAGTCCACGTTCTGCAACTTCAACACCGTCACGGGTGAGGTGACGTTCGGCGACGTCGCCACCAAGCGGGCGCGCCTTCGAGAACTGCTCGAACGAGTGCATCCGGCGCGGGTTGCCATCGAGATCTGCCCGCTCGCGGGCTGGGTCCACGACCTGGTGCGCGAACTGAACATCGAGATCCAGGTGGCCGACCCAACTCAGGATGCCTGGAAGTGGAAGAACGTCAAACGCAAGACGGATGAGGATGACGCCCTGAAGCTGGCCCGGTTGTCGGCGTTAGGACAGTTGAATCTGGTGCACATTCCTTCGCCGAAGATGCGGCAGTGGCGGCGGCTGGTCGAACTGCGGCACGCCTTGGTCGCGGAGCGTACCCGCTGCAAGAACCGCATCCGCGCAATCCTCCTGCAAGAAGAGCATCACTGGCCAGCAGGCCAGCGGGGTTGGAGCTTGACCCGGCGCGCGGAACTGAGCAAGTTGGCCCGCCCCTTGGTGGAGTGCGAATCGACCGAACTCTGGCGTGGTGTGTTGTTCGTCGAGCTGCGGCACCTCGAGCAAATCGAGGCGCTCGTCGCGGATGTGGAGGCGAAGCTGGACGGATTGGCAGCTACGGACGCGCGGACGGTACTGCTGCGCACGATTCCTGGTATCGCCCAGCGAACGGCGGAGGTCATCGTCACGACCATCGACCAGGCCCGGCGGTTCAAGACAGCACGGCAGGTCGCCAGTTATGCCGGGCTGACGCCACGTCGGTTCCAGTCGGGCCAGATGGATCGCCAAGGCCGCATCAGCAAACGGGGCAGCCGCTTGTTGCGTCAGTTGCTCAACCAGGCCGCGTGGATGGCGGTGCGTTGGAATCGGCACCTCCGCGCGGTTTACCTGCGGATCAGTGGCGGTGTCCGCGCGCGACGCAAGCTGGCGATCGTGGCGGTGATGCGGAAGTTGCTCGTGACGGCATGGGCCATGTTACGGGATAAACGTGCTTATCGACCGCCGCGGGTACTGCCGGCGCTGGCGGTCGCCTGACGCGCAGCAGGCTCCGCCGACGAGAACAAGAACTGCTTCTTTCCCCAACCGGAGAGCACCGAGGGAGAGCTGAGGAGCGACAGCGGGTTGAGTTTGCGATGGCTGAGTACGACGACAGGTATTTGCGACCTTGGGCAGCGGGCGGCCTCGGCCGCACGCGACAGCCTGCCCCGGAGAATGTGCCGTCGTCGAGTAGTTGAATGGGACACACAAACTGGCCGCTGGCCGACGTGTGTAAACCCGGTTAGAAGGTTGAACCCAGCCGGCAACTCACCCCTTGACAGGCCCGGCTTCATAGAAGGTCGCAGGTTCGAGTCCTGCCCCCGCTAATCGGTAACCCGATGACGGCCAGCCACTTACGGCTGGCCGTTTTTTGTGCGCGGCGGCCTCCAAATCGGCTTGGGCGTGCGGGGGGCGTGTCTGGGCGTGCCGGTCGGATTACGCAGGTAAGAGCGCGCGAGAACGCGGACCGCCGTTGAATGACGGTCCGTGATTCCCGCATCCTGGCGGTGTCGCTTGACTCGCCCGAGCCGCGTGGGACTACAGCACGCCGCAGCCCCAGTCGGCCAGCAGGATGCCGAGATCGCTGTGGTCGGTGTCGAAATCTCCGTCGAGATCACCGGGGCAGTCCCCAGGCTCCGATCCAACGCAACCCCAGTCGGCGAGCAGGATGCCGAGGTCAGAGTGATCTGTGTCGCCGTCGCCGTCGAGATCGCCTTCGCATGGCACGATGACGATCGTCTCAACCCAGAAGCCGCCGGTGAGCTCGAAGTCGCCGCCGGTCATGGTCACGCCGGCGTCACACTGGCCGATCGTGCCGGACAGCTCGAAGTTACCGCCCGTGGTCCACATCTCGCCGCCGCCGTCGACCGTGTACCAATCGACGGTGAAGTCCTGTGCCGCGCCGGCAGGGACAAGCAGCAAGGTTGCCATGATAGCAAGTATCGGTGTAGCTCTCAACGGAATGACCTGGCGAGTCGTCATGACTGTCCTCCCTAGTTCCGCCGGACGACGCGTGGTCGAGTGCCCGGCGATTCATCCTGTTTAGTCGTCAGCCAACGCTTGTTCCGTGGCTTCCGCCGCCGCTGCCTCGTGGGGCGCCGCTTCAAGCCAGCGATCGAGACGGTGTTCCTCGGGCATGTGGTAGAGTTCCGGATGGAGATACGAGCCGCGCTCCCTTTGTGGCTTCTCGACCTCGACCTGAATTGGATTGGCTTCAGCGAATGGATCCTGCCGAATACCCGTGACCTGCCAGGAGACCTTCATGCCCGGCCTGCCGCCGGCGATCTTGAACTGGTTGTCGTGGATCTCCTCCGCGACGTAGAGGTTGGGTCCCGGCGCACCGATTGCAGTAAGCTGGTAGCGGAAGCCGCGATTCACCGTTTCGAACCACTTCGGCATCGTAACCACCGCCACACCATGGGCGTCGAGCACGACGTTGCCATTGTAGACGTTCATCCTGTCAGGGCTTTCGACGAAGGAGTGAGCGAGGTACTTGTTTTCGGGATCGAGCGGGTGGTCGATGTAGAACCCCCCGCCGCTTTTCCACACGTCTCCGACAACCTGAATGTCACCGTTGAAGTAGGCGGCCTTATTTGATTCGCCGCCCGACGCCTCGCCGTAGACGCCGACGTTGTACCCTTCGCCGGCGCCCTCGACCTTGCCGTACACGCCGTGGTACATGAAGTTGTCGGGCGCGTCCGTGACGAGGCCGTAGACGGCCGTCCTGCCGCCGACGGCCGCAAGAGCTCTACCCGCGCCGACGCGCTCGGCGCGCAGGCTGGTCGCGACCCAGTTGGGTGGGGAGGTGTTTTCCGCGTAGACGCCGTAACCGGCGGGGCTTCGCGTCGTTCCGTAGACGCCGTAGTTGACGGCACCCACAAAAGCGTCGACTTCGCCGTAGACGCCGCAGCCGCCGGGGCTGTTGGTCTTGCCGTAGACGCCGTAGTTCGCGCCGGTCTCCGCCGAGGCTTTTCCGTAGACGCCGCGGCCTTCGCTGGCGTTGCTCTCTCCCCACACGCCGTAGGTCTCTCCGGTCTCAGCGGCGCAGCCGCCGTACACGCCGGCGCCGCCGGACTCATTGGCGTCGTTGTATCCGACGAGAGCGGATACCCAGGGGGAGGTGGTCGTGAAGTACCCGCCGTAGCCGGCGCCCTCGCTCGGGTCACCGGTCCACATGCCACACACGCCGGCGCCGTAGTCGGGCGCCACTGATTCGCCACAGACGCCGTCGCCCATGCCGCCAACCCCGCGCCCGTAAACACCTTCGTCGTCGCTGCCGAGCAAACCATAGTTGGCGGTGTCGGTGTTCTCACCGCGCACGCCCGCGCTACTGGTCGACACACCGTGGACGCCGTAGGCGCTCTCGCCGCCAGTCGCGGTGGCTTCGCCATACACACCGGCGCCGCCGTGGTCGCTTTCGGAGCGCCCATACACACCGATGCCGGTGCTGTAGTAGCCGTCATTGTCGGCGAATCCGTAGACGCCGACGCCGCCGGCGTAGTCGGCGCCATTGGATGTGCGTCCGTAGATGGCGATGCCGTTGGGGCTGATGTTCTCGGCGTAGACAGCGTAAGCGTTGCCCGACTCGGCCTCGTTGAACGCGGAGACCGCGTAACCGGAATCGGTGTAGGCGTCCAGGCCGCAGCTCCCGCCAGAGGCGTACACCGCGGTGCCGTTGGACGAGGCATACAAGGCCCTGCCGCTGGCGCCGCTGTTCCGAACGTACGCGATGGACGTCCCGTCGCTCTCAACGTGGAGCGGGTAGCTGGGACTGGGCGTGCCGATGCCGACGTTGCCGCTGTTGGTGTTATAGATATCGTCGGCGTTGGCGGCCCAGAAGCCGCCGCTGCCGGGGCCGCTCAGGGCGTACAGCGCATAGGGCGTGGCGTTCAGCGGCTGCCGCGGCGACAGCTCCGTGTACGAGCCCGAGCTGTCGCCCGGACGGACGTGCACCTGTAGCCAGCGCTCATCTCCGGTGAACATCCCCTCGCCGAAGTCGAGCTGCGCCGTGAACAGACCGCCGGCGACCGGCCAGTCGTCGACGTACAGATCACCGCTGACCATCGCGCCCCCCTCAGCGGCGTCCCAGAGCTGAAAGATGAAATCGTACGTGCCCTCGCCGGGCACGCCGGCCTCCTTGAGCTGCCCCTGGTACGTGAAAGCGGTTCCCACCGGCGCCTGGGCATGCAGCAGCGCTGGGGCTGCGAGGATGCCCAGAAGAAGTGTTATGGTGCCTTGGATGAAGTGCGTGCGTTTCATGACCTTGCCTCCGCTTGCTGGTTCCTACCGACCTGATGGCGTATTCAGCAGGGCTTCCAAGCGCGTCAAACGGCTTTCCAGCGCCTCGATTCGCTGCTGTCGGGCGGTGCATTCCGCCCGCAGCGCTTCGATCTCGGCGTCCTTGTGATTGATGATCGCTGGCAGACTCTTTGGCAGCGAACGCTCTGGAATATCGACCGGGCCAACGTGGCTGGACGGGGCCGGGCCGCGCTCTGCGTCGCCATCGGCGCCGAGTATGTGTTCAGTTCGCGGCGCGTCCGGGTGTTCAATGCTGTGGATGTCCGGGTCGAACTCGACGATGGCGTCGTGCAGGGCCTGCGACGGGCTTAAATCAACTGGTTCCGTCTCGCCGATGTCGGCGCGCATCCGCTTGAAGCGTTCCAGAGCGTTGTAATCCCTCAGTTCCGGCCGGCGCTCGTACAGGGCGCGGTGGTCAGCCATTGAGGGGATGTAGGCCTCCTGCGTCTTCTCCTGGACGACACTCACTTCTTCGAAGCCGATCCGGAGCCCGAAGACGAGATAGTCGAAGACGACATCGTCCGGTCCGCGGACTGTAAGCTCCTCGGTCGTCAGAGATACAACCGCCAGGGGCACCGCTTTGCCGCGTGGCGTCAGGTGGGCTGTGAGGCCGATGTCCGGATTGGTGACCCACTTGAACGTCTCGCCGAGCGGGACGCGCGCTACGCCATTCTGGAGCCGGGCCGTGCCACGGGTGTAGCTCGCCACCTCGTCTCCCTCGGGGCATGCGTAAACGACGACCGCCTCCGGATCGCCCGGGTGGTTTTGTACAAAGTCACAGCTACCGTTGCTGCTGATCTTGTCGCTGCCATTGGCAACTCGCGACCAGGTTCCGCTGTTGAGGTCCTTGAAGTAGCCGCCGGTGTCGCGCCCATAGGCCCAGATGCCTATTGGGCCGCTCCCAACGTAGGCATAGCCATTGCCATCCGCGCTCTCGAAATAGCCACCGGTTAGACCGTAGCCCTCGATGCCGCGGTCGTCGCGTCCGACGTAGGCGTAGCCGTAGCCCTCCGTGTCCTCGAAGTAGCCGCCCGCGTCGTCGCCAACGGCCGAAATGCCACAGGTCCCGTGTCCGACGAAGGCGTGGCTGGACCCGTCCTGGTCCTCGAAGTAGCCGCCCGCCTCCTGCCCGTAGGCGCTGATGCCGTAGAGGCCATCTGCAACGTAGGCGATGCTGGTGTCGTCTGCATCCTCGAACCGAGCGCCGGCGGTGTTGCCGTAGGCTTCGATGCCAAGGTTGCCGTACCCGACGCGGGCGTAGCCCGAGCCGTCGGAATCTTCGAAGTAGCCGCCCACGTCGTTGCCGCGGGCCTCGATGCCGCGGTCGCCGTACCCGACGTAGGCGTAGCCCGACCCGTCGTGGTCGTAGAAGTAGCCGCCCGCGCTGTCGCCAGAGGCCGAGATGCCCACTGTACCGTATGCGGCGTAGGCGTAGCCGGTCCCGTCCGTGTCCTCGAAGTAGCCGCCCATGTAGCTCCCTCTGGCCTCGATGCCGCGGTGGCCGTAGCCGAGGTAGGCCTCCCCGGAGCCGTCGGTGTCCTCGAAGTAGCCGCCCGCCTCACTGCCCTCGGCTTCGATGCCCAGGTCGCCGCGCGCGACGTAGGTTTTGGCCGTGCTGTCGGTGTCCCGGAAGTAGCCGCCCGTGTAGTTCCCATACGCCTCGATGCCACGGTGGCCGTAGCCGAGGTAGGCGTAGCCGGAGTCGCCCGAGTCGCCGAAGTAGGCGCCTGCGGTGCCTCCGTGGCCCTCGACGCCGTATTGACTGCTGCCGAGCAGACCATAGTTGCCTGAATCCTGGTTCTCGCCGCGCACGCCCGCGCTGCTGGTCGACACACCATGGACTCCGTAGGCACTCTCACCGCCATCCGCGGTGGCTTCGCCATACACGCCGGCGCCGCCGTGGTCGCTTTCGGAACGGCCGTAGACACCGATGCCGGTGCTGTAGTAGCCGTCATTGTCGGCGAGTCCGTAGACGCCGATGCCGCCGGCGTGGTCGTCGCCGTTGGATGTGCGTCCGTAGATGGCGACGCCGTGGGGGCTGATGTTCTCGGCGTAGACGGCATACGCATCGCCTGTTTCGGCTTCGTTGTACGCATAAACCGCGTTACCGGTTGGGGAAGCGGCATAGGCGTCCAGGCCGGTCCCTCCCGCTCCGGCCGTTGCATAGGCCCGCACCGCGGTGCCGGTGCCGGTGGAGCGGGCCTCCAGGGCGCCGCCGCTGGGGGCGTCGTTCTTAATGTAGACGGTACGCGTACCGCTGCCGAAGACATGGAGGGGGTACAGTGGATCCGTCGTACCGATCCCCACGTCGCCGGTGTTGGTGTTGTAGATATCGTCGCCGCTGGCGGCCCAGAAGCCGCCGCTGCCGGGGCCGCTCAGGGCGTACAGCGCATAGGGCGTGGCGTTCAGCGGCTGCCGCGGCGACAGCTCCGTGTACGAGCCCGAGCTGTCGCCCGGACGGACGTGCACCTGTAGCCAGCGCTCATCTCCGGTGAACATCCCCTCGCCGAAGTCGAGCTGCGCCGTGAACAGACCGCCGGCGACCGGCCAGTCGTCGACGTACAGATCACCGCTGACCATCGCGCCCCCCTCAGCGGCGTCCCAGAGCTGAAAG
This sequence comes from uncultured Planctomycetales bacterium, assembly GCA_964572345.1. GTDB lineage: Bacteria > Planctomycetota > Phycisphaerae > UBA1845 > Fen-1342 > JAUWXH01. The sequence goes on from CAZNFA010000025.1 coordinate 38,549, forward strand.
ATGAAATCGTACGTGCCCTCGCCGGGCACGCCGGCCTCCTTGAGCTGCCCCTGGTACGTGAAAGCGGTGCCCAGCGGCGGCTGTGCGTACAGCACCGCGGGACCTGCCAGTAGACACATAGCGCCAGCCAAAAACCGAAACCGTTCTGCTTTCATGACGATCCTCCGTACTCGCGAGCGGCGAACCCTCGAGATGCCTGTTCATACTCGGGTTCGCCGGATCGCGAGTGCTTCTCTCTTCTCGAATCGCGCTTACGGCGCGCAGCCCCAATCGGCCAACAGGATGCCGAGATCGGAGTGGTCGGTGTCGCCGTCGCCGTCGAGATCACCGGCGCACTCGCCGACGGCTACTGCCAGGTAGGCGTCGGAGCGATGGGGGTCCGGGTCGCTGCACATGTCAACGATCGCTTGGTCCCAGACGCGCAAGCGGACCACGTAATAACAGGGATCCAGCCCGCTCGTATCCCAGGTGCCGAGCACCTCGCCATAGAGCGGCGTCACACCCGTCGCGATCATGACCCACGTCTTCGTGGTGGGGTCGTAGTACTCGAGGTCCCAGTGGTCCAGGTGTGCGTCAGCGGCCGTCCCGATGAACTCCACCACGCCAGCCACCTTGGAGCACGGGAACGGCTCGGTGATCTTCGCGACCGGCCACGTGTTGTCGAGCGTGAGCGTGATCCCGTCGGTCGCCGTCCCGCCGCATTGCGGGTGAGCCCTGACGCGGATGTCGTAATCACCGTCCGGCAACTCCGACGCCGCGACCCAGTAAGCGAAGGGGTCATTAATCACCGTGCTGTTGTACACGGGATGGTCCGGGTCGACGGGCACCCACTCCGTGGCGTTCGGGTCATAATAGTCGACCGTGTAGCTCTCGAAGCAGTGCCGATCCCAAACGGTGCCGTCGAAGCAGATCTCGCCGCCCACGATCGCGTCGTGCAGTGGCCTGCGGATGGTGAGCGTGTCGAACTCCTTGTCCACGTAGACCGTGACTTGGGTGTTGCTGGACAGTCCGCAGGCGTTAATGACTGTCAGCCGCAGCACGTAGACGCCGTCGGTGACCTCCGCCTCGGTGGTGTCCCAGTTGTACAGAAAGCCCGGCTCACAAACAGGACTACCAACCCACTCGCCGATGAGCGTCCAGTCGCTGTCGGCGGTCGGCCAGACGCGGAGGTACTCGAGCCGGTCGCGGTCGTAGGCGCCGTCAAAGTCGCAGGCGATCCCCTCGACCCTCACCGTCCCGCACACGCAATCCATGAGCTCCGGCGTGTGAATCTCGGCGGTCGGCGGCGTGTCGTCCTGGCCGAAGCTGAGATTGTCGATAGCCTCGTGCCCGCTACCCAATGCCTCGATCTCGATAGTCTTGATGTCGCTGGCAGATCGGTGCACATGGACCGACCAGCGCACGTCCGCGAATCCGGCTCCGGGGATCTCGACCGGGAAGACCTGAATGAGCACGTCGTCCTCGTTGTAGACGTAGATCCAGTATATGTAGCCACCCCACGGGCCGAGCAAGAACGTCACGTCGGTCTGCGTCTCATCAAACTCCATGCGGAAATAGTCGTCGCTGAAGTCGGGACAGCCCGTGTCGATAACCAACACCTGGCTCGAAAAAGTGTTGCCGTAGAACTCGTCCGCGATGCGCATGTACAACGTCGGGTTGTTGTCGCAGGATTGATCGAGCACCGAGAACGTCACGCCGTCATATTGGCTGGTGACGGCCGTGCCCACGGGAAGGTCCTCGAAATCGTAGCTGGCACACTGAGCCGCGGCGGTGGCTGCCGTTGCCATGATCGCGCCCAGGGCCAACGTGAGCTGAGTGCTTCGGTTCCATGACATAGGTGATTCTCCTTCACAAGAGGCCGCGCGAGCCCTGCCCACCTGGCACGCCTGCGCCAGCCGACCGAAACCAGGACGCTCCACACGGCGGCCCCTACCGGGCTGCCGGGCTTGTCTCGTCCTCTCAGAAACGCGACAATGGTGTGTTGAGGAGGCAAACGGGGTCGAGTCTTTTCGGGAAAAGGGGGCCGCGTGGGCGCGTCGGACAACCTTGACATCACCGGGATTCTCAAGCGGGCGAGCCGCGGCGACGACTCGGCCGTCAAGGAACTCATGCCCTTGGTCTACGATGAGCTTCGCGCCCTGGCGGAGTCCTATCTTCAGCAGGAGCGGCCTGACCATACGCTCCAAGCGACGGCGTTGGTCCACGAGGCCTACATACGGCTGATCAGACAGGAGCACGTGGAGTGGCAGAGTCGAGCGCACTTCTTCGGGGTGGCGGCGCAGGCCATCCGCCGCATCCTGGTGGACCATGCCAGAGGCCACGAAAGGGCGAAACGTGGCGGGGGCCGTCGGCGTGTACGCCTCGATGAGGATGTCGCGCCGGTGAAACGGCGTGATCTAGACCTGCTCGCCCTCGACGAGGCGATGAAGCGGCTCGCGGACTTCCATCAGCGCGCGGCCCGAGTCGTCGAGCTGCGTTTCTTCGGGGGGCTCAGCCGGGAAGAGGTAGGCGAGTTCCTTGGCGTGTCACTTCGCACTGTGGGCGATGACTGGCGACTGGCCCGGGCATGGCTACGGCGCGAGCTGAGGGAGGAATCGCCGGCATGACCCCCGATCAGAAAGAGCGAATCCGCGAGCTCTTTCTGGCTGCGTGCGAGAAAGATCCCCGCCAGCGGATCGAGTTCTTGCGCCGGGCCTGCGCCGATGACGACCTCGTACGCCGCGAAGTCGAATCGCTGCTCGCAAGCGACGACGAAGCCGACACCTTCCTTCAAACACCCGCGCTCGGCGAGACCTTCGCCAGGGTTCAGCCTGAATCGCTCCTGCCCAAGGCAGCCGCTGCGCCGGCAGGTGGAAGCTCAGCAGACATCGGTATCGATCGAGCACCATCGGGCGCATACCCTGAGCACATCGGTCAGTACCGAATCCTCGACGTATTCGGCAAAGGAGGCATGGGCGTAGTGTACCGGGCCGAGCAGGAGAGCCCGCGTCGCACCGTGGCGCTCAAAGTCATCAAAGCCGGCGCCGAATCACGTGAAATGCTCAAGCGGTTCGAGCACGAGGGGCAGGTGCTGGGCTGGCTCCAGCACCCCGGCATCGCGCAGATCTTCGAAGCGGGAACGGCCGACACCGGGCAGGGCCTCCAGCCATTCTTCGCCATGGAATTCGTCCGCGGACAACCCCTCACCAGCTACGCCGCGGCACAAGAGCTCACGCTCGCTCAGCGGCTCGAGTTGATCGCCAAAGTCTGCGACGCCGTCCATCATGCCCATCAGAAAGGCGTCATTCATCGTGACCTCAAGCCCGGCAACATCCTGGTGGATGATTCCGGCCAGCCAAAGGTGCTTGACTTCGGCGTCGCGCGGGTGACTGACGCGGATATACGTACGACAACGCTGCAAACCGACGTGGGACAGCTTGTCGGCACACTCGCCTACATGAGCCCCGAACAAGTCGCCGGTGATTCGCGCCAGCTCGACACGCGGTCGGACGTCTACGCGCTCGGCGTGATCCTCTACGAGCTGTTGGCCGGCCGGGTCCCTTTCGACGTCTCTCAACAGACGATTCCCCAGGCTGCTCGTATGATCACGGAAGAGGAGCCGACGTCGCTCAGCTCCATCAACCGGACCTTCCGCGGCGATATTCAAACCATCGTCGCGAAGACCTTGGAGAAAGACAAGAACCGGCGCTATCAATCTGCCGCCGGCCTCGCCGCCGACATCCGGCGATGTCTATCAGATGAACCGATTTCCGCTCGCCCCGCATCCGCGGTTTATCAACTGCGCAAATTCGCCAGGCGCAACAAGGGACTGGTCGGCGGTGTAGTGGCGACATTCGTGGTTCTGCTGATCGGCATCGCCGGCACTTCCTACGGCTTGGTGCAGGCCACGGCTCAGCGCCGCGATGCGGAGTCGGAGCGCAACCGCGCCCTCGCCGCCGAACGCGTCGCGGAGCAACGGCAGGCAGATGCCGAGCAGCAGGCTGCGATCGCCCAGGCCGCCAACAACTTCCTTCACGAGGTCCTGTCGTTGGCCAGCCCGGCAAAGGCCATGGGGCGACAGGTCACAGTCCGCGAGGCCGTGGACATGGCTGCCGCAGATGTGAGCGCCTTCACGGCCGGTCAGCCGGAGACCGAAGCAGCCGTGCGGGCGGCCGTCGGTAGAACCTACCACAGTCTCGGACACTTCGACCTCGCTGCCGAGCAACTCAAGCTGGCCGTGGAGATCCGGCGGCGGGAACTCGGCCCAGAACATCCCGACACCCTGTCGTCCATGAGGAAGCTGGCCGGGGCGCTCAACGACCTGGGGCGCGCGGAGGAAGCGATCAGTCTGCTGCGCAAGGGTATCGAGACGCAGCGGCGCATTCTGGGTGAGGCGCATCCCGATACGATTGACTCGTGCAGTGCCCTCGCCTGGTTCCTGTTCGGCGACGGAAGGGCGGCCGAGGCTGAGCCGCTATTCCGGCAGGTGCTCGAGGGTTTCCGGATGATCGACGGCCCCGAGGCGCCGACGACGCTCAAGGCGATGACCAACCTCGCGGCCGTACTGATCAAACAGGGTCGAGTTGCCGAAGCCGAGCCGCTCATCATCGAAGCGGCCGCCGGACTGCCCCGCGTACTGGACCCCCGTCACCCGGACACCCTATACATCCTGAGCATCCACGCCTGGTACTTGCACGCCGCGGATCGCTGCCACGAGGCCGAGGTTTTGTACCGTGGCATCATCCGGGATGCCACCGAGGTGCTGGGAGTGGACCATCCTTACCGGCTGTTCTGGCTCGGGAAACTTGGGCGGTGCCTCTTGAAGCTCGGGCGGCTCGACGAGGCCGAGCGTCTGTTCATCGAGGCGCTCACAGCGCAACGACGCGTGCTCGCCGACGGTCACGGCTACATCGTTGAATCGACCGAGGGCCTGGCACGTACGCTGATCGCGCAGCGCAGATTCGACCAGGCCCAGCCCCTCGCCGCAGAATTATACAACGTGGCGTCAGCCCGCTACGCGGCCGACCACCCGCTCACCGCCGACGCGGTCGCTGTGCTTATCGATCTCTACGACGCCTGGGGCAAACCCGAGCAGGCCGCTGAATGGCGGACAAAGCTGCCGCCCACGCAACCCACGGATGAAGCTACCGCTCACGTCAATGACGAAGACAATCCCTGATCACATACGCCACAGCCGGCCGCGCGTTACGGGCCGGTCCCGCAGCCCCAGTCGGCCAGCAGGATGCCAAGGTCCGATTGGTCCGTGTCGCCGTCGCCGTCTACGTCGCCTTCGCAGGGCATCTCAACGATCGTCTCAACCCAGAAGCCGCCGGCGAGTTCGAAGTCGCCGCCGGTCATGGTGAAACCGGCGTCAGGCTGACCGATCGTGCCGGACAGCTCGAAGTCGCCGCTGGTGGTCCAGACCCTGGAAATCCGCCGGCGCGTGCTGGACGAGGATCATCCGGACATGCTCATGTCGGTCAACAACCTAGGTGCGCTCTACCGTCACCAGGGCCGCTATGCCGAGGCCGAGCCGCTGTACGTCCGGGTCCTGGAAGCCCGTGAGCGCGTAGTGGGCCAGGACCACCCCGAAACGCTCACCTCCATGAACAACCTAGCCCTCGTGTACCGAGCTCAGGGGCGCTACGACGAGGCGGAGCCGCTCTTCGTCGATGCGTTGGAGATCGGCCAGCGTGTATTGGGGGAGGAGCACCCCAGCACGCTCACCTCGATGAACAACGTGGCTCTTCTGTACCACGACCAGGGGCGCCACGACCAGGCGGAGCCGTTGTATGCCAAGGCGCTGGAGACACGCCGCCGCGTGCTGGGAAAGGAGCACCGTAAAACGCTGGTGTCCATGTACAACCTGGCGCACCTGTATCTCGATCAGCGCCGGTACGAGGAGGCCGAGTCTCTGGCCCGAGAGCTGGTCGCGCTGCGACAAGAGACGGCCCGACCGAAGGTCACCGATGTGGCGAGTTCGCTGAATCTGCTTGCGGACATTCTGGTGCATCGTGGCGACCCGCAGGCCGCCGAGCCGCTGCTCCGCGAGTGCTTGGAGATCCGGCGGGCTGCTCTGCCCGAAGATGACCGGCTCATCGCGAAAACGCAAAGCCTGCTCGGCGGTTGCCTGACGACACTGGGGAAGTACGCCGAAGCGGAGTCGTTGCTGCTGGAGAGCAATGCCGTGCTTAGGTCGGTACAAGCGGGCAATGACGACCTGGCGCGCGAAGTGTGCCAGAAACTGGTTGACCTGTACGAAGCTTGGGACAAGCCGGAGCGTGCCGCGGACTGGCATGCACGATTGGAGACTACTACACGCGAATTTCATCCGGCGGAGCCTTGACCCGGAAAACCGGTACTGACTCGCACACGAGAGACTCGCGCCGCAGTGTGCCCAGGCAATGCCCAGTAAGCTTGGTCTTCGAACGGCTCTGGGAATCAAGTGATCACTGCGAGTCAGCATGCCAACCGCAGCATCTGCGATTGGCTATGAGCTAATCTCCGTGCATCCAAAGCCTTACGAAGACGACGGAGGCGGGATTCGATTCCCCCCATCCGTCGACGAGGTCACCCCTGACCGGGGAGCCTGGAGGTCCAGGCGGGGCCGTCGGGCACTGAACCCGATGGCAGACGCCAAGGTCAGCTAAATGTTAGGTCTGCGTAAGTCCGCAAGTCGTTACAAGAAAATGAATTAGCGGGGGCAGGACTCGAACCTGCGACCTCCGGGTTATGAGCCCGATCAGCTCACTCCCAGAAGTACTTCCAAATCCACAAGTTACAGAAAGCACAACACCTTAGGAACACCAATCAAAGTCGGCATGCTGTGCATGTCGAGCGCGGTTTTAGTTACAAATCGGTGACACGTCAATGGCCCAAGGCGTGCTCATGAGGGCATGGTTCTGAGACTGGTCAGCGGCGGCCTTGGCTCGGTAGCGGAGCTCGGCCGCCGGTTGCCCGGCTTCGGGCGAGGGTCCAAAATGTCGGAGACTGCTCATTGCTGCACTTACAACGGTTCTTGTTCGGGATTCACAGACCATGCTGCGCTGCTTCTATGTCGCTTTGCACCTCCTCGTTGAAGCGGGCGCTGCACGCCGGGACGCCCGTATCCGCTTCCTCAAGGCCCAGGTCGAGATCCTCCGCCGCAAGCTCGGCGGCAACCGGGTCATCCCCAGCCCGGACGATCGCGCCCGGCTGCTGGCGATCGGGCAGGAGCTCAACCACAACGTCGCCGACGTCATCGGAATCGTCAAGCCGCAAACGTATTGTCGCTGGGTCACGGAGTTGCGGGAAGGGCGACGGCCCAAGCGCGTCGGCCGGCCGAAGATTGCCCAGAACATGCGTGAGATCGTTGTCCGCCTCGCCAAGGAAAACGCCGGTTGGGGCTATCGCCGCATCATCGGGGAACTGCGCAAGCTCCGGCTGAGGATCGGACGATCATCGGTCCGTCGGATTCTGAAGGACGAGGGACTGAGGCCATCGCCGGTCCGCCGCGGACGCGCCACGGAGACCACTTGGCAGAAGTTCATCCGGCTCCAGGTGAACACGCTCGTCGCATGCGATTTCTTCACCAAGAGCGTGATCACGCCGCTGGGCGTGCGGCTGGCGTACTGCCTCGCGTTCATCCATGTCGGCACGCGCAAGGTGTTTCTCAGCCCGCCCACGTATCACCCGCACGATCGGTGGGTCCAGCAACAAGGACGGAACCTGATGATGTGGCTTGAGGAGCAGCAGCTCGAGGCGCGGTTCCTCATCCACGACCGCGACAGCAAGTTCTCGGCCGCGTTCCGTCAGCTCTTTCGCGGCGCCGGTCTGCGGTGTTTGCAAACCCCCCTGCTGGCTCCAGATGCGAACGCTTCGGCAGACCCTCGACATTCTGGACCAGCTCTCGTGGACCTGCGCGTTGCCCGCGGACCGGGCACCGCCGCCCGTTTCTTGCATTACCCATCCGGTTCGGCCTCGGCCACGATGGGAACGGCAGTGACGCTGAACTGCCGCGCCGGTTTGTAGTACTTCTGGAACACATCCCGGACCTGGGCTACGCTGTAGCCCTCGTATGCTTCCCGCTCAGCTTTCTCGTCAGCCAGATTCCGGCCGTGCAGGTCATAATGCTGGAGGATGCGCCACCAGTAACTCGGCTCCTTCATCTGTGTGTCCAGGTTGTTGGCCACCTGCTTCTTGGCGTTGGCCAGCTCTTCTGCCGTCGGACCATTCTGGGCGAACTCCTCGAACAGCCTGTGGATTTCCCCGGCGACCATCTTCGCGTTCGCCGGGTCGCACGGGGCGCCGGCGCTGAACTGGGCGGAATCCCTGTAGACCCACGACGGCTGATAGCGCGCCCTGATAGAGTAGACCAGCCCCCGGTCCTCGCGGATTTCCTTAATCAAACGGGTGGACAGGATCTGCGAAGCGAGCGTGAGGGCCCGGCGATCGTGGGTGTTTCGTCCTTCGGCGGCGATGAAGCCGGCCATGGCCATCCCCTGCGGCGTGATGGTCTCGACCTCGACGTGGCGAGCCAAGGGACCAGTGGGCCGGGCCAGCCGCCGCAACTCGTCGAGATGCTCGGCTGAGCGTTTGCGCGCTGGCAGGGAGCCGATATACCGCTCGATCAGCGGCATGGCTTGCTCCAGCTCGATGTCACCGACGACGGCCACCTCGATGGGAGCCTCGCGGCAGAGTCGCTCGTACCAGGCCTGGGCCTCGGCTACTGACTGCCGGTTGACGTCATCTGCGCTCGGCAGTCTCCGCCGGGGATCGCTGCCCGACAGCAGATCTGCCACGGCCTCCATGGCCTTGAACTGCGGCATGCTCTGCATCCTCTCGAGCTGTTGCAGTGTCCGCAGCTTCCAGTTCCTGAACGCCGACTTCTCGATCTTGCCGTCGGTCAGCAGAGCGTGAGCCAACTGGAGCCCGACCTCGAGGTCTTTGGGCGACCCCTGCACGCTGACAGTCACGGTGTCCCCGCCGGGGCGCATGCCTCGGCCACCTCTGCCGCGGCGCCCTCCCCGGCCGCCGGCTCCTGCGCCCACGCGGATGTTCTTGCCGGTCATGATGTCGCGGATGTTGGTCGAGCTGAGCCGACCGGTGGCCGGCTCGTTGATCGCCAGGGCCGCCACGGTGGTGACGCCGGCGTTGGCCTCCGTCTCCTCAATCCCACCGCCGGCCAAGGCGATACTGACGATGACCGTGTCTTCCTTATAGTCCATGAACCGATGGTGAACCCGGACGCCGTTGGCCAGCCAAGCGCTGGTGATGCCGAGGACCTTGTCCATGGTGCTCTCGATCAGCTTGCCGGGCGCGGGCAAGGAGGCCAGGAGCTCATTGGGCCCAGCCTCCTCCTGAACCGGGGCCACCTTGCGCGCCCAGGCTGCCCGGGCCGCCGCCAGCAGTTCGTCACGCGGTGGGACTGTAACGCCGTCCTTCTCCGGCATCTCGATCACATAGGCGAAGGTTCCCGGCTTGAAGTGCGTGTTGAATGTCTTGTTGACCTCAGCAAGCTGAATAGTGGGCAACAGCTCCTTGTAGAGATCGAGCTCCTGCCGGGCTGAGAGGACCGGCTCCCGGTCATTGACGGCTGAGAGCATCTCGAAAAGGACGGCGCGGGCATCGCGAGTCGGATCGGTACGAACCGCCCGTTCGGCATCGGCCAGGATTTCCTTCTTGGCCAACTCCAACTCGCGCTGGGTGAAGCCGTATTCATGCACGCGGTTCACCTCGGCGACGAGCTGCTCCAACATCCGCGGCCAGTCCGCAGACTCACCGCTGGCGTTGGCGCTAACCAGCAGGGCGTCGTGATAGAAATCTCTGACGCTCGCTCGGGCATCGCGGTAGTCCGCCTCGCCCTTATCGACTCGTTCCTGGTACCGCCGGCCGATGATCCACGCACCAATCTGCTCGACCAGTTCGACCCGCCACTGCTCGACCGTAGTAGTCGCCGGCCGCCCAGGGCGGATATTCGTTATCTGAACGTCGCAACGAGACATCTCCGGGTCGGTGACCACCATGGTTCGCTCTCTGGTGAAGGGCTTGAACTGCGGCCCCAGCGGTGGGCGGGCCGGTACCTGTGGCGTGTACTGTCCGAACCACTTCTCGACCAGCGGAATGAATCCGTCCGGCTCGGCGTCGCCGACCAGCAACACGGTGACGTTCTCCGGCCGATACCAAGTGCGGTAGAAATCGACGAATTCACTGCGGGGGGCGTTGGCGATGATCTCCTCTTTGCCGATCGGCAGGCGCTCGGCGAAGCGCGAGCCTTCGTACAGCTCGGGCCAGAGTTTGTCGCGCATGCGTTGCTCGGCACTCTTGCCGGTGCGGGCCTCCGCGAGGATTACCCCGCGCTCCTTGTCTATTTCCTCATCCAGCAGCAGGGCCCGGAAGGCGTAGTCGCTCAGCACCATCAGAGCCTTGTCCACGCGTTCGGTCTTGGTGTCGGGCAGAAACAGCATGTAGGCCGTCTGGTCGAAGCCGGTGAAGGCGTTGACATCGGCGCCGAACTCCATCCCGATGCTCTCAAAGTACGGGATCAGCTTGCCGGGCGGCATGTTCTCCGTCCCATTGAACATCATGTGTTCCATGAAGTGAGCCAGCCCGCGCTGCTGATCGGTCTCGTTCAGCGACCCGGTGTCGGCATGGATCATCAGGGCCATCTTGCCCGGCGGGTTGGCGTGCTGCCGGTACATCCAGGTTACGCCGTTGCTCAGCTTGCCGGTGAGAATGCGGACATCGGCGGGTAGCTGCTCGGCCGATAGCGGCGCGGCCCATACGAACAAAGCCGGCACGAGTGCGGTGAAGGTCAAGCGCAACTGTCTTCTTGCATTCATGGTTCGTCCATCCTCATCTGGTTGATTCTGGAATCGACACTCCGTCTTCTCGTGGCCCTCCGGTAGTAGCCTTGGGGCCGGGGCTCCCTGCCCCCGGTCGGCATTTTAGGCTCCAGGTACACGGGGCGGTACGGCATGACGGGCGCTCCATCACGGTACCGGTCCCCGTCCTACTCATGCCGCAGCGCCTCGATCGGATCGAGATTGGCCGCGTGTCGGGCCGGATACAGCCCGAATACTATGCCCACGGACATGCTGACGCCCAACGCGAGCACGAGGCTGTATCCCGTGACGATCGTCGGCATGCCGGCCAAGCGCGTGATCAACCACGGGATGAGCAGCCCGATCGTCACGCCGATCAGGCCGCCGGCCGTCGAGAGCACGACCGTCTCGATCAGGAACTGGCCGATGATCTGGCGGCGCTTGGCGCCGATCGCCCGGCGGATGCCGATCTCTCGCGTCCGCTCTGTCACCGAGGCGAGCATGATGTTCATGATGCCGATACCACCGACGAGCAGGCTGATCCCCGCGATCGAGCCGAGCACCACGTTGAACGTGCGCTTGGTCGCTTCCGCCTGACGGAGCAGCGCCAGCGGGACACTGATGCGGTAATCGTTTTTGGGGTGATAGCCCTGCAGCATGCGCTCCAACCCGGCCGCCACAGCCTCTACGTTCTCGATGGAATCCACCTGCATAATAAGCTGGTGCAATTCGACCGATTCCCGCGACAGCGAGCCCGCGCTGATCTCCGTTACATAATCGCCGTAGCGTTCGCGCGCGACTTCGATCGGGATGTACGCGTCGATGTCCTGGTCGGGCGTCTGGATCGCGCCGCCCTGTCCGGACTCGCTCTGGACAATGCCAACCACTTCGTAGTACGCGCCGCCAATCCGCAGACTCTGACCGATGGTACGTTTGGTCGCGAGCAGCCGGCGTGCGCCGTATTCGGTGAGGACTACAACGCCGGCCCGACGTTCTCCATCGCGCAGCGTGAGCGTACGCCCGGCAATCAACCTGCGCTGCACCAGATCGAACCAGTTTGCCGAGGTGCCCATGACGCGCAGCTCGAGATTCCGTTCACCGAGACGTCCCTCCTGCCGCACGATCTTGACCGGGACCGTTCGCTCGATCGCGTCGAACGCCTCGCGCGCCCGGCGCTCATCGTCATACAGCAGGCCATACATGAGCATGCTGAACGGCGAGCGCGTGCCACTGGACTCTTCCTCGGCCGGCTTGATCGACGTGATGATGATGTTCGTGCTGCCGAGTTTTCGGATCTGCTCGAGCGCTTCCTTGCTGGCCCCTTCGCCCACGGCGAGCATCGCCACGACGCTGCCCACGCCGAAGACCACGCCCAACATCGTCAGCGACGAGCGCAGCTTGTGCAGCAACAGCGTCTTGATGCCCAGGCGAATGTTTCTCAGCAGCCTGGCCTGTCTCATGCCGCCGCCTCTTCGATGCGATCAATCAGGCCATCCCGCATGTGAAGGCGATGGCGCGCGTACTGCGCCAATTCCAGCTCGTGCGTAACCATGATGACGGTCGTGCCCTGCGCGTTCAGCTCACTCAGCAGACCCATGAGCTGCTTGCTCGTGGCGGAGTCGAGGTTGCCGGTGGGTTCGTCGGCGAGCAGGATTGACGGGTCGGCGGCCAGGGCGCGCGCCACAGCGACGCGTTGCTGCTCCCCCCCGGAGAGTTCCGCCGGCCGATGTCCAAGCCGATCCGCGAGCCCCACGCGCTCAGCCATCGCTGCGGCACGGGCGGCGCTCTCGTCGGCGTCCCAGCCGAGGTAATACAACGGCAGCTCGATGTTCTCGCGCAGCGTGAGCTGGGGAATCAGGTTGAAGCTCTGGAATATGAATCCCAGGTGGCGCAGCCGAAATTCGCTGAGTGCGTCGTCATTGAGCGCGGCCACGTCCTGCCCCTCGAGCAAGTAGCGACCCGAGGTCGGTCGGTCGAGGCAACCCAGCAGGTTCAGCATCGTACTCTTGCCGGAGCCGCTAGGGCCCATGATCGCCCAGAATGCCCCCAGCTCAAACGAGACACTGACTCCCGCCAGCGCGCGGACCTCCGTTGCTCCCATTTGGTAAACCTTCGTGACGTCCTCAAAGCATGCAACGATGGACGCTGTCGTCGCAGGCGTCCCGCCAGCCTGTTCGTGTGACGCCTGCGTCACTCGCCTCCTCCGCGACGATCGTCGTCACCGCGAGATCGTCGCTCCCGGCGCCGGCGCTCGAACTCTTCACGTTGCTCGGGCGACATGTTCTCCATGCGCCTGCGCATCATGGCCTCGCGTTCCTCGGGAGACATGTTCTGGAATCGTTTGCGCATCTCCTCGCGCTGCTCGGGCGTCATGTCGCCGAACATCGCCCCGCCGCGGTCAGCACCACGCCCGCCATCGCGGTCAGGACTGCGTTCGGCCGCTTGTGGCGCCTCTTCGTGCGGCGTGGGCTGAGTGGCTGGGCTCAGGGTCCCGCCCGGGGGCTCCATCTGCACAACTGCAAGTTGGGGTTCCTGCGCCTCGGCTTCCGCGTCGAGCGGAGGTGTCAACATCACCTCCTGCCCCGGTTCAAGACCGGCCAGCACGTGCACCATCGAGTTGTTATCCAGCCCGATCTTGATCGGCACGGGTGCGAAGTCGTTGCCTTCGCGCAGATACACGGTTGGCTCGCCGTCGATTCGCAGGACGGCCTGCACCGGCACGTACAACGCATCAGCATGCTGCTCGACGATGATCTCCGCCTGACAGTTCATGCCCGTGCGCAGCTCCTGGTTAGTGTTTTCCAGGTGAATCTCGGTCGGGTACACCTTCAAATCTGGGTTGAGCCAGGCGCTTTGCGCGTCGGGCAGCGGCGCAATCTTGGCGACGCGGCCCTTGAATACCTGGCCCGGAAGGGCATCGACCGACACGCGCACGGGCAGGCCGATGCGCACCTTCTCCAGGCTGGATTCGTGCACCTGCACCTCCGCCATCATCGATTCGGCCGATGGCAGATAGATCAGCTCCTGACGTTCGCGAATAGCCTGTCCTTCTTGCAACGGTTCCATACGGTGGCGTCCGCCGCCTTGGACCGATGTCGCATACACGACGAGTCCGTCGCGCGGTGCGAAGATTTTGGTCTTGGCGATTTGGGCCTCAGTCTTCTCGAGCTTGGAGCGTTGCTGGCGCAGCTCCGTCTCCTTGGCCTTCAGATCGGCCTCGGCCTGAACGGTGTCCGCGTTGGCCTGCAGCTTGACGCGCTCCAGCGCCATCTGCATCTGCTCCACGTCGCTTTCCAGCTCGGCCAGCTTCCGTTTCGAGGTGTATTCCTGAAGCAGTTTCAGCGAGGCGACCGCCAGCTCGTAGTTGAGTTGCGCGCGCTTGTGCGTCAGCCGGTCGGCCTCAAGCGCGGTCTGCGAGATGTACTTCTCCTCATAGAGGCGTTTAGACCACTTGAGCTTCTCGTCCGCACGCTCGCGCTCCTCGTTGGCCAGCGTGATGTTGACCTCCGCCTCCTTGATCTCCTGGGGGTGCAGGCCTTCAACGTATTGCGTGACATCCTCCTGGGCGAACTGGTAGTCGAGCTTCGCCTTGGAGATGTTGCTTTCCGCTTGGTTCTTGGCCACGGCGAGGTTCTCGCGCGCACGGATGAAGGCCGCCTCGGCGTTGTCCACGGAGATCTGCTGCTGGATCAGGTCGTCTTGCAGCCGGCTCGCGTCCAGCTCGACCAGCAGATCCCCTTTCTTGATGCGCGTTCCCTCCGGAATCAGATAGATGATCGTGGTCTGTCCCTCGACCTCGTTCTTGAGGCTGACCTGCTCCAGCGACTTGATTGTTCCGGATTCGACCACGCTGATCGTCAGTGGTCCCTTCCGCACGCGAAACGTCGGCTGCGCCCCGCGTGCAATCCCTAAACCGACCGTGCGCGTCATCGCGAACGCGAACGCGCCCAGCACGCCCACCACAATGACGACGATCGCCGCCACCGGGAGTCTTCCACGCATCTTCTGCCAATTCAGATTCTTCGCACTCATTTCAATCCGTCCCATTCTCGGGAACGTATTCCCGCCATAAACCACGCTCGTCCACGTCAAGGAGACCGAGATCACGCTGAAGGGCGAGCTCGCTGACGCGATAGCTGACCAGAGCCGCCGTCAATGCGTTCTGTGCATTCACCAGTGCATCCTGCGCTTCGAGCGCGTCGCGCATCTCCGTCTGGCCTGCCTCCAGGAGAAGGTTCGTCATCGCCACGCGGCGCTCGGCAACCTTCACGGCTTCGGCCTGAATCAGGATGCTCTCACGCGCCTCGAGCAGCCGGCTCAGACCGTTACGAATATCAAGCTTGATCTGGTCCTCCAGCGCCTGCACGTCACGCACCGCTTGCTCGAGCCGGACTAGGCTTGTGCGATAGACGTTGCGCTCCGCGGTTCGTTCAAACGCCAGGTCGATCGTCAGCAGGGCCGAGTACACCCCCTCGTCCGGCCGCAGAATCGCGTCGTCCGCGCCCGCGGAACTGAGCGTTCGCCCCTCACCTGCGGAACCACTGCCCAACAGCGTGATGTCGGCACGCAACTGGTCTGCGGCCACGGCGACCGTCCGCTGGGCATCGTGCACGCGCCCCACGGCCACCCGCAGATCCAACCGATGATCCAGCGCGAGAACAAGCGCTTCTGCTTCGTTCAGCTCATACTGGCCCGGCTGGCCGCGCCCCGGCTCGGTAAGCGTGACGGGCGCGTCGGCTGCGGGCGTCTCCTCCTCGGTTTCCGCAAGGTCCTCGCCGGAGAACAGGTCTTTCAGCGCCGTTGTCAGCTCTTCAAGCTCTCTGCGATCCAGCTCGAGCCGGGCATCCGTCGGCAATCCCAATGTGAGCTTGAAGCTGTCAAGCTGACGCTGATACGACTGCTGCGCCGAAACCCACTGATTGCGAGCACGCAGCTCATCTTGCCGCGATTGATCGACCTGGACCTCCGAGAGCTCCCCAGCGTCCGCCAGGCGCCGCGCCCGGCGGGTCGATGCGATCAGCCGGCGGTAATTGTCCTCGGCGTTCTGTATGGTATCGAGCTGTCGCAGGACAGACAGGTATTCGCTCGCGACCTCCACGGCGAACTGACGCTTGAAGCGCTCGAATTCATAAAGCGCGTAGACGACGTCGCGCTCGGCCTGCGTCAGCGGCTCGGTGACGACGAACTTGCCCGAGCCGCGCATGAGCGGCATCGTCATGGTCACGTCAGCGAAGATGCCGCGCGAGAACAGCCGCTCCTGCGTCAGCAGCGACACGAGATCCAAGCCGATCTGCCCGGTGAACGTCAGGCCGTTCTTGAAGCGCTGCGACAGCTCTCCGATACCGCCGTACTCCAGACCACCTACGGTCTGCAGGTCGGTGTGTCCCTGGTCGTCGAGCGCGACCTCGCGTTCGAGCTCGGCCCGGTACAGACCCTCCAGAACGCCCGCCCACGTTCGGCGAAACGCGTCGCGTTCGAGGTCGAGCTGCAACGCCGTCAGAAAGACGCCCTCTTTCTGGGACTGGTATTCGCGACTTTGGTGCGCGGCGATCTGAAGCGCATCGGTCAGCGTGAGGTGTAGCGGCTGCTCCGCGGCGAACCCATCGGCAAGCTCGTCTGTGACGACCTGCTTTTCGAGGTAGTCGTCGTCGGGCCACTGTCTGATTGGCTCGATATCCCCGCTGCTGAGGGACGCGCTCGCGCTATACGGCAAATGCTGATCGAGCAGCAAGCGCCGCCGGAGCGTGTCCGCCGGCGTCTCGATCGTAAATGGCTCCGTGCGCCCGAGTGCTTCCGCCTGCTTGCGGGCGACAATATCGTATGCGGCCCGATCGGCTTTGCAGCGATAGTCCCCAGCACGGCACCCGGCCAGCGACCCCGCAAGCGCGGCCGCGACCGTCACCGTGAGCGTCACGTCTCTCAACATAGTCTCACACCTTGGAGGGCCTCGCGTACTATCCGCTGGACTCCCGCCCAACTCCGTCACGCCACCGCCCCACAGGTTCGTCACCACTGCCGTCAGTTCCCGGCCAGGAAGGCCGAAAGCGCTTCAACGAACGAGTTCGTTGCCGAATCGAGCGCTGCTCTTATGACGTCGGCGATCAATTGGTCACTGTCGACGGGGCAGCCGCCCATCAGCAATAGGAGCGCCCCACCAAGGACCAAGAGCCGGCGACACCGTGGAAGAGGTTTAAGTATTCGAGATCTCACGCTTGCACTCCTAGATCGGGGCCGACCGTCCAGGCCCCGCCCGCCACGTACGCTACGAGGCATCGCGGTGCCGCGCTCGGCCATGCTATTCTCTCCGCGGGGATTCGAAGGTTCCTCAGGGCGGCGCCCTCGCAACCCCGTGCTCTGCCGTCCGTCCTGACGGCTATCCACGCTCTTTCAGCCATCTGCTGCTCCAAGCGCCCATTCCTACGTCTCGCCTCGGTGCCGGACCGACGACCAGAGGCAATGGACGGGTACGCCAGCCAGAATGCCGCCCGAACTCACAGCGAGGGCGCCCGCCATTGTACAGATGCGAACGCCGCCGCGAAAACGGTCAGGGCCACGCGGACCGCCGGTACGGCCGGGTACCCGCGTACGCGAAACGGCCCGATCACGTCGGGCCGGCGCGAGCGTAGCGGATGGATGGCGCCAACCAAGAGCAGCCCCAGGAATGACAACCCCGCTGAGGCATCGTGATTGGTTGTGATTTCGGGCGTGTGTCGCACAGAAAATGGCTACCGTGCGGTGATGCCGCTCCTCGGAGCGCGCAAACGTATCCCCCTCTCCCCGCCCCGAGAGTAGCAGCAATTCCTCGTCGGTGCGTGTAGTCACCTAATCGGCAAAACGCTGAACTCGCGCTGTTATTCGCTCTTCGCCACGTTAAGCACGCGAGCCACAGGAAACCTGCGGGCGACCCGGCGAGAATCCGCGGCTGGGGGTACGAGACGCAGCCGCCGGCCGCGGCCACCCATTGCCAGGCCTGATTCCTTCATCTTGGCGAAGCAACGCGATTTAACGAGCCGACTCTTCGCGCTGACGGGCACGGCTGGGCTCCGCCCCGCTTCCCACAATGCATCGCGCGGCAGGCTCAAACGGACCGCAGGCGCGGCTCTCACACCTTACGTGCAGTGCATAAGGCATGGACGTCGCGCTCTCGCCGGCTGCCGCTGTTTGGCATCCTGCTAGGGCTTCTCGCCCATGTCTTTCTGGCTGCCCTCGGAGGGTTCCGGCAACGGGAGCTCCTGGCCGCTCTTCTTGTAGTCTGCCAGCCACTGCTGGGTCTCTTTCAGCGCCGGGGTAAATCCGAACGGGCCGCGAGCCGCGACGACCGCGAGCCTGCCGTCCTTGCGAACCACAAAGATCCGGTCGGGGTGGGCCTTGTAAGCCTCGTTCACCTTGTTGTCCATGCCGTCGATCAGCGTCGGTATGGTCAGGCTCTTGTCTTTGAGCAGGCGCTCGGCCGTAGTGCAACGCTGACCGTAGTCCTTGTGCTCGGTGATGCCGAGGTCCTTGGCGTAAGCGACGGGCCAGCTTCCGTCGGCGGCGTGGGCCTCGCTGATATAAACAAGGCGGAACTCGACGATGTCCTTATAGTCCTCGTACATCTGCTGCATTTCGCCAACCTGGCGAAGGAAGGGCGGTCAGGTGTAGCTACCGAAGAACAGCACCACCGGCTTCTTGCTTTTGAAGCTCGCCAAGTCGAACTCCTGCTTGCCGTCCAGGCTCTTCAGTTTGAACGTCGGGGCCATGTCGGCGACCTTCGGCGCGCCGTCATCGCGAAAGCCGCGTCTTCCGCCCGGTCCGCCGCGACGCTGTCGAATCGAAGCGAGCTCCTCCTCTGTGATGAACCCGTCGCCGTCGGCGTCCAGGCGCTCGAAGAACCGCTCCGGGCCGGTGAACTCGTCCTTCAAGATCTTCCCGTCGCCGTTGGTGTCCATCCGCTTGATCATCTGTCCGGGATCGCGTTCGCCGCGTTCACGGCGCTGACCGCGTTCACGCTCCTGAGCACTGACTGTGGTCGCACACAGCAGTGCGACGGCAATCGCCAAACTCGTCGGTCTGAAATTTCGCATGATCCGATCCATGTTTTCTCCTTTTCCTGCACACAAGGCACACAGCCCGCCTACAGCGGAGCACATCCCTTCCTTCACTCCGTTAAGCACGCGGGCGACGGGGAGCCTGCGTGCGGTCGCCAGCGATTCTCAGCCTGAAACGCAAAAAGCAGCAGAGGGCCGTGGCCCCCCGTTGCCAAGCCTGGTTCCTATCTTGGCAGAGCTGCACGATTTGGTGAACCGATTCTTCGGGCTGGTGGACAGGGCTTCCCTGGCCTTCGCTTCGCCTCCCACAATGCATCGCATGCCAGAATCAAAATGATCCCACGCTCGTGTCCCTGCCGGAAACTCCGTCCGCGCTCGCCGCGGCGGAAGCTGACGGGCCGGGTGCGTTGTTGAGAACGAACCCGGGTGTCCGCAGATGATTCAAAGACCGGCGAACGGGCGGCATCTCGGCGGCCAGCGCAGCACGATCCCGGCGTTGGGCTTATAGGGTGATGATCGCTCGTCGCCGCTTCAGGCGGCCCGTGTGTATCTGTGGTGCAGGCCGCCGACTTGCGGGATGACGATCACCTTTGCTTGGGATGGATGCTCGACTCGACGTGGCGTGGGCGCGTTGCGACCGAGCGAAAGATGAGCGCGGGATTCATGGTAGTACGCGAAATAGCTCGTCAGAATTTGCCGCAGGTGGGCTTCGTTTAACACGATCACGTGATCCAAACACTCGCGCCGGATCGAGCCAATCAGTCGCTCAACGTAGGGGCTTTGCCATGGTGAGCGGTACGCGATGGCAACTTCGTCGATGCCTATGTGCTGGACGCGTTGTCGGAAGTCCACGCCGTAGATCCCGTCGTGATCCCGGATCAGGAAACGAGGCGCTTCGTCATACGGAAACGCCTCGACGATCTGCTGACCGCTCCATCGCGCAGTCCGGTGGGCCGTCACGTTGAAATGGACGACCCGATGTCGGCCATGTCGAAGCATGACAAAGCAGTAAAGCAGTTGAAATCGTATGGTCGGCACGACGAAGAAGTCGATCGCCGCGATGTCGCGGACGTGGTTCTCGAGGAAGGTCCGCCAGGTCTGAGCTGGTGGCTTGCGGCGGCGCTTCACGTACTTGGCGACGGTCGATTCAGCGACATCGTAACCCAGCAGCGCCAGCTCGGACTTGATTCGAGGCACGCCCCAAAGCGCGTTCTCACGGGCCATGCGTCGGATGAGTCGGCGGATCTCCGCCCCGATTCTCGGGCGACCCGGCTGTTTCCGCGACTTTCATCGCGAATAGAGCCTGAATCCCTGCCGGTGCCAGTGGACGACCGTCTCGGGCTTGACGATCACAAGGCTGGACCACCAGTCGGCCCAAAGTCGCGATAGCCAGACCCAGAAAACGCGGTCACGCTTCCGCAACCGCGGGCGCTTCATCGATACCTGGAGAACGGCCAGTTGCTGGCGCACCGCCAAGTTCTCCGCGGCGAGCGCCGCACGCGGAAGCAGGAATGCGCGGAGCAGGATGACGATAACGCGCACGATGCCCATGGCTTCGCCTCAGTTCGGCATCTGTGAGGCGGCATCGTAGCGGGTCGGCTCGCGAAGCGCGAAACGCGCAAGTCGTTGTACCGCAACGACGACGAGGTTTTCGGTAGGCACAACGTCCGGCGCGTTGCACGTCCGAAACCTGTAGAGACACACGCTCGCCCCCCGGCTGAATACTGGCGGTTCGGCGAGGCAGTGCGCCAACTTTTGTCCTCCAGGCTGAACGCGATGCTCGACGAGCTTGAGAGGCTCGAGTAGAAAACGTCAGTCGTGGTCAACTGCGAGCCGGAAAGCGAATCCTGGCCGGCAAGTGCGACTCTTGCGTCGAGGATCGCCCGGTCGAAGTTTGGAGGAACATTCCATGACCGGCCAAACCCGATTTGTGGG
>CAZNFA010000026.1:0-58235 GCA_964572345.1 uncultured Planctomycetales bacterium
CTAGCTCGCTCAAGTATGTATGCCGATCTCCACCGTCGTTGCCGCCAGCCTCGGCGTCCGCACCTTGCTCTTCGCTGATCGCCTTTTCTGTAATCGTGCTTGCCATCACCGCACTCCTTTGTCAGAGGACCCTCGCCAGCCCGGGCGGCCACGCACCGCCCGCCGGCGTGTCATTTACTTTTCCGTTCACCCCCTTTCCCGCGCGATCCTCTCCGCGCACCCCGCGGCTTCTCCGGACTGAGCTGTACAGCGACACTTAAGCGGGCGGGCGCCGCCGGAGGTGGGGCCACGATCTTGCGCAGCTCGATGATGAGGCTCTCCAGCTCAAGTGTTTGCATCCCGCGCGTTAAGGCGACTATCTCGCCGATGAGCGCTTCCCGGCACTTCGGCCCCACCAGATCACGCGCCGCATCGGTCAGAGCCGCGATGGCGCCTACCGGCAGCTCCCCCGCAGCGCAGGTCAATTCTCGCAACACAAACAACCGGTCCGCGGCGAGTCCGTCCGGGGCCTCAGCCAAAGCCTTGTCGGCTCGGACGATTCGAAATGTGGGGTTCCTTTTCTTGCTCATCGCAAACACCTATCCCGATCCGCCGGCGTCACTTGCCCCTCTGCTGGCCCTCTTTTGCGCGCTGGTCCGATTGACCTAGCAACTGCCGTTGCCCCTTCGTGGCTGTGTCGGTTATGACGATGTATAGCAACAACGGCTCTCTGTGCTCGTGCAGCTTGTAGCGCCCAGCACAAACGTCTGCTGTCAACCCCAGCTCTCTCAGCGCCGGCCGCAGTCCAATTCGCCGACGATTACAGCCATCTTTGCGCGAAGTGGGCGCAACTGAGACGACCAGCGAACCTTCATCCGCCGAGGGCGCCTTCAAGCCCAGGCGCCAATTGTCCGCATCAACTAGCAGCACCACTTCGCCCCGGATCTTCACCCCCTCCAAGTCTGTCGCCAACGCGGCGAGCGTGGCATTCTTGCTGATTGAGCACTCACCCGGCTGCAACGCATCCTGCCGAGCAAAGTGGCCAGGCTTGCATACCTTAAAGCTCACGGCGTTTCAGCCTCCGTCTACGTCCATCCTGAGCCTGACGGACAACAATGGCGGTGCGGCACAGCGAATCGGCAGCCAAACCAGAGGGTCGGCCGCGAACTGCAAGCGATCGATACGTGATCGACACGCCCCGAACGCGACACCGCGCCATCCAGTCTTCGCCACGCCTTCGACATGCCGCACCGCTGGCCATCAAACATTGCCCGTTCTGTGGCCCAAGATGTCCTACTAGAGTTCGTCGATAACCGAACCCTCAGGCGACGGGAACCGCCCGACGCGGGGGAGCACACCGCTTGTACTCGCCGCCCATTTGTCGTCAAAAACCACACGACCGACCTCAGCCCGGCCAGGCCGGCGGGGGAAGGGTGAATCCCGCCGACACCGGCCAGTCCTGCCGCGGTCGTGGATATTCCTATCCTACTCACGTCTACCCAACCTGCGACTGACTCACCGTCCGCAGCAACTCCCCATTAGCCGCTGCGTCGATCGCCTCACGTACTTCGTCGGACACGTGCACCATCCCGAATGCCTCTTGCAAGTGAGGCACGTCTACCGGCTTCGGTCTTGCGAGCTGGTGCGCCGTCCGGAACACGGCCAACGCCATGCCCAGCCGACCATAGCCGAACAGGTTGGCCAACCTAGTTAGCCAGTTCGCCGCCGCGGGCGTGACCACACGCAACTTGCCCGCTCTGACGATGGAGATAATGTCCTCGGCGCTGTAGCTCGGCGCACCGCCGCGCGTCTCGTCGGCCTGCTGTTCGATGTTGTAGACCGGGTACATCCGCCGGACCATCTGCGCCTTGATGGGACTGCGTCGGCCGTTGCGGGCATGCCCGATCAGGCGATAGAAACTCGGGTCGCCAAAAAGACAAACCGGCACGTTCCGCCGGCCGGCCGGATCGGAGGAGTCATGCAGATCGCGCAGGACCTCCAGTCCGTCAGCTTCCAGCTTCTGAGCTTCATCGACGACGACCACCGTATTCAGGCTGGACCGCAGGTATTCGCGGAGCGCCTTGAGTCGCTGCCGGAATGTCAGCTCGGCCGCCCGTCGCAGGCCGGGGATCGCTTCGCATAGCAGCTCCGTCACGCCGCGTGCGTCGCCGTTGCCCTCATCGATGCGGACGTAGACGCCTTTTTCGCGAGTCGCCGCGAACGCGCGCGCGTGTTCGGTCTTACCCGAGCCCGGCTCACCTACCACAACCGGCATCGTGCGATGCACCACGCCGAAGTTGAGAACGCCGAAGATCTCCTCGGTCAGCCCGATCGACGCAAAACCACTCAGCTCCCCGTCGCTGCTGGCCCGCTTCGATTCGTCGGACAGCAGCTCATCGATCTTCCGGAACTGGGCGTCCACGTCGCCGCGGTAGCGCCCCTTGCGCAGCTCCGTCAGCGTGGACGGCTTGATGCCGACCCGATTCGCCACGCTCGACCAGGGAAGGGTACTTCCGCGCGATCCGTGCCGAACTCTGTAGTTGCAGAGCTCCCGCAACAGCGCTTCGCGCTGCTGTTCTGTGTAGGGCTTCGTGTCGCTACGCATCCTTGCGTCCACCCGTGCATCCTGCGCCAAACGCTCGAATCCGCCGTCACGTTGCTGCTCGTTTAGCGAATCCATCGGAAGACCCCTAGCCGGCCTCGGCGTTCCCTCGCGCGAGGCCGGCAAAATCGGGTCGCGTCTCCTCGGCGTCGGCGTCCGTGCCGTCTGCCTTGATCCCACGAAAACTGACCGGCCGCCGCTCGGCCTGGCCGTCGTCGCACGCTTGCTCCGTCTGTTTCGCGTACCGCGCAAACCACTGGCCGCGCGTCGGCGGCTCAGGCGTGCGCGCGTCGCCGCTGCTGTTCACGCTCTGGGCGAGCCGCTTGAAGGGCCGGGACTTCTCTCTGAGTCTCTTCACCGGCTCCGCCAGATCGCCGCGGACGATCGTCACCGCCGGTTCCGGCGGCGGCGGGAGCTGCTTGCGCTGCTCGGCTTCCGCGGCCTGCGCTCGCGTCCGCTTCGCGCCCAGGATCTGTGTCACCGGCGTTTCAATCAGGAAGTTCCGCGCCGCCGGATACTGCCGCTCGACCCGCCGGCTGCGCGCCTGTGTCCGCATTGCTTCGCGGAAGTCTTCTTGTGTCGCGTTGGTGAGCTGCCGATTCGTCGCGTAACACAGCGGCCGGCCCGCACTGTCGCATATGCTCAGCCGGTCGAAACGCTCCGGATGGACTCGTATCCAGACCGGACGGCCGGCCAGCTCGAGCATCTCCGGATCCATCGCTCCGAAGAGGACGTTGCGCCAAACGAGCGTGCCGTCCTCGCGGACCTTGCGTGGTCCGACCGTCCGACAGCACACTTCGTCGAGCACGTCAGGATCGACGCGGCGCACCTCACCGCGGAACTGTTCCATGACCAGGTTCGGCGAAAGCCCGAACGTCCCTCGGCCGCCCTGCTCGAGCGCGTGGTATTCGTCCAGGAAGATCCCCAGCGCCGCGACGATCTCTTCCAGTGTCGGCAGCTTGTCGATGCGGAGTTTCGTCCAGGCGTCGGCGTACTCCGGCCGCTCCGCCGGCGTTCCGCCCCAGTAGCACCAGAACCACTTGTCGAGCCCCCTTTTAAGCTTGTTCCAAAGCGACTCGATGGGTTTGACCCACGCCCGGTATGGCGTGGCCAGGTGCACCGTCACGCCGAGCTGTGCGAATGCCGAGCCGACGCGCCCGTCCCGCAGATAGGCCCGCTGCTTGCGCGTGCGTCGCCCGCCGGCCGCCGCCTTGTATGCCGTGCCATTGTCGAGGATCGAATGCCGCGGGAGCCCCCAGTCCAGCCCTGCCAGCTTGATGCTCGCCAGGATCGCGTCCGAGTTCTCCGTCACCGCCGGCACGAGCTTGAGACTACGGCTGCGTAGGTCGCTCACCCCCATCAGCACCAGCCGCTCCCGGCGCCACTCGCGCCGGCTGTCCGGCACGCGCGCCATGATGTCCATGACGCGCCCGTCCAGGCACCACCACTCGCTGGCGGGGATCGATTCATAGTCGCGTTGAACCTTGGGGACACACCGCGCCTCGAAGGCTTCCTTGCCCTCCCGGTAGCGGACGCACTCGCGGTGCGATACGTCGCGCTTCAGTCGCCGAAGTACCGCGTCATAGTTCAATTCTTCCTTGCTCTGCTGTCTGGCCACGCCGTTGACGTAGCGCAGGATCTCGGTCAGCGGGAGGTCGTTCTCCTGCATGAACGCCGAGTAGACCAGCTCGAATAGCTCTTCATCGATCGGCGTTGCTTTGCGACCGGATCGGACACGCCCGTCGATCGGCTCACCGCGCGCGAGGCGCCGTCGATACTCCGCCAGTGTTGAGGGTGAACAGCCGAGTTCACGCTCGCGCGCCCACTTGCCGTAACGCTGGCCGAACTCGGCATCCGTTCCAGCGAATGCGTCCCGCTTCCGCAGCAGCTCCTGTGCGTCCAGCTCTAGCCGCCGCTGCCTGGCCGACCCCCGCTTGGCCCCGGCGGATAGCTTCAACGGCAAGCCCTGTACGAACTCCGCAACCGTCTGCCCCGGAGCTATACTGCTTGGCGGCAAGATGGCGTCCCCGCGCTTCTCATATCGCGGACTGTTGGGAATTTGTCGCTTCTGATCTTCCCCTAGCGTCTTTCGCCAGTCGTGAGCGGCCTTCCGCGCCTTCCCACCCTTTCCCCCAAAGGCTGCCATGTACCGCGACGGCGGGTACCAGCCGTGCCCACCCAGCGCCGACGGTACATTCCCGACACTCGGCTCGGCCGACAACCTCTCTGCCGATATTGCGCTCATCGCGGCGTCCCGCCTTTGCGACCCTTCGTGCTTCGCCGCCGACCGCGGCCCCGCCGGTCAATGTTGCCGTCGCGATTAAGGCGGTCCCCATAGCGCCGGAGCGATGCGTAGCTGCAACATAGGCCCCGCTCCGCAGCCCACTTGCCGTCTTCGCTGGCCGCAAACCCTTTGGCCGCTTGCGCAGCGGTCAGATGGGGCTGCTGGGCACGGAAGCGATCGAACCGACGAAGCACCTCGCCCGTATGGCACGTGCGCTCCAAGTCCTTTGGAGCCCACCACTGCCAGTCAACTGACAATGTCGGATAGACCTCGGTCAGGCCACGCGCGCGCGCGAAAGCCGCCACCGTGCTACCGTCGGGGAGGCGGGCTTCGGAGGCAACGCACCAATGGCGACCCACTTTGCGGCGCTGCCTGCCCCGAAGCTTGACGCACCAACGGCGCGCGGCCTGTTGGCGACTACGAAGCCGATCACCCCCAAAGAACGCCACAACAAGCGAGAGCAAAACAAAGTGGCTCAGCCTGGCATCGGCATCTCGCCGCCGGAGAGAGAGACCCAACCGGCGCGAGATTTTGAGCAGCTCGAGCCCGGCCGCCTGCATCAACCGCACAACCCGATCATCGAGGGCCGCAGGGCAAAAAACGCGGACGGCCATCCGGCGCTCTTCCCGCCGCGATTTTGCCTTTGGCCGCGCCATCCTTAGACCCTCACGCCGCGCCGACCGCGACGGTCTCGCGTTCGGATGCCCCGCCGACCTCTTCCAGCGACTGCACGATCTCGGACGCCCGCACGCCGAGTGCCCCGGCAATTGCACGGGCGATTGCGAAACTCACTGGCCGGCCGGTTCGTGCCGCCCAGATGGTGCGTCCAGAGCATCCGACGCGGGCCGCGAGTTCGCTGACGGTCATCAGCTTTTGCCGACGCAACCTCTCAACTCGCTCGCGATGGAGCGTCACGCTATTCACACCTTTCGCGTTCATGCGATTGACATTAAGCGGATCGGTGAATTGTGTCAATCAGAAAACTCGATTTCGGTGAAGGAATCTTGCCAAGCCGCCATCGCCGGCGCATACTGCTCTCAAAGGGGCCACTGTGGCCAAGCGCGAACGGCGAACATTCGGAACCTCGTTGCGTAAGTCCCGTATCGGCCGTGGGTTAAGCCTGCGAGAGGTCGAGGCCCTCTCCAAGAAACTGGCCGTGGATTCCGCGGGCACCATCTCCCAGCCTTACCTCTCTCAACTCGAATCCGACAAAACCACGGCCATATCCCTCCCCAAGCTCATCACCCTTGCCGCTGTATACGCAGTCCCGGCCGACGAATTGATCGCCGCTGCACCGCCGGAAGAGCAGGCCGCGTTGCGGGGCGCCATGCAGAAATGGCGTAAATTTCATCGCCCCGAACCCGCGCCCCTCCGATATATGCCTTCAATCACAGCCGACCATGACGCCGAGCTTGATGCGGCGTTTGCCCAAACCGCCGTTGCTACACAAATTCCTTTTGGGAACGAGCGCGCGGCGCGCGCCATGATCCGCAAGGCGTTGCTGATGTGCTTGGCCCCCGGGTTCGTGCGACCCCCTCGGCGCGTGGCTTTGCTTCGAGAATTCTGGAAGGTCGGGAGACGCTGGGGCATCACACCGATCCGAAGAGAGCAGGCCCCGAGCGGCTGGCGCACCTTTGTGTGCGAATTCGTCGATTGGATGGTTTACGAAAAGTGCCTGGGCTCACAGATCGCTTCCCTCGTCGATCGATGGATGGCCGTTCTAGACGATCCCAACAATGCCCGTTCACAACTCCTGCAGTGCACTATGAAGGAAGCGGCCGACGAACGAGATTACGGATTCCGCATGCTCCCGGTTGCCGTGGCCTATGGCGCGCGCTGGCGGGAATTGGCGTGCCGCTTCTATTCGCAACACCGCCGTGAGGAGCCTCCAGTGCCTCCACGTCCATCCGATGCAGCTACAGACTACATCGCGTTTTTTGTGTTCGGGTGTCCTTATCGCCCGGAATTCACTGAGGACGCATATGCAAGCACCCTTGCCAGTGCGGTTGCGGCGCTCACGCCGGATATCGGAGGGCCGCTCGACCCCCAGGGCGAACCCCACGAGGCTGTCGCCAAGTTCCTTGGGCGTTCCGACCGCCTGATCTCGAATCAACTTGCGATAATGGCCGCCTTGGCCGCCGCCGCCGAAGTCGTCCACGACCCCGACCCCCGTCACTCCTAGAATTCCTTGACGAGACACCCCGCGGGCTATAGTCTAATGCTGTGATAGATGCGTTTCTCGGCATGGAGGCCGGTTCGTTGGAACGCTCACGGGATAGGACGGCACGGACGCCGGATGAGCCTACGTTTGCCGGGCTGCTCGCCCGCCGCGCCGGTCTACGGCAAGTCCGTTTCGCCGTTCCCGTCCGCGACTATGCGCCTATCGCCCGCGCCAAACGCCGCTTCGGCACCGTCGCCGTCGCCCGGCTGCTGGCCCGCCTTTGTCGCGAGGTACTCACGCTCTGCCCCACTGCGGCTCGCAAGTAATCCTGTGCGACCTGCCCGTTCGCTTCGATACATATCATGGCTGCGCGCACGCCTGTAGTTACTGTTTCGTCCGCGCCAAACGCCGCAACCTGGCCGACGTCGGGCCGGCCGAATCCGTCGCCGCACTCCGGCGCTGGATCGCCGGTGAGCGCGCACAGGAAACCCGCTGGTGCAACTGGCGAATTCCCCTGCATATCGGCGGGCTCAGCGACCCGCTTCAACCGGCGGAGCGTGTGCAGCATCGGACGCTGGCGTGTTTGGAGCTGCTCGCCGCCGAGCACTACCCGTTCGTCCTCTCGACGAAAAGCACGCTCGCGGTTGAGGCGCCGTGGCTGGACGTGCTCAGTCAAGGTAGGGCGGTCGTCCAGGTGTCGATGGTCGCACCGTCGTTCGATCGGATGGAGCCGGGGGCCCCGCCGTTCCGCGCGCGACTGGCTACAATCCGCCGACTGGTGCCGCGCGTATCTCGCGTGCTGGTGCGGATTCAGCCCTACATGCCGGACGTGTTGCGTCCCGTGCTGAAAGTGCTGCCGCGCTACGCATCGGCCGGTGTCCACGGCGTTATCGTGGAAGGGCTCAAGCGGAAGCACGCCGCGGCCGGCACGGTGAAGGTCGGCGCCGACTGGTGCCTGCCCGTCGATGTTCTGCGCCGCGATTTGGAGTGCATCCGGTCACGGTGTCACGAGCTCGGACTACGGTTCTACGCGGCCGAAAACCGGCTTCGCAGACTCTCTGATGATCGCTGCTGTTGCGGCGTCGATGGTCTGCCGGGCTTTCGCCCGAACCGCGCGAACCTCAACAGCCTCGTGTTCGGCCAGTCGCTACGTTACCGATCCGCGATGCAGCTCGCCGGCTCCGGCGTTTGCTTCAAGGCTCTGGCCCAATGCCCGGTTTCCACGGTTGCCCTCAAGCGCCTCAGCTACGCCGACTGCATGGAATTGGCCGCCGCCGTCCCGGCCTGGCGCAAGGCGATGGGCCTGCCCCGCGCTCGGCGGAAGCGCCCGATGCTGGCTGCGGTCCCCGCGTGATCGCCGACCGACGCTCGACATCTTCGGCCAGCCCGCATCGGGCCGCGCGGTCTGGCACGGATCTTGCCAGGGGGGTTTTCGGCCGCTGACGTAACGTTACGAGGCGTTACTGGAAACCCCTCTCCGGGCCTGGAAACGCGGATTCCTGGCCGGGATATTTTGCAAATCGGGTCTCCGCGCGCGCCTAATACCCCCCGCCCCTCAGCGCGCCCTGGCCGCGCGCAAACCCCTATTTCCATAGCCTTTCCGACCTCCGCAGGCTGCGTCAGCCCGCTTCTAAGTCGCTCTTCTTTCCCACGGGATATTCTGCTGCGCCTCATCCCACATCTCTAGAAGCTGCCAAAATGGCGGACGACGCCAATCGCTCTGGCGCCGGCTCCTGATTCATAACCTGTTGACTGTCAAGGTGTTACAGCGACACGGGCGTCTTGGGGCGCTTTGGCACACCGTTTGCGTTTAGGCCAACCGCGGACAAAGGAAGAACGTGAACAACGAGCGGCAAACGAACTGAAGGAGAATAACCATGTTGTTGGCCAGACGCAGATTCCCGACGGCGCCGCTGCACGAGCTGCGGCGCGAAATGGACCGGCTGTTCGAGAGCTTCCAGGGCGAGTCCGGCCACTGGGCGCTACGAGGACGCGCCTTCCCGGCCCTGAACGTCTGGGAAGACGGTGAGTGCCTCTATGCCGAGGCCGAGGTGCCCGGCATGAAGATGGACGACCTGGAAGTCTTCGTCATCGGTAACGAACTAACGATCAAGGGTCGGCGTCAGCTCGAAGCCGGCGAGAAGTTCGCCTTTCATCGACAGGAGCGTCGGGCGGGTCAGTTCACCCGGGTCTTGACGTTGCCGGTCGAGGTAAACGCCGACAAGGTCGAGGCGACGCTGAAGGACGGTGTGCTGAGCATCATCATGCCGAAGGCCGCCGCGGCGCTCGCCCGCAAGATCAAGGTGAAGACCGCCTAGCTTGTGATTCGTGTGTATGTAACAGGGATACCCGGCGGGCCTGACGCCCGCCCCAGCCCTCTCAGCCATTGAGAGATCGGAGGCAGATACGATGGATACCACGGCAATGGAGAAACGCGAGAGCGCCACCACGGAGCCAGAGTTCACGTACGGTGGACACGGCTATGTTCCGGCGGTGGACATCATCGAGGAAGACGACGAGCTGCTGCTGCTGGCGGACGTGCCCGGCGCGGCGGCCGAGAACATCGACATCAGCTACGAGCGCGGGTTGCTGACGTTGCACGCCCGCGTCGAACCGCGGGAACCGGAGGGGAAGGAGTTTCTGCTGCGTGAGTACGGCATCGGCGATTTCCACCGATCGTTCCAGATCGGGGAAGGCATCGACGCGGAAAAGATCCACGCCGAGATTGCGAACGGCGCGTTGACGCTGCACCTACCCAAGACCGCCACGCTCAAGCCGCGCAAAGTCCAGGTCAAAGCGACCGTGTAGGTGAAGGGTGGGTCGAGACCCACGTGCTGGCGGGAAGCTGGCGCTGGGCCCAGGCCCACCCGACTTCATCGCCCTGCCGGCGAGTAGGCACCGTCGCGTGGACGCTCGCGGTGCACTGCTTCGATGGCCCTCTTGAATCCGGGCAGCGCGCGTTGGATGGTCTGGCGATCGACGCAGTAGGAGACGCGCATGTAGCCGGGGCGGCCGAAGCCGCGCCCGGGGACCGCGAGGATCTTTTCCTTCATCAGCCGGTTGACGAACTCCGCGTCATCCTCGATGGGCGTTTTGGGAAAAGCATACAGCGCGCCGGCGGGGATGTTCAGCTCGTAGCCGTACTCGCGCAGGGCGTTGCAGAGCAGGTCGCGGTTCTGTCTGTAGAAACTGACGTCGCACAGGGCGCCGGCGCAGCGGGTAATGACGCGTTGCATGAACGCCGGCGCGTTCACGTAGCCCAGCGTGCGGTTGAGCATGGTCATGGCCCCGAGCAGCAGGTCGCGGTCGGGCACGCGGGGCGGGATGCCGATGTAACCGACGCGCTCCCCGGCGATGCCGAGGTCTTTGGAGTAGCTGGAAACGATGATGGTGCGCCGGTAGTGGGTGGCCGGCGTGGGGCACCAGTCACGGTCGAAGATCACGCGCCGATAGGGATCATCGGTGACCAGGTACAGCGGCTGCTCCGGACCGTCGTAACGGGCGAGCAGATCAGCCAGGGCCCGACAGGCTTCATCGGGGTAAATGGCGCCGCTCGGGTTGTTGGGGCTGTTGACGATGATCGCGCGGGTTCGGTTGGTGATGGCGGCCTCGATCGCGGCCAGGTCGGGCAGGAAACTGTCGTCCGTCTGGACGAGGATGACCTTCCCGTTGGCCTGCTCGACATAGAAGCGGTACTCGGGGAAATACGGGCCGAGCAGAATCGCCTCCTCGCCCGGGTTGAGGATCGCGCGCATGACGACGTTCATGCCGGCCGCGGCACCGGTCGTGAGGATGACCGAGGCGGCGTCGAACTTCAGGCGATACTCGTCGCTCAGGAACCGGGCGACCGCCGCCCGCGCCTCCTCAAAGCCGACATTGGGCATATAGCGATGCATGGCGGGATTTCGCTCGGACGCTACAGCGGCGACGGCGTCGAAAAACGCGTCAGGCGGGCTGGCATTGGGGTTGCCCAGCGAGAAATCCTGGATGTTCTGGGCACCGAGCTCAGCCTTCAGGCGGCGTCCCTTCTCGAACATCTCCCGGATCCAGGAGGTGGCGTGCATGTCGGTGGCGACTTTTTGGGCGACGGCGAGCCTGGGCATAGCTGCTCCCTCTCTGTGGCTACCCTGGGCAGGTAGCGCAAGCATCTACACCGCATACTATAGGGGATTACACGAACCTGGCACAACCGGCCCGCCCAGTGGGATCGCAGCCGCCCCAGCCCGCCCCGGTCCGCGTTGAGCTCGAAGGTGCCCGGCCGCGTGCCTCCGCTGCGCACTTTCGGCGGCGAACTCTCAGGACGCGACAGGCCGGCCGCGGGCCTTGTCGGGGCCTATTCCTCGTTTACCAGCACGGCGAAGTCGATGCGAAAGCCGCCGGGTGCGGTTTCGTCCTCGACGAAGGTGAAGATGAGCTCGTCACCGCAACTGAAGTCGTAGCCGAGCAGAACCTCGAGACCCTCGGCGGATCCAGCGTCGGCCAATCCGGCCCCGGTCGAGTCGCTCGAGAACGAGGAGAAGCCCACCCATTCGTGGAAGGCGTCGCGGTCAAACTCGGGCGTGTCGTCGGCATCCGTTGCGAGTACGCGGGCAACTAGCCCGTCTGTGCCGACGGCGGCGTTGTGAGCGCATGCTACAGTGACCGGCTCACCGCTGGTGTGCGCCTCGAGGCGGAGTTGTTGGAGGTTGACCGCCCCGGGACTGCGGTCCAAGTCGTTGTACGTCCCAAACGAGAACACGGCGCGGTAAGGCGTGTCGTTGATGAAGACGAAGGTGACATCACCGGTCACCGGAGCGACCAGGTTCTGAAACAGAGACGAGTTGGTGCACCCGGTGGACAGGGCCGTGCCGAGCGTGCAGACGATCACGGCCAGCCCCACCACCCTGATTCTGCTCCTGGCCAGGAGCCGGTTTCGTAACACAGACACTTCGGCGGGCCTCCTTGGTCGATGGTCCAGGCCTTTACGGCGACGACGGGCCGAATCTTACCCACCTGGGGCCGGCCTGCCAATCCCGTCCTTGACGGTCTATCGGTGCAGCGAATAATGTAAGTGAAGACGCTCGGGCCGCTTGGGGCAAGATACGGCGGCCGCGGCGGGGTGTGTGCCCGCTTGTCAACGGCCCGGCCCAATTGTGCCGATAACGTTATTCGCCGGTCGGCACGGCTGGGCCGGCGACCATCCTGTGAGGTGTGAGATCATGCGGAACGGTGTGCTGCTGGCACTGGCCTTGACCTGCCCGCTCCTGGGAGCGGGTTGTCCTCTGATTGACCTCGATCCGCCCGGGGCGGCGACCGGGGAAACCCTGGCCATCTTTGTCCTGGACCCCTCCACAGACCACACCGTGCCGCTCGGCGACATCGTTCCGATCGAGTGGACCGCGGTGAATCTTACCGGCAGCGAAGCGATCGCCGCCATCCTGGTCGAGTTTCGACCGGATATGGTTCAGACCATCCTCATCGGGGGCGTGAGGACGGACGAGACGCGGGGGAGCGGCGTGTACGAGTGGGACACCACTGGGTTCGAAGCCGGCCAATACGCGATCATCGTCACGCTCGAGGCGGGCGGGCTTTCGCGTCGCGAGACCGCGGCGGGCCGAATCACCCTCGACGTCCCACCCAGCTTCGAATTCACTGCCCCGGCGACGGACACCACGCTGGAATCTGGCGAGACCATTACGATCAGCTGGGTCGGCGGCGATCCCGATGGCAACGGGAGCGTGCAAATCGGCGTGGACTCCGACACCGACCACGAGAGCGGTAATGAGACCATCATTGGCGAGCAGGCGCTGCCGACTGTGAGCGGAAACGAGAGCCTGGAGTGGGACGGCACCAACAGTGTGGGCGTGTCGGTGGCGGATGGATTGTATCGGCCCTACGCCGTGGTTAGCGACGGCGTCAGCCCTGCTCAGATTGTCAACGGTTTAGCCCGAATCACCGTCGTCGGAGGAGACGACGGCGTCGGGCCGACCCAGACGGCAGTAACCCAGCCCGAGGAGGACACCGATTTCCTCGTCGGGGATGACCCACTGACGATCGAGTTCACCTTCGCAACGCACGAAGACGTGCTGATCGACCTGAAGATCGACACGGATGACGATCACGCCAACGGGAACGAAACGACCATTCTCTCGCAACGGCTCGTCTCGTCCGACACGGATGAGGATTCCTTCGACTGGGACGGCACCGACAGCGAAGGGGACGCCGTCGATGACGGCATCTACCGCGTCTTCATGGTGATCAGCACTGGTTCGGGCACGCCCGAGACTGCCGAGGCCGACGGGCTGGTCTTTCGGCGAGCCGATGAGGATCAGCCGCTCATCGCCTTACTGCAGCCGGGCTCCGTCCAAACGCTTGACCCGGGCGACTACCTATCGATCCGCTGGCGCGACGACGATCCGAGCGGTGAGGCGACCATCCGGATCACGATCGACGACGACAACTCACCCAACGAAGCCCTCGAAGAGGGCGAGGCGGAGATCGAGATCCTCGCCGATCGGGAAGCCGAGGGGGAGGAAGAGGAAGAGGACGAGGGCGACGGCGTGCTGGACACGTTCGCGTATCAGATTCCCTCGTCGCTGGTACCTGGAACCTACTACGTCTTCGGGTACATCCAGCGAGCGCCAGGCAGCGTGGTGCCCGATCACCAGTCGATCGCGCCGGCAGTGTTCATCATAAAAGACCCGGCAGACACGGAGTGATCGAGGGTTGGGCCTTGGCGGGGGTTTCTACGGCCGCCGCTCGCCCCCTCCGCCCGGCCGCCTAGCCGCAGCCGACCGGCGCAAGAATTGCCCTCGGTGCGACGCGCACAAAACGCGCCGGACAAATCTCCGAGACCGCGGGAGAGGCGTAAAGCTCCGCGCATCAAGAGGTTAGGTGCGATGTCGGCTGCGGGGAATCACGCGGGCGAAAAAACGCCGTCAGCGGTTACGGGCACCTGCCGGCAACCGCCGTCCGGCGCTTCCTGGGCGTAGCCAGCGCTTTCTGCGCGCGGTCTAGGTCATTGCAGTGGCGGGGTCACAGCAGAATCGGGCGTCGGCGTGATCGCCTCGTTCTCGGCCCGCGAGGTGATCGTGGCCACGCTGGGAACGATCTTCAACCTGGGCGCTGAGCAGACTGAAGGGTCGGTCTCGCTACTCACGGCCCTCAAGCAGGCCAAGCGGCCGGGGACCAACCAGCCGCTGTTCACGCTGCCGGTGGCCCTGTCGATCATGATCTTCTTCGCATTGTGCGCGCAGTGTTCGGCCACGCTGGTGGTCATTGGCAAAGAGATGGGCTCCTGGCTCTGGTCGCTGGCCTCGTTCGCGAGCATGACCACGATCGCGTATCTGGCCGCGCTCGGGGTGGCCACCGCCGCCCGAGCTGTCGGGCAGTGGCTCTCCTGAACGGGGATTCTCTTGGTTACCCCCCGCCCCTGCGATCACTGGGCTGTGCTGGAGATTCGCGCATACAGTGCCGCGCCGCCATCAGGCGTCGTCTCCGGCCTTTTCGTCTTCGTCGCTCAATTTCTCATAGACCTCTTCGATGAATTCCGAGTCGTCCTCTGATATCTCGAGGCTCTGGCGGTATTCAAGGGCTTCCGCGTCGGCGACGTACTCCACTTCGCCGTGGTTCTGTTCCACAATCTCCCGGATAGCGTCAAGGTCCGTCCTGAAAAACTCCTTGCGAGGCTTGATTTTGTTTAGTCGGAGCCTGTGCAGAGCACGATGCAACGCATTCTCGAGCGTGGGGGCGTCATCTGAGGAAATCATCATGTGCACGTCGAAGGGGAAGGGAACCGAAGCGTCTCCCAACTCCCTGACCCGATCCGCCGGCTCGAGTCTCCGAGTCATGCCGATCTTGAAGATGTCTTCGCCGAATGACCCGATGTTGGATATCACGTACACGTGACCCGACTTGGTCATCTGGGCACGGGACATGGCGCGCTGAGAGTTCTCTTCCGCCTCGGCTAGTCGGGCCTTCAAGTGTTGGACTTCCTCGCTGTACTGGTCTTTGGCCTCGGCCAGTGCCTTCTCCAAGGCCGCCTTGATGGCAGTACGTTCGCGCTCCAGGCGTTGGAGCTCGCGCTCGATTTCCCTCTCAAGGCGCTGTTCCTCACGAATCTGGGCTTTGATTCGGGCCTGTTCCTCGCGTTCAAAAGCGACGCGAACGGCCTTCTCAAAGTCTGCTTTCAAGTCTGCCAAGAGCGCAGCTTCCTCTTCGTCCGTGACCTGGAAGCCAATCCCGCGACACCGCTCAATGACACTCTGAAGGCGCTGCTTGCACGGGACGAAGTTGTTGGTCGTGAGCGACGAGCCGATCCATTTCACGTTTTCTCTCATGTACCGACCGCCCAACTCTTTGATTCTTTCGTCGAGCGTCGCCTGCTTTTCCCGCTGCAGTTCGCGGTCTAGCTGAAGCTTGCGCAGATCGACATCGATGTTTTGAAGGTCGCGCTTCAGGAGCGTGTTTTCGTCCATCAGTTCTGTGTAGGAAACGACGCGCGCGTCGAATTCCTCTTGTTTGGCTTTCAGCCGGGCTCTCTGCCGTGCAAGTTCCTGCTGCCTCGCCTCGATTGCCTTAAGTCTGCGGCCCGTTTCGAGCAAGATCACGAAGACGCTGGCCGCACCAACGATCACCCCTACCACAAACACGACGGCGTACAGCATCGGTTACTCCTTCACATCTGCTGCGGCCTCTGGTGCAAGGATGACGAACAGGGCTTTCGTCCTGCACTTGTGGCAGGTCATCTTCTCCAGGAACATGGCCTTAGGGGCCTCGGTGACAGCGCCGCACGATGCGCACTTGGCGGATACGACCTTACCCATACGCGTACACAGCGCCAGCCGATACGATCCTCTCTCCGGAACGCGACTGACCAGAGCGATGTGTTCCCATGCGTCGATGATTAGCCGCCATCGATCATCGGTGCCTTCGAGCACCCGACATAGCTCGTCCTCAAGCGCATCCCCCTGCGATTCAAGGTGGTCCCACAAGCGGTGAGCGTCCCACATCAGCGCCCGGGCATCGGCAAGTTTGTCGATCATGTTCTCCGAGGTGTACCTCTCGATTCGACGATTGTCTTTCAGGAGCGATTCGACCGTGTCGAGGCTGGGATAGTCCAGAAGCAATGGAGCATAACTTAGAACCACGTCGAGGGCCCTGATACTGTTGAACTCCGCATCTTCATACTTGCGCTTGTATTGCATCATCCCGTCGATGTTGTCACAGGACGACAAAGCTAACTCGACAGCGGTGCGGAAGAATCCGTCCCGCTCTGCCTGGCGGGCTGCGTCCATCAGCATTTCATACTCGGCGTGATGTGCCTCCATTTCAGACTTCTTCATCGCCATGGGATTCCCCCTCCTCCGTTATTACGGGTGATTATATGTATCTGTCCTCTCTGCTCCCCGCTTGTGCTTTCAATAGGCGGCTGACGGACGCTGGGAAAGAACGCCGCCCGAGCGATTGCTTTAGTTTACCGCGGCAGGCACATGTATGCCAGTGTCGGCGCCTGCACGCGCTGCCCGTCGTGGCCGTCATCGGCGGTCACGACGCGCCGGCGCCTTGGGCTTGGGCTTGGGCACGGCACACGGACGGCGAAGAACGGACGGCCAGGCGGGGGCGCCGGCCGCTACGGAGGATGGCCGGTGCGGGGCCCGGCCGCTACATCTCCATGGCGCGCGTTTCAAGCCGAAGGCGTATAATCTGACCATTTCCCCACTTGACCATTCCACCATTTGACCATTTAACCCCGCCGTTCGACCATTTAACACGCTCGACCGGGTAGGTTATAAAGCACCCCGCGACGGTAGTTGCCCGATCGGCAGGCTGAAAACGAGGTGAGTCGCGATGAAAGCGCGCCAGCAGAACTTCGTGCTCGGAATCGTTGTTATCGTATTCCTGGCCCTGTTCCTGGGGACGATCCTGTTCATTTACCCGGCCCTGCAATACGGGATGCGTCCGATCGTGCTCCACTTCCGTCACGAGGACGGCGTCGCCCCGCTCAAGCCGGGCAGCCCGGTGCTGCTCAGCGGGGCCCTGGAGGTGGGCCAGGTGACGGACGTGCGGCCCGAGAACGTGATGGTGCCATCCGAGCAGGGTATGCGCGAGAAACTGATGATCGTGGTCGAGGCCGAGATCGAGCAGGAGCTCGAGCTGTTCGAGGGGTGCCGGATCACGACGAACGAACCGGCGGTGGGCGGCAGCGGGTTCGTGGTGATCCTGAACGTCGGGACGCCCGGCCACCCGCTCGATCGAACCCGCCCGATCGAGGGTCTGCCGCCGGAGAGCCTGTCGGCCACGATCAGCAACTTGTCCCGGCGACTACTCGCCCCCGGCGGGATGGTAGACCAGTTGGAGGCCATGATCGACAAGGACGCCGAAGGGTCGCTGATGAACAAGGTGGTCGCGAGTCTGGAGGACGTGAACGCGATGACGCGCGCCCTGCGGAACGAGATGAACCCGCGCGAGCAAGCGACCCTCATACGCAAGATTCACGGGATCATGGACGACCTGAACGCCACCACCGCCGCCCTGCGCGAACAGGCTTCGACCACCGATCAAACCAGTGCGCTGGTGAAGGTGCACGCGGCGCTGGATCGGCTGGGCGAGGGGCTGAGCGAGGCCACGGCGATGTTGCGCGAGAACCGCCCGGCCATTCGCAACACGCTGGCCAGCATCGAACGCGTCTCGCAGGCTGTGGACCAGGACATGCTCGCCGCGCTGCGGACGGAGCTGAAACGCGACGATCCGTCTTCGCTGGTGGGCAAGCTGCACGTCAGCATGGATCACCTGAACGCTTCCCTGGCGAACGTGGAGACCGTTTCGGAAGAGGGCCGCAAGCTGGTCGTGCTCAATCGGCCCACTATCGAGCGTACAATCGCCAACGTCAAGGAGCTCAGCGAGCAAGCCAAGCTGACCATCCAGTCGATTTACCTGGCCCCGTGGCGGTTACTGAACCCGCCCGGGCTGGGCGAGAAGCGGCAGACCGGCGTGTTCGAGGCCGCCCGCACCTTCGCCGAAGCCGCAACCTACCTGGACGATGCCGCGGCGCGGCTGGAAGCGGCGGTGGCGGCCTCGGCCGACGGCCAGCCCCTCGTCGAGTCCGACAAGGAAATCCAAGCCATCCAGCAATCGCTCAAGGCCGCCTTCGAACGCTTCGAGCGGGCCGAACAGTACCTGTGGGAGAAGATGAAATAAGGGGGTGGCGTGGCCCAAGCGCTTCGCGAGACCTACGACCTGTTGATCGTCGGCGCGGGACCGGCCGGCAGCGCGGCCGCCTGTCGAGCGCGCCAACTGGACCTGAGCGCGTTGCTGATCGAGCGCGAGCAGTATCCGCCCACGCGCGCGCGTGCCGCCTGGATCAGCCCGGCCGGAATCGAGCTCTGTGCCGCCTGTGGGCTCAAGGCCCGGGCCGCCAAGGCGGTGGAGTTCAAGGGGCTGCGGCTGCACTCATGGGACCTGAAACGCAGCGTGGACGTCAAAGACCCCCAGTTGCGCGGGTGGCTGGTTGATCGAGCGGTATTCGATCACGCGCTGTTGCGGGTCGCCCTGCGCAAGAAGGCCGAGGCGTTGCTCGGCGTCGAAGTCCAGGAACTCAGGCTCGGTGAAGATCAGGCGGCGGCGGAGTTGTCGGACGGGCGGGTGGTCAACGGCAAGCTGGTGCTGATCGCCGACGGGATCGACTCGCCGACCGCCCAATTGGCAAACGTCGCCGCGGCCGGCACCCAGGGGCACCTGGCCCGCTGTGTATCCGTTGAATCCGAGGGTCCTAAGGCCCAGAGCGGGCTTGAGGTGGTGATCGGCTCCCGCCGGGTTGGTCAGTTGGCCACGCTGCTGCGCGTGCGCCGCCGGCAGCACCTCTCTATGCTGACCCGCGAGCCGGGGCGGATTGCCGAAGAGCACTTTCGGGCCTTCAGTCAGGCCGCGGCGGCCGGCGGGTTCCTGCCACCCGAAGCGCTCGCCAGTCTGGTAACCCGCGTCAGCCCCGCTGGGGCCGCCCTGGATATGGATTCGCACGTCGGCAAACGCTGCCTACTGATCGGCGACGCGGGTGGATTCGTGGCGGCGTTCAGCAACGAGGGGATCTACCCGGCGATGAAATCGGGGTGGATCGCAGCCGAGACCGTCGCCCGCGCCCTGAAGGCCCCGCTTCTGCAAGATGAATTGACCTCATTCCACTCGGCTTGGCGGTCGGAGCTGGCCGATTACCTGCGCAGGCCCAACACCGATCTGTCGTTGCTGATGCCGCTGATCTTCAGCAATCCACAAATGTCGCAGCGGGTGGCCCGGGCGTTTTTACTCGGCCGGAAATTCTGATATAATTACTCAGTGGGAGCTGTCTGGCGGGCCGGGTTCGCGCGAGCGATACGAGGGGTAAGCCTGTGGATTACGACTTGGATAGGCTATCGGTCATCTGCTATCCCGATCCGCGGCTGCGCCAGGTATGCCAGGAGGTCGAGCGTTTCGACGACAGCCTTGCCGCCCTGGCAGCCAAGATGCTGGAGCTGATGTGGGCCGGGAAGGGCATCGGTCTGGCGGCCCCGCAGGTCGGCGTCCTGCTGCGCATGCTCGTGATGAACGTCACCGGTGACAAGAAGGACGACCTGGTCCTGGTCAACCCGGTCATCCGTGACCCGCAGGGCAGTAAGGAGGCCGAAGAGGGTTGCCTGTCGCTCCCAAACATCAACGTGCAAGTGCGGCGGGCGGCTCGGTGTCGCGTCACGGCCCAGGACCTGAAGGGCAACCCGCTCGAGCTGGACGGCGAAGACCTGCTGTGCCGCGTCTGGCAGCACGAGACCGATCACCTCCATGGCATCCTCATTCTCGACCGCATGGGCCCCAGCGACCGCATCGCCACGCGCAAAACGCTGAAGGAAATGGAAGCGGCCTACAGGGCCCGCGTCTCCGCCTGAGATTGGCCGTCCGGCCCACGTGGGCCCGGGACAAACGCGCGCCCGCTGATTTTTTTCTTGCCTCGCCGCCAAGCGCAGCGGCAAGAACCGCATCCAGCTCGCCGAAAACGCCGCAGCGCCGCCGCAACCCGCGGAGTAGGCCTATCCATCCAGCGAACTCGTGCGCTCCTGATCCGAGCCGCGACCGTCGGGGAGCGCGCCCACCTTGGAGAGACCGCCTCCCGGCTCCTGGGGCTCGCTTCGCGCCGGGCCGCAGAGTCTTGGCAACGCCTGCAAGAATCCGCACCCGCCCGATCCGTCCGCTGACCAAGCACCAGCCCGCCCATTTTCTCTTGCCTCGTGTGTGAAGCTGTGAGATAATCTCTATAGTAGCAGAGGGCGGCCGGACGCCATTCTCATGGTCGCGTCCCAGTCTTGGCGCCGATCGGAGCATTTCGTGCCGTGGGCTGCGTCGCGCAGGCCGCCGGCCGACGAGCCGTCGGCCGCTACTGCGGAGGATTCAGACATGTCCAGAATGGTCGGAGCTGCGATGATCGTCGTGGTGCTGCTGGCTGGCTCGGCCGCGGCGCAGGTGCAGATCCCCCCAGGGTACGAAATTGTCCAGCTCACGGAGAACTGGTACCGGGAGGACCGTCCGGCGATCAACAACCACGGGCAGATCGTCTTCACGGGGCGCGTAGCAGGCGACCCCGCGAGCGACGAGGTTTTCCTGTACGACGACGGCGAGCTGATCCGCCTCACGGACGACAACGTCCAGGACATGTGCCCGGACATCAACGATGACGGGACGATCGTGTGGAGCCGGCGCATCGGCGCGGATGACATCTACGGGCCGACGCTCGAGGTGGTGATCTGGCAGGACGGTGACCTCACGCGCCTGACCGATGACGACCGCGACGACTGCGCGCCGCAGATCAACTCGCTGGGCCACATCGTCTGGTACAAGTGGATCCGCGGTGGCTGCATGGATTGCAACGCCGCTATCTACTTCTGCGATGGCGAAACGATCCAGCAGATCAGCGACGCGGACTGGTCGCACCAGGGTCCGGTCATCAACGACGACGACTGGATCGTCTGGGCCCGGCTCGACTTTTGCCAGCAGCCCTGGTGGGACTCGGAGATCATGCTATATGTCCCCGGCGGGGAGCCCGAGGTGATCAGCCCCGCCGAGACATATGAGCCTCGAGCGCCGACGATCAACAACCGCGGCCAGGTCGCCTGGATATTCCAAATCGGCTACGGCGAGCACGGCATCGAGCTTTGGGAAAACGGTGTTGTGACGCTGTTCACCGACTGGGGCGGCGGGCCGCGTCTGAACGACCGCGGTGACATGTGTTTCTACCGCTGGTACGACGACCAAGACACGTACCAGCAGTGGCTCTACCTGAACCTACAGGATCGTTTCTACCAGCTCTCGGACGATCCGTTCTGGAACATCGACGGCGACATCAACAACGCCGGAGAAGTCGTCTGGTCGTCAGGGGAGTACCCGTGGCAGGCAGACATTCGCTTGCTCCGGCGCGTGCCGCCGGACGGGATGGATGCAGCCACTAAGGTGGAGGCCTCGGACGTCCAAGCTGTGCCCCCGTAGCGATTGGTGCCCGCTCGCTCGGGTGGGCAACTTGTCATTCCGAGAAGCCCTTCGACGTTGCTCAGGGTAAACTCCGCGCCGAGGAATCTTGCCCAATCGTGCGTTCGGGCCAGATCCTTCCGCGTGTCCGCCGCTAGCGGACGCGGTCGGGATGACAACTAGGCCTACCCACTTTCATGACGTTCACCTGTTCGCAGTCCCGTCCGCACGCGGCGCTCGAAATCGTGACGGGCGGGGGGTAGCATAGTCAATTCGAGTTGTGGAGACGGTGCAGGCGTCGAGTGGCGGCGGAGCTGCAAGAGAAGGTGTTCTCGATGCGCGTTGTTTTCCTCGGGACGGGGGATTTTGCTGTGCCGGCGTTGCGGGCGTTGGTGCGTGGCGGACACGCGGTCGTGGCCGTGATCAGTCAGCCGGACCGGCCGGTCGGTCGCGGTCGCAAGATCCGGCCCACGCCGGTGCACGCCGCTGCCGACGAGCTCGGCCTGCCGCACCGTCAGGTCGAGGATGTGAACGTGGAGGATGTGCGCCCGGCCTTTGGAGACGCGGAAATCGGCGTGGTGGCGGCCTTCGGCCAAAAGATCGGCCGGGCGGTCCTGGATGCGTGGCCGCGCGGCTGCGTTAACATCCACGGCTCGCTGCTGCCGAAGTACCGCGGAGCGGCCCCGTACCAATGGGCGATCATCAACGGCGAAGAAGCCACCGGCGTAACGGTTTTTCAGCTCGACGAACGCTGGGACACCGGGCCGATTTGGGCCCAGCGCGAAACGCCGATCCGTGCGACCGAGACGGCCGAGGAATTGCACGATCGGCTCGCCCGACTGGGCGCGGAGTTGATCGTGGAAACGCTGGCCGTGATCGAGCGTGGCGAGG
Organism: uncultured Planctomycetales bacterium; assembly: GCA_964572345.1. Taxonomy (GTDB): domain Bacteria; phylum Planctomycetota; class Phycisphaerae; order UBA1845; family Fen-1342; genus JAUWXH01. The sequence continues at coordinate 22,381 of CAZNFA010000026.1, forward strand.
CCAAGCCGCGGATGCAGGACGCATCGCAGGCGACACGGGCGCCCAAGCTGTCGCGGGCCGACGGGGTGGTGGACTGGTCGCAGCCGGCGTCCAGCATCGTGCGACGCATTCACGGGTTGTGGTCGTGGCCGGCGGCAACCTGCCTGTTCTCCTCACACACCGGCAAGCGCGAGCGGTTGCAGCTCGCCCGCGCAGAGATCGCAGAGCGCGACGGCGAGCCGACCGCCGACTTCCCGCCCGGCGCTTTCCATCCCGACGGCACGGTTCAGGCCGGCCTCGGCCGCGTCCGTTTGCTGGAAGTCAAGCCCGAGGGCGGCAAGCTGATGTCGTTTGAGGCCTTCGGCAACGGGCGGCACGTACAGCCCCCGGACCGATTGCTCCCGCTGGAGTCGTCATGAGGGAGCAGCGGCGCGTCGGGCCTGGGCCGATCGACGGTCGCGAGGCGGCCTTCCTCGCCGTACGGGATGTCTTCAGCGGACGCGGGTTCGTCGGCGCGCGGCTGCGCGCCCTGCGCGACCAGCGGCGGCTGAGCGGGCGCGAAGCCGCCCTGGCGATGCAGATCGCGCTCGGGGCCGTGCGACACGCGCTGACGATCGATCGCGTCCTCAGCGCCGTGGCGCGCTACGACCCGCAGCGCGTGCATCCGGCCCTGCGGACCATTCTCTGCACAGCAGCCTATCAAGTCATCTGGATGGACCGTATCCCGGTGTTCGCCGCGGGGAATCAGGCGGTCGAGCTGGCGCGGCGGCACGTCGGCCGTCGTTCGCCCGGGATGGTGAACGCGCTGCTGCGAAGGCTGACCCACGCGATCGAGGCGCGCCGGGTTCCGTGGGAGCGGCTGAACCCGCGGCAGGTGCGCGTGAGCTGGGACCAGGCCTGCGCGTTCGAGTCGGAGGTTCTGCCCGCGACCGACCCGGCCAGCGACCACGTTGAGCACCTGGCGGCTGCCACCGGTGAGCGGCCGCGACGCTACCGCAACCTGGTGGAGCGCTTCGGACCGGAGCGGGCCGAGGCGCTGGCTTGGGCCTGCCAGGCGCTGCCGGTGACGGTCCTGCAACGCCACGTCTTGCGGATCAACTCCGGTGTGTTTCAGGAGCAGGTTCGGGCAAGCTGCGGCGCGCCGGCGGAGTGCACCCCGGACGCCGCGTTCTTGCCGCCAACCGTGAACGCCCTGGCCCTGCCGCTGTTCCGTGAGGGGCGGGCCTACATCCAGGATATGACCGCGCACGCGGCGGTGAGCCTGTTGGAGCCGCGCCCGGGTGAGCGCGTGCTGGATCTGTGTGCGGCGCCCGGCGGCAAGTCCATCGTGCTGGCCCAGCAGATGAACGACCGCGGTGAGGTGATTGCCTGCGACGCCTCGCCGGATCGGATCCTGCGGGTGCGCGAGAACGTCGCCCGGCTCAGGCTGACCTGCATCCGCACGCACCTGATCCGCACGTCCGATGCGTCGGAGAGTGACCTGGCCGGCGAGTTTGACGCGGCCTTGGCCGACGTGCCCTGCTCGAACAGCGGCGTGATCGCGCGTCGGCCGGAAGCTCGGCTGGGGCTGACCCGTCGCAAGCTCGCTTCGCTGGTCGAGCTACAGGGGGCGTTGCTGCGCCACGCAGCCGCCCGCGTGCGAATCGGCGGCCGGGTCGTCTACAGCACGTGCAGCATCGAGCCGGAAGAGAACGAGCAGATCGTGACCGCATTCCTCAGCGAGAACCCGGCGTGGGAGCTGGATTTGCAACAGACGTGGCTGCCGAGTTGGGGCCCGCGCCTGTCGGACTGGCGTGACGGCGGCTACGCGGCGCGGCTGGCGCGTCGCACATAACCATCAGACGCGGCCGGTTCCGTCTCGGGGCTCTCACGGCCGACACGGCCGTGCCACGCGCCGAGACGGCCGTGCTACGCAGCCCTTGGACCCCCGGAACCCTATCTTCCCTCGTACAGCCGATGCGCGAGCATGTCGTCGAGGTCGGGGATAACCAGGATCTTCTGCACGGTGGCGTCGATGTCGTATTCGAGACGGACGAACTCGACCTGGTCGATCTTGCATTCCCGGGCCGCCTTCACCAGGCTGCCCTCGCCCTTGGCCCCGTCGGGGTTGTGCTCGTGGACGATGACGTAGCTGGCCCGCGGGTCCTTGTCGCGCGGCTGGCCGACGCTACCGACGTTGATGATCGCCCGCTCCTCCTCGATCTCATAGAAGGGCGAGTCGGGCAGCTCGTGGGGCGGGTCGAAGTAGGGATCGTCCAGGAACACCCCCGGCTGGTGCGTGTGCCCCAGAAAGCACAAGTGCGCGTCAAGCCGCTCGAAGTTCGCCAGCACCTTCTGCGGGTTGGTGAAGACGTCCTCGGGGAAGATGTACTCGTTGATCGGGCGGCGCGGCGAGGCGTGCACGTGGAGCACGTTGTCCTCTTTGCTGCGTACCGGCAGGGTACCCAGGAACTCCCAGCGGCGGTTGCGGGCCTCCTTGTCCTTCTCGTTTTCGAGCAGTTGGCGCGTCCAGTAGCAGGCCCGCTCGGCGATGGTGTTGAAGTTGCACGGCTCGTAGAGCACCGCGTGGTCGTGGTTGCCCATCAGGCACACCCGACAACGTTCCTGCACCAGATCCAGACATTCGCGGGGGTTGGGGCCGTAGCCGATCACGTCGCCCAGGCAGACGATCTGCTTCACGCCGCGCTGCTCGATGTCGGCCAGCACGGTTTGCAGCGCCTCGAGGTTGGAGTGGATATCGCTGATGACGGCGAACATCGGGGTCGTCGCTGGCTAGGCTTCGTGCTCCTGCGGCGGCTCGGCCAGCTCGGGGATCAGCACCGGCCAGGCCTGTTCAATGGGGTACCTCAGCCCACACCGCGTACAGACGAGGCGATCGCCGTGTTGCTCCAGCTTGGCCCGGCAGTCGCTGACCGGGCAGACCAGGATCTCCAGCAGCTCCGGGCTGATCGTCGGCACAAGAGCACCTCCGCCCTACGCGGCAAGACAAACAAGCTACCTAGCATAGGCCGTCCAGTCTGCCAAATCAATCGGCACCGCCCCCGGGCAGGCTTGACGGGTGAGCGTCAGGAACGTGGGTAACGTCCAGATGTCATTCCGACCGCGTCCGCCGATGGTGGGGCGCGCGGAGGAATCTGGCCCAGTCGCGCGACCGAGGCCAGATTCCTCGGCGCTTCGCTTCTCGGAATTACACGCTACCCACGCTAGTAACGCTCACCCGGGCTTGACGCGGCGAGCCGCGCGGCCGCAAGCGGAGCCTTACTCCAGGTCGTAGAGGCTGTTGTCCGGCGAGAGGAACCCCGTGCCCGAAGCGATCTTCTCCTGGTCCGGCGGGTAGGTGTCGGTATAGCGTTGCCAGCGGGTCTCGGCATGGCCGTCACAGAAGGCCACGTTGGTCCGCTCGAGGTGGCGGTATCCCTGGGTGCCGGCGTACCGCCCGGTGAATTGCTCGTCGCCGGGGTTGCGCCACGGGGCGCGCATGAACTTGTTGGCGCCCGCGGCATACTCCCCGTCTCCGAAGAGCGCACAGCGGTTCGGGCAGCGGACGGCGGTTATTCTGGCCGGGGCGGGAATGGCTTCGTGCTGCCCGTGGCCGATGTAGCTGGTGTTGTAGTTGTACCCGCTGTAGGGGTCCTCCAGCCAGTTGTGTCCCCTATCGAACGATGGGCACTGGTGCACCTTGGGTATTGTGACACCCTGCCACAACAGCCCCGGCTCGACCTGAGTCCGCCCGGAATCCCAGTCCTTGATGGTGGTGAAGTCCCACGCGTAGGAGATCAACAGCCCGGGCTTGCGCTCCGTGAAATACGCGATCGGAAAGTAGCCCCGGTGCCCATTCGTATAACTGTGCGCGGCCACGGCCAACTGGTGAAGATTGCTCAGACACAGCGCACGTTTGGCCTGCTTCCTACCCTGAGCGACGGCCGGCAACAGGATAGCTGCCAGCAACGCGATGATCGCGATCACCACCAGCAGCTCCACCAGCGTGAAACCGGTGTGTGCGCGCCGGTAGAGTCTCGCTATCTGCGGACTGTCGTTAGGGTCGCCGGCCGTTGGCGCACCCATCACGGTCTCCCTCGCCTAAGGAGGAATCGGGGCCACGGCGATCGCTTCCAAGCCCTCCGGTAGCGCGGACGAAAAGCGCACAGGGGACACGTCGGCGACGGCGTCAACCTCCGGCGTGCCGTCGCCGGTGTTGTCGATCCGCACATACTGAATCCATTCCAGGCCCAACACGCCAACGTCGAACCCCGTCCCGCCGGCCGAGCCGTTATAGAGCACGGCGACCTCCGCGATGGTCTTGCCGACGAAGGTCTCGGCGGTGAGGGCCGGGTCGAGCGGCAGCGTGGGGCAGGTCGGCGTGCCCCACCACTCGTTCCACTCGCCGAGCGACTCGTTGGGGTTTTCCGGGTCGTACACGCGGCCGAGCGTCGGGGCGAAGTCGTCGGCATACGGGCCGTCGGCATACGTGTACCACTCTACGCCGTCCTGGCTGACCGAGACCAGGCCCGGCTCGCGCGCGACGTCAGCGGAACCAATAGTCACATCGTTGGGATTGCGGTTGGTCCAGAACTGCCCCTGGCCGGGCGACATAGAGGCGTTGCCGAAGATGATGAAGTCCAGCCCGTGGGGGTTTTGCGGATCGTTTTCGACTGGATGATCGAACTTGAGCGTCAGGTAGCCGTCGTAGCCGACCGTCACGATCTCGAACGCCCGGAACGCGGGGTACACCGGCACCACCGGGACCGGCTCCTCCAGCGGGATGAACCAGTCGTCGCCGGTGGTGTCCACGGTGGGTCGCCCCAGCGCCGTGTTGGGGTCGTCGTAGGGGTCCCCGCTGATCCAGTCGTTCCCGATCCCGGTACCCGGGACGTATTCGACGACCTGGGTGGCGAAGAACGAGGGCGGGTCGGCCCGGAGGTTGCCCGTCGTCGCGATCGCGATTGTGGCCGCCGCGATCAGCAGCGTCCTGGCGGTTGTGTGGTTCGTTCGTAGCATCTGTTTTCTCCTTCGTGGCAGGTGCTGGCCCGCCGCTGCCATCGTCAGCCTTCGTGGCAGGGCGGGAGCCTTTCGGGTGCCGCGGCTGTTGGGATATTGCCGCCGGGAGAATGAGGTGGATCAGTCGCTGCGTCGGGCCTGCGGGGCCTACCTGCCCGTCACGTGCCGCCGCTGCCTGTCATTCTGAGGAAGCGAAGCGACCGAAGAATCTGGCGACGTGCCGCCAACCTCGCTCGCATCGCAGAATAGATCCCTCGCTTCGCTCAGGATGACTGCGGATGGTCCGGGTTCGCCCGGGGCGCAGTGCGCGGCGCCGGTTGCTCTCGACGGGAGCCGCCCGACCGACATGCAAGTTGACCTCATCCTCGAAGGCAACCCGAGGTCTGGTCACACTGGCAGGTCTTCTGACTTCCGGGCTCGCGGCGGCCTCTCGCGGCGATCTGCGTCTCGCAGGCCGTCGGCCGGCCACACCTACACGCTGCGTCTTCTCGGCTGGCTCACCGGCTCCAAGCCGGTGCCACCCACCAATGACAAAGGGCAGCGTTCGTTCCCGGTCACAGCGGCGGGACCGTTCCGGATTCTCACCGGATTCCCTATTCTTCCGACCGCCCCGAGCGGCCGGACACCAGCGACCGTTACGGCTTATCTAACGATGCGGCCCTGCCGTGTCAAGGATCGTTTTCCAGAAGGCTTCGCACGGATGAACGTGACGATTGTGGGCAACTGGACGTCAAACGGGGAGTGCGGGCGTCTCGCCCGCCTCTGATGGGCCGCTCGCGGGCAGGACACCCGCACTACCCACAAACTTGACGTTTCACCCCCTGGCACACCCTTCGGGGAGTGCGTCGTGTTTCCTACGGACAGCTCGTGCCCCAGTTGGCCAGCAGGATGCCCAGGTCGGCGTGGTCGGTGAAACCGTCGCAGTTCAGATCACCCTCGGCGGAGTTGTGCCAGGCCGCTAGCAAAATGCCCAAGTCAGCGTGGCTCACAACGCGATCGCAGTCGAGATCGCCGGGGCAAGGTTGCGGGCCGGTACCGCCGAATTCATACGCGCCCATATCCGCGATCGGTGGGCAGCGGCAGCCGGCATCCGGCGCGTTCGGATCGTCGAAGAAGCGTCCCTCACCGTCGAGGTCCAGCGGTGTGGTTTCGCGTGTGTCGCTATCGTCGTCGAGGTCGGCCCAATCACGAGGCAACGCGCCGTTGCAGCCGGCATCGATACAGGGCGAACCGGACAGCAGCCGCACGTCGTCGTCCTCCGTGCCAAAGATGTCGTCCGGCCCATCGGGATCGACGAAGAGCGGGTCGTCGCCGATGTTGCCGACACCGCCCAAGTCGCCGGTCCAGCCCTCGATGCAGCAGTAGTTCACGATCGGCGTGCCGAAGACCTGCGCCGATTCGCCCGTGCCCCCGTCGTCGGTATTGCCCCAGGCGATGCAGTTGCTGAGCCGGGTGTCGGGCGTGGCCCACACGCCGCCGCATTCAGAGGCTGTGTTCGCCGTGAACGTGCAGTTGACCAGCGTTGGCACTCCTTCCTGTACGTACGCGGCTCCGCCGGTCCCCGTGTCGCCTTCGGCCGCGTTGCCGATGAAGGCGCAGTTGGTCAGTGTCGCCGAGCCGAGGAAGAGGACCGCGCCGCCGGCGCTGGTCGGACCCACCATGTTGTTGGTGCGGTTGCCGACGAAAGTGCAGTTGTAGACCTTCGTTTGGTCGCCGAACGAGGCTGCGCCCCCGGAGGCCTCGGCGGTCTCCACCTCACTGGTGGAGGAGTTCTCAACGAACAGGCAATTGGCCACCGTAACGCCGCCCTTGACCGAGAGGCCTGCCGATGAGGCGTAGGTGTCCTCGTCCCACGAGTAGTTGGCGCAGGTCCAATTCTCGCGGAACGTGCAGTGCTGTATCGTCCCGCGGCTCTCGCGGACCGCCATGCCCGCGCCCCAGGGAATAGCACTGTCGGTGCAGTAATTCCCGACAAACTCACAGTTACTGACGAACAGGTGAGCGACTACGCTAGCGAAGACCCCGGCACCCACGTTGCCAGCGTAGTTGGCGGTAAAACTACAGTTGGTGAGCACCGTGCTGCCGCAGTGCAGCGTGTCGATCGCACCGCCCGCGCCAGCTTGGTTTCCGGTCAGAGCGCAACCCTCAAACCACACTAGATCGGCGTATCGGGCGGAGACTCCGCCCCCAAAGGACGTTGCCCGGTTGTCGCGAATGGTGCAGCCTGAGAACGTGATTCTGCCGCCCTGCGCGAACACACCGCCACCCGACAAGATACTTGCCCTGTTCGCTGCTACTGTGCAGTCTGCTAGCGCTACGGTGGCGTCGCGGCAATATAGGCCGCCACCGCGTTGATCGTCAGACGCCTCTCCAGTCGCGCTACCACTCGTGACTGTGCAACCGTCCAGCATCACTGTCGCATCGGTATCACTCACCGTGACGACGTGATAGCTATTCTCGTCGTAGTTTTCGAAGTCGGGGGCGTCGTTGCCGGCCAGGTCACCGCTCAGGACGGTTTCGTAGAGCTCGACGTCGCGTTCGTCGGGGTCGGGCTCCGTGATGCCGGCGTAGCCGCCTTTGAGGGCGAGGCCGCTCATGAGCTGGAACGTGGCCTCGCGGTCGCCGGGGGTGACGTTGCCGGCCTCATCCTGGTCCGGCTTATACGTCCCTTGGGCAACACGGATTTCGGTGATGCTCGGGTCGCCGGCAGCCGTGTATAGCGCGTCCTGGAGACATTTGAACGGCGTGTCCCAGCTCAGCCCGTCGCCGCCCGGCGGGGCATCGTCGTCCACGTAGAGAATCTGGGCCTCAACTGCGGCCGAGCAGACTACGCCGATGAGCGTGATCAACAGAGCTGACGGCCCCAGGCCCGTTGGATGATGACGCCTGCACATTGCCTTCCTCCGTTTCGATCTGGTAGCCGATCATACCGGATCGGCAAGGGGAATCCTACCAGACTGTGCGCGTAAGTGACCCTTGCTTGCCGGTGTCTCGGTCTCTTGGACGTGCGGGGCGCGATTCGTCTTTGGCGCCGGTCCGTTCGACGTCAGGAGTTGCGTTGCGACCGCCGAAGTGGTGGTCCACCCCTCGTGCCCGGCTAGGCCGCGCGGACTGAAGTCCGCGGCTCATTTGCGAATAGGGGAGTTGTCTGGGCTATCCGCAGCCCTCGCCCCAATGGGCCAGCAGGATGCCCAGGTCAGACTGGTCCGTGTCGCCGTCACCGTCACAGTCACCGGGGCAGTCCCCACCGGTGCAGCCCCAGTCGGCCAGGAGGATACCCAGATCGGCCTGGTCGACGCAGCCGTCGCCGTTGAGATCGCCGGGCGGCGTTCCCTCGACCACCTCGAACGTATCGTCGCTCTCGTCCCACCAGCCATAGACACTATTGTCGTAATAGGCGCGCACGCGGACCTTGTAGTCGCTGCCCGGCGCCGCCGGCGTCCATTCCGTTGACATTTCTCCCGGATCGGTCAGCGCAACGATGTCCGTCCAGACGGTGTGGTCTTCCGTGAACTCAAGGTCGTCGACCCACGCCGTATCGCTTCCGTGCGAGCCGCTCCCGTCCTTGACGTACTGCCATTTCAACGCATGGTTGCCGGCGGGGAGCGTTGTCGAATAGAGCGTCCAGCCGACGAACCCGGACACGTGCAGCACGACTTCACCGTCGATGTGGAAGTTGAAGTAGTCGTAGCCTTCCTCGGAGCTCACGCGGTACCAGAAACTCAGCTCGCCGCCGGCGACGGTGCGTGTCAGCCAGGACTCGTCGTAGTTGCCGATATCGCCGGCGCGGGCCGACCAGATGCCGCTGTGCGCGCTGCTGCTGGTGACGAACCAGTCGGCGTCGCCACCAGTCTCATAGCCTGGATCGAGGCCACCGCTTTCGAACCCGTCGGAGATCGTCTGCATGTCGCCGTAATCGTCCGTGTACTGCACATGGAACTGGGCAGCGGGGTCGCCGGTCCAGGTCACAGTAGTGGGCACGCCCACGTACAGCGTTTCGCCGCCATTAGGTGAGACGACTTGCGCTGGCCGTCCCAGGCCGACGTCTAGGCGGGTTGCCGGGCCGCTGCTGACGACAACGTCGCGGACGAGCAGCGGGTCGTAACCGTCGGCCTCAAACCGCAGATCGTACGTGCCGGGCAGCAGCATGCGATGGTAATCGCCGACGTCCGGGTCGGTGTAGATCTCGTGCTCCCGGCCGGCCACCGTCACGGTTGCCGAGAGCGCCGTGCCGCTGTCGGCGTCAGTCACGATCCCGCGCACGCCGATCAGGCAGGTTTCCATGTACGCCAGCATGGATTCGCGATTGTCCTCCCAGTACTGGGGAATCTGGTAGTAGGGCGGGCGCTTGGTGTTGCTCAGCTCGATGGTGACTTCGTTATCGCCCATGTAGCGGTAGTGCCAATCCTGCATCCCGCCGCTGATCGAGTACCAGGCGGCCCCATTGGTGATGCCGTGGTAAAAGACCGGGCTGCTCCACATCGGCAGGTTGTGCTGGGAGTACTCCTCGCTGATCCAGATGAACAAGTCGTCATCCGGCGTGGGCGAGTAGACCGAGCCCAGCCGGTCGTTGTCGTACGGGTAGTTCACGACGAGAGCGCCTGTATGGAAGTTTGCCGAAAGGGTGAACGAGTTGGCGAACGTCCATTCCATGATGACAGCGGTCTCGGGCTCGCGGCCCTCGGTCGTATTCGGGTCGCCGCGCGTTCCCTCCGGGAAGTTGCGGTTCAGGTCCACCCAGTTGTAATTCTCGCGACGGCACAGCACATATCCGTCGGGGTTCATCAAAGGAACGATCCGGATGTCGATCTCGTTGATCAGATTGGTGATGCGTGGATCCGTGCCGTAGTTGGCCAGCAGGTGCTCGATGAAAAACAGGCACATCTCGTTGCCGACCCACTCGTCGCCGTGCATGGTCGAGACGTACTTGAACTCCGGTTCGTCTTCCTCGAGTTCCAGGCTGTCGGTGATGCGCAGGTCCCAGATATGCCGGCCCTGCACGCTCAAGCCCAGGTCGTGGAGTTCGCAGATCTCGGGATAGTCTTTCGCCCAGCCATTCATGAGATCGCCGATCTCTTCGTATGTGCGGTACCCACCCCGTGGCCCGGGTGCGTCGTCTCTGGGCTCGTGCAGCGCGGGGATGTTGTTTTGATCACGCAGGTCGGGGTCGGCACCGCCCTCGATAAGCAACGTCGCCAGGGGGTGGTACAGCCGGGCGATCTGCTCGGGCGTGCGGGCCGCTGCGCCCAACACGTGCAGCGCCGTCTGGCCGCGTCGGTTCTGTGCATTTACGTCTGCCCCGGCGGCAAGTAGCGCGCGCATCGCTTGTTCGTTCAGCCGTCGGGCGGCCACGTGCAGCGGCGTTTCGCCTAGCCGATCTTGGGCGTTCACGTCCGCGCCGCCGGCCAGCACAGCGGTGATGAGCTTGGAGTCGGACGAAGTCGCCACAAGGTGCAAAGGGGTCAGGCCCCGGTCATCTACCGCGTTGGCCTCAGCCCCGCGGCTCAGCAGCAGCTCGACGACAGCCGCACGCTGCCTTGCCGCGGCGTAGTGCAAAGGCGTCTCCCCGGCCGCTGTGCGGGCGTGCACCAGTTCCGGATCGGCGTCCAATAACTTTATGAGCAGCGGCAGGTCGCCCAACGCTGCCGCGTCGTAGATATCCGATTCGTCCGCAGCACGGCTAGGCAGCGCTCCCACGAGCAACACCGTGGCTACGATGACAATAGGGCGCATGGCACTCACTCCTTTCCTCCGTGTGGTAAAGCGATGAATGGTAAACGCCTCCAAAGGTCCCTTCCCTCAACCTTCACAGTAGCGTTTAGCTCGCGCAAACGCAACGATGGATGTTCAAGCGTAACGATCGTGCTCGCCGCCGATCGGCGCACACCCGCGCGAGGGCTTTGCCATTGATGAGATTATAGTATCAACATGGCGTCGCCGTAGCTGTAAAAGCGGTAACGCCGTTCGATGGCTTCAGTGTACGCGGTGCGTATTTGCTCCGGTGTCGCGAAGGCCGTGACTAGGGCTAGGAGTGTGGTACCTGGCAGGTGAAAGTTGGTCAGCAGCCCATCCACGTTGCGAAAGCGGTAGGGGGGGTAGATGAACAAGTCCGTCCAGCCGGAGGCGTGGGTCGCTTCCTGCTCGCCGGCTGCTTCACCCGCACCGCCTGCTTTGTCCGCGGTGGGCCGCGGTGGCTTGTCCAGCTCAAGCGATTCCAGCACGCGGGCCGAGGTCGTGCCGACCGCCATGATGCGACCCCCCGCGGTCCGCGTCGCCTCGATGGCCGCCACGGCCCGTTGACTGAGCTCGAACCACTCGGCGTGCATCTGGTGCTGACAGAGATCCTGGACCTCGATCGGCGCGAACGTGCCCACGCCGACGTGCAGCGTCACGTCTGCCCGCCGCACGCCTGTTTCCCGCAAGCGGTCGAGCAGTTCCGGCGTGAAGTGCAGGCCCGCGGTCGGGGCGGCCACGGCCCCCGCCCGACGCGCGTAAACTGTCTGATACCGCTCCGCGTCAGACGCGTCGGGCCCCGGGTCGCGCTGAATGTACGGCGGCAGGGGGGTCTGGCCGATTCGCCGCAGCAGGTCCAGCGGTGGAACGGGTGGTTCGGGCCGCAGCGACCACTCACCCCGCTCGTGCCGCTCGCAGAGCACGAATTCCGTTTCGTCCGCCTCGCAGCGCAGCCGCTCGCCGAGCTTCAGGCGCACCGACGGCTTGAGCAGCACCCGCCAGGTGGCGCGCTGCTTGTGCAGGAACAGCCCTTCGATCTTCCCGCCGCTTTGTCGTCGGCAGAAAAAGCGGGCCGGGATGACGCGCGTGTCGTTGAGGACCAGGCAGTCGCCGGGGTGCAGGTAATCGCCAATGTCGCGAAAGACGCGGTGCGCGATGCGTCCGTTGCTGCGGTCGAGCACAAGCAGGCGTGCCGCATCGCGTGGCTCGGCCGGTCGCTGGGCGATCAGCTCGCGCGGCAGGTCGTACTGCAGTTCAGACAAACGCACGCTGCTCGTCCCGGTTCGATATTCGCGGCACAGTTGTAACGCCAATAGCCGCAATCTCTCCGGTACAATACGGCAGCCGCCGCCGGGGCGACAACGATCGGCGCCGAGAGCGGAGCACGATGGACCAGTCGCAGACATTTTATGTTCGCGGGCGATGTGCGTGCGGCAAATGCTACCGCATTCGCAACGCGCAGCGTGGCGTGGTCGTGACCTGCCCCGCCTGCGGCCGAGCCATCCCGATCACCGAGGCCGACATCCGCGTGGCGCTGGCCGGCGAACGCCTCATCCCCGTGCAGGAGCAAGACCCCGGGATGAAGGAAGCGGTCCTGATCGATCCGGGCGAGCTCAGCTTGGCCTCGGACGGCAGCCGACCGGGACTGACCGGCGGGACGGCCCCCCAACACGAAGAGGCCGCGCTGCTGAGCGGGCTGCACGAGCGACCGCTGGCAGACTTCGACGCGGGCTCGGCGGCTGCCCCGACGCCTGAGGGACGCCGAGCGCGCGACCCATCCCGCCCCCATGGCTTCCTCGCCGACCTAGTCGCCAGCTTCTACTTCGCCGGCAAGATGGGCAATGCACTGAACGTGCTGGCCACCGCGGCGGGCTGCACGTTGGTCTGGCTGGTGGGCGCCGTTCTTCCCGGACCGTTGGGCTTGATCTCGATCATACTTGCCACGCTGGTCCTGTTGTACGTCGTGCAGTTCTACTGGTCGGTTCTGACCCACACGGCCGGTGGCGAGGACGAGTTGCCCTGGTTCGACGCCGACTGGGACCTCTGGGACGACGCCTTCAAGCCGCTGATTTGGCTGGCGGCCATCAGCGGGCTGTGTTCTCTCCCGGCTTTCGGGCTGTACTGGTACCTGCCGGCCGCCTACCCCTGGAAGAGCTACGTCGTCTTGGGGGGGGCGATTGCCGGGTGGTTCTTCTGGCCGGTGGCCGTGATGTCGGTGGCCCTGGGGAACACACTGCTGTTTGTCCGGCCCGACTGGCTGGTGCGCTGTGCCCTGGGCATCGGGCCGGTTTACCTGCTGGCCTGGCTGCTGGTGATGACCGTCCTGGTCGGCTGGGCGGCCCTGTACCGCTTCCATGCGGGGCTGGCGGGGTTGCCGCTGGTCGGCCTGGCGGTCTCGCTCTACCTCGGCTACGTGCTGTTCCGCATGCTGGGGCTGCTCTTCCGCCACTTCCGCCGACGGTTCCCGTGGAAGTTCTGAATCACGCCGCCCGACCAGCCGGGGCCCAGCGGCATTGCGGCATGTGCAATTGCCCTCCAGAAATGGTTTCGGGCATGCCGAAAAGCTTGGCGCGGGCGCGCCGCATGCTATAGTGACGGCGGGTGGACAAGGAGGTCTGCTGACAGGGCTATGCGTTCCAGGCACGTCAAAGTTCGCGTCAACCTCGATCAGGTTCGAGCTTCCGCCGAGTGCATCCGCGCGACAACCGGCGTTCCGCTGATCGCCGTCGTCAAGGCCGACGCGTATGGGCTGGGTGCCGCGCGCGTGACTGACGCGCTCGCCGCGGTGGCCGACGACTTCGCCTGTTTCTCGGTCCACGAGGCCCAAGAGGTCGGCCGGCCCGGGCTCGTGCTGGGGCCGCCGGAGGGCGACCCGGCCTACTACCGCGAACTGAATCTGCGGCCGAGCATTACCAATCGCGGGGAGGCAGAGCGTTTTGCCGGTGTGCGAACGGCGATCAACGTGGACACCGGCATGCAACGCTTCGGTTGTGCGCCGGAGCAGTTGGACGATCTGCTCAGCCGCTGCCACGCGGACGAGGTGTTCACACACACCGACGATCCGCGCGCCGTGCAGTTCCTGCAAGAGATCTGCCGAGGACGGGGCGCGTCGGTTCACGGCGCGTCAAGTTCGCTGCTGGATTATCCGCAGACCTGGTTGGATGCGGTGCGGCCCGGAATCGCGTTATACCGCGGGGCGGTGCGGGTCAGCGCGCGACTGGTCGCCGTACGCCACACGCGCGGACACATCGGCTACAGCGCGTTTGAATGCCCGTGGGTCGGGATCCTGCTGGCCGGGTACAGCCACCATCTGCGCTGCGGGCCGGTCATTATCAACGGGCGGCGTCAGTCCGTGCTGGAAGTCGGGATGAACACGTCGTTTGTCAGCGTGGATCCGGCGGACCGTCCGGGCGACGAAGCTGTGCTGCTCGGGGACGGGCTGACGGAGGCCGAGCTGGCCCAGCACTTCCAGACGCGCGAGCACGAGATTCTGTGCCGCTACACCTCGATGGGAGTTCGCAGCTACGAGCCGGCTGCATCGGAAGATGTGGCGGCCGGGCCCTGTCCCGGCGGTAGTGACGCGAAAACACCCCTGACGCCGACGCCGGCTGCTACAGATTCTCTCGGTACCACGAAATCGACCGTCGCAAGCCTTCCGCAAACATGACCTGCGGCTCATAGCCGATCACTTGTCGGGCGGCCGACAGATCCGCCAGGCTGTGGCGCACGTCGCCCGGCCGTGGGTCCGTGTATTCCGCTTCGATCCGCGTCCCGAGCAGCTCGTTGATCACCGCGATGATTTTGTTCAGCGTGGTGCGCTGGCCGCAGCCGATGTTGACCGCCTCGCCACTGAGTTTCTCGGCCTTCAGTGCCAGCAGGTTCGCCTGCACCACGTTATCCACGTAGCAGAAATCCCGCGAGTGCTCCCCGTCGCCGAACACGATCGGACGCTGCCCCTGCAACATTCGGCTGACGAAGGCGGGGATCACGGCGGCGTAATCGCTCTGCGGGTCTTGCCGGGGGCCGAACACGTTGAAGTAGCGCAGCGAGATCGTTTCCAGCCCGTACACGTGCGCCCAGGCCAGGCAATAGTATTCCCCCGCCAGCTTGCTGACCGCATAGGGGCTCAGTGGCGCGGGCGGCATTTCCTCGTGCTTCGGCAGCGTCGGCGTGTCCCCGTAGGCACTGCTGCTGGCCGAATAGATGAAGCGGCGCGCGCCGGCCTCGCGGGCGGCCATCAAGAGGTTGAGGGTGCCGGTGACGTTGGCGTCGTGCGTCGGACGCGGCTGTTCCACGCTGCGGGGCACGCTGGCCCGCGCGGCAAGATGGAAAACCGCCTCGACACCCGCCATGCAGCGCGCGACCGTCTCCGCATCGCAGATGTCCCCAACGACGAGCTCTGCTTGCGCTTCGACCTCGGCCAGGTTCTGGCGATAGCCGCTGCTGAGGTTGTCGAGCACGCGAACCTGGTGACGCTCGGCCAGCAGCCCCCGCACCACGTGACTGCCGATGAACCCCGCTCCGCCGGTGACCAGACACAAGCTCATACGTCAAACCTCCGGAAGCGTGAAGAATCGCCGCGCGTTGGCGCTTGTCGCCGCCGCGAAGGCCTCGAACGACTCGGCGCGAACCTCGGCCAGTCGGCGGGCCGTATGCACCAGCAACGCCGGTTCGCACGGGCGCACCCTCCGCACGGGTTCGGGCGAAAGGTAAGGCGCGTCGGTCTCGAGCAGAATGCGGTCGCTCGGCACAAGCCGCGCTGCCTCGCGTACCGTTTCCGCGTTCTTGAACGTTACCATGCCGGTGAACGATAACCAGAAGCCCAGATCGAGAATCTGCCCGGCGGTCCGCGCGTCGCCTGAATAGCAGTGGAACACCACGCGCTCCCGTAGCGGCGGGTAATCCGCCAGAATGTCGCACACGCGTTGCGTGGACTTGCGGGCGTGGATGATCACAGGCCGGCCTACCTCGCAGGCCAGCTCGAGCTGAAAGCGGAACACCTCTTCCTGCGTGGACGGCGGGGCGAAATCGTAGTGAAAATCGAGCCCGATCTCGCCTACGGCGACCAACCGCCCCGCCTGCTCGCCGCCCGGCCACCGTCCCCGGTGCAGGGCGGCCAGTTGCTCGCGGTCCGCGCGCGTGCACGAGGCTGCCTCGTGCGGATGAATGCCCGCTGCCAGGTAAACTGCCGGTCGCTCTGGCATCAAGTCCCACGCCCGGCGGGCGTCGGCCGCCGTGACGGCGATAGTAACGACCCGCTCCACACCGGCCTCGGCCGCCCGCTGCAAAACCGCATCGAGCTGCGAGGCCAGCTCCGCGCTGGTGAGATGGCAGTGAGTGTCAATCAGCATGGGAGTGGCGTCGGCGTCCGGGTGGCACCGGCGTTCGGGTGAGGTGAACGGACACGATGCCCGGGCCACCGCCGGCCAGCGTACCCGTTGCACCCCTCACTCGACATTGAGTACTTGTTCCTTGATCCGGTCGATCGCGCCTTTGAGCTCGATGATGCAGCGGGCGATCTCGGCGTCACCCGCCTTGGCTCCGATCGTGTTCGCCTCGCGAAGCATCTCCTGGGCAATGAATTCCATCTTGCGACCCGAGGGCTCCGGACTCGCGGCACACGCGTCAAACTGGTCCAGGTGCGAGCACAGCCGGCTGATCTCCTCGCTGATGTCGCTGCGTGCGGCGTAAAACGCCACCTCCTTGAGTAGATCCTGCTCCGCCAAGCGCACGCTGCTGTCGCCGATCAACTCCTGCACGCGGTCCGCCAGCCGCTCGCGGTACTCTTCCACCACCAGCGGTGCCCGCTGCCGAACGACTGCCAGATGGCTACGCACGTGCTCGCAGTGCGTCTTGAGCTCCGCGGCCAGCGCCCGGCCTTCAGCGGCCCGCATCGCCGCCACCTGATCCAAGGCCGCTTCGGTCAGTTCCGAGATCACCTGCCAACTACGCTCGCGCTCCTGTTCGCTCAGCTCCGGCGGCTGGCACACCCCGGGCAACATCGCCAACGTAGCCAGGTCGAACGTCAACCCCGGCTGAGCGCTCATCACCGCTCGCAGTTGCGAGACGTAATGTTGCACGGCGGCGATGTTGACTTCGTGAGCCGCTGAGGCACTCAGGTCGCGGACCATCAGGCGCAGTGTGACGCTGCCGCGTGTCAGCCGGGTGCGCAGCACGCGCTCCAACTCCGGCTCGGCGAAGTTGAAGTCTTCGGAGACGCGGACGGCCACCTTGAAATAGCGGCTATTGACGCTGCGAATCTCCAGATGATAAGCGTGACCGTCTTCCTCGCGATGCGCCTCCCCGAAGCCGGTCATCGAGTGGATCATTGCGTCGCTCGCGGTCTGCTGAACTCGCGTGTCACTCTGCGGGTTGGGGCAGCCGCTGCTGCCGGGAATCGGAGCGCGCGCCCACCGTGGCCAGGCGGCCGCGGCGGCGACGCCCGCGCCACGTCAGGCCTCGTCCGCTCTGAAAACCTGCGACCCCGCGTAGACCGGCGACGAGCCGGCCTCGCCCGGGGCCCACGAGCTTTGCTGCTCGCCCGTGGTGCCGGTCGGGGCTGGAGTGCCGCCCGGAGGCGTGGCGCCCGCTGGAGTGATCGGCACAAACCAGAAGTTCAAAACGATCGCCCAGACCAGGAACAGCACCGCCCCGATGATCGTTACCCACGTCAGAAAATCGCCGGTCTTAGCACCGAAGGCGGTATGTCCCCCGGCCCCACCGAACGCCCCGGCCAGCCCGACGCCTTTGCCGCGCTGCAATAGGATCACGCCGATCAGCACGATCGCCAGCACGGCGAAGATCACCGCGAGAATAATGTGGTACCACAAGGCCAGAATCATCGGTCCCTCAGAGTCTCAGACTGCTCACCCGCCCGTGGATGGCGACGGCGTCCCGCCGCTGCGAACGGGCAGGCCGCCCGTGCCACGCGGCTTTCATACACGTTGCCAGTATAGCCATTCGATCGGTCGCCAGCCAGTCGAGCCGAAGCATCAGCCGGCGGCGTTTTCGGCCGCCGCCTGAATGATCGCCAGAAACGAATCCGCCTTCAGGCTCGCCCCGCCGATCAGACCGCCGTCCACGTCCCGCTGGGTCATGATCGGCCCCGCGTTGTCCGGCTTCACGCTCCCGCCGTAGAGAATCCGAATGTCCTCCGCCACCTTGCCGACACCGGCGTGCAGCCGCGACCGCAGATGCGCGTGCGCCTCCTGGGCCTGCTGCGGCGTGGCGTTGTGCCCCGTGCCGATCGCCCAAACCGGCTCGTAGGCAACCACGAGCTGTTCCGCCGACGTCAACTCCACACCGCTCAGGGCGGCACTGAGCTGGAACGTCAGTACCTCCGCTGTCTGCCCCGCTTCACGCTCTCCCAGGGTCTCGCCGACGCACAGAATCGGCGTCAAGCCCGCCGCCAACGCGGCCTTGACCTTCAGGTTGATCATGCGGTCGTCTTCGTGGTGGCCGATGGTGTGGCGTCGCTCGCTGTGTCCTACAATCGCGTACCGTGCCCCGGTTTCGGCGACCATCGCCGCGGAAACCTCCCCCGTGAACGCCCCCTGGGGCTCGTAGTACAGGTCCTGGGCGCCCAGGCGGATGGGACTATCGGTAATCGCCTCGGCGATCGGGAACAGGTAGATGGTCGGCGGGCAGACGGCGATTTCAACCGACCTGAACGGATCGCAGCCGGCGCGAATCCCCGCCACCAGGGCGCGCATCTCCGCCAAGTCCAGGTTCATCTTCCAGTTTCCGGCAACCAGCGGACGACGCATTTGATTTCCTCCGGTTTGCGGGGGTCGTCAGGGAAGGGCAGTTTATCGGCGTTGCCGCGGTCGCACACCGGGCGTGGGCGAGTTGCGGGGATTTGTCAGCCCCGCCGGCCCTGCGCAGAAAGCCGGGAGCGCTCCCGAAAAAGGCCTGGACAATCGGCTTTACCTGCCTATCATCTTCTGCTTCGCTGTTGGTGCGGTCTGGTTTTTCGTCATTTGCGGCTTGCCCAACGGCATGGGAGCGGAGTCGCTCTGTGGGCACGGAGCGATAAAACGTGAGATTAGGTGGGGGGAGCGGAGAGCGCAAAACCTATGTACGCGTTTGCCTTCCTGGTGAAAGCCCGCTGGGTGTGGTGCCTTTTGCTGACCACCGGGCTTGGGCAGATCCACCAGCTCGCGGATCCCGGCGCCAACCCGCGCACGGAGGGCGTCGGGCGCACGAGCGCTTCGGTCATCGTCTCGCAGGGCGCCGCCGACGCGCCCTCCGCCGAAGAAGGTGACACGTGGCTGATCCGTCGCATCTGCCGGGTCACGGCCTATTGCGACCGGGGCACAACAGCATCCGGGGTGCCGTCCGGCGTGGGCCAATGCGCGGCGCCGGCGGACATCCCCTTCGGCTCCAAGGTCTACATCCCCGCTCTCGACCAAACCTTCCTCGTCACCGACCGCACCGCCAAACGCTTCCGACACAACACCGTGGACATCTTCATAACCACACGTAAGGCGTGCCTTGAGTTCGGGCGGCATTACCTCGAGTGCGAATTCACGATCCCGGCCGACCCGCCGCGCTATGCCTCCCCACGCCTGGCGCGGGCCGTAGCCCGCTTGCGCTCTTGAAGAACGGTACAAAACGACGGTACCGGCTTGCCGCCGTCGGGGTATGCACTCGCCCCCGAGCGGGTATAATGCGGACGGTTGTGAGCCGAGGGCAGGCGGCGAAGACCCCTTCTCATCGCCGGCCCCGCCGACAGGTGCACGGATGCCGCGTCGAGCTGCCACGGAGTGTCCCCACCGGGAGGCGGTGGAAGCGCTCGCCCACGATGCGCTGCCCGACGACCAGCGCCCGCACGCCCAGCAACACCTCGAACACTGTGAACGGTGCCGCACCTTTTTCCGCAAGCAGACCTCCGCCTGGTTCCCCACGCTGGAGAACTACACGGTCGTGGAGAAGATCGGCGAAGGCGGGTTCGGCGTGGTCTACAAGGCCATCCACCACGCCAAGCAGCGCACCGAAGCGCTCAAGCTCCTCTTCGGGCGCACGCCGCTACGCACGGCCTACTTCGAGAACGAGGTGCACCTGATTGCCCGGCTGCGCCACCCGAACATCGCCACGCTCTACGACGCGCGACTCAAGCGCCCGCCGCTGTATTACACGATGGAGTTCGTCGAGGGCGAGCGCCTCGACCATTACCTCAAGTCGCACACGGTGCCACTAGCCGAACGGATTCGGATCATCAGGACTATCGCCGAGGCGATCGGCTACGCGCATTCCGCGGGCGTGGTGCACCGGGACATCAAGCCGCAGAACATCCTGATTGACGCCGCCGACCAGCCACGCATCGTGGACTTCGGCATCGCCAAGAAGTTGGCCCTGGCTGAGCGGGAGGTTGGCGACGGGGAGCCCAGCCCGGGCCCACCGGAGGGTGCCGTTGGCACGTTGGGGTACGTTGCCCCGGAGCAGACCGCCGGTCGACCCGTGGACGCCCGGGCCGACGTCTTCTCGCTGGGGATCCTGCTCTTCCATTGCGTTACCGGCGAGGCGGCCCGCTGGGCCGCTGATACCACCTTGCTTGGAAAGGTGCTGCACGAGCGACAGATCAGCCGGGCCGAAGACTTGGCGGCGATCATTCACCGCGCCGTCGAAGTGGACCCCCAGCGCCGCTACCCTACTTGCGCAGCTTTCGTGCAGGACCTCGAAAACTACCTCGAAGGCCGTGCCGTCCAGGCGCACGAAGGCCGCTCGGTGACCTACCAGGCCGCACGCGTCGCCGCCTACGAGTCGCTCCACCACCCCTACCTCGTGCGCGGGATATTCGTCGGCTGTGCCGCCGTGCTGCTGATGTCGCTTACTTGGTTGTTGGGGGCGCGCTGGTTCACACCGGGCACGGCCGATGGCCGCACCGTCTTGATCAGTTTCAACCAAGCCACGCGTCAGGCGTTGGCCGACGGGCGTATCGGCGCCGACCTGCCCGGCCTGAACCTGTTCAACCGGAAGAGCTGGCGTCTACTGCACGGCCGCTTGATGGAGAAGCTGGCGCAGGCCAAACCGCTGGTCGTTGTCTGGGACTATTATTTTCCCGATGCGTATCCCGAGTTCGACGAAGCGTTCGTCCGCGGCGTCCGCGCGCTGGATGCTCCGGTCGTCGTCGGCTGCGACGAATTCGACGTCAACGGCCAGCCGGTGATGTGCCCGCGCATTCGGGACGCGGTCCACGGCTACGGCGCGCTGCCTTCCATGCGCCCGGAATGGTACTCCGGCGAGTTCGAGCTGGTGGGATGCTTTCAGCGCGGGTTTGAGCGGCCGATTCCCGGGCTGGCGGTGGCAGGCTTCGCTGCGGCGCGCTTCCCCGACTGCCGCGTCGATCTGGAGCTCAAGCCGCCCGATCTTCACCTGCGCTACCGCAAGCGTCGTCCCGACCCGGGGCAGCCCCGCTGGCAGCGCGAGACCGACAAGATCCCCATCCATACCGTCGCAAAGCTTGATTCGCCCCGCCCCGGCCTGCTCGCCGGAGATCAACCGGTCCACCTGCGCGTCCCGATCCAGCCCCTGGAAGAGTGGGACGCTCGCACGACCGCGTATGAAGACGTGCTGATCGCCGACCCGAAGCAGCTTCGGCAGTGGTTCGAGGGCCGGGTGGTCGTTGTCGGTCAGATGTTCCCGGGGGAAGACCAACATCCCACCGCCAGCGGGGAGAAGCCTTTTGGCTGCCAGCTACAGGCCCAGGCGCTCGACGCGCTGTTCTCCCACACCCATCTGCGCCGACTTACGCGAGCGGGGTTGGTCGTGCGCGTCTGCCTGTGGTGTGCCGCTGTTGCGATCTTGGCCGGTATATGGAAACCCCGCCCAAGACGCTCCCTGCGAGCGGCCACCGTGGTTTGCACCGCCGTGTGCACGTTGGGCGTCGCGATCGCTGTCTACGCGGCCGCGTGGGTTACCGAGCCGGTGTTGGTCGAGATCGCGATCGGCACCAGTTGCGTGTTGTCCGCGGGCAGCCTCGCACTACTGGCAAACGCCATCCGACAGCGACAGTTGCAGCTTGCCCCCGAGGCGTTTCCCGTTGCCCCGGACGGAACCACACTCGATAGCACCGTGTTGGCGGACACGGGTTGAGCAGGGCGTTCGCGCAGTCCCGGCGGTCAGGTCTGCCGTGTTAGGGGGTGGTGGTAGGGCGGCTGGGATGTCGGCGCAGCGTCCCGAATTCTCGCTTGTACAATCCCCTCGCTGGGGGTCGGCGCCGTGCCGGCGCCTCGTTCGACTGCCCGCACGTCGGCGGACCCCACCAGTAGTCAACCATCACGCGGCCACCGCCGCGATCGTCAGGCAGGCCCCGCCGGCTAGGCCGACCAGGCTGCCAGGGCCGCCACCCCGGCGATACACAATCCCCACAGCAGGGCGGCGACCCGCTCGCCCATCTGACGCTCGCGACGTGTGAAACGTGGATCGAGGATCGCGCGCACCGCTATCCCTCAACTCCCAGAATCACGTAGTCAATCGCGCCGGTGATGAGCCGCCAGAGTTCGAGAATCCACGAAGGCATAACCGCACCTCCGCTTCGCCCCGATCACTTCTCCTGACCCGAAGTGAAGTGAGACCTTTCTCTCATCGTTTAACGGCTTGTTCGAGCCCGGTCTTGAATAGCGTCGCGCCCCGCGCAAGAAGTGCGCCGTCTGCTACGGGCCTGCCCGTGGGGTCTGACGTAATTGCACTCCCGTCCGGTGCCACAAGGCCAGTGGTGTCTAATCTGCTGTCAATGAACCGCTTACGTCCCTTCCGAACTTGAGGCGCACCGCTGCCCGAAGTCGGATCGTCAATCGTGATCGTCCAACGCTCAGAGTAACCGATGACCGAGCCGTCACGTTGCCGTTGGACGCGGTGGCCCTCCCGGATCGTCGGCAAGAAATGCTGCCCTCGACACCCAGAATCACGTAGTCAATAGCGCCGCTGATGAGCCGCCAGAGTTCGAGAATCCACGAAGGCATAACCGCACCTCCGCTTCGCCACGATCACTTCTCCTGGAGCGAAGTAAGACCTTTCTCTGATCGATTGACGGCTTGTACCAGCCCGGTCCTGAATAACGCCGCGCGCGGCGCACGAAGTGCGCCGTCTGTCAGGAGCGTGGCGGCGACGTCTACGCCAGCCGACCGCGCGTACCTCCTGGGGCGGACGTGGCACGCTAACCAACCGACAGTAAACGGTTTACGACGCGTTGGCCTGGGTCGTCTGCCCGCCCCCGCTCTGGGCGGGTAACACACCGCCCACCCCGACCGCCCCGGCGCGAAATAACCGCCGCGCAATCCGGAATACCTTGGCGCCGACGGAATGCCGCTTCCCAAACGGTACAATAGTGGCTGTAACCCGTTGCCAAACGCACGCTGAGGTATCAAATGCTTTCGCGCTGGCTCTATTCGCGACTGAAGGCCGCCGAAAACGCGTTAAACGACGGCCGTATCGACGAGGCCTACCAGCGTCTCTGTCAGCCGGACGTCCACGACCACCGGCGGGCCAACAAGCTGCTCGACGAGCTCGCCAAGGCCCTGCTGGCCCGGGCACGGCTGCACGCCCAGGCCGGGCACTACCGCGACACACTCGATGACCTCGACAAGTTGGAGGCGCTGCAACGCTCGAGCCCCGACGCGGCCACCCTCCGCAAACGCGCCGTGGAGGCGCTACGTCGCAAGCGCGGCGATCAGGCCGAGCGGAACGAGGCTTACGGGCGGGCGGCGGAAGACCTGCGTGCCGGTCGGCTCGAGTCGGGCCGGTTGGCGATCGACCGCGTCGCCGACTCCCGTCGCCGCGACCTACTCCGCGACGAGCTCGACATCCGCCTCGAGCGCAGCGAACAGTTGCTTGGGCAGGCCCAGGCGGCGTTGGAGCAGGGCGACGTTCTGACGGCCTGCCGCTTCTGGGACGAAGCCCGCAGCCGACACGGGCGCAGCCGCGAGAGCGACGCCTTGGCCGCCCGGCTGGTGCCGGCCTTCCGCGACATGCTCGAGACCCTCTTCCACGAAGGTCACCTCGATCGCTTGGCCAGCACGCTGAATCTGGTGGAACAGCTGCGGACCTTCGATCCCGCGCTCAAGGAGCACGAGCGTCTGGCCTCGCTCTGTTCGCGGGCGACCGCCCAGCTCGCGGACGGCCGCTACGCCGACCTGCGGGACACGCTGCTGCGCCTGAGCGCCGCGCGCGGCAAAGTAGCCTGGGTCAACGAGGCCCTCGAGGCCAGCGCCGCCATCGAGCAGGCCCACGATCGGCTATTGTCGTCTCCGCTGGGGCTGTTCAGTTCGACGGTTGAGAAATCGGGCGGAATTGTAGAGGCAGGTCTGCCGCCCGCGGCGCATGATAGGGTGGAGGACGGCGTGGCTGCGCCGCCGGCGCAAGATGCCGCCAACCTGCGGAACGCGGCGTTGCTGATGCTCGTGGACGGCACGGGGAGTGTGCTGCTGGTAACGCGCGACGTAGTCCGGATCGGGCGGGCCGGCGGCGAGGCCGCCGTCGAAATCCCGGTCCCGGCCGACATCCAGTCGCACCACGCCGACATCATCCGCGACGGTGAGGACTATTTCCTGGCGGCCTACGGCCCGGCCAGCGTCAACCGCAAAGAGGTCAAACGTACGTTGCTCCGCGATGGCGATCGGATCGTCTTCGGACCGAAGGCAAGAATGGTTTTCCGCAAGCCCACCGCCAAGAGCGAGTCGGCGGTCCTGAATCTCTCCGACCGCTGCCGCCTGCCTCAGGACGTCAGCCACGTCGTCCTGTTCAAGGATACGGCCTTGCTGGGCCCGCAGGCGAGCTGCCACGTCTGCACGCGCGAGGGCCGGACCCGCCTGGTCCTGTTCGAGCGGGCCGGATACCTCTACACGCGGCAGACCGGCTCCGGCGGCCGCCCGATCGGACCGGCCGAGGCCGTCCGGCTGGGAGATACGCGCGAGTACGGCGACCAGCGCGTGACGGTCAAGCGGTACGAAGTCCGAGATTCCGGCCGGCTGGCCTGAGGTAAGGTTCGTGGTGGCACCGGCGCAGAGGAGATTCGGTGGCCTACACCTTCAGATATGGTGACCGCCCGCTCGAAGGGATGACAATCCAGCGCGCCGTCGGCCGGGGCGGGTTCGGCGAGGTCTACTACGCCGTCACCGACGCCGGCAAGGAAGTCGCCCTCAAATACCTCCGCGAGAACCCTGAGATCGAGCTGCGCGGCGTGGCCGAGGTGATCAACCTCAGCAGCCCGAACCTGGTCAAGATCTACGATGTCCGCCGCGATCTGGTGGACGAGCCCTTTGTCCTGATGGAGTACATCGGCGGCCCGTCGCTGAGCGACATCCTGCGCGCCGAGCCGGGCGGGCTGGCGCCGGAAAAGGCCGTCTTCTTTGCGCGCGGCATCGCCGCGGGACTGGCTCACCTGCACGCCCACGGCGTCGTCCACCGCGACCTCAAGCCCGGCAACATTTTCTATGACGAAGGCTACGTGAAGATCGGCGACTACGGTCTGTCCAAGCACATGTCGCTCAGTCAGCACAGCGGTCAGACCGTCAGCGTCGGTACCGCCCACTACATGGCCCCCGAGATCGGCTCCGGCCGCTACACCAAGCTGGTAGATATCTACGCGCTCGGCATCATCCTGTACGAGATGCTCGCCGGCCGACTGCCGTTTACCGGTGCCAGTATTCAAGAGGTGCTGGTCCGCCAGCTACAGGACGAGCCGGACGTCAGCGTCCTGCCGCCGGACTTCGCACCCATCATCGCCAAAGCGCTGGCCAAGCGGCCGGAGGAGCGCTACCAGGACGTGAATGAGCTGGTCGATGCCCTCGAGCAGCTTGCCGACGTCAACGAGCGGCTCAGCCAGTTCGACCCGCTGACGTTGACCGGCGTCCCGCGCGCGCGTGACCTGGCCCCGGACGAGCTGACGCGCACCTCGCCGCCGCGCCCGGCCGTGCCCTCGCTGGACGCCCGTCATGCGGTAGCCCACGACGCGGATGGACGCCCGTACGTCGTTCAGCCACCCCCTTATCTCGACCGCTACACGGCCCCCAAGCCGGACTCGTTCGCCCTGACTTTGGGCACGGCGATCTTCCTTGAGGTGCTGTTCGTGTTGTTTGCCCTGGGTGCCGCGGTTGCCGGCCGGAGTGGGGGCCAAGCGCTACTGAATGTACAGGGGCTCGTGCTGGCTCTTTCGTTCATTCCGTGCGGTATTCTGCTCTACAAGTTTTGGGCGACGCTGCCGGTCGGTTGGCGCCGCACCACGCCGGGTCGTGGCGTCGGTTTCTGCTTCATCCCGTTGTTTAATCTCTACTGGTTCTATGTCGCCTTCCACGGGCTCATTATCGACTTGAATCGTTATCGCCGAACCTTCGCGCCCAGCGTCGAGCGTCTCAGCCACAAGTGGATGATCGCGTGCTGGATCCTGTTCATCCTCTGGAAGGCCGTTGGCGAGAACGTCGGACCGGGACTCATGCATTTTCTCATAAGCGCCGGCGCTTCGGCGACCTATATCGGCTTCGTGGTGACGACGACGAGGGTCTGCGAGAGTCTGCTGCGCCAAAAGGTCGTGGCAGCAAGGCCGAATCCAGTGATGGCGGCCGCGGGATGAGCAACGAGCTGAAATCTCACCGGCCCCGCCCGGCGACCCAACTGCGGAGGAGCAGTCGTGGCATACACGTTCAAACACGGTGATCGGCCCCTCGAGGGGATAACCATCCAGCGCGCCGTCGGCCGGGGTGGGTTTGGCGAAGTCTACTACGCCCTGACCGACTCCGGGAAACAGGTCGCCCTCAAATACCTGCGCGACAACCCGGAGATCGAGCTGCGCGGCATCGCCCACGTGATGAACCTCAAGAGCCCACACCTGATCACCATCTACGACGTCCGCCGTAACCTCGAAGGCGATCCGTTCGTCATCATGGAGTACGTTGGCGGTCCGTCGCTGCGTGACCTGCTCATCGCCGAGCCCAACGGCCTGGGTGCCCAGAAAGCCGCCTTCTTTCTCTGCAACATCGCCGCCGGCCTCAACTACCTGAACGAGCGCGGCATCGTCCACCGCGATCTGAAGCCGGGCAACATCTTCTACGACGACGGGTACGTCAAGATCGGCGACTACGGGCTGAGCAAGCACATCTCGGTCAGTCGGCACAGCGGGCAGACCGTCAGTGTCGGCACGGTGCATTACATGGCCCCGGAGATCGGCTCGGGCACCTACACCAAGGCCATCGACATCTATGCTCTGGGCGTGATCCTCTACGAGATGATCACCGGTCGGCTGCCGTTCACCGGCTCCAGCATGGGCGAAGTGCTGATGCGCCACCTGAGCGAGCAGCCCGACGTCAGCGGCATCCCCGAACCGTTCGCCCAGGTGATCGCCAAGGCCCTGGCCAAAGATCCCCAGGATCGCTACCAGGACGTGAACGAGATGGTCGATGCGCTGCGGGCCTCCACGGAGTTGAGCGCGAGCATCGCGTCGTTCGACCCGGCGATGCTGAGCGGCGTGGCGCGTGGCGAGCCGGTTGACGATCCCGATCGGACGGTGACCACGCCGCCCAAGCCGCCGCCCGTTCCATCGCTCGACGCCCGTGCGGCCCGCGA
Organism: uncultured Planctomycetales bacterium; assembly: GCA_964572345.1. Classification (GTDB taxonomy): domain Bacteria; phylum Planctomycetota; class Phycisphaerae; order UBA1845; family Fen-1342; genus JAUWXH01. The sequence goes on from CAZNFA010000026.1 coordinate 49,648, forward strand.
GCCCGTGCTGGCTCAGCCGATCGCGGATGAGCAGGCCCGCCGAGCCCACCGCGGCGCGCGTGCCGGACGACGCGTGGATGCCACCTTTGAGCGGCTCGGCCTCGACCCGCGCAAGCGCCGGCCGCAGGTATTCACTTTGCTCGTCGTGGTTGTCGCGGTGGCCGTGGGTCTCGGGTTGATCAGCGAAAGGAACCTGCCGGAAGCGGCCGTCGCTGTCGGCCTGTTCCTGATCGGTGGAACGATCGGGCCGCTCATCGCCTATTTCAAGATCCTGCAGCGCAACCTGACGCGCAACAGCTTCCTCGATCGCATCGTCTACGCTGGAACCGGCATTGTCTTCATGATCCCGGCGATTGGCATGTCGGCCGAGGAGCTGAGTGAGGACTTCGCGCGCCTGGCCATTCCGATTGCGGCGACGCTGTTCCTGTGTGATTGGACCAAGCGCATCGAGGACGGTCGGCGTCAGCGGATCCGCGGCGGCCAGGCCGTCTGGCCCGCGATTCTCGGGCTGATCGGCGCCGGGATGGTCGACGCAGAGGAATACGTCCTGGTCGCGGCCGGCATGTGCGCGACGCTCTCGCTGCTGACGCAGGCCACCGCTGCCATGTGGCCGTTCGGCGCTGTGGTTCGGCCGGGTCGGCCCGTCGCTGGCGGCGCCCACGGTCATCGCGGTCGGCACTTCCGTCGCGATGCGGTCGCCGGTGCCGTGGCTGGTGTGGCGCGGGCCGGAGAGCACATCGGCCGGGCGGTGGAGCGCGTCGGCGAGCGCCTCAGCCAGGCGGTTGAAAAAGGTGAGTCGCACGAGGAAGAGGGCGAGGCCGCCGGAGCGCAACAATCGGCCGAAGAGCAACCAGTCGCCGAAGCGCAAGCGCCCGCGCAGACCGTCTACATTGATCCCGCTGCTCCGTCCTTCGTCGGCCGCACCGCTAACGCCGGCCTGTCGTTCATCGGCAAGTTGCTTTTGCTGGCCGGCGTCAGCGCGGCCCTCTTCTATCCGTCTGAGATTAAACTAGACCAGACGGACCCGATATGGAAAAATGGCACGGTGTATGAATCCGGCGACGCGCTCGTGACGATCCCGGCGGCGGCCGTGCTCGTGCCACTGGTGCTGGGAAGCATTCTGCTAATCGCCGCCCGCCGCAATGAGGGTGCCGCACACTTTCTGCGTGGCTTCTTCGGTTGCGCGTTCGCGTTCATTGCCGTGATCGTCGCCCTGGCACCGGCTTCCGAGGCGATCCAGGATTTCTTCGGCACGAACGACTGGAGCGAACTGGACCCTGATACTGTCCCCGCGCTGGTGGGAACGGCCTTTCTGCTGGCGGTGTCAGTCGTGCTGCTGTTCTGGCCCAAGCGACAGAGGAACAAACCGGTCGTAATCTGATCGATAGGCGGGAGTCTTATGTTGTGCCCGACAACCATGCGGTTCTTGGCCCTCGGGGGTCTCGCCCTCGTCGTGATCGTCGGCGTCATGCTCTTGGCGACCCGCCGACCCATCCTGGGCCTGGTCATCGGTTTGTGCGTGCTGGCCGTGGGCGGGCTGTTCGCGCTGCCGGCGTTCTGGTGCACCAGCCGCTCAGTGGCGGTTAGAACTACGGCGGGCATTCCCGCCGCGCCCGCTCTCCCCACCGTGCCAACCCCGTGCGAGGTGTCCTTTCTGACCATGTCCGGTGAGCACGTCGTGTCCTTCAAGGTTCCGGCCGAGCTCCTGCGGAATGGAGACACCGGCTATCCGCTTGACAAACCTTCTTTAGAGGTCAATCAGCTGCCCGCGCGAACCGCCTGGCATGCGGCCGTACGGAAGCTGGCTGATTCCCTGGGACAGTTCGGGCGCTCTACCAGGACCGATATCGCGTTGCGCCGCCGGTTGGGCAGACTTGAACAAGACGGACTCTACCAGCTGGCTTCCACGCTGTTACGCGGTGAGCGATCTACCCTCATGCAGCAGGCCCGGGCGGCGGCACCCGCCGACGATGACAACGCTGAATCCCGGATGCACCAGGCTTACTTCTGCCGTGAAAGCATCCTTCCGGCGCTTGCCGACCTCGACATGGATTCGTCGCAGCGCGCGGCCAAGCCCCGGAACGTAGTCCTCTCCGTCGTTTTGGTTTCCGGTCTTCTCATCGTCGCGTACTCCTTGCTGCAAGCCGGCCTGCGTCGGGCCGCCGTCACGCGACCGTCCGCACCGCGCCCTCATGGTTGACCCGGTTGGCCGTCGACTTGTTCGCCGTTATCTTTCCTTGTTGATCCGACGCGACCGGCCGAGCCAGACGGAGCAGTCAGCGATCCACACGTCCGGCGGGCTGGCCGGGACGCGGCTGCCAACCAGTGCAGGTGCGGAGTCTGGCCATGGCCGCCAGCGAGGCGGACGCCTTCCTAATCGATGCGGTCCAGCAGGGTGACCAGCGGGCCTGGCGCGAGATGATCGACCGCTATCAGGGTCGGCTGCTCAGCTTCGCCCGGCGTATGCTCGCGCAGCCTTCCGACGCCGAAGACCTCGTGCAGGAGACTTTCCTGGGTTTGCTGCGCAGCCTGCCCAACTACGACCGCGCTCGGTCGCTGGAGACCTATCTGTTCGCCATCCTGCGACACAAGCTCCACGACTATTTCCGCAAAGCCCAGAAGGGTCAGCGCCAGAGCCTGGAACAGCTCGAGGTGGGTGAGTCGCCGTCGGATTGGCTCGAAACCGAGACACCCAGCCGACACCTGGCCGGGCAGGAAATCGTCGCCTCGCAGCGCCAGGCCCTGGTGGCCTGCCTGCGCCAGTACGTGGAGCAGTGCCGCATGCAGCGTCGCTTCCAGGAGCTGATCGTGGTCGAGATGCTGACGGTGCTCGGGCTGCGCAACAAGGAAGTCGCCAGCGACCTCGGCTTGAGCGAGACCGCCGTGGCCGGCATCAAGTTCCGCGTCCTGGAGCGCTGGCGTGAGCTGACCCGCTCTTCCCCGGCCGCCCGTGAGTGGGAGGAGACCGACCTGGCCCAGGACAGCACCGTCGCCCGCATTTGGCGCGAAGAAGGCATCTCCTGCCTGAAGCGCTCCACACTGGGGCGCTACCTGCTCGGCACGCTCGATGACGACTGGAACATGTATATCGACTTCCACATGGACAAGGCCGGCTGCCCACGCTGCAACGCCAATCTCGAGGACCTGCACGCCGAGGACGAGCGCGACGAGGCCGCGCGCCAGCAATTCCGCCAGCGCTGCTTCGCTTCCAGCGTGGGGTTTCTCTCGAAAACGCCCCCGTAATCTGCCGGCCCGCGGCTCCTCAACCACCCTCGTTTGCCGGTGCCGAGTCGGGCTGCGAGGTCGGCGTCGGCGGCTTGGCTTTGAGGTCGCGTGCCCGCTGCAAGAGTTGTCCGATCGCTTGCGCGACGTCGGCCGGCATCGAGGTGGGCGGACGCGCTTGCAGGGTCACCAGCATGGCGATCGCCTCATCCACGCTGTCCGGCTTCACGCGCTGCTCGACCTCGGCCCGAATCCCCTCCCAGAGCTCCTTCCCATCCAGCGGCGGGTTACCTGCGGCCAAGGCCGCCGCCACCTGCTCGTCGTAGCGATCGTTCACCAGCGCGAAGCGCAGCAGTTCGACGGCGACACGCGTGAGCTCCGGCGAGCCGGCGGCGCGAAGATCCTCCAGGGCCCTCAGATACGCCGCCAGCGCGTCATCCGGCTGCCCCAAAGCCACGCGCTGGGCAGCCATCCGCGCCCGAACACGCCCCAGCTCTCCCCGCAGCCCTGGTTGGGCCGAAAGCGTCTGCTCGGCAACCTGAAGCAATTCGAGCTCGCGCCGGGCCTTGAGGGTCCCGTCTTCCGGCAACCTTGCGATCCAGCTCTCCACCTGCTCGGCCGGACGGTTCGCCAACACGCGCAACATCCCACGCCAGGCAAGCTCGCGCACAGACTCATCGGACTCCTGGTCGGTCGGCAAACGCCCGCAGAGTGCCTGAAGGTGGGCGTCGCTGGTCGCCAACCCGGCCAGCGCTTCCACCGCCGTCTTGCGCACACCAACGTCCGGGTCGCGTGTTGCCGGCAGCAGCGCGTCCGCCAGGGCTTCGCGAGTCAGGATTGCCTCCGGCTCGTGCCCGGCAGGTGTCGAGGTGGGCTCGGCGGGTTCCTCAGCGGCGGGCGGCGCCGGCGGGTTGGCCAACAGGGCGATCCCCTGAACCGCCGCCTGGCGAACCGTGACCGCCTCGTGCGTATCCAACGCCTCCACGAACACCCGCCCGCAACGCGGATCACCCACGCGGCTCATCGCCCACAGCAGCCGCGCACGCAGGGCAATCTGCTCGCGCTTGCTCGCGCGGAACTTCGCCAACAGTGCGGAGACGACGGTTCGCCGGAGCGGCGGGTCGAGCACGCCGCGCTCGGCCAGCCGACCCAACGCCGTCACCGCTTCGTTTGCGCACGGTGCCTCCGGCTCCTCCAGCAGACGCAACAACTGGCTCGCCGCCGATGCCGACCCGACGTACCCCAGCCCGTTGACCAGCGCCTGGCGGACGACGTCGTTTCGTTCGGACGCCAGCATTTGGTCGAACCGCTCGGCGTCGGCCGCGTCGCGGAAGCTCGAGACGGCCTGGACGGCGGCGGCCCGAACCGCCCACTCCCGATCGCCCAGCAGCTTGCGGACCTCGACGGCAATCTCCTCCGGTAACGTCTTGCCTTCAGCCTGATGCGACTGCACCAACTCCAGCCCCAGCAGCCGTACTGCTGCCAAAGTGTCACCCAGGTAGCTGCTCAGCAGAGCCGAATGTTCCGTCTCCGGCGTCCGGAAGTACGCATCGCGCAACGCCTTGGCCAGACGAAGCTCGAGTGTCTGCTCGCGCTGCGTGCGCGCCCGGTTCTGGGCTGCCAGCCGTTCGAGCTGCACACGTTGCCATTCGACCAGCGGTACGTCGCGGTTCTGCTGCCACCAGGCACGGGCGGCCTCGACGTCACCCTCGAAATCCAAGGCGGTCGCTTGCTCGAGCGCGGCCAGGGCTGGTTTGCAGATCGGGCCGCGTGAGTCGGCCAGCCCCTCGGCCAGGGCCGCGATCGCTTCCCGCCCGGTCATCAGACTGAGCGCCTCGATCGCCGCCAGGCGCGTCCGTCGTGGGTGTTGCTCGTCTAACATCAGCGCGCGCAGACGCGGCGTCACTCCACCGTTGCGATACGCGGCCAGCGCCTGGCCGGCCGCCTGCTGTACCTCATGCTCCGGGTCGCCCAACATGCCCAGCAGGGGCTCGAGATAGCTCTCCCGCAGGAACTGCGGAAGGTCGGACAGCGCCAACGCTACCGCAGCCTTCGCCGGCGGGTCTGAACCCCGCAACACGGCCGCCAGTCGCTCCGGCGTCTCCGGCCAGCCTTGGCGAAGCAATTCGCGCGCGCCTGTTCGCCGGGCTTGCGCGGAGTTCTGCCCTTCGATCACGACCATCAGATCGTTCAGACGCTGCGGATCAGCCTGGACGGCGCGCGTGGCGGGCTGTGACGAGGGCTCCTGCCCGGAGCAAACCCACGTCGTCAGCGCCGACGTAAGGATGCCGGCGGCAATCGTTCGCCAATCTCGCTTCATGACCGACCAGGCACGCGGGGACGCCATGTTAGGACCACATTCGGCAATCCGCGTTAGCGGATGAGCATTCTCTGAGTGAGCGGCTACGACCGACCTTGGTGAACACCGGCGTCATTATAACCGGATTTATCGGTCACGCGAGCCGAGCCGGGGCGGACCCCGTCGGCTTGGCCGCGCAAGGGCTTCTGCCGCCCTCCCCGCACCTGAAGCGACCACGCCCGGACTCCGATAAGAGAAGGGGACCGCGCTGGCTCTTGCAAGCAGCCGGGCTTTCCCCTATCCTGTGTGCGGGCGTGCCAAGGCTGCCTGCTGGCAGCCCGGAGGATTCGTCGTGATGCGTATGCTATCCTGGTCGCTGATCGCCGGCCTGCTCTTGACCGTGTCCCCGGCCGCTGCCGATCTCTATGAGGACCTCTACCGCGGCCTTAACCTGCTGTCTACCCCCAGCGGCTCGCCGCTCCTTGCCGGCCCTGACGGATCCCTGAACAACGGGAGCCGGCAGGGACGGCTGCGCATCGTTCCTGATCGCGTGGGCGGCGGCTACACCCTGGAGTTCAATCGGCGCTTCGGTGCGGACAGCACTGGCCGCCCGGAGATCCTCGATCTGGGAGCGTTCGAGGTGCAATTGGACGGCACACTCGCCGCAACCCTGGCGTATACGAGTCGCGGCGGGTTGGTCGGGAACGCCGACGTGTTCGCCAACAATCTGTTCTACGCCACTCGCCTCAAGACCGGCGCTCAGGACATCCAGGTGCTCGGTACGCTGAATATCGCTCAGCAATGGGAGCTTAACCAGCTCGGCTTTTACACCGTGTTCGCAAACTTTACCAACACCGGCTCGCAGGTGGTGATGGACGGCATGCTCGTGAATGCCGATGATCTCGAGACGAACTTCGACCTCGGCCCGATCGCCATCAAGGGGAATCTCTTCTACGACGTGGCCGTGGCGTTGTTGGCCTCCTTCGGGATGGACACCACCGGACTCGAGGGCGTCTTCCCCAAGTCGCCCGTTGATCGCATCGCCGACGCCATTCAGGAGCAGCTCTACGGGCAAACGGCAGGTGTCGTTGCCGGCCTCAGCCTGGGCGCCGACGAGTTGGTTGGCCCGCCGGCACCTTTCGGTGTTGCCGCCGCCGACCCGCTTCAGGCCGCTCACTTGGACGTTGGAATCGATGGCGGCTCACCCGGCGACGGCTCCGCCCCAGGACTCCCCGAACCTGCCACACTCGTGCTTATGGCCCTCGGCACTGCGGTCACCTTGGCCTCGCGCCGCCGCTAAGCATCCCCAGCGTGCTGCCGCCGGCACCGCCGGTTGAGTTCCGATAATTCGCGCGAATACCGGACGCGGCACCGTGGCGGGACCCCGATCTGCGTTCGGTTCTCAGCGGAGGGGATGATTAGCTTGACCCCGCCACGAATGAATCCGAAGCTCCCAGTATGATTGGCCGGGTCTCTACCTTTCCGCTCGAGGTGCAGTTCAAGAAGAACCTGAACGAGCAGGACCAGGTCTTGCTGCGCCTGGCGAGCGGCCGCCGGATCAATTCCGGCAAGGACGATCCGGCTGGGCTGATCTCGGCCACACAACTGGAAGGGGCGCTCGCCGCGTTGGAGGCCGAGAGCCGCGCGCTCGAGCGAACCGATGCTAACGCCAACATCGCCGACGGCCACGCGGCCGAGTTGTCCGGCATGATGACCGAGCTCCGCCGCCTGACAGTCGCCAGCGCGAACACCGCCGGGATGAGCGATGCGGAGATCGAGGCGAACCAGATTCAGATCGACAGTCTGGTGGCCGGCATCCAGCGCTTCGCCCAGGATACGATTTCCAGCCTGGACGGGATCAATCTGCCCGACGGCGGGAACGAAGCCCTGGCCGAGGAGTTGCGGAACGCGGCCAACGCGGTCGCGACACTGGCCAGCGGCGGCGCGAACGACCTGCACAGCGGTAACTTCGAAGCGGCCCAGTCCATCATCGACGACGCCGCGACCGCGTTCACCGAAGCACGTGGGACAATCGGCGCCTATCAGAAGTACACAGTGCAGTCACGCCAGAGCTCGCTGGCCGTGCAGCGCGAGAACCTGACCGCCGCCCACAGCCGCATCGTGGACGCCGACTTCGCCGAAGAGGCCAGCAACCTGTCGCGTTCGCAGGTAATGACGGCCGCCAGCGCGCGTGTGCTCAAGATCGCCAACCAGAACGCCGACCTCGTCCTAAAGCTGCTCTCGTAAGCCACCCTGCTATCCGGGTGGCACTGCTGTGCCTGCCCTGAGCGCAGCCGAAGGGTCAGCAGTGTGCCAGAGCATTTTAGAACACGCTGTAGCGTCGGGTCGGAGCGTGCCCTGAGCGCAGGCGAAGGGTGCCCGACGCCGCAGTTTGCGACGATTCTACGGCCGGCACGAAAACAGGCCGCTGCGCCATAATTGAAACCGCGCTAGGAAAGACCCGTCCCGCAGGGACGCTATGAACGTAGCCCAGCGTGAAACGCTGGGACCCGAGGTGCGTCCGCGCGACACGCTGTCATTCTGAGGGAGCGGAGCGACCGAAGAATCTCGCCACACATCGCGGAGGTCTCCCCCGATCCGACACGCGGCCCTTCGTTTCACTCAGGGCGACAATGAATGATTCGGACGTGTGTCACTGCAGCGCCCGGAGCGCTCTGGGGAAGCCGGCGTCCCATCGGGATGCTGTGAGCATAGCCCAGCGTGAAACGCTGGGACCCCCGGTGCGCAAGCATTCCCCTCCAGTCCCCTCGGGACACCTGATCGCCCGCGTCCGACCTCCACGGGTGCGTGACGAAATCGGCGGGGTGGTCGCTCTCTTGCCCCGCAGGGGCTCAGGCCCGTGGATAGGATGCGTACCGACTCATCATCCCGCCCCGCAGGGGCGCAGGCCCATGGCCGCGGGTGGAGCGTAGCGCAACCCGTGGATAGGATGCGTGCTGAGTCATCATCCCGCCCCGCAGGGGCGGGGGTCCGTGGCCGCGGGTGGAGCGTAGCGCAACCCGTGGATAGGATGCGTGCCGACTCATCATCCCGCCCCGCAGGGGCG
>CAZNFA010000027.1:0-36638 GCA_964572345.1 uncultured Planctomycetales bacterium
ACTGTACGTTGGCTCGACTCTCATAAGGACTGGTACATAAAAGGGGGGCAGGTCAGTTCCTCTGGGCTGATCAGCCGCTCGAAGATCGGTCCAATGACATCGTAGTTAAGTTCGGTGAAATCGAACTGATCGATCGAGCGAACCAGATCTCGCCAGGCAGGAACAACATCGTCCGTGAGGAATGGCAGTGAGTCTCCGAAGTCCCCCCTGAAAACCGTTTCGTAATCGCGCGTGGCCTTGATCGCGCGGAGAAAGAAGCTGTTCAACGTGACTTGCAGCTCACCCACCTTGGTGAGTTTGGCCGGAACCCGCACGCTAGGCAGCCTGGTGAACCGCTTGCGCAGCGCCATGTAAAAAACGATCTTGTTCACGAGCACGTAGCACGCGAACTTCGCCGCTCGCTCCAAATTGTCGCGTTGCACCATCTCGTCATCGGACAGGTGCCACTGCTGCGTGTCGCGCATCCACGAATCGAGCTTGGCCTTGAATCTGCCGTTGCCGCTGTACTTTGTCGCGATCGCGCGTTGAGTGGTCGAGATCGGCCGTTCAAGGGCCGCTTCGAGCACGGTGATGAAGAACTCGTCGAGCGGTCGTTTGGAGAGGGGCAGTGCGCCCGTGTAAGCCTGACTCGCGCGTTCGAGGAACCGGATCAATCCACGCCGAATGGCCTGCTGCGCCAGCGGATTAACCAGGTCATCGGCGTCGCGCACTTGCGTGAACGTGTCGTCATAGATGTGACGCTCAAACAGCGGCTTGCCCGCATCGTCCGTCGTCCACAACACAACGCGGTTCACGTTCCAGGTCACGAAATACCGCGCGCCGGCCCTAGCAGCTTTTGAGTGAGTGTCTTCAACGACTCCCTCGTTGTAGGGCGAACTGCCATCCATCATGTAGGGCAGCTTCACCTCCCCCGTTATTGCGATCTTGTCAGATCGGTCGTAGATCGTCAGGTCGCGTCGTTTGCGAGAACCTCTCTTCGACTGCTCGATTTTCACCCGCCTGAACGCGAGCTCAGGTCAGGTCTCTAGCTCGGCGTTCATCCAGCCCGCTGCGTCGGCGCAAAACGTTAGTTCGTGATCTACCGCGTTCATTCGCTCGCACACACTGACGTGGCCAACTGATTCCCGCCCACCTTGGCCTTCAGTTTGTCGGCTGCTCCTTTAGCACCCTGAGTATACCGTGTCGCGACGCCAAGGGTAACAGCGCGACGAGGCTACCATCGTTCCGGCACGAAGGCGTCGGGGAAGTGGTCGATTTGCGGGTCGCCGGTGGGGGGGATGATGACGGCGATCACGTCGAAGCGGCAGGGCTTGTCGGTCCAGCGTTTCCGCGTCAGGAACCACTTGGCGGCTTTGAGGAGCTTGCGTTGCTTGGGGAGCGTGACGCGCGTTTCCGGGTCGGTGAATGCGCGGTCGCTCTGCGTCTTCACTTCCACGAAGACGATCGTCTCCCCTTCACGCATGACCAGATCGATTTCCCCCACGGGCGTGCGGAAACGACGGGCCAGCGTCTTCAACCCCTGCTTCCTGAGGAACCGCTCGGCGAGGCGCTCGCCTTCGAGTCCGAGCTGGATTCGGGTTTCGCTCATGGGCGCCGGTTAGCGGTGCGCTAAAAAAGCGGCCGCGGCTTCTGGCCCCTCGCTTGCGCTCGGGGTTCGGATTGTTCGCCCCCATCCCGGGAGGGCTCGAGCATCACTCACGGCCGGGGGCTAGGTTGCGCCGGCGGCCACTTCCGCATCGGAGGTCGCTGAGTCCTCTTCTGCCCGGGCCGCCTCGATGGCTGCCTGCGCCTCGGCCATGGCGCGAGCCTTGGCGGCGCGGGCCTCGGCGGCCGCTCGACGGGCCTCGGCGGAAATCCGCCGCTCACGCACCTTGCGAGCCTTGCCCACCCGGTCACGCAGGTAGTAGAGCTTGCAACGCCGCACGCGTCCATGGCGGGTCACCCGCACGCCGACCACCTTGGGCGAATGGTATGGGAACGTCCGCTCGACGCCTTCGTTGCCGACGATCTTGCGGACGGTGAACATCTCGTCCAGGCCGCCGCCCCGGCGGGCGATCAGCGTGCCCTCGAAGTCCTGCAGACGCTCCTTGTCGCCTTCGACGATCCGGATGGTCACCACGACCGTGTCGCCGATCTCGAAATCCAGCTCGCCGGCGCGCCGGTACTTGTTATCCACGACATCGAACAAGCGGTTTCTCATGGGAGCGCCTTTCCTTCTAGCTGTTAGGCAAGCTGCTGTGCCGCGGCGCGCGGGACGGCCGCCGCAGCCCGGCAATCACGGTCTTCCTTGTCCGACTGGCACTGCCTTTCCCCGCCGTCCGGTTCGAGCAAGTCCGGCCGCCGCTGACGCGTGCGCTGCTCCGCTTGCGCGCGGCGCCAAGCTTCGATATCGGCATGGTTGCCGGAGAGCAAGACCTCGGGGACCGCCAGGCCGCGGTACTCCCGGGGCCGGGTGTACTGGGCGTATTCGAGCCGCCCGGCCTGGAACGACTCGCTGGCGAGCGTCTCATCGTTGCCCAAGGCCCCCGGCAACAGGCGCACGACGCTGTCCACCACGGCCAGCGCGGCGAGCTCGCCGCCGGTCATAATGAAATCCCCGATGCTAATCTCTTGCGGCTGCAAGAGTTGCACGATTCGCTCGTCGAAGCCCTCATAGTGGCCGCAGATGAGCAGCAGCCGCTCGGCCTGGGCCAAGCGCCCGGCGGTCGGCTGGTTAAACGGACGGCCCTGCGGGGTCAGGAGAATCCGCAGGGCCGTTCGCTCGTCCAGCGTTTCGATCGCGGCGACGGCGTCGCAGACCGGCTGGCACATCAGCACCATGCCGGGGCCGCCGCCGAACGGTCGGTCGTCTACTTTCTGGTGCGCTTCGTTGGTGTAGTCGCGGAGCTGGTGGGTGTGGATGTCAACGATGCCGGCCTGCTGCGCGCGGCCGAGGATGCTGGCCGTCAAGTATGGCTGCATGACCTCTGGAAACAGCGTTAACACGTCGATGCGCATCGTTACGTCCAGGCATAAGCCGCTGTCTAAGCGTCACTTGACTGCGATGCCGTTTTTCTTGAGCAGGTCGCGGACGGTCTCGCTGGGCACGGCACCGTGGCTGAGCCAATGCTTGATGCGGTCCGCGTTCAGCTTGACCTGCCTTTGCGGGTCCTTGCTGTTCGGATCGTAGTAGCCGAGCTCCTCCAGCACACGCCCGTCGCGCGGACTGCGTGCGTCGATGGCGTTCAGGCGAAAGGACGAGCGATGGGTTCGCCCAAATCGTTTTAGCCGCAACTTTACCGCCATTTCGCTCTCCGCGCAGGAGGTAGCATAGATCATCATCCCCTACCGGGGACAACGGCGCTGCCATACCCACGCTGTTCTGAACCTGACGTCTAGCCCCTTAGTATATGGGGGCTGGCCAGCGCTGCCAAGCCGAAAAATCGCCCGCCGCCGAAAAGCTGAAAACCGGGTCTCGTGCTCCGCGGCGGGGGCCGATCTCGGCGGCCTGCGGCGGGGTTCCGCGGATATCACCTGGGCATGAAAAAGGGGGCCGGATACTCTGTAGAAAAGGGCAAATTCAGTGTCATCCCGACGACCGAAGGGAGGAGGGATCTGGCCAGGAGTTTCGACGAATTCCGCATCTGCGGCTAGATTCCTCGTCGCTGCGCTCCTCGGAATGACATGCGACGGAGGCTTTTCTAGCGAGCGGGCCCGGAACGCCTGCGGGCCCTGTTTGCCAGCCAGTAATCTGGAGCGCGGTGCCGCCCGCCGCCCTAGCGGTTCGCCATGCTCGGCTGCTTCTCGTAGCTGTTGAGTAGCTCCCGGGCCGCTTGGTCCACGCTGCGTGAGGGCCGCCAGCCGAGTTGGCCGTGCAGCTTGGAGTTATCTCCGCACAGAACCGGGATCTGGTGGTCACTGTCAACCGGCAGGTCGCCAATCGTGACCTGCCGCCCGCTGGCCTGTACCATCATCTGCACGATTTCGCGGACGGAGCAGGCCTGCCCGCTGCAGATGTTGTACGCCTGATTGGGGATGCCCTCCTGTAGCAGCCGCTCGTACGCCTCGGCCACGTCCCGAACGTGCAGTACGTCTCGCTGGCAGGGCAGATCCGGGAGCTGCAGCTCGTTGCCGTGCGTGCCCACGTCCCACTCGGCCAGCTCCTTGGCCACTGCCCCGAAGAAGAAGCGCTCCGATTGCCCCGGGCCGATATAGTGGAACGGCCGCGCGATGGTCACGTCCAGGTGATAATCGCGGTAGAACGTGTGGGCGATCGACTCGGCTGCGACTTTGAGCGAGGCGAAGGTGGTCAGCGGTTCGAGCGGGGTTTCCTCGTGCAGGGGTTGTCCGTCGCCGCCCGCGTTCCCGTATACCTCGCACGTGCTGGCCATTATCACGCGTGTTCGCAGGCGTGCCCGCCGCACCCCGTCCAGCACGTTCGCCCACGCCGTGACGATCGACTGATACGCCGTCAGCGGCTCGGCGGAAGCCTCATGGGCGTGCGACGTGCCGGCCAGGTGAACGATCCCGTCCGGGCGTACGCCGGCGATCACGCGGGCCACGTTGATCGCGTCCGACACGTCACAGACCAGGGCTTTGCCGAAGTGGCGTTCGTGGGCCAGCTTGCGGGCCCGATTCCGCACGCCGGCCACGACTTCATAGCCCCGTTCGCGCAGGTGTCGGGTCAGGTGCGTCCCCAGGAAGCCCTCTGCTCCGGTGACAAAGATGGTGTTCACAGTCATCCTCCTTCGAGGACTCGTACGCACGTCCACGTGCGATGACAATGACCGCCCCCCGAGGAAAGCGGTCTGGTTTCCGCCACGATTACGTATCGGCATTCCGTGGGGGGCAGTTTGGTAAGGGGGTGTCTAGTCGGCCGGTTCGACAGGTTTTCCGGACCGTGCCTGCCCCGGGTAGTCTGGGGCCGCGTTCGGCCCGGCCCGCCGAATCTGCCGGACTTCCGATAACTCGTCGCACATGCTGATCCGCCCGGCGAACACTGCGCGTTCGCCGCCGCTGCTTGAGCCGGCCCGGACCCCTCGCTATCCTGTCCTTTCGCCGTCTTGTCGGCCCTCACAGGGAGTGTTGCCCATGTCAATGGATGACATCTTGCTCGAAGCCGACGACCACATGGAGAAGGCTGTCGAGTTCCTCAAGCAGGAGTTCCGCACGGTTCGCACGGGCCGGGCCTCGCTGGGACTGGTGGACTCGCTCAAGGTCGCTGTCGAGTCTTACGGCACGAGCCTGACGCTCAAGGAGCTGGCCAACCTGGCGGTGGCCGAGGGCAACGTGATCGTCATCAAGCCCTTCGACCCCTCCACGCTCAAGGATATCGAGCGGGCCGTCGAGAAGAGCGGCTTGGGCATCAACCCGCAGAACGACGGCAAGCTCATTCGCCTGCCGGTCCCGCCGCTGTCCACTGAGCGTCGCGATCAGCTCGTGACGCGGATCAAGCAGCTTGCCGAGCAGCAGCGGATTTCCGTGCGCGGCACCCGCCGCGACGCCAACCGGGCTCTCGATAGTGAGAAAAAGGCCAAAACGCTGACCGAGGACGACGTGGAGCGCGGCCAAAAGCAGGTCCAGGAGCTCACCGACGACTATTGCAAGAAGATCGACGACCTGCTGGAAGAGAAAACCAAGGACATCATGGAAGTCTGACCGGTAGCAGCGGCGCCGGGTGCCCCATCCTTCCAGGATCGGGGATTGAGATCGTAGCCCTCAGTGTTTCGCCAGGCGCGCTGCGCATAAGCGGTGGCTGTCGCCTACTCGCTGCCTTTTTCGAAGCGCTCCAGGCGCTCCTTGAGCTCGGCCAGCGCTTGCTCGGGGGCATCCGCCTTCTTGGCTAGCTCGATGGCCTTTCTCTGATACTTGACCGCGTCGGCTCTCTTGCCGTTCTCGAACAGCGCCAGGGCGAATGTGTCGAGGACGCTGGGGTTCTCGCCCTTGCTGGCCGTGTAGGCCGCCTCGGCGGCCTTCAGTGCGAGCTTCAGGTCGCGCGTCACGATGCCCTTGCCGGCCAGAATGGACCAGGCGAAGGCGTTCATCAGGCCGGCGTTATTCCTACCCTGCTCGAGGATCTTCTTGCCCAGCTCGGCGGCCTGCTTCTCGTTGCCGGTGGACTGCACCAGCCGAAAGTACTCGTCGAACTGCCCGCGCATGCGCTCGAGCTCGCGGGCCTCCTGCTCCCTCTTGGCCATCCGCTTCTTGGCGGCGGCTAAGTCGAACTCGCCCGCGTGGACCTGCGCGATGGTCTTCTCGAACTCGTCGTTCATCGGATGGTCGTGCCAGATGATCCGGCCCTTCTGATCGACGATGAAGGCGTGCGGGATGCCGCGGACGCCGAAGGTCTCCATGTACGCTTTGGCGGTCGCACCGTCCTTGTCGATCGCGATGGTGTAGTTCATCTTGTCGCCCATCTCCTTCACGAACGGCTTGACGTTGCGGAGGGTCCTGTAGTCGTCGATGCTGATGCCGATGAACGTGACGTGCTTGTCCTTGTACTTCTTCTGCAATTCGCTCAAGTGCGGGATGCTCGTCAGGCAGGGGCGGCACCAGGTCGCCCAGAACTCGACCACGTAGACGTTTTTCCCGTCGGCGCTGGTCACGTCCACCGGTATGCCTTTGACCCACTCCTTGATGGCCAACGGCTGGACCTTGTCGCCCAGCTCACCAGCTTGCAGCGGCAATGCCACTGCCAGCGCCATCAAGGCCGCTACTGCCCAGCGCGTCGCTTTCATTTTCATCTCCTTTTTTGCGCGCTCGCCGCAAAACTGCGAGCATTATACCAATAAGCCTGCGGGGCGGCACCATGGTTCCGGCCCGGCGCACGCTCGCCCTATACAAACTCACACAGCCGCGCGGCACGCCCGAGAAACACGGTCCCTACGGGGTGTACGGCTCATACGCCAGATCGAACGCGTCCGCGACAGGTTTGTTGGTGACTGTGCCGCGCGTGATGTTCACGCCGAGCGCCAGCCCCGCATCGGCCCGGCAGGCCTTGGCGCAACCCTCGTTGGCCAGGCGTAGCAGGTAGGGAATGGTCGCGTTGGTCAGCCCGAACGTACTCGTGCGTCCAACTGCGCCCGGCATGTTCGCGACCCCGTAGTGCACGATCCCGTCCACGACGTAAGTCGGGTCGGCGTGCGTGGTTGGTCTGGTCGTCTCGCAGCAACCGCCCTGATCGACGCCGACGTCGACGATGACGGCTCCCGGCTGCATGAGTGCCAGATAGTCGCGCGGCACCAGCATTGGGCAGCGCGCCCCCGGGATCAGCACGGCGCCGATCACCAGGTCCGCTTCGGCCAGATGGCGCCGAATCGCCTCGGGTGTGCTGTACACGGTTGTGACGTTGGCGGGCATCACGTCGTCGAGATAGCGCAGCCGATAGAGGTCGATATCCAGGATGACGACGGTTGCGCCGAGGCCGGCGGCCAGCTTGGCGGCGCAGCTCCCCACGATCCCGCCGCCCAGGATCAGCACGTTGGCCGGTTCGACGCCGGGGATGCCGCCCAGCAGGATGCCGCGTCCTTCCATCGGCTTTTCGAGATACTTGGCGCCCTCCTGGATGCTCATTTTGCCGGCGACTTCACTCATGGGAGCCAGCAGCGGCAGGCGTCTGTCGCGATCTTCGATCGTTTCGTAGGCCACCGCGGTGCAACCGCAATTGATGATCTCCTCCGTCAGTTCGCGACTGGCCGCGAAGTGGAAGTAGGTGAAGACCGTATGCGCCTCGTTGAGCATGGCGATCTCGTTGGGTTGTGGCTCCTTCACTTTGCAGATGAGCTCTGCCTGGGCGAAGATCTCCTTGGGTGAATCGATGATGGCGGCACCCAAGACCTGATAATCCTCGTCCTTGATGCCCGATCCCGACCCCGCGCCCCGCTCCACCAGGACCGTATGCCCGGCGCGTTTGAGCTGCTCGACACCGGCGGGAACCACGGCAACACGATACTCGTCCGACTTAATCTCCTTGGGTACACCGACAATCATGCGGGAACTCCTGCGAGCGCTTTCAAAGGACGATACACGACCCGGAGCCGATGCTCACCGGCCGTAGCGTAGCAGGAGATTAAGGGTGCCCCGCGGGCAACGCAAGCCGCTCGCGCAGGCGGCGGGCCTGCCGGCCGATTAGCGTCAGACCCCGGTGCCGCAACCCCAATCGGCCAGCAGGATGCCGAGATCGGCGTGGTCGGTGTCGAAGTCTCCGTCGAGGTCACCGGGGCAGTCGTCGGGGCCTGATCCAACGCAGCCCCAGTCGCCCAGCAGGATGCCAAGGTCGGAATGGTCGGTGTCGTTGTCGCCGTCCAGGTCGCCGACACAGTCCTGCTGCGGAGCAACATACTCCCAGGTTTCACCATCGATGTTGACCAGAACCATCACGCCGCGCGCGCTGTCATAGACCATGGCGGGGTCGTAGAGGCGGCCGGGTGTGTGCGCGGGGTGCTGCTGTTCCCACACGGTGCCGTTCCACTCCCAGGTTTCGTCCTGGCCCGCAAGGACCGTCACCCCCCGCGCGCTGTCATAGGCCATAGCGTGATCCGCTTGCGGGTCTGGACCGGTGTCGGACTGCTGCGTCCAGTCCTTGCCGTTCCATTCCCAGGTATCGCCGAGCTCGACCTCGTTCTCGTCCAATCCCCCGAACAGCACGGTCACATCGCGGGCACTGTCGTAGGCCACGGCGTGACCCACGCGCGGGCCCGGATTAGCTGCGGGGTACTGCTGGATCCACGTGCTGCCGTTCCATTCCCACGTGTCGTCGCGGGCTACATCGCCCCACTCACCTCCCCCGTACAGGGTCACCACGCCGTCCGCAGAGTCGTAGGCCATGGCATGCCCGTTTCGTGGGCTCGGGCCGGCCTCGGATGCCAGCGTCCAGTCGGTCCCGTCCCACTCCCAGGTTTTGCTCCAGGGCTGGTCCCAACTCCAGTGGTCGACGAATCCGGCGAACAGGACCGTCACGTCGCGGGCGCTGTCGTAGGCCATGGTGTGGCCCCAGCGTACACCTGGGTTGGGGTAAAAAGGTATCCGCTGTGTCCAATAGTCGCCGTCCCATTCCCAGTGCTCGTCCAGCTTGCACCCGCCGTACAGCACGCTCAGCCCGCGGGCGCTGTCATAGGCCATGGCGTGGCCCTCTTGCAGGTAGCCCAGATCCCCATAGGAACGGAAGACCCAATCGGGCTCCGTGGCCTGCGCTGCTGAGGCGATCAACCAGCAGGCTAGAGCCCACACAAACGGGTGCCTCGTCGTTACGCTCTTCATGGTTTTTGCCCCTTGTCTGATGTGTTCCTCGACCCACTGCCCTCGATGCTGCACAAGCCGCAGCCCGGCTTCCGCACAAGTGCTTGGCGGGGACGGAAGGAAGCTGGACATGCGGCGTTCCTCCCTCGCCGTTACGAGTCTAACCAGAGTCTAGGTGAATGGCAATCTCAAACTCGGCAAAGCGGGCTTGGAGGGTCGAGGTTCTCCTGGGGCCCGGGGGCCGGCTTGGTCTGGAATCCTCGCGATACGCGTGATTCTGTCGTTTTCTCGTTTGTACCGCGTTTGCCGGACCGGTTACACTCGAGGGCGTGAGCCGTAGCACTCTGCTGGATAGGGAGGCAATCATGCACCGTACGGCCAAAAGCCTGCTTGCACTGACGATCCCTCTGCTTGTTTACGCATTGGCCTGGGCCGAGGAGCAACCCGCCAGCAGACCCACCGCCGACACGCTCTTCAGTGCCGAGGCCTATATCGCCCACGTCGCGTATCTGGCCAGCGACGAGCTCGGCGGCCGCGGTCCCGCCACTGAGGGTAGCGAGAAGGCCGCCCGGTACATCGTCGAGCAGTTCGAACAAGCGGGTTGTCAACCGGGCGGTGAAGACGGAACCTGGTTTCAGCCCTTCGAGGTGCGCCGAGGCAAGCGGCTGGTTGACGAGGAAGCCGCGCTCGAAATCAGCGGCCTCGATCGGCAATGCGAGCTCCGCAAAGACTGGATTCCGCTCCCGTTCACTGAGACTGAGGACGTGGAGGGGCCGCTCGCGTTCGCCGGCTACGGCATCCAGGCGACCAACTTCGAATACGACGACTACGACGGGTTCGACGCCGAGGGGAAGATCCTGCTGATCTTCCGCTACGAGCCCAAGGACGAGGATCCGGAGGCGAAGTTCGGCGGCGAGCGGCCGTCACGTCACGCGCTGTTCGTGCGCAAGGCCCGCACGGCGGCTAACCAGGGGGCCAAGGCACTGCTGATCGTCAACCCGCCGAACCGCGATCCCGACAAGGACCAACTGTACGATTTCGATGCCTCCAACAGCCAGCAGACCTATCAACTACCCATGGCGCATATTACCCGCGAAATGGCGGGCGCCATCCTCGAGAAGGCAGGTGCGCCCGACCTCAAGACGCTGCAGGAGAAGCTTGACGAGGAGCGTAAGCCGCTCTCCCAGGACCTAGGCCTGACGGTCGCGCTGCGCCCCGGCGTCAAGCCCAACATGCTTCTTGCCAAGAACGTGCTTGGGGTGATCCGCGGTGACGGCGGCACGGAGGAGACGATCGTCGTCGGCGCACATCGCGACCATCTCGGCATTCAGCCGCCGAGATCGCGGGGCGCTGACCGAACGCCGGTGGTCTACAACGGGGCCGACGACAACGCCTCGGGTACGGCCGGTGTCATCGAACTGGCCCGCGCGGTCAACAGTGGCCCGCCGCTCCGCCGCAACGTCCTCTTCATTGCGTTCGATGCCGAGGAGATGGGCTTGCTCGGCAGCCGACATTTTGTGGGAAACCCCACGGTTGAGCTCGACAACGTCCGGGCGATGCTCAACTTGGACATGGTCGGGCGGCTGAGCCAGAAGAAGTTCACGATCTTTGGAATCCCGACCGCCGAGGAATTCCCCGAGTTGGTGGAGAAGGCGGCTGAGGAGCGCGGCCTCAAGTACAAGGCCAGCCGTGGGATGTTCGGTGGCAGCGATCACGCCTCGTTCGCTCGACACGACATCCCCGCCCTGTTTTTCTTTACCGGCATGCACAAGGAATACCATCAGCCCCAAGACGACTGGGAGCTGATTGACGCCGAGGGAGCGACCAAGATCCTGGAGTTGTCCTACGACATTCTGGTCCACTTGGCAGACACGGAAGAAGGGCCCACCTTCACCGAGCCGTCCGCGGAGCCTGACGAGGAAGAGCCCGCCAAGAAACCTGCCGCCGAGGAGGAAAAGGAGGCTCGCGAGGCCGAGGAAGCCGGCGACGACGCGCCCGAAGATACCGACGAGCCACCCTCCCGCGGCGACATGAGGGTCCGGCTGGGCGTCATGCCCGACGTCGTCGGCGATGACCAGCCCGGTATGCTTGTGGAGACGGTCCTCGACGGTGGCGCTGCCAAGGCCGCCGGCATGCAGGACGGCGACCGCATCCTCAAGATCGGCGACGAAGACGTCCGCGACATCTACGCCTACATGCGGGCCATGCAGCAGTTCAAGCCTGGTGACGTCGTCGAGGTGCTCATCGTCCGCAACGGCGAGAAGAAAACGCTGAAAGTCAAGCTGCAAGCCTCGAGGTCGCGGCGTGGCAGGGAATGACGTGCAGGTGCAAGTCAGCGCCGGACCGGTTGGAAGCACGCTAGAAAACCGCCCGAAAGACGAGGACGATGAGCGTCCGCGGATTGCTGCTGGACGTTGAAGGCACCCTGGTGGGAGATAAGCGCTACCGGCCTGTGACCGGGGCGGTCGAATTCGTCCGCGAGTGCCGCAGACGGGGCTTGCCGTTGCGGCTCATCACCAACAACACCACCGATTCCAGACCCACGCTGATCGAGAAGCTCACCCGCGCCGGCTTCGATTTCACCATCGAAGAGCTGCACACGTGCGTCGGGGCCGCCGTGACTCACCTGCGGGCGATCTCCGCGGCCCGCTGCCTGGTGCTTGGCTCGCCGGATCTCTGCCGGATGTTCGCGGACGAAGGGTTCCGCGTCGTGGATGAAAGCCGCGTGGACGCCGTCGTCGTCGGCCTGGATGCCGGACTGACCTACGAGCGTCTGCGGCTGGCGTGCGACGCGGTCGCCGGCCACGGCGCCGCGCTGCTCGCGCTGCACCGCAACCGCGTATATACCGATGCGCAAGGGCGGTGTGCGCCGAGTGTCGGTGCGATCGTCGAAGCCATCCGCTACGCCACCCGGGTCGAGCCGGTCGTGATCGGCAAACCCAGCCGCGATTACTTCCGCCAGGCGCTGGACGGGCTCGCGGTTCCGCCGGCAGAGGTGCTCGTGGTCTCGGACGACCCGTTCTCCGATCTGGCCGGCGCGAAGCGCATGGGGATGCAGGCGGCGTTCGTGCTGTCGGGCAAGTATCCGCAGCGCTCGGTGGTTGACTCGCTCCCCCCGGCGGAGCAACCCGACATCATCGTCGAGGCAATCTGCGACCTGACCGCCTCCCGCTGGAACGTGCTATAGCCGCACAGGGCCTCGGCGGCCGCAGAAACGCAGGCAGCGATCGGAAGCCGGTGCGGCGTCTGCCGGCCACGCTTGACCCCGTGCGCTCCCCTCGCTAGGGTATTCATGTATCCTGCGTGGGCAGGGCTGTGGCCCCCATCGTCTAGCGGCCTAGGATATCAGGTTCTCATCCTGGAGACCGGGGTTCGAGTCCCCGTGGGGGCGGTGAGGAGTTCGGACCGGGATCAGGTACTACGGGACGGCGGGTACGCGCCGTCCCGTCGCGCGTTGCAGGGGTCGTAGCGCTGGGCGTGGCGGGCTGCGTCCGCTCTATGCGCAGCGCGTCTCGGCACGCCGTCCGATAGGGCGCGAGCCTCGACGCACCGGGAGGCAGCGCGCCATGCGCGTGAGACCGGCAGCCGGGCACTCCTTCGGGCCGGCGCGGCACTCGCATACGAGCTGCACTGCCATGTGGGGGCTACGGGACTACACTGTCCAGCGTATTTGTTCCAGACTGGAAAATTGTCAGCCGTTACAGACTGTAACGGTTGTCAGCCGTTACAGACTGGATCTGCCCCCCCGAGGGGGATCGAGCATCCTCGGGCATGGTGCGTATGCCCCCGGCGGACGCAATCAGGGGGCGCCGGCGACTGAGCGTTTGGCGGGCTACCGCCGGGTTGGCACGATTGCTAGGATGCGTATCCGCCAACTGCGGTGGTGGAGTATCTCAGCAGAGAATGCACATGAGCGGGATTCGATCAGTCTTCGAATCGATCGACCTTGAGGCGATCAGGCGCTACATCGCGAGGCAGGAGCAGGAGCACTTGCACCTTGAATTCAAAACGCTCGAGGATCCGGGCTTCTCACGCAATGACCGACGAAACCTGGCCCGCGCGCTCTCCGGCTTCGGCAACTCGGACGGGGGCCTGATCCTCTGGGGAATCGATGCTCGACGGACGCGGAGGGTTGATGCTGCCATTGCGCTTCGCCCCATCGCCGATCTTGCTCGCGCCTCTTCAGAGATCCAGACGCTTACCGGTGAGGCGGCCAGTCCGGCCGTTCCGGGCGTGGACCACAAACCGATCATGGACACGGGCGCAGCCGGCTTTATCGTCACGCTCGTTCCCGCCAGCGACGGTGGCCCTCACATGGCAAAGTGCGGCGAAGATCGCTACTACCGCCGAAGCGGTAGCACGTTTCGTCGGATGGAGCATTTTGAGATTGAAGACATGTTCGGTCGCCGGCCGCGCCCGTGCCTGTCCTTCTATGCCAGCATAAGCATCTATTC
Organism: uncultured Planctomycetales bacterium; assembly: GCA_964572345.1. Lineage (GTDB taxonomy): Bacteria > Planctomycetota > Phycisphaerae > UBA1845 > Fen-1342 > JAUWXH01. Next base: position 13,671 of record CAZNFA010000027.1, read on the forward strand.
CACCATCTCGGGCCCGCAAGGACAGAGATTCGACGTGAGTATCGTTGTCGGCATCAGAAACACTGGCCGAGGGGTCGCCCGTTTCCCGTCACTACGTCTTCAGGTAACGCCACCCTGGAAGATTAGCCCGTACGGCCTCGATGGGAACCGCAACACTGGCCTGCCCCGGCTTGCTGTACGTAGGGCTGCTGAAGGCGGGCTCTTTGCAGGCGGAGCCGATCAGGTCGTGCACGTTGACACCATGCTCGACGTAACGCGAATCGATCGCGGTCCTGTGGAAATAGCGCTTGAGTCCCCACCACCGCCCGTCAGAATCCACTACCGTATCGCAGCGGACGGCGTGTCTCCAATCGAGAGCCAGCACGTCATCCCCGGCGATGAGATCATTCAGAGCATTCGTTCCGCGATGGAGCCAAGCGATCCCGGATAGACCGCGGGCCAGCGCGGCCGTACGGCGCTCCCGCAAGCTGCTCGACGAGCGCACGGACCGCGTGCTTCGCCTCGGCTGACAGCTTCGCCCACGTCTCTGCGTCGATGCCCACGTCCGACGCTCTTGTACTGTGGCTTGTACACGGGCCGGCCGATCGGTATTTTGTGCTTTCACTGTAGGGTATCGCCCCCTGGGTCGTCAGGTTCTCATCCTGGAGACCGGGGTTCGAGTCCCCGTGGGGGCGGTGAGGAGTTTGGACCGGGATCAGGTACTACGGGACGGCGGGTGCGCGCCGTCCCTTGCAGGGGTGGTAGCGCTCGGCTTGGCGGGCTGCGTCCGCTCTAGTTGCAGCGCGCCTTGGCACGTCGTTCGATACAGCGCCAGCCTCGACGCACCGGGAGGCAGCGCGCCACGCGCGTGAAACCGGCAGCCGGGCACTCCTTCGGGCCGGCGCGGGGGGATTCTCATAACCTCTGTCAGCCTCGCGGCTTGTGGAGATGGTTTTTTTTATAGGCCGGCCGGTGGAAATCCCCCGGCATGGGGGCCTAGTATTCTTACAGTTCTCGTTCCACCCATCCCAGGAAGCCCGGAGGTAGGAAGCGAGTGAGCCTTTCCGCTCCTTCCAAGGGAAGGAGAGGATCGAAGCAAGCGATTAGCATGACATTTTCCTTTCCGGGGAAGTCGAGAGGAAGGAGCGAGAACGGGCAAGGAGCCGAGGACCGGCCTTCGGCGGGTCCTCATACTCTCCGACGGTGCGCCACGGGGCTTCCCACTAAACGTGGTGTTCCGTCTTTTGCACGGCGGTCGGGCTGCCACTGTTGGGCCGAAGGGATGACAGCCCCGCGCCGGTTAACGCCAAGCGTCGGCGGGTTCCTTGCTCTGTATGTTACGGCGGGTGGGCTGCCACTAACCGGGCCGAAGGGAGTGGGAGCCCACCCTCGTTTTTGTGTCCGCCGCGCGCCGCTTTTCGTCAGGTGCCTGCGGGTTGGCTGCTTGGGGCGCACTCTGTCGGCACGGTTGTTCTAAGCTCCTTCGCTGTCGTCGCTTAAGAAGAACTGCGGATTTTATGGGGCAGCCGGTGGAAATCCGTCGGGATGGGGTCCTAGTATCGATTGGTTCTTGCTTCATCTTTCCCAGGGAGCCGAAAGGTGGAGAGCAAGCGTTCCCTTCTAACCTTTCCAGGGGAGCCAAAGGAAGGAAGGAAGGAAGCAACCGGACATTACATCCTCCTTTCACGGGGAGCCGAAAGGAGCAAGGACTGGCAAGGAACTGAGGACCGGCCCGAGGTTGGTCCTCACTCCTTTTCTGGTGGCGCATCACCGGGCTCCCCATATGATGGTGGTGCTCCATCCCTTTTGTGACGGACGGGCTGCCGCCGAAGGGGCGGGAGCCCTCCGTTACTTTATGGGCCCTCCCTGGCCTGTTCCCTGCCGCCCTTGCGTGCTCCCTTCTCGGACCTCGATCCTTTGGCACCGTGGCGCTGAAACGCCTTGGCAGTTGTGTGCTGGCCGAGGAACCGGGCGCGCTGTCGCCGGTGCGACTCCGCTCGCGGCCCACGTTCGCCACCCGCTCTGGTAGTGCATGCGGCTTGCAGCAATAGCTGGCCGCGTCCACGCGGCAACCCTGCCCGCCCCTTGGGCCGCTTGCACTTGCTGGCTGCGCCGGTCGGAGACAAGCCGCCATATGCGACAGGCAATACGGTAGCCGCGCGAAATATCACCGATTAGCTTCCCTGCGCGCCTCCTTCCGGTTGCCACTCGTCACCCGTACGGACCGCGCCGCGAGTGGCGTTGCCGTGAGGCCGTTAGCGGCTTGAGAGGGCCGGCACACGTTTATGGTACCATCAAGCCCGGGACGATGTACAGGCCATTTTAGCAGACCTGCGCGCGGATTGTCTGAGGTCCCCAAACCACCGCGTGGGGCCCATTCGCTGCCGGGCCCGCCGAAAGCCCCGCTCAATCCGCGCACCGGCCCGCTGCCTCTGCCGGCCGGCTCACCGGTTTCTACGGGCAAACGTTGGCCCAGTTCGCCAGCAGGATTCCGAGGTCGGCGTGGTCGGTGACGCCGTCGCAGTTCAGATCACCGTCGGCGGAACTTTGCCACGCCGCCAGCAGGATGCCCAGGTCCGAGTGGCCCACGACGCGGTCGCAATCGAGGTCGCCGGGGCACGGCTGCGGGCCGGTTTCGCCGAACTCGTAGGCGCCCATGTCCACGATCGGCGCACAGCCGCAGCCGGTGTCCGGCGTGTCGGGATCGTCAAAGAAGCGACCCTCGCCGTCGAGATCAAGCGGGGTGAACTCATCGGTGTCGCCATCGTCGTCGAGGTCAGCAGTATCCGGCGGCACAGCCCAGTTGCACGCGCCGTCGATACATGGCGAGCCGGCCGACAGATGGTAATCGTCGCTGTCGAGATCGACGAACAACGGATCCGCATCGATGTTGCCCGCGCCCGGCCAGCCGCCAAAGATGTCGCTGTAGCTGATCGCGATCGTCGACTCGTCATTGTTCCAGACTTCGTCGCCGCCGTTCCAAAGGATGCAATTGGTGATCTCGACGTTGCTGGGATAATTCTGGTGCGACGAATCGCAAGCCAGCGTCCGCCCGTTGTTGGCAGAATTCGCTGCAATCGTGCAGTTCGTGAGCGTCGCTCTGCTGCGGTAGTGGCAATTGACGGCGCCGCCATCTTCGCCGGCCACATTTCCTGTGATCGTGCAGTTGGTGATTGCTGCCTGGGTCCCACCGCGGACGCAATTGATGCCACCGCCGCACGCCATCGCGAGATTCTCGGCAATCGTGCAGTTGGCAATCGTGGTCCTGCAATGGTGGCAATATATGCCGGCACCGCTGCCCGCGACGTTTGTCGTGATCTCGCAGTTGATGATCGTTGCCTGATAGTGGCAGTAGATGCCGCCCCCGCCAAACCGCGCCACGTTCCCAGCGATCACAGAGTCCGTGATCGTCGCGCTCGTGAAGTGATAGTAGCCACTGAAAATGCCGGCCCCTGTGCTATCTGCCGTATTCCCCATGATCAGACAGCCGCTGATCGTTGTGCTGCTGTACTCGTCGCAGTATAGGCCACCACCCTTGTATGCGCTGTTTCCGCTCACTGTGCAGCCGGTCAGTGTTACGTCGCTCCAGGAATGGCAGTACACGCCTCCGCCATTCTCGTCGGCCCTGTTTCCCGTGATCGCGCAGTTGTCAATCGCAGTGCTGCTGCGTTGCCGGCAGTCGATGGCGCCGCCATTGCCGTTCGCCGTATTGAAGTGGATGAGGCAATCGGTGAGCGTCGGGTAACTCTGACGACAAGCGAGAGCCCCACCCCCGCTGGTGGCGGAGTTGTACATGATGGTGCACTCGCGGATTGTGGGGCTGCTGTGGTGATAGCAACAGACGGCGCCACCGTCGCCGTCCACTGCGTTGTGCGTGATCGTGCAGGCGATGATCGTCGGGTTGGCGGCGTCGCAGTAAATGCCCGCGCCGTGGCTGACCGCCGTGTTCTCCGTGATGGTGCAGTCGGCTATCGTTGGCGAGCTGTCGTAGCAATAAACGCCGCCTCCCTTGCTGGCGGCGTTCTCCGCGATTTCGCAGTCGCTGATCGTGGCGTCGCTGCCCGAGTAGCAGAAGAGGCCGCCGCCCGCCTCCAGGGTTGTGTTCTCCTTGATGATGCAGTTGCTGATCGTGGGACTGCTCTGACCGACGCCACAGAATCCACCTCCCCACTGGCCAGCCGTGTTGTACCAGATCTGAGAGTCCGTGATGATGGGATGACTTGTCGCACAGTACACTCCGCCGCCAAGGTAGGCTGCCGAATTGAAGTTGAGCGCGCAGCCGGTCACCGTGGGGTTGCTGCGGTCGCAGTAGATGGCCCCGCCGCCGAAGGCGGCCGTGCTGGACTGGATCGTACAGTTGCTGATCGTTGGGTTGCTGTCACCTTCACACGCGATACCGCCACCGAGATCCGCGCTCCCGTTGTTAATCAGGAAGCCATCGACGACCGAGCTGTCGGACTCGCCGCTGTGGAAGTGGAAGCCCCGCCCTTCGTCCTCGCAGTCGATGGCGCAGCTCTCCGAACCGTGCTCGGAGCGGACGGTGATCGCCTTGCCGTGGAAGTCGAGGTTCTTGTTGCCGGGGCCGGTGTAGACCCCGTCGCAGACGACCACCTCGTCGCCATCGGAGGCGGCGTCGATGCCCTCCTGGATGGTGAGGTAATCGCCGCTGCCGTCCCAGCAGACGTGGATCACCTCGGCGTTGGCGGTGGGGGGCGTCAGCGCGAGCGCGATGGCCGCGCCCAACAGGACTGATGCGGTCAGCACATTTGGAAGTAGCGAATGATTGCGTCTCATCGTAATCCCTTTCCTTTTCAGCTAACCATAGATTTGAAGAAGGTTTACGTGGATGCGGCCTCAGGTCACGTCCGATAAGAGTATGAGGCTGACTACACGAACGCTTCATCCAAAGCCGTACCCAGTCCGTGGAGGGCGAGTCCACGCCAATGTGTTGCCGGTCACCTCTTTTCCGCCGCGTCGGCCAATGCCGCCCCGAGCGCCAAGCCGCTTGGCCTGCCCAACGCTCGATCGGCACACCGACTTGGGCCTTTCTCAGAGCACCCGACAAAACCAGGGTGCCACGGGGCCGGTACCCGTGAAACTCGGGCAAGATGCGCGAGCCACCCAATCGCGCGCACCTGCCCAGGGGCGGTCACCGAGGCGGCAAACCGGGCCGGGCGTCACGCCGCGTGCGCGCCGTAACACTTTGGGAGACAAGCACTTATTGCGGATGTACCGATATGAAAGCGATACTCTTACGACGACAGAATGAATCCGTATGTATCTATGACAAGCCTAACACACCGCTCAGCGAAAGTCAAGGTGTTTCCCGGCCGCCGCGCGTCGTCGCCGGTGGTCGCGCCGCCACTCAGGCACGGCGTCGCGTGTCCGCGGACAGGATTCCCGCTGGGTTGAATCGGCGGTAACATGCGGGAGGCGTCGCAGGGGCCCTTCGTTCGCCCGATGCATGATCGGGCAGGGGCCCGGCCGTCGAGCGGCGAAGCTCAGCGGCGTCACGTCGGGGCTGTGTTATGCCCGAATCGGAAGATGATCTCACCGCCTCGCAGCTCGGCCGCGACGATCAATTGCTGATGGCGCGATTGCGGATCGGCGACGCAAAGGCGATCGCGGCGATCGAGCGCGGCTACGGCGACGAGCTCCGCCTATTCTGCCGGCGCATGACTGGCGACTCCGCTTTGGCCGAAGACATTGTCCAGGACGTGCTGGCAGCGTGTTGTCGGCTGGAGGCCGGCTCGCTGCCGACGCGGAGCATTCGGGGGTGGCTGTACCAGGTCGCTCGGCGGCGCTGCATCGATGCCCAGCGTGCGCGACACGATTCGGTCCAGCCGGCGGCGCGCGCGGTCCGTCGCGCTCAGCCCGGTTACGATCAAGCGATCGACCCGCTCACCACGCCCTCGGGCAAGGCGCTCAAACGCGATCGGGCCGCCAGGATTTTGGCGGTCCTGCAAGAGCTGGACGAGGATCTGCGCAGCGTGGTGGTGATGCGCTATTTCCAGGATCTGCCGCGCGAGGAGATTGCCGAGGCGACCGGGCTGACCCTGGCGGGCACCAAAGCCCGCTTGAGCAAGGCGATGCAGGTGCTCCGCGACAAGCTGCAACGACTCGACGATTCGGCACTGCGATGACCTGCGAAGAGGTCAATGCCCGGCTGCTCGACTTCATCGAGGGGGAGTTGACGCCCCCAGAGACCGAGGCCATCCGCGCCCACCTGGCTGGTTGCCCGGCGTGCGCGTCCAAGTGCCGGGAGACCGGGCAACTGATCGGGGACTTGAGTGCCGCCCGCTCGGTGGAAAACGGCCGCTGGGATCTCGACGCGCGCAGCACGCCCGCCCAGCCCGGCCCCGCTTCCCCTGTGCCGTCGAGGATTGGCGATTTTGAAATCCTCGAGGAAATCGGCCGCGGCGGGATGGGCGTCGTCTACCGCGCCCGGCAGACCAGCTTGAACCGCGTCGTGGCCTTGAAGGTGTTGACCGGGGGGGGGTTGGTGCAATCTGAGCGGGCGGTCGCACGCTTCCACAAGGAGGCCCAGGCGGCCGCCCGCCTGCACCACACCAACATCGTTCCCATCTACGCCCAGGGGCAGGAGCAGGGGCAGTTCTACTACGCCATGGAACTGATCGACGGGCAAAGCCTCTACAAGGTTCTTCAGGACGATCCGCTCTTCCTACGTCTGAGAGACGCGTCGGCGACGAGCGAGCGGGAATCGCCGACGCGGGTGCTGCCGCCCGCGGCCGACGGCATTACGCCGCCGGCGGATGGCGAGAGCCCTCGCGCGGCAAAGGAGCGCGTGGGCGAGAAGTCCGCCAGCCGAATCCGCTCGTCCATCTCCGCCATCCTTCACCGCGGCGCGCCGCGGACCGAACGACACACCGGCGACTACAAGCGTATTGCCCGGCTGGTGGCGGAAGTCGCCGAGGCGCTGCACCACGCGCACGAGCAGGGCGTCGTGCACCGGGACATCAAGCCGCAGAACCTCCTGCTCGGCCGTGACGACAAGTTGCACATTACGGACTTCGGGCTCGCCCGTTTGCTCTTTGAGCCGGGAATGACGCTCAGCGCCGAGCTGGTTGGCACGCCGGCGTATATGTCGCCCGAGCAAGTCTCCGGCGGCGGCAAAGCCATCGGTCCGCACACGGACGTGTACGCGCTGGGGGTGACGCTCTACGAGACGCTGGCGCTGACGCGGCCGTTTGAGGGCGAAACGTACGACCAGATCATCACGCAGGTTTTGAAGCGCGACCCCAAGCCGCCACGGCGGATCGACGCGCATATCCCGGTGGATCTCGAGACGATCTGCCTGCGGGCCGTGGAGAAGGAGCCGCGGCGCCGTTTCCCCAGTTCGGCGGAGATGGCTGGCGACCTGCGGCGTTACGCCGAGGATTTTCCGATCGCCAGTCGGCGGGTCGGCCCGGTGGGGAAGACGGTTCGTTGGGTTCGTCGGCACCCGGCCCTGGCCGGCGCGATCACGGCTGTCGCGGCGATTGTCGTCTTAGTTCCGTTGCTGTTGGGCGTCACCCACGCCTATGGCAACAAAGGCATCGACAACGCTTGGGCAGTCTTGATGGAGGATTATCGTGAGAAGGATCGGGCTCTGGCCCAACTCGGTTGGGCCAGTCGATTCCTCGGTGATCGGTACCGCCGCGAGATGGTCGAGGCGTTCGCGCACATCCGCACCGAGTCGAAAACGACCGTGCGCCTGGCGGAGGGCATCCTCGAACGCCAGCCCAACGACCCGGACGCCCATTACCTGCTCGCCTGGGCGTATCGTCGGCGGATGACCGCGGAAGGCACCGCGATGTGGCCCCAAGCCCTCCAGCACATCGAGCAGGGCGATGCACTGGGTGTGGAACCCAGCGCTGCCGGCTATTTCTTTCGGGCGCAGGCCGTTTGGGGCACTGACCCGAAGGAAGCGGAGCGCACGTTTGACAAGGCCATCAGCAAGCGCCCGAACTTCGTGCAGGCGATGCTGCACCAGGCGCGGGCGATGAACCAGCTCATGTACTTCCTGCGCGACATCAAGTACTACGAGAAGGCGGTCTCGCGCCTCGAGTTCGTCGCCGCCGCCCAGCCCCGGAAGGCGTACGCGCGCTATTTGCTGTCGATCACGCATCTGCTGGCGGCCGAAATCTACGCGGCCGAAGAGGAGCCCGCGAAGTCGCAGGCGGCGTACCGCAGCAGCCTGGATGCGGCCCGTGATGCTCAGCGCGCCGAGCCTGCCAGCCCGCGCGGCTACGCGGCCGAGGCGGGTTGTCTGGAAAGCCAGGGAGACGTTCGTGGCGCGCTCGACGCTTGGCGTCGGATCAGCGAACCGGCCGTTAGGGTATCGCGGTCCGACGCCATGGAACGCGACGTTTACAGCATGCGACTGTACTTCTGGCTGGGCGATTACGACAACGCCGAGAAGATGCGTGTGGACCGCTACCGCGAACAGATCAGCCCTGATCAAGACACGCGCTACGACCCCGACGTAACGTTCTACGAGGCGCTCATCGCAGCTAGTGCGGGCAATCGCGCCGCCGCCGAACGAGCGCTCGCTGTGGGCGTGCAGCGCGCCGGCGTGCATGCCGAGCCGCTGCTGCTGCTCGACGCCGCCTATCGGCTTATCGGTTGCACACCGCCGGTGGGGATGTGGCCTGGCGAGCTCGATTTCACGACGCGCCTGCCGCCCGGCTGGACACGCCAGTGGCTGGAGGCGCTGGTCGGCTGCCAACGTGGCGATCCGGGCTGGGAGGCACTGAAAGCCGTGGCGGATGAACAGGCGGAAAGTTCGGAAAAGCACCGGCTGATGATGGCCGGGGCGCATTTCTATCGGGGGCTGCACGAGCTGTCCGCGGGGCAACGCGATAAAGCCATCGCAGCGCTGACCGATGCGTGGCAGCAGTATGACAATGAGAACTATTGCTTCCGAGCCAAGCTGGTCCTTTTCAAGTTGCGGCACGACCCAGCGTGGCCGCGCTGGCGCACCGGTTCGGGTGACGGCTCACGCTAGCAACTGCGGCGCGGGTGGTCGTCCGGTTGTCCGAAGCCGCCGGCGGTCAAAAAACTTGCGAACTCGGCTGCAACACCTGTTATAATGTGCTCAGGCAACACTGGAGCTCTCGAGCACGGCTTTCTCTGTGGAGCCGTCAGGAGGTGGATGATGTTCAATTGTGCAACTCGCGCGCTGTTTATCGGAGTGCTTCTAGTTTGCGTGTCGGCGGTGCCGGCACACGAGCTGATGGCTGATGGTCCCTCAATCCCGCCCATGACGATGCGCAATCCGCTGGGGCCTACGCCGACGGCTGCTGATCCGCTGGCACCACCCCTGTTCTCGATTGATCCGGACTCGCCGACCATCGACCTCGGCTTCATGGCCGCCGACGTCCTCAGTGCGCCCGGCCCGATCGTCGAGATCCCGGCCCCGAACCTGTGCCTGTCGGACGAAGATGACGTAGATGGTCTTTCGTTCGACAATCACACTGTCACCAATGAGACCTTTGTGCTGATCCTCTCGGTTGACCGGTTGTCCGAGGGTGGCGTCCCGCCGGATCCGAACATGGTAGCGCTGGGCTTGCCCTTCAACGTGCAGGAGCAGGCGTCCAAGAATCAAGCGGCCGGTGACGCCTACATGTCACTGCTGCTGTTCGACCGCTTAGGCCCGGTCCCGCCTGCCCCCGGTCCGCTGCTAGGCTCACGCGCAAACAACAACACGCTGGTACTTAACCAGGGTGACGCGGGGGGGGTGGACTTCAGCCTCCTGCCCAGTACCTCGCCGACGATGCCGAACCGGCCCGGTAATCCGCTCGACAACACGAATGCCGGTGCAGGGAGCGGCGGGGCCAGCCCCGGCCCATCGGAGCCGCCGGAGTACATCTTCTTCTCGCTTACCGGCGACAGTCCGTCGCTGCCGGCCCTGCCCGGCGCCACCCCCAGCGGCGCCGACATTTTCATCGACAACGACCCGAACGCTTGCGGCGGGGAGCTGCTGTATGTAGGTCCAACTGTGCTCGGTCTGGTGCCGGCGGATGATATCGACGCGTTCACTGTGTTCGACGACGGCGACCACGTATTCACCCCGGGGATCGACCAGGTCCTTTTCTCGCTGACACCCGACTCCCCGAGCCTGGGCGGGCTATACAGCCCGGCGGACCTGTTCAGCTCCGAAGGGGGCGGCGTGTTCGGGGTCTACAGCGGGGGCGCCGACCTCGGCCTGGCGTTCGAAGATAACCTCAATATGCTGGACTTCGCCCTTTGCGACGACGTTCTGGGCTGCGCGCTCGACTGGGGGATCGGTTACGTCGAACCGTAGCTTCGAAATGCCAGGGCGCCTGGGGCTGGGCGACATTCCAGGGGTGGCGCGCCCTGACCCATCTGGAGCGCGGTAGCGGTGCCTAACGTGCCGATGGGGTGGTCTGACCCGTCGGCGGAGAGAGTGCATGGCGCGGCTCCGAATCACGCTTGGCCGGGTGGTCGTGACTGCCACGCTGAACGACTCAAACGCCGCCCGGCTGATCGCGGAGGCCTTACCCCTCGAGTCGAAGGCCCAGCGCTGGGGTGATGAGGTCTATTTCGCGACGCCGATTCAAGCTGGCGAAGAAGATGCCCAGCCGGAAGTTCCCTCGGGGACAGTGGCTTACTGGCCGCCGGGACGGGCCCTGTGTCTGTTCTTCGGGCAGCAGCCTTACAGTCCGGTGAACGTGGTCGGCGTGCTGGAGGCGGATCCGCAGACGCTCGGCGTGGTGCAGGATGGGGAGCCGGTACGCGTTGAGAAGGCCGATTAGCAGGGCACTGGTGGGCAAGCCACCAGTGGCACGCGGCGGGCGGGACGCCCGCACTACCCATCTGGCGGGCGGGATGCCCGCACTACCCATCTGGCGGGCGGGACGCCCGCACTACCCATCTGGCGGGCGGGACGCCCAAGTGCTCCAAGTGGGCGGGCGCTTCTCGAGAAACGCGTGCATGCCCTCCTTGGCGTCTGAGCAACTGAAGGACAGGCCGAACTGCGTGATCTCATCGCCGTGCAGCATGGCGTGCTTCAGGCGGCGGATGGCGGCGGGCGAGCCGCCGGAGAGGAAATCGAACCAGCGCCGCAGCGCCTCGTCCAGGTGGTCGGCGGTGGGCACGACTTCGTCCACTAGGCCGATCTTGAGTGCTTCTTCGGCGGAGGCAGGTTGGCCGGAGTAGAGCAGCCGCCGGGCGTGCGGCAACCCAACCAGCTTGGGCAACCGCTTGGTCCCGCCCCAGCCGGTGGTCAGCCCTAGGCGGGCCTCGGGCTGTCCGATTAGGGCGTTTGCCACCAGGATGCGGAAGTCGCAGGCCAAGGCCAGCCCGCAGCCCCCGCCCAAGGCATGCCCGTTAAGCGCGGCGATGGTCACTTGCGGCAGCGCTTCGATTGCGTCCACCACGTGGTGGCCGTGGGTGGTCAGCGCGTGGGCGCGCTCCTCGTCGTAGGCGGCTAGCTCATTGATGTCCGCCCCGGCTAGAAACGTCCGCCCGACGCCGCGCAGCACGACGAAGCGAATGGTGGCGTCCTGGGCTACGCGGTCCACGCACGTGCCCAGCTCGCCCAGCACGCGGGAGGAGAAGATGTTCACGTCGCCTTCGGTGGTAAAGCGGATCGTGGCGACCGGCGGTCTCGGCTCGAACTCTACCTGTGTGAGTGGCTTGACCCGGCTACTCATACTCGTAGAACCCCTTTCCGGACTTGCGCCCCAGGCGACCGGCCCGCACCATCGTGCGCAGCAGCGGGGTGGGGCGGTAGCGGTCTTCACCCAGGTCGCGGTGCAACACGTCCATGATGGCGAGGCACACGTCCAAACCGATCAGGTCCGCCGTCGTCAACGGACCCATCGTGTGCGCACAACCGAGCTTCATCACCTCGTCGATCGTTTCGGCATCGGCCACGCCGTCCGCGTAGCAGGCGATCGCCTCGTTGATCAGCGGCATCAACACACGGTTGCTGACGAAGCCGGGATGATCCTTCACCCGCAGCGGCGTCTTACCGAGCTGCTGGGCGAGATCGGTGACCGCGGCGACCACCGGCTCGGCCGTCTCCAACCCGACCACCACCTCGACCAGCTTCATCAGCACCACCGGGTTGAAAAAGTGCATGCCGATGAACTGCTGGGGCCGGCCGCTGACGGCGCCCAGCTCGCTGATCGAGATGCTGCTGGTGTTGCTGGCGAAGATCACGTCGGGCGCGGCCAGCGTATTCAGCTCGGTCCACAGGGGGTGTTTCACGGCCGGGTCTTCGTTGACCGCTTCGATCACCAGGTCCGCCTGCTTGACGTCCGACAGCGCGCAGGGCTTGAGTTTGCCCTTGGCCGCCTCGGCGTCCTTAGCCGACATCTTCTCCTTGCTGACGAACTTGTCGAGCGACTTGCCGATCACATTGATGGCATGGTCCACGGCCCCGGCCTGCGCGTCGTGCATCAGCGCGGTCCGCCCGGAAACCGCGAAGACCTGGGCAATCCCGGCCCCCATTGCGCCCGTGCCGATGACCGCCACCGTCTGAATGTTCGTGCGAATCTCCACGGTACTCCTCCCTCACCGGTCCTAGCTGGCCAACACACTCAAGCCCGAGGTTAAACCGTTTCCACCGCCATAGCGACGGCGTTCCCGCCGCCGAGACACAACGCCGCCACGCCGCGCTTGACTTGACGGTGTTTCATCGCATGCAGCAGAGTACTCAGAATACGGGCTCCGCTCGCGCCGATCGGGTGTCCCAGCGCGATGGCACCGCCGTGAACGTTCACCTTCTCCGGGTCCAGTTCGAGTCCTTGCAGGCACGCCAGCATCTGTGCGGCGAAGGCCTCGTTGAGCTCCCAGAGATCCACGTCGTCGAGCTGCCACCCGGCCTTCTCACAGACCATCTTGGAGGCCTGCACAGGTGTGAGGAACAGCTCGCGTGGGGGACCGCCCGCGGTGGCGCTGGCCACGACCCGGGCCAGAGCCTGCCCGCCGGCCTTGGACAGCCCTCTCTCGCTCGCTACCAGAACCATCGCGGCCCCGTCTGAGAGGGCCGAGGCGTTGCCGGCGGTGATGGTCCCGTGCTTGGCGAACGCGGGCTTGAGCAAGGCCATCGCGTCCACGCTGGTGTCCTCACGGATCGTCTCGTCCACCGTCACGGGTTCCTTACCGCGGCGCTGCTCGATGGGCACGCGCTCGGCGTTGAACAGCCCGGCCGCTTGGGCCTGCCCGGCCAACTGGTGGCTGCGGACGGCGAACTCGTCTTGCTGCTCGCGCGTCAGCCTGAACTTCTCGGCTGTCTCCTCGGCGATGACGCCCATCAGGTCGCCGTCGAAGACGTTGGTCAGCCCGTCGTAGAGCAGCCCGTCCACGAACTGCGCGTCGCCGAACTTGGTGCCGGCCCGCATCCCGCGCGTCAGGTAGGGTGCCTGACTCATCGACTCGATCCCGCCGGCGAGAATCAGGTCGGCGTCACCGGCGCGGATGATCTGGTCGGCGAACATCACGGATTGCAGCCCGCTGCCGCAGACTTTGTTGACGGTGCAGGCGGAGATCGTGTCGGGGATGTTGGCGGCCAGCGCCACCTGGCGGGCCGGGTTTTGCCCCGCACCGGCCTGCACCACCTGTCCGATCAGCACCTCGTCGATTGCCGCCCGGTCCACCTGGACCTCATCGAGCAACGCCTTGGCGACTTGTCCGCCGACGGCCGTGGCCGTGAGTTTCGACAATCCGCCCAAGAAGCGCCCGGTCGGGCTGCGTTTGGCGGCTACCAGATACGAATGATTGCCTGGCATAGACTCATCCTCGTGCGACCCAGTCGGGCTGGGTCAGCAGTTGCCGCCCGATCACTAGCCGCTGGATCTCGCTGGTTCCCTCGTACAACTCGGTGATCTTGGCATCTCGCAGAAGCCGTTCCACCGGGTATTCGTCGATATAGCCGTACCCGCCGTAGACCTGGATGGCCGCGTTGGTCACCCGGCTCGACATCTCGCTGGCGTAGAGCTTGGCCATGGCGGCCTCGGCCTCGTACGGGCGGCGATTCTGCTTGAGCCACGCGCCGCGGTAGGTCAGCAGGCGCGCGGCGGCAATCCCGATCGCCATGTCCGACAGCTTCCACTGGATCGCCTGGAAGGCGCAGATCGGGCGGTTGAACTGATGACGCTCCTGGCTGTAGCTCACACTGGCTTCCAGGGCCGCTTGTGAGATGCCGACCGCCTGCGCCGCGACGCCGAGCCGGCCCCCGTCCAGCGTGGACAGCGCGATCTTCAGCCCCCGGCCGCGCTCGCCCAGCAGTTGCTCCTTGGGGATCACGCAATCCTCGAAGATCAGCTCGGTCGTGCTGGACCCCCGGATGCCGAGCTTCTTCTCTTTCTTGCCGACGCGGCAACCCGGCGTGTCCTTCTCAACGATGAACGCTGAGAGGCGTCGACGCGGGTTGTCCGGGTCGGTGACGGCGAAGAGGATGATGACGTGAGCCTCGCCGCCATTGGTGACGAAGCACTTGGTCCCGTCGATGTGCCAGCCGTCGTCCTTCTCGACGGCCATGCAGCGTGCGGCGCCGGCGTCGCTGCCGCTGCCCGCTTCGGTCAGCGAATGACAGCCGACCCATTCGCCCGTACTCATCTTGGGCAGATACTTACGCTTCTGCTCTTCGGTCCCGTATTCGAGGATTGGATCGACCGCCAGCGAGTGGTGGGCCGAAATCAGAATGCCTGTGGCCGCACAGGCCCGCGAGAGTTCCTCCACCGCCATGACGTAGGAAACCACGTCCAGGTCGGTTCCGCCATACTCGCTGGGGACGTACATTCCGAACAGGCCCATCTCCCCGAGCTTTTCGATCAGCCCGTCCTCGAAATGAGCCTGCTCGTCGCGCTGTACGGCTTTGGGTGCGATCTCGCCGTCACAAAAGGAGCGCAAGGCGTCCCGCAGTTGACGCTGGTCATCGTCGAGGTTGAAGTCCACGCCTGGTATCCTCCCGCCTATTGTTCCCCGTCACGCGGCGCCCGACTTGAGCAGCTCGCGCGCGATTACCATCCGCTGAATCTCGCTCGTGCCTTCGCCGATCTCGACCACTTTGGCGTCGCGCATGTAGCGCTCAACCGGGAAATCCTTCGTACAACCCGCGCCCCCGTGAATCTGCACCGCGTTGATCGTCGCCTGCATGGCGATCTCGCTGGCGAACACTTTGGCGAGCGAGCCTTTCATGCGGGCATCCGCGCCCCGATCCAGCGCCATCGCCGCGTCACACACCAGCAGCCGGGCGGCCTCGATCCCGGTCGCCATATCGGCCAGCATGAACTGAACCGCCTGATGCCTGGCGATGGGTTTGCCGAAGGTCTCGCGCTCGTTGGCGTAGGCGATCGATTCTTCCAGCGCGGCGCGGGCGATGCCGAGGGCCTGGGCGGCGACGCCGATGCGGGCCCGTTCCAGCACGCCCAGCGCGTCGTAGAACCCGCGGTTGTACTCGCCGAGCAGGGCCTCGGGGCCGACATAGGCGTTGTCGATCTCAAGCGTGGCCGTGTCGCTCGAGCGGATGCCCAGCTTGTCTTCCTTAGCGCCTACTCCGAACCCCTCCGTGCCGCGCTCGACGATGAAAGCCGAGATCCCCTTGTGCCCCTTGTCCGGGTCGGTCCGGGCGACGACCACGAATACCTGTGCAAACGAAGCGTTCGTAATGAACTGCTTCTGGCCGATCAGGCGCCAGCCATCGCCATCTTTCTCGGCGCGGGTCTGCAGCGCCGCGGCGTCGGAGCCGCTGCCCGGCTCGGTCAACCCCCACGCGCCCATCCACTCGCCGGTGGCCAGCTTGGGCAGATACTTTTTGCGTTGCTCCTCGTTCGCTGCCAGCAGAAAGTGGGTCGTGCACAGTCCGGCGTGGCCGGCCATGAGAAAGCCCATCGAGCCGTCCTGCCGGCAGAGCTCCTCGACCACCACCGCGTTGGCCAGATGCCCCAGACCCGTGCCCCCGTACTCGCTCGGTATCATCAGTCCCAAAGCGCCCAGGTCGCCGAGCTTCTTGAGGAACTCGGGCGGCACCGACTGCTGTTCGTCCCATTGCTTGACGTAGGGGCGGATTTCCTCGGCGGCGAAGCGGCGCACCACGTCGCGTAGAGCGACGATCTCCTCAGGCAGGTCGAAATCCATCATAATGGTTCCATGTGGCAAGTCCCTGATGCACTGCGGTTGACCAGCCGCGGGCACGCAAGGCGTTGCCGCATCCTAACCGGGTACCGGGCGGATTTGAAGGGGCCACCGCCTCGGACCACCCGCCATGTGCGCGAAACTCCCCACTTCGGCGCGCGCCTGGCGTCGCGAAACGCGCTACGCGGACCGCGCACTGAGCCAGTGGTTTGAACCCGCAAAAGGCGTTCCACCCCGGACAAAAACTTGGCCGAACAGAGCGGCACCCTGATGGCGTGGGTCTCGGCATAACGCGGGGAGCTGCGCGCCGGCCGGCCAGTCGTCCCCGTTACGGTCCCTCCCGCACCAGCTCGACATCCGGCGAGGGCGCCGAAGCCGTGTACACTTGCTCGGCGGCGGCGTCCGCGTTCCGCTTCAGCGTCTCGATCAGAATCGTGCCAGTCAGCAGCAGGATCACTGCGCAGAGATGCACCAAGCCCTTGCCCAGCACGGGGGCCCGCAGCCGGCCGCCGACCGTCTCTTCGCCGCGCAGGTACATCTGCCGCAAGATGCGTGCGTAGTAGAACAGGCTGATCGCCGAGTTGATCACGATCGCGATGACCAGGATCCACAACAGCGGCGCGGCCTCGGCCTGGGCCGCGGCCCCCAGGGCGTAGATCAGCCACCATTTGACGATGAAGCCGCCCAACGGCGGCAGCCCGATCAGCGAGACCAGGCAGATGGTAAACGAGGCTGCGGCCGGCCAATCGCGGTAGCCCAGGCCGGTGAACGCGTCGATCCTCTCACTGCCGCAGTCCGACGCCAGCAGCCCCAGCGACATGAACGCCCCGAGGTTCATGAACATGTAGATCATCAGATAGGCGATCACGGCACTGATCGGCGCCACGGCCGACTCGTCCGCCCGGAACACGATCGCGCCGGCGCACAGCATGTACCCGGCGTGGGCGATCGAGCTGTAGGCCAGCAGTCGGCGCACGTTGTTCTGCCGGTACGCGGCCAGGTTCGCGATCGTACACGTCAAGATCCCGAAGAACCCGATACCGTAGCTGATCAACGGCAGGACGCCCTGCGCGTACGCCGCGTCCGTCGGGCCGGCGAACAAATAGACCAGTCGCAAGAGCAGCATCAGCCCGGCGGCTTTGCTGGCAACGCTCAGCCACGTGGCGATCGGCAATGAGGCCCCTTCAAACACATCCGGACACCAGAAGTGGAACGGCACCGCCGAGATCTTGAAGCCGATCCCCGCGAAGACCGCCAGCAGCGCGATCGCCAGCAGCGGCCCGGAGACGTCGGCTGCCGCGATACGTTCCACCAGCGTCGGGATGTGCAGCGTGCCGAACATCCCGTACAGAATGCTCACCCCGTACACCATGAACCCGCTGGTGGCCGCCCCGAAGATGACGTACTTGACCGCGGCTTCCGAGGCGATGCGGCGGTGTCGGTCGAAGCCGGCCAGCGCGAAGCTGGGCATTGAGGCCAGCTCGATCGCGATCAGCATTAGCACCAGGTTGACCGTGCTGGCCATCAGCGCCATGCCTAGAGCGCTGGCCACCAGCAGGGTGAAGAACTCCGGAGCGTGTCGTTCACGCGCCGCGTCCAGCATGAACCACATGCCGATGATCGCCACCAGGAAGACCATCAGGAACATGCGGAAGAACATGCCCAGCCGGTCTGCCGCCAGCATCCCCGGCCCCGCCGCGCTCATGCCAACGGATTGGACGCCGAACAGTTCGCGCGGCCCGTCGGCCACCGAGCCGAAGGTGTAGCCGGCGGCGATGGCGGCCACCACGCAGCCGGCCAGCGCGATCAGCCCGGTGATCCGCGTGTTACGGCCGATGAGCAGGGGGGCGATCAGCAACACGGCCAGCGTGGCCACCAGCACCAGTTCCGGCAAGACGAACCCCATCGTCTCGCTGTCGGGCATCCAGATGATGGCAAGCAGATTGTTCATCGGCGTCTACAGCTCGGGCAGCGTTATATGCCGCTGAGCCCCAGTATGTTGTTGAGCGTTCCGGTCACGAAGTCGAGCAGGGTCTGCTTCGGCAGGATGCCGAGCGCGACGGCCAGGATTCCCATCGGGGCCAGCACCACGATTTCGCGCAGTGAGGCGTCCGAGTAGCCGGTGTACTCCGGCCGTTCCTTGCCCAGGTACACGCGCTGGATCATCCACAGGATGTAGCCGGCGGTCAGGACCGCGCCGGCCGCCGCCAGGATGGCGAACGGTATGGCATAAGGGCCCAGCGCCTCGTCGGGCGAGACGAAGGTGCCGAAGATCGCGTATATCTCTCCGATGAACCCGCACAATGTCGGCAGACCGAGCGACGCGAAAAAGCCCAGCGTCGCCAGCGAGCCGTAAACCGGCATCGTCAGCCACAGCCCGCCGAAGCGGTTGATCTCTCGATGGTGGGCCCGATCATAGATGACGCCCACGAGGAAGAAGCACATGGGGCTGGAAATGCCGTGTGCGATCATTTGGAACATCGCGCCCTGGAATCCGGCCTGGGTCATGGCCGCCATCCCCAGCAGCACGTAGCCCATGTGCGAGATCGAGCTGTACGCGACCAGCTTCTTGAAGTCGTCCTGGGCCATGGCGCACAGCGCGCCATATATGATGTTGATCACCCCCAACGTGCCCAGGAAGACGGCCAGGTATTTGGCGGCCTCCGGCAAGATCGGATAGCAGATCCGGAACAGGCCGTAGCCGCCCATCTTCAGCAGAATGCCGGCCAGGATCATGCTGATCGGCGTGGGCGCCTCGACGTGCGCGTCAGGCAACCACGTGTGGAACGGGAAGATCGGCACCTTGATGGCGAACCCGATGAACAACAGGACGAACATGATCGTCGAGAACTTGAAGCCCAGGAACAGCGCGCTCGGATCGTTGAAGATGGCCCGATGGGCTTTGTCGGCCAACTCGAGGATGTTGAATGTGCGCAGCCCGCTGTCGGCCGCCGGGTAGAAGTAGAACGCCAGCATGGCCACCAGCATCAGCACCGAGCCGGCCAGCGTGTAGATAAAGAACTTGATCGCGGCGTATTCCTTGCGCGGCCCGCCCCACACGCCGATGAGGAAGTACATCGGCAGCAGCATGACCTCCCAGAAGATGTAGAACAGGAAGAAGTCCAGGGCGACGAACACGCCGAGCATGCCCGTCTCGAGCAGCAGCAGCAGGAACATGTAGCCCTTCAGGCCGCGTTTGGTCTTCCAGCTCTCGAAGTTCCAGCTTCCCAGGCAGGCCAGCATGGTGATCAGCGTGGTCAGCACCACCAGTGGCATGCTCAGCCCGTCAACGCCGACGTGATAGTTGACCTCGAACCCCCCCTCAGTCGAGATCCACGGAACGATCTGCTTGAAGAAGACCTGCCCGTAGCCCGTGCCGGCGGCCCCGGCGCTCCCGTCAAAGTATGGCTGGAACAAGTACAGGCTCAGCAGGAACGGGATGATCGTGAACATCAGCGCGATGCGCTTGATCGTATCGGAGCGGTTGAAGAACAGCAGCAGTACTCCGCCGATCGTCGGCACGAACACGATCCAGGTCAGTAGCGACGAGCTTTCGTTCATCGGTATTGCTCACTTGCCACAGCAGGGCGGCGGGACCACGGGATCACGATGATCCCCGCCGCGATCACGAAGATGATCACCGCCAAGGTAATGTTCCACAGGCTGACCAGCAGCCCGGCGATGCCGAGCGCCGCCAGCAGGATGTAGTTGCGGACGATGCCGGTCTGCACGGTGCGGAACAGCCCGCCCAGGTTCCAGGCGATGTAGCCGACCAGGTTGACCAGCCCGTCCACGCCCATGTTGTCGAGCACGATGCCGGAGAAGCGGCTGACGCGCTCGGTCAGCCGAGCCGAGTTGTTCACGATGCCGTCCACGATCCAGTCGTCGAACAGTCGGCAGATCACCGCCAGCACGTAGCGGACACCGTCGCGGAAGACGGTGTTGTAGACGTGGTCGAAGTAGAACTTGTTCCACAGCACCGTGTGGGCCTGGCGGATGACCGGCAGCACGCGGATCTTCTCGGAGATATCGAAACCGCGCCGGTAAATCGCGTACGCCGCCACCAGCCCAACCGCGAACGCGAAGCCGACGATGATCGGCAGAGCCTGGTGTGCCGCGTGCATTGCGTGGTCGTGCCCGTCGATCGCCGGTACCAACGGCACTAGCCCGGGGGCGGCGTCCGCCACGTAACTGCGGAAGACCCACACCGGAATGCCGACCACCAGCGTCATGGCGCCCAGGATGAGCAGCGGTACGTACATCAGCGGGGTTTCGTGGGCGTGCTCGTGTACATGCTTGTCGCGCGGCTTGCCCAGGAACGTCAGGAAGAAACAGCGCCCCATGTAGAACGGCGTGATATACGCCACCAGCATCGGCAGGAAGAGCAGAACCCACGGTAGCTGGCCCACGCCGTGTTCGCCGCCCGCATACCGGGCGGCATAGTCGATCTCTCCCTTTTCTGGGCTGTGCCCGGCGCCGGCCGGGACGGGCGCGTGGTTCTCTGGCGCACCCTCCTGGTCGTGCTGCGCATAGCTGGCGAGCAAGACCTGCCCGCCGGTCGGCAACGTCGCGTGTTCGTCATGCGTGGCGGCTTGGGTCCACCTCTCTTGATGCCGGTAGTAGGCGACGGCGAGAATCTCGTCCTTGCTGTAAAACCCGCCGATCCCAATGTTCGTCCAGGGGATGCCTACGCCCGAGATTGCCAGCACCGCGACCAGGAAAGTGATTGCGGTCACCGGCATCTTTCGCAGCAGGCCTCCCATTCGCCGTATGTCCTGCTCGTGGTGGCAGCCGACGATGACCTGCCCGGAGCCGAGGAACAGCAGGGCCTTGAAGAACGCGTGCACCAGCAGGTGGAACAGCGCCGCGATCCAGGCGCCCACCCCCAACCCGAAGATCATGTACCCGAGCTGCGACAGCGTCGAATACGCCAACACGCGCTTGATGTCCGTCTGCACGATCGCGATCAGCGCCGCCATCGTCAGCGTGATGCAGCCGATCACCGCGATGAACATCTGCGCCCCCGGCGTCAGCAGGGCAAAGACCCGCGCGACCAGGTAGACGCCCGCGGCGACCATCGTGGCCGCGTGGATCAGGGCGGATACCGGCGTGGGGCCTTCCATCGCGTCGGGCAGCCACACTTGCAACGGGAACTGGGCGCTCTTGCCGATCGCCCCGCAGAACAGCCCGATGCCCATCCAGGTCGCCAGGCTGACGCCGAGGAACTGCGTGGTGAATAGGCTTGCTGCCTGCTCGGCTCCTAGGACACGAAACGTGTCCCCGGCCGCCGATATCCAGCCGGCCTCACGTGCCCCGGCGGCGAATCTCGCCGTCGCGCCGTCCAGCGACAGTGTTTGCAGGTATAGGAAACACAGCCCCAGACCAATCATGAAGCCGAAGTCGCCCACGCGGTTGACGACGAAGGCCTTGAGCCCGGCGTCGCTGGCGCTTTTCTTCTCGAACCAGAAGCCGATCAGGAAGTAACTGCACACCCCGACCAGCTCCCAAAAGACGAACAGGAACAAGAGATTCTGGGCGATCACCAGCCCCAGCATCGAGAAGCAGAACAGCGACATGAAGGTAAAGAAGCGCGCGAAGCGCGGGTCACCCTTCATGTACCCGATGCTGAAGAGGTGGATGCAAGTCGAGCACAGCGTCACCATCAGGAACATGATCACGGTCAGCGAGTCGAGCTTGACACCGAAGTGGACCGGCACGTTGCCGACTGTCGTCCAGAGTGGCGCGGTTCTCGCGGCGTACTCGGCCGCGTCAGCCCGCTGTTCCGCGCCCATCCCGTACCATCCATACGTGACGATGATCGCCAGGATCAGCGAGATCCCGATCGCCGTCGTCGCCACCCAGCCTGCAAGCGGCTCGCCCTGCCCCGGGCCCGTGGGATGATGCGCGTCGTGCGCATCGTTCCCGCCGTGCTCGTGGTCCTCCCGCCCACCGGCGTTCATCTTGCTGCCGCGGAAGACCAGATACACGAAGCTGAAAAGCGGGACGAGCACGCCCGCCAACAGACAAGATTGCAGGAACCCAGGGTCGTCCATCGCTGCTGTTGCTTATCCTTTCAGCGCGTCGCCGTGATCGACGTCGATCGTGGCGTGGTTGTTGTAAAAGCTCAGGAAGATGGCCAGGGCGATGGCGGCCTCAGCGGCGGCCAGCACGATCACGAACGCCGCCGCAATCTGCCCGTCCAGCCCGCCCACGCGGTAGCGCCCGCAGGCGATGAAGTTCAGGTTAGCCGCGTTCAGCACCAGTTCCGCCCCGATCAAAATCCCGACCGCGTTACGCTTCAGCGTCATCACGGCGATGCCGGCGCAGAAGACGAAGGCCGAGACGATCAGGTAGTGGTTGAGACCGATCTCCAACATACGCTCACTTCTTCTCCGGGCTGGCCAGATAGGCGGCCCCGATCATCACCGCCAACAGCAGGACCGAAACCAGCTCGAACGGGATCAAGTACTGGGTTAGCAGAGACCGCCCGATGTCCGCCACCGGCTGCACCTCGCGCGCCGGGGCGGCACCCGGGATTGCCGGCCAATCCGTCGCCAGCATTAACCCGCTCAGCCCGGCGAACAGGATCACGCCCACCAGCGCCGCGATGGCGATCTCGCGCGGCCGCGCGTTGAACCGCACGTATGGGCTTTTGGCCGTCAGCATCACGCCGAACACGATCAGGATTAGGATCCCGCCCGCGTAGACAATCAACTGGATGGCGCCCAGGAAGTTGGCCGACAGCAGGAAGTAAAGAAAGCCCGCCGACACGAGCGTCCCCAGCAACCACACCGCGCTGCGGACGATGCTGCGGCTGACGACGATCGCCAGTGACGAGACGACCATCAAGCCGCCGAAGATGTAGAACACGACCGTTTCCAG
>CAZNFA010000027.1:36738-51028 GCA_964572345.1 uncultured Planctomycetales bacterium
GACCGCCTGCGAGCCGACCAACACCCGCCGCCTGCTGAACCCGGCGTAGGCCACGTACAAGACAGCGATGGCCCCGACCGCACCGATCAAGGCCAGAACGATGCTGATCACCTTGGTCACCCAGAACGCCGCCAGCGAGGACGGCAGCCACAGTTCCCAGAAGACGCTGCACAGCAGCGCGAGCATGGTCAGCGGCAGCATCACCTGGACGCAGGAATAAAGCACTTGGTCGATCCGCAGCCGCGGCAGCGTCCAGCGCATCCACATCTGCAAGTAAATGAAGAACAGACACTTGAAGACGAACCATAACGGCCCGCTGAAAACAACGCCGTAGGCGAGCTGCTGCCACAGCGCGCCGTCCTTCCAGCCCTCGGGTGCCAAGCCTACCCACGGGGCGTCCCACGCCCCGAGGAATAAGATCACCAGCAGCCCGCTGACGACGAACATGGCCGCGTATTCGGCGAAGAAGAACACCGCCCAACGGAACCCGCTATACTCGGTGTGGAAGCCGGCTACCAGTTCGCTCTCGGCCTCCGGCAGATCGAACGGGGCGCGCTTGCACGAGGCCACCGAGGCGATGAAGTAGACGAACATCGCCGCGAACGTCCACGGGCTGTGCCAGGCCAGCCAGTTGAACCAGCCGCCCTGCTGATACTCGGCCACCTTGCTCAGCGACAGTGAGCCAGCCACCATGATCGGGATCAGCAGCGCCATCCCCATCGGGATCTCATAGCTGACCACCTGGCACGCCTCACGCATCGCCCCGTACACGCTCCATTTGTTGTTGCTCGCCCAGCCGCCGATCAGAACGCCCATCACGTCGATGCTCAGCATCGCCAGGATGACCAGCAGCGCCACGTCCAGCTCGCGAAACACCCAGTACACGCCGAACGGCAACGCCAGGAACGCTATGACCACGGGGACGAAGCACAGGTATGGGGCCAGCCGGAACAGCGGCCGATCTGCCCGATCCGGGACGGTGTCCTCTTTGGCGATGCACTTGATGCCGTCGGCCAGCGACTGCGACCAGCCGTGCCAGCCTCCGACGCGCATCGGTCCGAGCCGCGACTGGATATGGCCGGCGGTCTTGCGCTCCCACCAGATGGCGTACATGGCCAGGAGCGACACGAAAGCGAGCGCGCCGACCACGCCGATCACGTCGCGTACTACCAGCCACTGGAACGGCCAGAGCAGCCAGGCCGGGGTGAGCAGCCCCAACTGCTCGATGCCCAGGCGCAGCTTCTCCAGGCTGATCGACTCGCCCGCCTGCGCCTCACTGGCCGCCACCAGATGAGTCTGGACCTGGATTACTGTGCGAAACAGCGCGGAGATCGCCCAGGCGAACAGGCAGGCACCGACAACCGCGGCGAAGAAGATCAGGGCCGCCAGGCGGCGAATCGGCAGTCGGAATACCCGGTATATGGCGACGGCCAGCGCAGCAATCAGCTTTGCTGGACCGCGGAACTGCTTGGGGCCACGATCGGGCCAGGGAACGTATACGTCCGTCATACGCGCCTACCCTAAGAGAAACGCGAAAGTATAGCCCGCCCGCCCATGAGGTAAAGGGCTCCAGACGCTCTTTGCGTTTGGGCGTGCTCGCGCCGGGTCGCCCCGCTCATTCGTCCACACCGCCCGGCGCCCTCCGCGCGAAGGCACAGCGGCCGGCGACAACGGTCGAGGCGATTTTCTCCACGGCTCCCGGCTACTCAGTACGTCTTCCCCTTCCGGTACTCAAACTGGTATATCCCTGCCGGGTCAACGGCGATCCGCGCCTCGCCGCCGCCCGGGACAAGCTCGAACAACTCGGTCAGCCGCGCCGCCGCGATGCCGACATCATTAACGTGCGGCCAACATTGAATCAAGCGGACCAGCCCGCCGGCTACCCAGGCGTGAGCCTCCATTGCCACCCGCTCGCCCTGGTATTCGGCCAGGTCGCCGGCAATCACGCGCAGCACGTCGATCGGCCCGGTGGCCTGTAGCTCCGCCAGTTGCGGGTCCAACTCACCCTGCAGCAGAAACCCTTCGTCCGTCTTGAACCCGTAGTCGCGGACGAACCGGGTCGCGTGAACCTTACCGGCCACGCGCCGATCGTGCGTCAGCAGCACCACCACCGCGTCGGTCCGCCCGAACGCGTCTTCGCACAGACTGCACAGCCCCAGGTGCGTCCGCCGCGCCGACTCCGCCGGGAACGCCCGTTCATAGTCCCGCGGCTCCTGGCCGAGCTTGACGCGGTCGTAGCTCCACTGGGCGCAGGCGGCGTTCAGTAGCCCCGCCAACATGGCGAGCAGTAGCGCAGCTTGGGTGGCCCACGACCGCCTGGGTGCCCCACCCTTCCAGGGTGGGGGACTGACCATGCCGGCAGTCGTCGGTCCCATCTCAGATTCCTCGCGAGTCATCATGTTGCCGGATCATCCACGCAACGGCGCGCAGATTCAAGGCCCTTACTCATCGCCCTCGGCGCGTGGCCCGCGTCGTTCCCGCGAGGGATAATGCGGCCAAGGCGCGTCCTTTGGACTAACGGCCCCGGCCCGGCATAGTCGATACATACGTCGGGCTGCCCCACGCGCGGCCCCGGTTCTGATATAATATTGTTCCCGGCCTGGGAGGGCCTAACATGAAGCGGTTTCGCCACTTGCCGTTGGTGCTCTCGATCCCGCTGCTGGCGGTGGCGCTTTTGGGCGGCTGCCCACAGGCCCCCGTGCCGACCAGCGGGCCCGCAGATGCCGCGCGTGTGACTGATTTGACCGCCGGCGAGACGGCCGCCGTCGCGGCCGCCGCCCGAGCCGCGGAATCGCTCTCGCAAACCGCCGGCACCGCCCAAGCCATCGCCCGGGCTGACGAGCTCCCGCTGCGCCAGGCCAAAGCGTTCGCTGCCAAGCCGATGACCTTCGGCTCGTGTCCCGCGGTCACGCTGACGATGAGCGAGCAGGACCCGTTGGGCTACGACCTCACGCTCGACTTCAGCACCGGCTGCGCCCCGTTCGCGGGTTCTGACTACACCTGCTCCGGCACGGCCACCGGCTCGCTCGACCCCGACGCTAAGCGCGTCACGCTTCAGTTCGCCGACCTGACCTGCAACGACAAGACGCTCACCGGCTCGGTCGGCGTCACGTATGAGCGGACCGATGGCGTGATCGGGCTTGCAGGCATCTGGAACGTGAGCTACAGCGACGGCGCCGGCTCGCTCGGCGTGACCGGCAACGGCATCGTCAGTTACGATCCGACCGCCACCGCCGCGACCGTGTCGAGCTTCACGGGCACGATCTCCGCCGGCGGCGAAACCTGGACCGCCGCCATGTCCGAGCTGCTCGTTTCGTTTCGGACGGCTGGCAGCTTGATCCCCTCGGCCGGCGAGATCACCCTCACCGGCGAGAGCATCCGCTCCATCACCATCCGCTTCGACCCCGCCTCGCCCAGCACCGGCATCATCCGCGTCAGCCTCGACTCCGGCCCGTTTTTCAAGCTAGCACTGCCGACTTCCACATCGCTCTGAGCCTCCGCGACCTGGCCGCTCCCGCCACGCTAGCGTGTGGTATCGCGAATGGAGGAGGAAGGGGAAATCGGCTGATCCATTCAAGCGCCGTCCTGAACAATCCGCGCGGCACGCCGACGTCGGGCATCCGGAAGGTCACGTAGCGAAGGTAGCAGAGCAGCTTTGCTCCGACCGTGGTCAGCTCTTCTGATGAAATAGAGGTACAAAATGGGCGATTGTCCCTAGTTGACCCTTCATCTGGGAAGATATGTCCACCTAGCCCTCGCTACGAGGGGTCTCCTGGCTTGGTTCGGTCATCGTTCCTGCTGGGCGTGCCAAGGCGACGTGCGGTGGCACGTATTGTGCTAGGTGCGCGTGCGGCCTGATGCGTCCTGTGCGATGGCGCACCCAAAGAACGATCAGAAAACAGCCGACCAGGTCCGCCAAGGTGCCGAGCAGCCCACCCTCCGGTCCGAACGCGCCGCCTGTCCACGATTCTGGCCCGGCCACGCTCGTCGCGATCCACGTGGCACGCGACGCTTCGCCGCTGACCGCAAAGCCATACACGCTGCCCTGGAACAGGTTCCAGGTGATGTGCAGGCCGATCGGCAGCGCGAGCCGGCCCGTTAGAACGTAGGCCAGGCCGAGCATGACTCCCGTTAGCAGGAGGTTGATGATGCAGAACGGCGTGATGCTCGCGTTGGCCAAGTGCATCAGCGCGAAAACCAGCGAGCTGACCAGCAGTCCGAGCCAAAGCGCCGCCTGCGGACCGATGAGCCGACAACAGAGGCCCTCCGCCATGTTCCGCAAGTGGTAGCCGCGTGAGAGCAGCTCCTCAGTCAGACCCACGATCACGAATACGAAGAGCATTCGGGCGAAGCCGCTGATGAAGGTCTGTCCTGGCCGGCCGGGAACACACCAACCGGTGATCGTGATCCATCCCGCCGCCAAGTGCACCAGAAAAACCGCGCTGGTGAGAGCCACGCCCAACACCAAGCCGAACAGCAGATCCAGCCACCAGGCACTGTCCAGGCCCAACCCAAGATTGGCGAAGGACCGCCGATCCAGGAAACGCGCTGCGATGTAAACGCTGACGATCAGGGCAACGGCCTCGACGCACACGAGCGGAACAACTTCGTCCAACACCAAGGGGGACAGGGATGTGAACTCGGCCTCATCAAGGTCAAGGGGCATGGTCAGCGCCAAGATGACCGCGAGCAACAGCAGGAGCAACAGCAAGAGCAGCGTCTGTACGATAAGGCGCCACACCGCTGGGATGCGACGTTCGGTCCGATTCCAGAACAGAGCGACCAGAAACCCCATGGATTGACACCGAGTCCGCGACCCTGGTCAGCCTTTCGCATTCACCTGGGTTTTGGCCAGCATGCTATCCGGATAACCCATTCGACTGCAAACGCACACCAGTCAGCATGAACCTCGCGTGTCGGAGAGTCGGGTCGACCCGTAACCGCTCGGCATCGTTCGTGTCCTCGTAGCTTGGCAAGATAGCGCTGCCGCGCTGGGGTGCGCTGCGGTGTGGCCGGCCTCGCGGCTCGACCTGCCCTACGTGTGTACGGGCAACCCTCGCCCCAGTGGGCCAGCAGGATTCCCAGGTCGGACCGGTCGGTATCTCTGTTGTCGTCGCAGTCGCCCGGGCACTCCCCGCCCGTGCGGCCCCAGTCAGCTAGCAAGATCCCCAAATCGGCCTGATCGACGTACCCGTCGCCGTTCAGATCGCCGGGGATGGACTCCTGGAGGCAGACCGTCTCGGCGTCCTCAGCGAGCTGCGAGTTGCCTGCCAAGTCCCCGGCCTGCAAGTCCACGTCGTACACGGCGGCCTCGGTGTCGCTGCTGTCCCATAAGGCGCGGCATCATACACGTCGCGCTGCCCACGTCGCCGCTACGCCACCGCTGACAAACTACCGGACGTGCCCACCACTTCGAACGATCGCAACCGTGTCTTTGGTGCGTTTGTGCTTGCATCGTGGGCGGGCATCGCCTACAATTCAACAGGCAGGAGGAGGAAGCGGGCCTTCTCCACTATGTAACTGGTGTTCGGAGTCAGAGAGCCCTGGAATTCGGCTAGACCTGGATGTGTGGGCGCGCGTTCACGCCGCGCCTGCAAGTGTGCTGTGCCGATTCCGGGGTAAGAGGAACAGCATCATGCGGAAGATAGCTTTAGTAGCTGTGACCGGACTCCTGATCTGTGGGGCGACGAATGCGCTTGCCACCGAAGTCT
Organism: uncultured Planctomycetales bacterium; assembly: GCA_964572345.1. Lineage (GTDB taxonomy): Bacteria > Planctomycetota > Phycisphaerae > UBA1845 > Fen-1342 > JAUWXH01. The sequence goes on from CAZNFA010000027.1 coordinate 42,450, forward strand.
GGTCGGGACTGGACTACGCGTTCGAGAAGCCCAACTGGGCGGACTGGACCCTGCCGGAAAACCAGGACCGCATCACCGACAACATCTGGATCACGCGCAAGGACACGCAAGGTATCTTCAACATCAAGCAGGAAGATGGCTACCAGGATGGTGTCAGCCCCCTCGACACCGAGTGGGCCTACGGCAACGCCGAGGGCTGGGAGTCGCTAGACTTCCAGACTTGGATCACGTGGGCCGGCCACAATCCGTCCGGCACGGTCGGCCAGGACGCGGTCCTGCACCTGATCTCAGACGACATCTACCTGGACATCATGTTCACGGGGTGGACCGGTGGCAACAACGGCGGTGGGTTCTCCTACCTGCGGGCCGTCCCGGAACCGGCCACGTTGTCGCTGCTCGGCTTGGCGGGTTTGCTGTTCGGCCGTCGGCGCTGATCGCGACGTCGGCGACGGCTGTTCAAATTGGTCGTCGTCACGACGCTGAAAGAAGACCTCCTTCGAAGACGCCGCGCAATTGACGCGGGGTCTTCGCGTCGGGTGACCGTGCCGTCGTAGTGGGCGGTGCCGGGCGGGCGGCGCGTCGAATCGGGTACGCCGAGCCGCCCGCTCAGATCAGTCTTCGCAGTTTGAGCTTGACCCGGAAGTTCTCATCACCGCGCTGGACGTCCAGCCGGCGTTCTCGTCCCGGCTGCGTGAAGAGCTGCCGGACTTGCTCCAGCGTGAATTCGGCGGCAGGGCGGCCGTCGATGGCCGTAATCATGTCACCCCGGCGGAGCCCCGCTTCCGCTGCCGGAGAGTCCTCCGCCACGGATTGCACTTTCAGCCGCTTGAAATCCGGGCCCTCCGCGATCAGAAAAGTCCCGCTCATGTCGTATTCGTACGGAGCCGGAACACGGGCGTATGGCTCGAGGATCAACTGCGCGTGCTGGTAGTCGAAGAACACTCGGCAGCGCCGCAGGATTGGGCCGCCGATGATCCCGGCGAAGGACGGACTGGCCAAGACGCCCGTGCGATCCTGCGAAAGGGTGACGACCGGCTCCCTAATCAGAAACGGGCCGAGCTGCATGCTCTCCAGGCGGGCAACCAGCCCCTTGCACTCGCCGCCGGCACCGCCGCCGATGGTGGCGGCGAGAGTCTTCGGCATCGCTTCGACCAGCTTGTTCTCCTCGACAAAGGGCCGATTGAGCACCAGGGCTCCCCGGCTGCCGGTATCGACCACGAAGTCACCCGCGATCGGGTCGCGTCCCGGCACCGTAATGCTGGCGCGTACGGCCACAAGGTGACCCAGGAACTTAATGGGAATGGCCCGACCCGGGCCGGAATAGACGTATGTGTTCGGGTCGTGCAGATGGATGGTCCTTTTGGCGTAGTCGATTTCGACGACGAAGCGGCGGATGAAGCTGTGCCCGACCAGGCCGTCCACCGCCCGCCCTTCGTAACCCGCCACGTGATTCAGCGAGACGACCGGGACGGCCTGATCGACCGCCTTCACTCCGTCGACGCTGAAGGTGATCCCCTTCGTCGTGGCGATGCTGACCAGCGCGCCCTCGCCGGCCCCAGTGTGGACCTGTTTCTCCCCTTCAAGCTCCAGCCCCATCAAGTCGGCACGTTTTCGGGTGATGCAGTAACCGCCGGCGCCGGTATCGAATATGAACCACAGCGGGTCGGAATCGTTCACGCGCACCTGTACGAAGGGCTTGTTGCTGCTTAGCTCAAACGGGATTCCCGTGCTCTTGCGTTCGGCTGCGGGCCGCGAGTCGGCCGCGGGCTCCTGGCGGCTCTGTCCGCCCACCAGCACGGCCAATGCCACCAACGCTATAGCGATCAAGCGTCCTGTTCTGTGCATGCTTGTCTCCCTTGGCTGTCCGGGGCACGACCCTGCGGATGGGCCGATGGGCAGTGTATCAGGGATTGAGCCTTGTTTGTGTAACGGGCGGCAGCCGGCGTGCTGCCGCGCACACGCCGAGTCGGCGTTACTGTCCAGGCGTGGGAGTTGGGGGACGCTGAGGGTGCGGTGAGGGGCGGGGTTGGGCCGGCCGGCTTAGTTATCGGATCCTTCCGGAATTACCGAGACGAACCGCCCGTGGAAGTGGACTGTGCCGGGCAGCAGGGCGAACAGCGTGTCATCGCGGCCGCGGCCGACGTTGGGGCCGGGCTTGAACTTGGTACCGCACTGGCGGACGATGATCGAGCCGATCTTGGCCGGTTGCCCACCACCGAGCTTCACGCCCCGAAACTGCGGGTTGCTGTCGCGCCCGTTCCGGGAAGAGCCCTGTCCCTTCTTGTGTGCCATCGTGTTTCGCCTTCGTGATTCGCTGCTTCCGGTGGCCGAATGGTCGGCGGGCCGGGGCGTATCCAGCTTCCAGTTATCAGCTATCAGCTATCAGCTATCAGCTTTCAGTTTTCAGTTGTCACTTGTAGCTTATCTCAACGGCAGCGGTGACGCAAGGGGACCGAAGCCCGCGATTCTGGTTTGGCAGATCCCGGTGGGTGCCAGCCCAGGCAGCTCGCCGGTTTCTGACGGGCGCGGTTCGGATCGGCCGGCGAGCCGGCAACCGCCTGTGATTGCGGTTGGCCGGGGTGTCGGTTGCCGCGGTGTCCCCCACCCTGGGAGGCTGAGGCACCAAAGCTGATTCTGGTACGATGGCCGTCAGGGGAGGCAAATGGGAAACGTCGGCTGGTTGTCTCCCTAGTACGATCGGGCGCAAAAGAACCGGGTCGCCCCCGAGGGAGCGACCCGTGATGGTTCTGCCTGATTGTGAATCCGATTAGCGTCGGCGTCCGGCCGCGAGCAGCCCGCCGAGGACCAGCAGCGAGAGCGTTGCTGGCTCGGGGATCCCGCGATAGTAAGAGAAGCCGCCGCCGCCGCCTTCGTCGCCGATCATCCAGAATTCGCACAGGAGGTCGATGTAGATATCCTCCGAGATCAGATGCACCACACCGGGCGTGTCCATGAAGTTGTAGGCGGGGTACCATTCAAGAGCCCAGACCCAGTAATCAAAAACCAGGCTCTCATACTGAGCCGCGCCCTCGCCCGGATCCCACGTCATGTTGCCGTTTAATCCGGAGAACGCCCATTCCGTATCCGCCGGGCTCGTGTCAAAGTTGTAGTAGTCCTCCACGGCGATGTTGAATAGGCCCTCCCAGTCCTGGCGCGTGATCCAGACGTTGTCGGTGATGCGATCCTGGTTTTCCGGCAGGGTCCAGTCCGCCCAGTTGGCCTTTTCAAAGTAGTAGTCCAGGCCCGACCAGACCTCGGTGGCCAGCGCGCCCGTCGCCCCGGCGATTGAGAAGGCGACGATCGCTCCCGACATCAGCAATAAGCGCTTCATACTCACTCCTCCTTCTTTTGTGAAGACTGCTAACTCCGCGGGTCGGTGCCAGAGACGAAGGGCTCACAAACGAGAAGAAAGAGCACACCCGCAGGCGTCCGTTTCCACCCGTCGAACCGCTCTGTTTCCTGGCGGCGGGGAACCCTCGTCTCCACCTCCACCAACCCAACGGCTCTATGATACCCCTGCCCGCACACTGCTGCAAGCAAATAATGACCCTTGGGGGCTATTTTTCAGGGCTGCTCGGGGACAGCGCGCGTCCCGCGCTAGCTTCAGTGCGGGACGGAACGCCTGCTGCCTAGCAGTCCGGTGCAAAAACCCTCGACGGCGCGAGTCCCGTAGCGTCGGACCTCCGAGTCCGACGTCTCGACGCCATGAACGCGGGCGCGCCGGACTCGGAGGTCCGGCGCTACAGTTTTGCACCGGACTGCTAGGATAGCTGACAACTGAGGCTGCCGCGCAGCAGCGGTCTTTTATCGGTCGGTGCTCTTTGGTGCGGGCGTGCGGCTCGGCCAGTACGGGGCCCAGTCGCTACTTTGACCGGTTGGAAACCAGTCGCAGGCGCGGTTACGCCAGGCCGTGCCGCCCCGGACGTCGGCCCTCAGCGTATGATCCAGCGCAGGCGTCCGCGCTCGGGCTGGGCCTGCTCGCGGGTGTTCGGTGACCCTGGAAGGGTATATCGGATTTCGAGCGTCTTTCGGAGCGTAAAGTACTTCGGATTGACGGTTACTTCGCGCTCACGGCCGTCGGGCCGCGGAATCTTGATAGTCTCCGGCCGATCGGGGTCGTAGGCCGGGTTGCGGACGTACTGCGTCTCGCCACTCAGCCCGGCCACGTAGATCGTGAAGTTGTTGATGTTCACCTTCAGCGGCCGCCAGATGAAGACGGACTCGCGCGCGTAGTCCTCGCCCGCCCGCAGGTCCCCGATGGCCTCGGTAGGGTGGACCAGGTAGGGGTGTGTAACCTTGTGGCGCTCTCTGATGGCCTGGAAGACCAGCGGGTTGATGCCCATGTCGGTGTCGATCACGTGCAGGTCTTCGGTGACCAACTGCGCCAGGGGAAAGAAGCGTTGCGTTCGCCCGCTGGTGTTTCTCACCGTGTAAACCATGTACCAGAACGCTTCCGGCTCGCGCTGGCCAGGAAGCTGGATCTCGATCCGCCGCGGGTCGAGGAACTTGAACTCCAGCTCCCAGGAGACCGGGGTCGGCGATGGCTCAGGACCGATGCCGACCGCGGGCTCACGCTCTTGCGTGGGCAGCGACAGCGCTAGAACCGTCAGAAAGCACCACATGAGCTGCTCCTAGCCGCCGTACTGGTTGCGGATGATGACACTGGCTGGGTTTCCGGGCAGGCTCAGCGCACCGAGCGTTTGCGAGGCCGCCTCGCGAATCACCATGTTTTGCTCGCTCTCGGCGATGGCGATGATCCGCTGGACGGAGTCGGGCCCGAGGTAGTTCCCGCGGCGTTTGGCGGCCTCGGCCAACGCCTCGAACATCGAGACGCGCATCTCCTGCGGCTCGTTTTCGTCGAGCGTGATTCCCGCGATGGCCTCTTGCGCGGTGCTCGTGCCGAGGTGCCCCAGCACGTGGGCCACGGTGATGCGCAGCTTGTCGTCCGTGGTTGCCAGGGCGGCGATGAGCGCCGGCTCCGCATCCTGCACGTCGAACAGCGGATTATTCGTCAAGGCCAGTAGCCGTAGCACCTCGGCCGCTTCGAGTGCCAGTGCCGCGCCCGTATCGGCATCGATCGGCTTGGCCCCCACGGTCCGCGAGACCTTGGCGATGACCGTCTTGATTCGCTCGACGTCCTCACCGGCGACGATCGCGCCCAGGCGGTGGTCGGCACGAACCAAGTCGCGTGCGAGCTGCCGGTCGGCCGGCTTGGAGATGATGATCGTCGGCGTGGCGGCGAAGCGAAACTCGCTGCGAAGCTGGCTGAGGGCTTCGCTCAACGCCGGGTCCTTCACGTCCGAGGCCAGGCAGATCACGTCGATGCCCGGCAACTCCCGCCGCACCTTATCCAGACCGTGGAACAGCTCGGTGTCGCTGAGCACCTCGTAGCCCTCGGCCCGCAAGGCGGCGGCGACCAGGTTGCCCGTGGCCTCGTCGGGGTCAACCACTAACGCGTTTCGCGCCCCGCCGTGCAGTATCAACGCCTCGGACAACACCGGCATGAGGTTTTGATAGTTGTGGAAGACTTGGGTGGGCAGGGCCCGTCCCAGGGCCAAGGCCGCGCGGATCCGCACCATCCGGTCGGGGAATGAGAGGGCCTCGGCCAACGGCTGGCGACCGGCTTCGTCGCCGACCACGCTGGCCGGACCGCCGGTCTTACGCAAGGCCTCGATCGCCCCCAGGGCGACGGCGGGATCCCCGTCATCCACGCCTCGGGCTAAGGCCATCATGCAGTATTCCGCGCCGGCGGATTGGGCGAAGTAGGCACCGATGGGGTAGTCTGCCGGCCGCGTGCGGTCGAGCTCACCCTGGGGAAGCTGCGCCTCGCGTCGGAAGTTCGCGGCCAACCAGAGTGCCAGAGCGGGCTTGAAGTCGGAATTCAGCAGCAGCGCTTCCTCGCAGCAGCGCATGCACATGATTTCGTTGAAGACCGAGGTCGGCACCTCGACGTTTTGGAGCAGGTCGTCGCGCCAATACCAGACGTTGGCGCTATCCAGGCGCGGGTCGGCCGCGAGCGCGTCGTCGTCGTCATAATACGCCTCGGCCAGGCGATAGAAGCTCTCCGCCGCGCTGAGCTCCGGGTCGATGTGCACGCCGCGCGCCGCGAGGTCCGCCAAGGCCGCCTCCACCTCGGTACCCACCTCGGGCGGCGTGTCGGGACTCTCGCGCAGTTGCAGCAGATACGGGACGGCCTGCGTGTAACCGATCTTGCCCGCCGCACGCAGCAGATAGCGCTTGGTGGCGTGGTCGGTCATGCGGAAGGACATCACGAGTGGGTTCAGGGCCGGGCGGTCGATCTGCGGCAGACAGCGCAGGATCGCCTGGGTCAGGTGTTTCTTCTCCGCGTCGCGGAGGAACTGCACCAGGAACGGGATGGCGTACTCGCCCGAGTCCTTCAGCCGAGCCAGGCTGTTCTCGTACGCGCGGGGCGGCCCGCCGAGACCCGCGAGGTTCTTTTTGATCCGGGTCGGGTCGGCCTTGATCATCAGTTCGCCGTGGGCCAGCAGTTTCAGCATTTCCCGCGCCGATTCGCCGATCACCGGATGGATCGTGAGCTTGTTGAGGATCTCGAGCCGCTTCTTGGCCCGGTCGGCAAACTCGAGCAGGGCCACCGGATCGGGATCGCTCGCCAGCAGGGCCCGGAAGTTCGCGTTGGCGACGTCGAAGCGGCCCACGGCGGCGAAGTACCATCCGTCGTCCGCCTGGTTCATTTGCTCACGCCCGACTTCGAGCAGCTCGGTGATACGCTGCCCGTTGGCTTGCAAGGCGTTGCTCTCGGCATCCTGTTCGAGCAGCAGCACAGCCCCGCCCTGGCCGGTGCGCATCACGGTGCGCTCAGCCATCAGGGCGATGCGGAAGGCGGACGGCTCCGCCTCGAGCAGTTGACCGAAAGCGGTTTCCGCCGCTTCCGCGTCACGCGCCAGGATCGCGGTCATGGCGATCTGCCAGCGCTCCCAGGCCTCGGTCGCCAGCCCGGTGACGAAGTCGTCTCGGGTGATCTGGGCGTTCGCAGTGCTAAGCCCGCCGAGGCAAACGGCGATTACGACAAGCAGTCCGACCGGGCTTGTGTACCGGGTGGCCGAAAGCATACCCACCTCCACGTGGTGTGACCCGTCCATGGGAAGGCTACTCCCCACGTTCCATGAAGCAGTCCGCAAACGGGCGGATTATAGCGCCCAAGCAAAGCCTGTCAAATGACTTAGACCGCCCGCGGCAACAAGCCGCTTCCCGCCTGGGGATGCCGCGGGTCGGCCACGGCCGCTCGGCGCGAACCACGACGGGGCTGGGAGCGGCGCGGCCTGCCTGCCACTGTCAGGAAGGGCCGGTGGGTGGCCGACGTTCCCGGCCCCGGGCCAGCGGGCCCGTGCTTTACCCGGCGGACGCCGGTTTCAGCAGCAATACGCGGTTCGTGCCCTCATTGCACACGTCTAGCATGTGTCAGTGGGCGCTCAAAAACGGCCCCCCTAGGGCCGCTTCGAAGCCAGGTGGGCAGTGCTGTTGTGATCCGGCTTGCGGTCCGCAGTGAACTGCGGCCGGTGGTCGCCGTCTGCGGGTCGCAGGTTCGAGGCCGGTGGTATCCGTCCTTGTCGCTCGGTCTACTCCGGAATGAACCCGATCAGTACCAGGCTCCCGAACTGATCGTCCGGGTAGAGCGGTTGCGAGCAGGAGGTGTGGAACCGGATCGTCTGCAGCAGGACGTTGTTCGCGTCGAAAACGTGCACCCAAGTGTTGGCCTTCAGCTTGGTTTGGCCGGCGCTGGTGGCATCGATGTCGAACGTGGAATCGAGCTCGACCGTACCGTCGAACCAGAGCCTGGCATGCCCGTGATTCGGGTTCGACTTGTCGCTGGCCCGAATGCGAACCACCGGCTCGAACATGGGGTCGCCGTCGCAGGAGACCTTGCTCGGATTCTGTGAGTGATTACTCGCGCTGCAGTCCTCGCCGGTATACCGCATGGTCAGCACCTGCGGCTTCGCCCCGTCCACACAGAATGAGCCCTCGTCCTCGCCGAGGCAGTCCACCAACAGAGAAGCGCCGTACTGATCGCCCCGGACCAACGGTGCCGAGCAGGACGTATGGAACTGGACCGTTTGCAGCAGAGTGCCGCCCTCAGAGTCGAAGATGTGAACGTGCGTCGTGCCTTTCAGTCTGGTCCTCCCGGCGTTGGCCGCGTCGATGTCGAACGTCTCGCCAAGGTTTACGGTACCCTCAAACCAGAACAGCGGGTTGCCGCCATCCGCCGGCTGGTTCGAGGAGACGATAAGGACCGTCGCCGGAAGTGGCCCGAAGTCGTCACAGTTCACGTTTGCCGGATCCTGCCAGTGGCTGGTCGCGCTGCAGTCCGCACCGGTGTACAGCATGGTCAGCACCCGCGGCTTGCCGTAGTCGCAGCAGGACTCGCCCGGCTCACACTCGTCCGGGATGCCGTTGCCGTTCACGTCGGCACTGACCTGGCCATCGCCGTCCGGATCGTTCGGATCGACGTCGCACTCGTCGGGGATGCCGTTGGGCTGGCAGTCCTGACTGGTGCCCTGGGCGATGTCCCAGTCGTCTGGGATGCCGTTGCCGTTGCAGTC
>CAZNFA010000027.1:51128-56357 GCA_964572345.1 uncultured Planctomycetales bacterium
GACTGGTGCCCTGGGCGATGTCCCAGTCGTCTGGGATGCCGTTGCCGTTGCAGTCGGGCTCGCACTCATCGGGGATGCCGTTGCCGTTCTCATCGTTCGACGTCCCGTCGGCAATGTCGCACTCGTCGGGAACCCTGTTCTCGTTACAGTCGTTGTTCTCCAGTTGGCACTCGTCCGGAATCCCGTCCGGCTGGCAGTCCGCGCTGACCTGGCCGTCGCCGTCCGGGTCGGCGGGATCGACGTCGCACTCATCCGGGATGCCGTTGGGCTGGCAGTCCTGACTGGTGCCCTGGGCGATGTCCCAGTCGTCTGGGATGCCGTTGCCGTTGCAGTCCGGCTCACACTCGTCCGGGATGCCGTTGCCGTTCACGTCGGCACTGACCTGGCCATCGCCGTCCGGATCGTTCGGATCGACGTCGCACTCGTCGGGGATGCCGTTGGGCTGGCAGTCCTGACTGGTGCCCTGGGCGATGTCCCAGTCGTCTGGGATGCCGTTGCCGTTGCAGTCGGGCTCGCACTCATCGGGGATGCCGTTGCCGTTCTCATCGTTCGACGTCCCGTCGGCAATGTCGCACTCGTCGGGAACCCTGTTCTCGTTACAGTCGTTGTTCTCCAGTTGGCACTCGTCCGGAATCCCGTCCGGCTGGCAGTCCGCGCTGACCTGGCCGTCGCCGTCCGGGTCGGCGGGATCGACGTCGCACTCATCCGGGATGCCGTTGGGCTGGCAGTCCTGACTGGTGCCCTGGGCGATGTCCCAGTCGTCTGGGATGCCGTTGCCGTTGCAGTCCGGCTCACACTCGTCCGGGATGCCGTTGCCGTTCACGTCGTTGGAGGCGCCGTCGGCAATGTCGCACTCATCCGGAATTCTGTTGTTGTTGCAATCGTTGTTCGCCAGCTGGCACTCGTCCGGAATCCCGTCCGGCTGGCAGTCCGCGCTGACCTGGCCGTTCCCGTCGGGATCGGTCGGGTCGATATCGCACTCGTCCGGCACGTCGTTGTGGTTGCAGTCCTGGCTGGTCCCGTCGGCGATGTCCTGATCGTCGGGGATGCCGTTGCCGTTGCAGTCGTCCTCGCACTCGTCGGGGGTGCCGTTGTCGTTGCAGTCGTCCTCACACTCATCGGGGATGCCGTTGCCGTTCGCATCGATCGAGGTGCCGTCGGCGATGTCGCACTCGTCGGGCACGCCGTTGCCGTTGCAGTCCTGGTTGGTTCCGTTGGCGATGTCGTCGGGATCAGGCACGCCGTTACCGTTGCAGTCCGGGCCGGGCAAGGGCTCCACGTCGTACGCGCCGCAGTCCTCGGGGAGGCTATCCTCGGTTGGGAACACGGTGGCGTTTACGAGTTGGGCCTCGGCCGATTCGAAGAACTCGACGCCGAACAAGCGATAGGAACCGCCGTCATCGAAGACGCCGTTTAGTTCGAAGGCCAGGTAGTCGCCGGCGAAAATCTCGGGGTACTCGAGGCCGCCGGCCATCAGAGGTATGTCAACCACGAAGTAGAGGTTGACCTCTCCGTCGCCGTCCGAACAGACGCGGTCCACCTGGACCCAGCGGGTGCCGTCCGAGCAATCCGGTGCTACACCGCCGTAGCATTGCGGTTCGCTGTCTCCGGCCTGCAACCGGCGGGCATCGACGGTGAAGACGAAGCAACCGCTGTTACACTCGCCGCGCCGGTACAGGAACAGGCGCATGGTGATCGGGTTGGGCTCGCTACGCGCCTGCCCGGTTGCGCCCTGCACGGCTGCATTATTGGCGTCATAGGTGCTGGGAATGACGAGCCGATATCCAATCGGCCCGGCATCGGCGCTCAGCGTGGGCGCATCCTCGGGCACGGGCACGATCTCGAACCCGTCTTCGAACTGCGCGCCGAAGAACTGGTCGATATACACGCTGAAGAAAGTCGGCCCGGGAGGCCCTTGCGGTCCGGGCGCGCCCGGGGCAGGCTGCCCGGCCCGGTCGTCAGGCAAGCCCAGCTCGGCGACCATGTTGTTCAGCAGCGCGCCGGCCAACCCGCCGCCGCCGACGCTCAGCACGTCGCGCTGGTAGTCCTCCAGGCCCAGGAACCCGCCGTGGCCGCCGCAGCGGACGAACGACAGGCACAGCGAACTCACAACAAGTGCCCGGAACGCCTTCCAGCGGTATATCTCCAAAGGTCGCATTTTTACGCGCCTCCTCGACACCCGGCCACGCGATTGCGAAAACACTCGCTCGGCTCTTCGCGTGCGGATGTACCGGCCAGTCAGATGGCGACAAGGACGTCCATACTATGGTGCTGACGCGCAGCCCTCCGGAATCTCCTCCAGCGAAGAGTAGATCGTGGCCGTCGGCACGGGGGCGCTGTCGGCATTGGAGAATTCCACACCGATGATCTGGTACACCCCGCCGTCAGCCGAGAACGTATTCAACTCGAAAGCCAGGAAATCCCCGGCAGCCACTTGGGGAAACTGCAGCCCGCCTTCGTCCAGCGGCAGGTCGATCAGCAGGAAGGCGGAAACGTCGTCGGGGTCTTCCGCTTCACGGCAAAGCCCGTCCAATCCGATCCAGCGCGTGCCGTCCGAGCAATCGGCCTGCACACCGCCGAAGCAATCCGGCGTGGCGCTTCCCACCTGGAGCCGGCGGGCGTCCACGCTGAAAACGAAGCAATCGCTGGTGCACGGGCCGCTGCGGAACGCCACCACGCGCATGTTGATCGGGTTGGCGCCGTCGTAGTGGTTGGGAATGCTGACGCTGAAAGCGAGCGGTCCGTCGCCGGCCCCCAACTGCGGCTCTTCGTTGCGCACCGGCTCGACCGCCAGAAACTCGTCGAATTCCCCGCTGAAGAAGGTATCGACGAAGATGGCGAAGATCGGCGGCCCGGGCGGTCCCTCCGGTCCCTGCGGCCCGGGCGGACCCGGGTCGGTAAGCCCGGCCTGGTCCCCATCAGCTTGCCCGTCGGGCAGGCCGCTCAGCAGAGCGCCGGCCAACCCCCCGCCGACCATGGTCAGCAGGTCACGCTGGTAGTCCTGCAGCCCGAGGAATCCGCCACCGCCACAGCCAACCGATGACAGACACAGCGCGGCGGCAACAGCGACACAGCACACGTTTCTTGAAAATGGGCTCTTACGTTTCACCTTGGCCTCCTGGCGAGCCAGCTACAGAACCCGCCCAGCTCGCGACGCGACTACCCTGATCGTCTTGCAGGATTGCTGTACGTGTCCCCGCCTAATTGTATTCCATCGCAGCGTTTTTTCAACAATGAACTTCCTTATCAGTCCGGTAATAGCTGATCTGCGCACCTGTAAGGAAGGTATGGGGCACGTGACCGCCGATCACGAGCACCTGACCAAGCCTCGTTGCCGCGCGACGGCCGGCAATACGTGATCCGCCCCCGCTTTTCGCTCGAATGGCCGACGCACCGTAGCGAGCCCTTCCGCCCCGGATGACTGCCGCGTGAACACGGCAGCCGGGACCGAGCGCGGCGTCGTTGGTCCTCCGATTTCACCCCGGAACGAATGTCGCGGCCGGCTTGTAGTAGCCGCTCGAGCTTGCGACACTATGTAGAGAGCGGAAGCGGTTGCGGCAGTCAGGCCTCAGCCGTCCAGGTGCCGGAGCGCGCATGAATGACGTTACCCGCATTCTCGAGCAACTGAAGGAAGGCGACCGCCAAGCGGCGGACAAGCTGCTGACCGCGGTCTACCAGGAACTACGCCGGCTGGCGGCGCGCAAGCTTGCCCAAGAGCGGCCGGGGCAGACGCTGCAGGCCACCGCGCTGGTGCACGAGGCCTATCTGCGCCTGGTCGGCGACGAGCGTGCGCATTGGGAGAACCGCGGCCATTTCTTCGCCGCCGCCGCCGAGGCCATGCGCCGTATCCTGGTCGAGGCGGCGCGACGCAAGGCCCGGCTCAAGCATGGCGGTGGGCGCCAGCGGTACGATTTCGACGAAGCGGATGCCATCGTCCTGCCGGACTCGACCGACCTGGTGGCCCTGGACGAGGCGCTCGAGAAGCTCAGCCGCGAGGACCCCGTCAAGGCCCGGCTCGTCGAGCTGCGCTACTTCGCCGGGTTGACGGTTCAGCAGGCCGGGCAGGTCCTGGGCGTCTCGCGAGCGACGGTTGACCGCTACTGGACGTTCGCCCGGGCCTGGCTCTACAACGAGGTCAGCAAGGGTGACGAGCCGGGGTAGCCCGGCCGGTTTTATGAGGCGTTTGGGGCGCGATCGGCGCATTGGCTAGTGCGACTAGTGTAGCGGCCGGTCGCTATGTCGGAGATCGACGCCCTCCGGGGCAAATAACTCACGGCCGGGATCTACCGCAGGCGCACCGGCCGCTACATAACTCGCGCAATCGACTTCTCAGGAGCTTTCTCGTGTCCAGCGCGCAGCATGAAAAACTCGAAGAGCTCTTCAGTGCTGCGCTGGAGAGAAAGACCCCGGCGGAGCGGGCCGCATTCCTCGAAGGTGCTTGCGACGCCGAACCGGCGTTGCGCGCGTCCGTGGAGGAGTTGTTGGGGGCGCACGAGCGGGCCGGGAGTTTTCTGGATGCGCCGGCGGTCGATCCCAACGCGACGCTGGCGAGCTCGCCGGCCAGTGAATCCCCGGGGACGAAGATCGGGCGTTACAAGGTCCTCCAGGAGATTGGCGAGGGGGGCTTCGGCAGCGTCTACATGGCCGAGCAGGAAGAGCCGGTCCGTCGCAAGGTGGCCCTGAAGATCATCAAGCTGGGCATGGACACCAAGCAGGTCATCGCCCGCTTCGAGGTCGAGCAGCAGGCCCTGGCGATGATGGACCACCAGAACATCGCCAAGGTGCTGGACGCCGGGGCGACCGACACGGGGAGGCCTTACTTCGTGATGGAACTGGTCCGCGGCATACCGATCACCGAGTATTGCGACGAGAACAATCTCACGACAGGCGACCGACTGGGGCTGTTCGTTGACGTCTGCCATGCCCTTCAGCACGCCCATCAGAAGGGCATCATCCACCGCGACGTCAAGCCGACCAACGTCCTGGTGACGCTCCACGATGGTCGGCCTGTACCCAAGGTGATCGACTTCGGCGTCGCCAAGGCCCTGGGCCGGCCGCTGACGGACAAGACGCTCTTCACGGAGTTTCGCCAGTTCATCGGCACGCCGGAGTACATGAGCCCGGAGCAGGCCCAGCTGGGCGGGCTGGACATCGACACGCGCTGCGATATCTACGCCCTGGGGGTGCTGCTCTACGAACGGCTCACGGGGGCCACACCATTCGAGGCGA
>CAZNFA010000028.1:0-56004 GCA_964572345.1 uncultured Planctomycetales bacterium
GAATGACGGTCTTGGCGCTCGGAATGACGGTCTTGGTGCTCGGAATGACGGTCTTGGCGCTCGGAATGACGGTCTTCGTGCGGCGGCGTGCCGCTTCGTGTATAATGAGACTGGCGCCCGGTGCGGATCGTGGATTCGGGCGGCGTGCGACCGGACCGGGTTACAGGGGTAGTGTCATGATGATTATGCGTACCGTTCTGGCGGTGACGATTGCGATGGCCACGTCTGCCGCGCTGGGAGACATCGATCTGGAATGGCGGCCGGATGTGCAGACGGTTACGGAGGGCGAGACCGTCAACATCGGCCTGTACGCCGTGTCCGACGATGAGACGGACCAGTGCATAGCGGCGATGGACGTGATCCTGGCTTGGGACCCGGACTACCTCGAGCTGGAAGGCGTGGACGACAACGGGCCGTACGAGTGGCTTGTTTCCGGTTTTCCGGACGATTCGGGCCTGGACGGGCTCAACGATACGTGGCTGGATGGCGACGCCCTTTACACGGCGTGGGCTCAGCTCGGCGACCCGGCCTACGCGACGCCGGAGGGGCTGCTGGTTACGACATTCCAGTTTGAGGCCTTGGCCAAGACGCCGGTCTGCGGGACCGAGCTGACCATTCCCGAGGAATACGGCCAGTATACGAAAACGAGGATCTTCGACTGCGAGATACCGAACTACGACGTTCATGGCACGCTGGGGAGTGCCGTGGTGAAGATTCTGTGCGCCAACGGCTGTGTGGGCGACCTCGACGGTGACTGCGACGTGGATCACTCCGACCTCGGCATTCTGCTGGCCGACTGGGGCTGCGTCGGATCGGACCCCGGGGATTGCCCTGGCGACCTGGACGGGGATTTCGACACGGATCATTCGGATCTCGGCATTCTGCTAGCCGACTGGGGCTGCGGCGTCAGCCCGTGAGGCTCAGAGTTCGCCGTGCCACCGGAGCGGATCGGCCGGCCCGCGAGCCCTACGCCGGCGTGGGTTTCAGCCGCGCCCATTCACTTCGCAGCGTCATTGGCTGAGTACGGGCGACGGCGGAGAACCGGTGCGCTCGCAAGCCCGGTCGGGTTGTCGGTAGTCTTGCTGCGCGCTCCGTCAGTGTGTCGCTGCGCGCAGTGCGGCGACGGCCTCCATGAAGGCCGCGACGCGCTCGGGGTCTACCCGATTCGACCACAGTCCGTCTTTTTTGGCGAACGAGCCGATGATGAAGACGTCGGCGTTGGGCCACAGGGCCGGCAGGTTGTCGGGCGTCAACCCGGAACCGATGCAGACGGGGATGCTCACGGTCTGCCGCACCGTGGCGACGTCCTCGGGCGCGGCCGGCTTGCCCGTCGCCGGGCCCGTGACCACGATCCCGTCCGCCCCGAAGAACTCGGTGGTCTTGGCGGCCTCGGCCAGGGAGACGTCCGCCGTAATCGCGTGGCTGGAGTGCTTCTTCTTCACGTCGGCGACGATCTTGATGTCTTCGGCGCCGATCTGGCGGCGGTAGCGCAGCAGCGGACCGGCCTCGGCGACAGGCATCAGCCCTTCGTCAGCAACGTGTGCGTACGCGAAGTTCTCTACCCGCACCCACGCCGCCCCAACCGCCTGGGCGACGGCCAACGCCTCGCGATTGGCGGCGGCCAAGATTTGGACACCCAGCGGCAGCGAGCTTTCCCGGCGCACCGCCACCCCGACCGCCGTCATCCCCGCCACGATCTCCGCCCCGACCGAGCCGCACAGGTAAGGCACATCGTGCATGTTCTCGATCATCAGCCCGTCGAGCCCGCTGCGCGTGTAGATGCCCGCCTCCTCCACGGCCCGCCGCCTGATCATTTCGAGCGAATCACGTTGTCGCGGCGTGCCCGGCAACGCGCCCACGTGGATCATCCCGACGATGGCTTTCGGCTGGTCGAATAGCGTTTTCGAACTCAAGCGAATCCTCTCGCTGAACGCGGTCTCGCCCCAGCCTAGCCGTTCACGGGCCAATCGCAAGGCGGTGCGGCAACGCCTGCCATGGAGCGGTTGAAGAAGATATCCCCGTGCAGCGACCTCCCGCCGCTGAGAACACAGCCGAGACACCTGTGCCACGTGCAGCCCGCCGCACTCGGAGGCCTGCCCTGAGCGAAGCCGAAGGGTCCGGCCCTACAACTGCACTGGGCGAGGGGCGCGGTGTCCCGTGCGTGATCGGGCGTTTCAGCTCGCGGCCCGCCGGCGAGGATGGAGCCCGAAGGATGAAGGACCCGGCGAAAGGGGGGGGCATCGTGGCAGCGTTTCGCCGGCGAGCCGGTCGCCCGAATCGATCTGGAACACACAGCCGCCCGGCAGAGCCCGGCCTGCGAGCCGACCCTCGAGTTATCGGACTCCATGCGTTTTTTTCCCTTGACCCGCTGGAGTCCTTCCGATAGTCTATGTGCATCGGGCTCCAGAAAGGGAAGAGGTGTCTCTTGGTCTGTCCCCCCGACACTGACCAGCGCGGGTGGCTGTCAATGCCGGTCCTTGGAGGAGCGGCGTTGGAGAGAAGCGGTCGATTGTGAGCCCTGTAAACACTGGAGGATGTAGGATATGAGAGTTATTGTCTGTGTTGTTGTTGGCTTGCTGACTGCGTCCGCACTGGCAGCCGTGATCCCGGTCGGTCCGTTCGTCGGTGACCTCCAGGAAAGCTGGGAGTCGTTCCCGAATTTTTGGGACGACCCCGACCATTTCATGGATGACCCATCGCTCATCTTCGGCGGGACCGCGGAGATCTCCAATGCCTATATGGTCGTGTACGAGCCCGACGCTGGCGCGGGCTTCGGCCTCGGCTACTATGGGGAGGCTCAGGTCGTCGACGGCACGAAGGGGCACGGGCTCGACCGTTGGCCCGCGTCGTCGGCCACCATCGATTTCGACGACCCGGTGTTGCAGTTCGGCGGCTACTGGGGTGCGGCCGACATCGACGGGTACCCCACGGTCCCGATCGGTTTTGACTTCTACGACGAGAACGGCGAGCTGATCGACTCCGTCACGGTCCAGTACGGCGACGACACCGGCCAGGGCACGTTGATGTGGTTCGGCTGGTCCAGCGACGTTGGGATCGAGACGGTCGTCTACACCGGCAGCTTCGTCGTCAACGATTATTTGCAGGCGACCCTGGTACCCGAGCCGGCCGCGCTGGCTCTGCTCGCGCTGGGTGTGCTCGTGCTGCGTCGTCGGTAGGTGCAACACGCACGTGGTGAGCTGAACAACGCTGATTTGAAGGCGGGTGAAGGCCCGCCTTCTTTTTTTGTTCTTCACGCATTTCCGGTGTAGGCGGCTCGGGTCTTGAGGAAGAAGTGCTCGTCGCCGCGGAAGCTACAGGCTATCCGCTTGACGACCTTAATCTTGTTGGCGATCCCTCCGAGCGGGCTCGTGCGCGGGGCCGGCGGCAGTGGGTCAGGATGCCAGCGATGTAGGCCTTCAGGCGGCGGCCTCACCCGTTCCTACAGTAGTGGTCCTGCGATCCTCGATTGCACGCTCACGGGAGGCACGGCGAGCGACGACGGTGGCGGCCCGGTTTAATACGGATAAGGCTCTTGCCGATCCCGCGCCAGTGACGATACTTCTCGCGTGCTCGCGACAGCCGGCGTCGCCCGCCGACGGTGAATGTCGCGCGGACTTCTGGTGCTGATTGCTACCACCCGGGCCTGAAGGTGCACGCATGGACGAGAACCGGCGAATCGCGTACTTCTCAATGGAGCTCGGGCTGTCCGCGGAGATTCCGACGTACGCCGGCGGCCTCGGCGTCCTGGCGGGCGATACCATCCGCGCCGCGGCCGACCTGGGCGTACCGATGGTGGCCGTGACGCTCGTACATCGAGCGGGCTATTGCCGCCAAGTGCTGGACGCCCACGGCAACCAGCGGGAAGAGCCGGTGGAATGGGTCGTCGAGGACTCCCTACGCGAGCTGCCCGCCCGGACCGCGCTGAAGATTGAGGGCCGCGACGTGCACCTGCGGGCCTGGCAGTACGACGTCACCGGCTGCACCGGCTACAAGGTCCCCGTCCTCTTTCTCGACGCGGACCTGCCGGCCAACTCGGATGACGATCGGACGTTAACACACCACCTGTACGGCGGCGATGACCGCTATCGGTTGTGCCAGGAAGCCATCTTGGGGATCGGCGGCGTGCGCATGCTCCGCGCGCTGGGGTACCGCGAGCTTCAACGTTTTCACCTGAACGAGGGCCACGCCGGTTTCCTGACGCTGGAGCTGCTGCACGATCGCCTGTGGCGCGGGGCCCGCCTGGTGCCGGCCGAGCGCGATGTCGAGGCGGTTCGGGAGCAGTGTGTGTTCACGACGCACACCCCGGTTCCCGCCGGACACGATCAGTTCCCACTGGATCTGGTGGGGCGTGTCCTGGGGAGCCGCGTGGTGGACATGCTGCAGAGCCTCTCCTGTGCGGATGGCACGCTCAACATGACGTTGCTTGCGTTGCACCTGAGCGGGTACGTCAACGGCGTGGCCCGTAGGCACGGGGAAGTGTCGCGGCAGCTCTTCCCGCGCTATCCGATCGACTCGATCACCAACGCCGTTCACGCACGCACCTGGGTCTCGCCGCCGTTCCAGCAGCTCTTCGACCGGTACATCCCTACTTGGCGCGAGGACAGCTTCAGCCTGCGCAACGCGCACATCATTCCCAACCACCAGGTGTGGCTGGCGCATTGCCAGGCCAAAGAGCGGCTGATCGACTACGTTAACCGCCACACCGACGCGGACATGGACACCGGCTCGTTCACGATCGGCTTCGCGCGGCGGGCGGCGACGTACAAACGCCCGGCGTTGTTCTTCGAGGACCTCGCGCGGGTCAAGCGCATTTGCGCCGACGCCGGTCCGCTCCAGCTCGTCTATGCCGGCAAGGCGCACCCGCGTGACCAGGGCGGCAAAGACGTGATCCGGCAGGTGGTCCGCGCTGCACGGGAGCTGCGCGAGACGATCAAGGTGGTCTACCTGGAGAACTACGACATGGAGCTCTGCCGGCTGATGACGGCCGGCGTGGACCTGTGGCTCAACACGCCCGAGCCCCCCATGGAAGCTTCGGGGACCAGCGGTATGAAGGCCGCGTTCAACGCCGTCCCCTCACTCAGTGTGCTCGACGGGTGGTGGGTGGAGGGCTGGATCGAGGGGACCACCGGCTGGGCGATCGGGACCTACCCCAAAGAGGACGACCCGCCCCCGGACCGCTCCAAGGATGCCGCCTCCCTGTATGACAAGCTCGAGCGCGTCATCCTGCCGCTGTATTACCGCGATCGGGACGGATATGTGGATGTAATGCGGCACTGCATCGCGCTCAACGGATCGTTCTTCAACACGCAGCGAATGATGCAGCAGTACGTCTTGAAGGCGTACTTCGGATAGCCCGCATTCCTCGCGCTCCGCCCGAGCATCTCCCGTCGTCATCGCAAGCCCGGGCATTTCCTGTCGTCGTCCGGAGCGCCGCCGTTCCGCGCTGTCATCCTGAGCGAAGCGAAGGATCTATTCTCGCACCCAAGAAGCGTCCGTGATCTGTGGTGGGATTCTTCGGTCGCTGCGCTCCCTCAGAATGACACGGCCCCGCCCGGTTGCACCCCCGGCCGGTTGCGGCCCGTCCCGTCTCGGATAAACTGTCCCTAATCCTTGCGCGGTAAGCTGTCTGCCAACCTCCCCACGGGGAACATTGGACGGATCACGCCATGTGGAAACGCAAACGTCTGACGCGTCGTCAGTTCATGCAGAGCAGTGCGGCCGCCGCGGTGGCCGTCCCCTATATCATTCCCGCCGCTGCCTTGGGCAGCCGCGGACAACCCCCGCTGAGCGAACGGCTCAACATGGGCTTCATCGGCGTCGGCAACATGGGCGGTGGCCACCTGGGTTGGTTTCTGGACAACGAGGAGGTACAGATCCTCGCTATCAGCGACGTCGATGCCAAGAAGGGTGCGAAGGCCGTCCAGCGGGTGGAAGAACGCTACGCCGGCCAGACCCAGAGCGGCACGTACACCGGCTGCGACCTGTATAACGAGTACGAGGAGCTGCTGGCCCGCGACGATATCGACGTCGTCCTGATCGCGGTCCCCGATCACTGGCACGCGATCGTCGCCATTGCCGCCTGCCGCGCTGGCAAAGACGTCTATTGCGAAAAGCCCCTCTCGCTGACCATCCGCGAGGCGCGCGCCATGGTCAACGCCGCGCGACGCTACAACACCGTCTTCCAGACCGGTAGCCAGCAGCGCTCGGCCGGCAACTTCCGTTACGCTTGTGAGCTCGTGCGCAGCGGCCGGATCGGCAAGCTGCTGACCGTCAACGTGGGCATCGGCATGCCGTCCACCGAGAAGTATTTTGCCCCGCAGCCCGTGCGCGCAGGCCTCGACTGGGAGCGCTGGCTCGGCCCGGCCCCCTGGCAGCCCTACAACGCCGAACGCTGCAGCGGGAGCTATAGCGGTGGGTGGCGGCTGGTCCGCGATTACTCCGGCGGCATGACCACCGATTGGGGTGCTCACCACTTTGACATCGCCCAGTGGGGCATGGGCATGGACGGCAGCGGCCCGGTCGAGATCTATCCGCCCGGGACCGGCGGCTACGACACACTTACCTACAAGTATGCCAGCGGCGTGGTCATGCAACGCGGCGGGGCCAACGGGATTCTGTTCACCGGCGCTGACGGCAAGGTCGAGGTCAACCGCGGGCACTTCAAGACCTGGCCGGAGACGATCGGCAAGGAGCCGATTGGTCCGAACGACGTGCATCTGTACGAAAGTCCGGGCCAGCAGACCGACTGGCTGAACTGCGTCCGAACGCGCCGGCGGCCAATCTGCGACGTTGCCATCGCTGCCAGCTCGGTCACCGTTTGCCATCTGGGCAATATTGCGACCTGGGTCGGCCGCCCGATCCACTGGGACCCCGTTAAGGAAGTAATCATTGGCGACGAGGCGGCCAGCCAATGGCTCGATCGGCCTAAGCGCGCCCCGTACCGCCTGTGACCGGGTGGCCCGGCCGGGTGGCACGGCCGTGTCGGCCGTGATGTGCCGGTCGACGTCCCCGCCGGCCGAAACGTAGCGGCCGACGCCCCTGTCGGCCGCAGCGAACGAAGGAGACTCCGATGAGGCTCATCTGTGCCACAGCGTTGTCAACGTTGCTGACCCTAGTGAACGTGTCCTGCGCTCCGGCCGACGCCACCGTCCGGCCGGTCAGCCGGGAGATTGCGGTTCGCGGCGAAGCGCCCACACCGCTCGAGGCGGCGTACTCAACTGTGATCGACGCACTGCTGCCCGGGATGGGACACGCCGAGGACGTGCAGCGCAAGGACGCGCAGACGGTCTTTGAGAGGATCTGTTTGCACGGCGCCCGGCCGGGTGCCGAAACGCAGCGGCTCGCGCTGTGCGGGGCGATCGTCGCCAAGCTCGGCCCCGACACGCCTGAGCCCGCTCGCGTCTGGATGCTCCGCCAGCTTGAGCGTGTCGGCCGCGGCGAAGTCGTCGGCACGCTGGCCGTGTTGCTCAATGACCCCGACGCACGAATCCGCGAGCTCGGCCGCCGCTGCTTGCAGCACAACCCCGACCCCGCCGCCGGCCACGTGCTCAGCGATGCACTTGCCCGCGTCGTCAGTTCCCCGTGGCGCGTGGCATTCATCAACGCGCTGGCGGCACGCGCCGAGGAGCGTAGGGTGGGCAGTGAGGCCGGCGTGACGTACCGATCGAGTGCACACGGCCCTCGGCCGGCCTCACTGCCCACCATATTGGGTGAGTTGGTGCAGGACCCCGATCGCGCTGTTGCCGCCGCCGCGATCGCCGCCCTCGGCGATATCGGCGGGATTCCAGCCGTCGAGACGCTGGCGGCCGCCCGGTCGAGGGCCCCTCCGGAACTGCGCGCCGCGGTTACCAACGCGTACTTGCGCTGCGCCCAACGGCTGTCGGACGAGGGTGCAACCGAGCGTGCCGCCAAGATCTTCGACGAGCTATATGTGCCGAGCGAGTTTCGCCGGGTCCGCATTGCCGCGCTGAGCGGGTTAGTGCGCACACGCCCGGAACAGACCCTGTCGTTGTTGCTCGACCTGATTACCGGTGACGACGAGTCGATGCGGGTTGTCGCCGCACGACTGGCGGAAGAGGTACCGGGCCAATCGGCTACACGCGTCTTGGCGGACAAGCTGCCAGCGGCACCGCGTGCGGCGCAGGTCCTGCTGCTGGAGACGCTTGCCGCGCGCGGCGACGCCGACGGGCGGCCGGCCGTCCTTGCGGCCCTGGCGAGTTCCGACGAGAGCGTGCGCATCGCGGCCCTGCACGCGATGGGTAAGCTCGGCGACCGCTTGACCGCTTTGTTGCTTGCCCAGCGCGCCGGCGGCGCTGACGGTGACGAACAGAACGCCGCTCGTCACAGCCTGGAACGATTGGCCGGCGAAGGTGTGGACGAGACTATGCTCGCAGTGTTGGACACGGCGGAGCCAACCGTACGCGTCGAGCTGATCCGCGCCCTGGGCAGGCGTCGATTCACGCCCGCCTTGCCTAAACTGTTTATCGCGGCGGCGGACCGCGATGAGTCGGTCCAGGTCGCCGCGTTCGCCGTCTTGGGAGACTTTGCCGGCGAGAGTGATCTGCCGGCACTCGTGCGGCTGCTCGTGGGGGCCGGCGGCGAGGTCGCACAGGCGGCTGCCGAGGAGGCAGTGGTCTCAACCTGCTCGCGGATCGAGGATGCGGACCGGCGTGTGGAACCCATCTTGGCAGCCTTGAGAGACAGCCGAGGGGCGGCCAAGGGGTCGCTGATTCGCGTGCTCGGCCGGCTCGGCGGCGCGAAGGCTCTCGACGCGATCCGGGCCGCTCGTGCGGCTGATGATGCCGCCGTGCAGGACGCGGCCGTGCGCGCCCTGGCGGACTGGAAAGACGCGGGGGTCGCCGAGGATCTGCTGCAAATTGCGGAGAGTGCCTCCGACCAGACGCACCGTGTGCTCGCCTTGAGGGGCTATGTCCGCCTGGTGTGCTTGCCAAGCGAGCGCGAGCCGGCTGAGACGCTGAGCATGCTTGAAGAAGCCATGACGCTCGCCGAGCGGCCGGAAGAGAAAAGGCTGGTCTTGGCCGGCATAGCCGACGTGCCGCACCTTGACGCGTTGCGCATGGTCGAGCCGTACGTGAGCGAAGAGGCATTGTGTGACGAGGCTGCGATAGCAATGCTGTCAGTCGCCCAAGCCGTTAGCGCCGAGCACCGTGACGAGGCGCTGGCTGCCATCGACAGAGTCCGGGCGGTGACGGCCGACAGTGACGCCGTTCGTAAGAAGGCTGACCAGGTAGTCGAGCACATCGAGCGCTTCGACAGCTACAGCACCACGTGGGTGATCGCCGGGCCGCACACGGAGCAGGGCAAGAACAACATTCAGCTCTTCGATGTCCCGTTCGGGCCGGAACTGCTCGGCGCCGAAGTTGAATGGCGAGCGCTCGAACAGACCAATCGCGGAGAACCCTGGCGTTTTGACCTGGCCAAGGCCGTCGGCGGCTCCAACCGCTGCGTCTACGCCAAGACAATGGTCTGGTCTGACGGCGAGCAGCCGGCCCGGCTCGAAATCGGCAGCGACGACGGCGTAAAGGTCTGGCTCAACGGCAAGGTCGTCCACGCGGCTAACGTCAACCGCGGATTGACTGTCGCTGAGGACAAGGTGGACGTCACGCTCAGTGCCGGTTGGAACGAGGTCCTGCTCAAGGTCATGCAGGGCGGCGGCGACTGGGGCTTTGCCTGCGGCGTCCGCGCGCCCGACGGCGGGAAGCTCGACGGGATCAAGTTCAAAGCGGAATGAACACAGCGACGAGCCGCGGGCTTCAGCCCGCGCGGCGTTTGTGCGTGTGCGGCTTGGCGCGCGCAGGTGTGATCCCGAGCGTGCCGCGCGCATGCGTCATCCTGAGGAGCGCAGCGACGAAGGATCTACTTGAGGACTTGCCATGATGCGAGTTATGCCCGTTCTGACTACGTGCCTGGCTGTACTTCCCGCGCTGGCCACCGCCTCCCAAGACACCCGCTCACACGAGCCTGGCGTCGTCGTCCGCCTCTACGACATCGGCGTGGGCGTGCGCTACATACCCGAACTCGCGCCGGGACAGTTGCCGAACGTCGTCAAGGTGCTCGACACGATTGAGCTACGCACCGACCGCGGTGACTTCGCCCCGCTCAAGGACAATTTCATGACGGAGGTCATCGCCGATCTCAAGATCGAGAAGCCGGGCACTCATCGTTTCCGTCTGATCAGCGACGACGGCTCACGCCTGTGGATCGACGACAAGCTCATCATCGACTACGACGGGCTGCACGGGCCGGACCCGAAGGACGGCAACGTCGAGCTGACCGCCGGCGCACACACGCTGCGCATCCTGCACTTCGAGAGCGCCGGCGGCGAGCACCTGGAGCTCAGATGGTGCCAGCCGGGCGCAGTCGACGACAAATTCACGCTGATTCCCGCTGCCGTGCTCACACACGACGCCGCCGTTTCACGTGAGACGTCGCCGGGCACCAAGAAGATCATCCCGCCCCTGCGTCGCGGCCGCCCCGGCGACGGTACGCCCGTGCACGGTCCACACGCGGGTTTCGTGTGTGACCCGGACGGGTTCCTTCTGCCCGCGTGGTCAATAGAGGTCGTTGGCCTCCGTGTTTACGGCGGCCTGCCGAAACGCGACATGACCCGACCGTTTTGGGCTTGGATAATAGGCTTCGACGAGAGTGCACATATAGGCGCCGCCCACCTAGCGGGGGAGACATACGCTGACCAATTCGTTCTCATGAACGGAGTGGAGAAAAAGCGTTTGTGGATAGATCGATTCGGCAAGTGGCCGGAGCGATACGGCGAGTCGTCGCAGGGGTGCATTTTTCGGTTTGAGAAAAGCGACCTCTTTCCGAACACGCCGACCGGTAGGCGGGTGTTCGAAATGCTCGTCGTGCGGGGGATGGCGAACGGCTTCGAGATTGAGTTCACGAAGCCGCTGGATCCGCGGTGTGGCTGGGAGGCGGACTCATACTACATCGAGCAGTGGCCGTTCAGCGTGGGAAGCGACGAAGCGACGGAGCGACGGAGCGACGAAGGGGGAACAGAGCCCGAAGCGCAAGCGAGGGTTTCGCCTCCGCAGCGGGACGGCGTCCGGTATCCCGTGAAATCCGCCAGCGTTTCGACTGATCGCAAGAAGGTCTTCCTTGAGATCGAGAACCTCAAGGAATCGCACGTCGTCTACATCCGACTGCTGCCGCCGTGCGTCTCCGAAGACGGCGATCTGCCGTGGAGCACGGAGGCGTGGTACACGCTGAACGCGATTCCGAAAGACCCCTTCGGCAAGGTGCTCCAGCCGCCGGCGAAGGGACCGCAGAACTTCTTGACCGCCGAGGAGAGAACTGCCGGCTGGAGACTCTTGTTCGACGGCAAGACCACCACCGGCTGGCGTGGCTACAAGAAAGACCACTTCCCCAATCAGGGCTGGAAGGTGATCGATGACTGCATCGTCCGCGTCGGCCCCGGCGGCGGCGATATCTGCACCGTCCAGCAATTCGGCAACTTCGAGCTCAAGCTCGAATGGCGGATTTGTGCCGGCGGCAATAGCGGCATCTTCTATCGCGTGGACGAGCAGTACGGCTGGCCGTGGGAGTCGGGCCCGGAGATGCAGGTACTCGACAATGCCGAGCATGCCGACGGGCGTAACCCGAAGACCTCGGCCGGTTCGAATTACGCCCTGCACGCCCCGGTGCGTGACGTCACCGAACCGGTCGGCTTTTTCAACCAAGTCCGCATCGTGGCCGATGGGCCACACGTCGAATACTGGCTTAACGACGTCAAGATCGTGGAGTACGAGCTTAAGAGCCCCGAGTGGGAGCAGCTGGTGGCCGAAAGCAAGTTCAGAGACATGCCGCACCACGGCCGCATCAAGAAAGGCCACATCGTGTTGCAGGACCACGGCGACAAGGTCTGGTACCGCAACATCGAGATCCGCCGGCTGCGGGGAGAGTAGTCGCGAGAATGGTCATTCTGAGGAAGCGCAGCGACCGAAGAATCTCGCCACAGATCACGAACGCTTCTTGGATGCGACAGTAGATCCTTCGCTTCGCTCAGGATGACGATACGGACCGCCCATGCTCAGGATGACGACACGGACCACCCACGCTCAGGATGACGGCGCTGCTGCCTGGCTAACGGTTCGAAGTGCTGTCCAGCTCGGCGGCAAACCGTTTCAGGTACTCCGCCGCGGCGAGCATTCGGCTGCCATACCAACTGAACATTTCGCCGTCGACGCACATCACGCGAGCGGGGGCGAGCTGCGGAGCGAGTTCGGCGACGTGCGTATCGTCGAAGGGGAAGGGCTCGGAGGGCAACAAGACCCACTGAGGGGCGAACCCGCGCAGCATTTCGATGGTGACCTCCGGATAGCGGTCCGTGAGGTGCGCGCAGACGTTTGCGCAGCCGCACTTCGCGAGCACTGAACAGATGTACGTGTCCGCGCCGACCGCCATGTACGGGTCTCGCCAGACCAGGTACGCGACGCGGTGCGTCGTGCGTGGGTGTAGGTCGGCGAACGCGGTGCGAATGCTGCCGGCCAGGACCGCCGCCGCAGCCGTGCGGTCGGTGAGGTCTCCCAGGGCGGCGATGGCGCGCAGGGCGTCTTCGAAATCGGCCACGTCAACGACGTACACAGGAAACGTTCCCGCCAGCGTTTCCACCGTGTCCTGCGGGTTCTCCTCTTTGGCTGCAATGATCAGATCAGGTTTGAGCGTGCGGACACGGTCGATGTCGACATCCTTCGTGCCGCCGACAGTGGCGACGTTCCGCACACGCTCGGCCGGGTGGATGCAGTACGAGGTGCGGCCGACGACCTCCGCGTTCAGCCCCAGCGCGAACAGTGTTTCCGTCAGGGAGGGACAGAGGGAAACGACGCACCGCGGCGGGAACTCGAAGGTCACCTCACGGCCCAGGTCATCCTCTACCGTCTTCGGCATCGATTGGGCTCATTCACGTGAATTCGCCGTCTAATAGGCGGTGCCACACCCGGTTGGGCTAGACCCTCCGAATAAGGGGCATTCTACGGATCGACGCACAGCGATTCGATGAAGTCGTTGATGACCTCCCATTTCTCTTCCGTCGCCCCGGAGATGTCGCCCACGCCCACGTCGAAAAGGCGTCCGTCCCGATAGTAAAACGCGTCGATCAGCGTACCTGCCGGCGCTGACGCGACCAGCGCCCACCCGGTCTCGCCGTTGGCAAACTCCAGTGCCCGGTCTTCCAGCACGACCCCACCCAGCAGCGTGATCACGTCGCGGTTGAACTGGACGACGGTTTCGAGCGTGGTTCCCGGCGCGTCCCGCACGGCGACGGAATATACGCGGCCGTCTTGTCCGGTCCACTCGGCAACGAACCAGGGGGTGGCGGCCAGGGGGTTGCCGGTCGGTCCGGCGGCACCGTCGGGCGGATTCACGCCGAACCCGATGCTTTCGTCACGCCATTCGCGCTCGCATTTGGGTAAGCTGCCTTCTTGTGCACCGGAGCCGGCGGGTAGCCCTTGGCCGGACGAACCGGCGGTTGGGTCGGTCGGACATCCGCCCATGAGCACGGCGGTTGCAGCGAAGGTCAGAATCACTGCGCGTTTCATCCACTTCTCCCTTGTGCGGGTTGGTTGTTAGCGCGGTCGCCCGCGACGATCGCCAGGCGAACAGGCCGCCGCTACGGTCCACGCGCACGCCGAGGGGCCAGCGTACGCGCCGGAGTGCAGTTGGGCAACGCCCGTAGTCCCACCAGCCGCGCGATTGCACGAGCCGGGCTGTTTGCACTACAGTTCGTGCTTCTACAGGTTGAGGCGCGTGGAGCCCGCACAAAGGAGGTTATGGTTATGCGCGGATCGATTCTATCGGTGCTGCTACTTGTGGCCGCCGGGTCGAGCACGGCGTGTGCCCAGTCGAAGCTCGATTGGACGCAGTTGTCGCTTTCCACCAGCCGCGTGGATGAGTTTCTGAAGGCCAACCCCGAGCACGATGGGCGCGGCGTCGTCATCGCGGTGATGGATACGGGCGTCGATCCGTCCATCCCCGGGCTGACGCGCACGCCGGACGGGCAGGTCAAGGTCATCGACGTGCAGGATTTCTCGGGGCAGGGGGACATCGAGCTGCACCGGGTGCGGCTGGACGAGCAGGGCCTGCTCATCAATTACGACGAGGAAGGCTCGCCGATCCAGTACACGCTGCCGGACCTGCCGGCCGGGCCCGTTGGCGAGCAGCGCCGCTTCTGGTTCGGCTTCCTGGACGAGGCGCAGTTCAAGAACTCCGAAGTGTCGGATCTGAACGATAACGGCCAGACGGACGATGAGTTTCCGATCTGCGTGACCGCGCTGACCGGCGACGGTGACGACCAGGCCGTCTGCTTCGTCGATACGAACCTCGACCGCAGCTTCGCGGACGAGAAGCCGCTGCGGAATTACCGGCTGCAATACGATACGTTCAGGCTCGCGCGCGAGAAGCCGGAGCGCGAGATCGAGCCGCTTACGTTCGCCGTGAACCTCTTTTTGCGGCAGAGCAAG
Source organism: uncultured Planctomycetales bacterium (assembly GCA_964572345.1). GTDB lineage: Bacteria > Planctomycetota > Phycisphaerae > UBA1845 > Fen-1342 > JAUWXH01. Next base: position 14,493 of record CAZNFA010000028.1, read on the forward strand.
GTCGTCGTGGTTTTCGACGATGGGGCGCACGGCACGCACGTGGCCGGCATCGCGGTGGGGTACCAGATCAACAACCAGGCGGGCTTCAACGGGGTCGCGCCGGGTGCGCAGGTGATGGGGCTGAAGATCAGTGACAACGCCATCGGGGCCGTCAGCGTCACCGAGAGCATGAAGCGCGCGCTCGAGTACGGGGCGCGCTACTCGCGTGAGCACGGCGTGCCGGTGGTGTTCAACATGTCGTTCGGGATCGAGTCGGTGATCGAGGGGAATTCGGACATCGACAAGTTTGCGGACGAGTTCTTGCAGGAGCACCCGGGATTGATCTATTGCACGTCGGCGGGGAACGAGGGGCCGGGGCTGTCAACGGTGGGCACGCCGGCCGCCGCCGCACGGGCGATCAGCGTGGCGGCCTTGCTGGCACCGGATACGGCCCGGGATGTGCAGGGCTTCACGCTGAATGCGCCCGTGCTGACGCCGTTCAGCTCGCGCGGCGGCGAGCTGGATAAGCCGGACATCGCCGCGCCCGGCTGGGCGACCTCCACGGTGCCGCGCTATGTTCGCTCGGGGGATTATTGGGCGGGCACCAGCATGGCCAGCCCCTACGCGGCCGGGCTGTGCGCGCTGCTGATCAGCGATGCGCAGGCCAGTCATCCCGGGAAGCTGGTGCGCGGCTGCGACGTTCGGCGGGCGTTGTGCCTGTCGGCGCGGCCGGTAGGCGACACGACCGTGCTGGATGTTGGGTACGGCGTGCCCGACCTGCCCAAGGCGGCTGAGATTCTCGATAAGCTCATGTCGGCCGCTGAGGGTGACCCCGTACTGGGTTATGAGATTTCGACGCCCTGCCCGCAGGGGCACAAGGGACGTGCACGCGCGGCGTACTGGCGTAGCACATACTTCCCGACGACCAAGCCGCAGGTTTTCACGGTGACGCCGGTGTTCGCACCCGGGATCGACACGGCGGCGCGTACGGCCTTTACGCGGCAGTTCGAATTGCGCTCCACCGTGCCGTGGTGCAGGCTGCCACAGGAGCAGTGCTACCTGCGTAGTGAGCAGCGGGCGCGGATCTTCGTCGAGTACGACGGCGATCAGCTTGTCGAGCCGGGTCTGCACGTGGGCGTGGTCGAAGCATTGCACGAGGGCGAGGTAGCCTTTCGCCTGGTCAACACGATCGTCGTGCCGTACCGCTTCACGGCCGAAGACGACTTTGCGCGATCATTCAAGAACCAGGTCGCCCAGGGTTGGACGTCACAACGGTATTTCGTGGCGGTCCCGCCGGGTGCGTGCGCTATGCGGGTCACCTTGGCGGCACCCGAAGGGAAGGAGTCGAAGGCCCGCGTCGCGTGTGTCTGCGACCCGACCGGGGGCCGCTTCCGTAGCGGCGTGCCGCGATTGGACACCGAGGCCGGTAATCGCGAAGCCGACTGGACGCTGACCGACGAGCTGACGCCCGGCGTTTGGGAGATCGTTGTCGTGGCGGATCGGCCGGATGCGGAGTGGCCGTACGAGCTGACGGTGGCGTTCTTCGGGCTTCACGCCGAGCCGGACGAAATCACGTCCTGGTCGGACGGCTCCGGCGAGCTGACCGTGACCAACCTGTTCGAGCGGCCGGTGATGACGGCGGCGGAAGGGCGGCTGGAGGGTTTCCGCAAGCACAAGGAAGACAACTTCAAGGGGCTCAAGGACGAGCTGAGCTACACGATCAGCCTTGACGAGCGGTTCAATGCGGCCCGCGTCAACCTGGAGTTCACGCCGGAGAACTACGCCCGCATGACCGACGTGGGCGTGCGGGTCGAAGACAGCAGTGGCGAGGCCCTCTACGCCTCCGGCTTCAGCAATCGCAAGTTCACTAGGACAGTAGGGAGTCCGACGCCCGGCGCAGCAACGACGCTCAAGTTGATCATCCGGGCCGGCTTCGCGGGCTCCGACGACCAACGCGAGACGCCGATCACGGTGGATATCGACTACATGCTGGCGGGGCCGCTATCGATCGACGTTGAGCGCGACGGGCAGAGCAACGTCGACTTCATCCCCGGCGTGCCAATCGAGCTGGAGTTCTCCCTCAGCGACCGCCTGCCCGACGCCCCCGACGGCACCCGCCCGGTCGGCTACCTGCGGTTCGACGAGCGCGCCACGGGGGACGGAGTGCTCAACGTGCAGCTCGATATCAGCGAATGAGCCGGTGTGCCATGGCCAAACCCAAGGCGCGGACACGCGGTAGGACACTCGTGGTCAAGCCAGTGGCACCCGCCCGCCCTGGCACGGGTTCTTGGAGGATTGCAGGGCATGTCCGACAATAGTACGCTAGGTGTAGACGATAAGCGTGGGACGCGCTTCGAGGTCACGACGGTCCTGTGTGTGGCCGTGCTCCCAGCGCTCTATACTTCTGTCGTCTACTTGATAAGCCCTGAAATCAGAGAGGAGGATTTCGCGTACTTCGCGAACCCGGCAAGCCAGATCGGTTTCGCGCTGTATTGGCTGTCGGCCACCTTACTGGTTGTGTACCTCTTGTGGCAGCGAGGTGACTCGTTTGCGAGAATGGGCTTCACCTTTGGCTTCGCGACCATTCCTCTATCGCTTGCCGTCTGCGCCGCGGCGTACGTGGCTCAGACCGGAGCCCACATCTTGTTGTCCGGACTGGGCGGCGACATGTTTGCAGAAGAATTGGCTAAGACGGCTGCTTTGTTCAAAGAACAGGATGCCAGGTTAGGGTTGTGGAGTCTGCTTCCGATTGTTGTGGCTCCTCTGTTCGAAGAGACAGTAGTCCGGGCATACCTGCAAACGCGCCTGGTTGCTCTTGGGTGGGGAGCTGCCAGTGCTGCGCTTACCACTGCTCTGATCCAGGCGGCATATCACCTATATCAGGGTCCGGACTGCGCAGTGCTCGCTTTTCCGTTGTTTCTTGTGCTTGCTCTGTATTATGCCCGGTTCCGTGGAGCCACAGTCGTTATACTCGCTCACTTCTGGTGGGATCTAATGCCGTGGATCGCTTAGTGGCCAGGCCAATCTGGAGGCACGCCGTACCGTTCAGCGGAGCGGCTGTCTACGTCCTCATGCAAGGAATGATAGGGCTGCTTGGATGCGAAGGGGTTCAGTTATGCCACGAGACATGATCTGCGTGTACCACGCGGCGGATATGGGACAGGCGGATATCATTGTCGCTTGGTTGCAGGAACGCGGCATCGAGGCGTGTGTGAAGGATGCCTTTGCGGCGGCAACTCTGCCCACATCGCTGATCGTCGCTCCCCGGGGCATCGAGGTCTGCGTCATGGATCCCGATCAGGCCGAACGGGCCGCGCTCATGGTGCGCGATCATTTTGCCGCCACCGAACGGGAACGCGGACCCGAGCAAACAGAGCAAACAATCGAAGCGACGTGCGAGGAGTGCGGCGAATCCGCAGAGTTCCCGTTTGCAGAACGCGGCACGGTGCAGACGTGTCCGCACTGCCGCGAATACATCGACGTGCCGTCAGGCTAGGTGCTCTATCGCGCCTAACATGACGCGCCGGGTGGCACGGTCTTGCGCAGCAAAGCGAAGCAAGGCCGTGGTTGTCCAACCAGACACACGACCTGACTCCGTCAGCCGGCCAGGGTGGGCACCGCCCACCGATTCAACCGCGCTTGCCCGTGGCACATTCATGGCCGCTCCCTTACGGTCGCGGTTCTGATCGGAGGGCTTCTAGGGCCGGGAGGGCGTCACGGGAGCGCATTGCCGGGGGGAGCTCGCCGAGCATGGTGAGGGCGAACGTGGTCGAGTTCATGCGGTTGAGCGAGCCGTGCGTGCTGGCGACTTTGCCGATCATGGTGTGGAAGAAGCGTGAGCCGTAGCAGGCGCCGTCGCGCAGATTGACGATCACGTCCGGCGGGTTCTCGGCCAGCTCGTGAAACGCGGCCCAGATGCGCGCGAGCGGATCGGGGTAGTAGTGGTCCACCGTGGCGTTGAATAGCGCTTCGCCGTCGATCTCATCGTTCGCTGAGATCTTTCCTTCGCGTCGAAGTTGCTCGATGATCGGATTCAGCTTCAGCGGGTCGGCTTCGCGTGCATCGTAGACGAAGCCGCTTTCGCCTTTGGTGATGCGTGCGTGGCCGGTCCGGTCGGAGACGATGATGCCGCCGTCGGCCGGATAGCAGGCGAATTCGACGTCCTCGTGGTTTGCCAGACAGTTCGCCACGCCGGCTGGGTCGTTTGTGTAAAAGGCGGCATACGTGACCAGCCCGTACGAAATTGGCACGACGTCGCGCGGCTCGCGCAGCGTTTTCGTTTGGCGATAGCCGCCGGCCTCGAGCACCTTGCGAAAGGAGATCCGCCGGTTCTCGACCAGGTTGTGGCCGTGGTCGGCCGTGAGGGTGATCTTCACGCGGCCACGCCGTTCGAAGATGATCTGCTCGCAGAGGCGGTCCACCGTACGCAGGTACTTCAGAATGGCCTCGCGTCCGCCGCGCGTCCCCAGGCCGGCTGTGCCTACGGTGTACGCGCACCCCTCGCCATCCTCGATCGAGCGAAACGTGCGCACGATGCCGTTGATTTCATGATCGAAGAGCGCCTGCGGGTTGAGATAGGCCTGGGCGTCCCACCAGAACGAGCAGCGGTAATCCATCTGTTCGAGCCAACGGGAGTTGCGCGCGCTGAGGTATACGGCGGTGCCGTTGCTCAGACGGTTGGCCTGCCGGTCGAAGTAGAGGGCTTCGTATCCCAGGCACGGCCCGGTGTGAAACATCTCGTTGAGAGCCAGGTCGGTCATGCTGGGGAAGCAGCACACGACGCGTGCCGGCGGGTAGAAAAACCGAAAGTGTCCCTCGCGGTAGAGCTGGTCAACCAGCTCGAATGGCACGCCGTCCAGCACGATGACGAAGTGCGGGCACTCCGCCGCGTCGATGGCGTCCAGGTCGATGCGCTCGCTTGCATGAGCGGATCCGTCGGTGGCGTACGCCAAGGCGTACTTGCGCCCGCCCGGCCGCTGGAATTGCCAGAAATCCGCTTGCTGGTCGCGGTCGGTGTCGAAGGCGAAGACGGTCTCGTTGGTCTCGGCTCGAACCTCAATGGGGGCGGGGAAGCTCGGCTGTGACGCGCATCCGCAACACGTGCACAGGTTCACCATTGTCGGCAGCCCGGCCGTCAGCGCCGCGACGCACCGTGTACACGTGCCTAGGTTCATACCGATCGCCTCCACATCACAGCATGCGCGGATCGTTCGCGTTCGTCCAGCCAGTCTTCTGTCTTACGGCGGTGCCCGATCTGGGCGGCCTGGGAGCGATCTGCGGCGTCTATGCCGGGCCCCGATCGGGGAGTCAGGCCTGCTGAGCGGCGGGTGTCTCGTTTTGGGTCGGTGTGGGAGCGCTGTCACCAAGTTCCTGGTCCGTGCGAATCGGATCCGTGTTCGGGAGGCGGACCCGGTGGACGTCGTCGCGTAAGTGCGTGAGCCGGGTCTCCAGATCCTTCAGTCGTTGTCGGGACTCACACCCTCCCACTTCTGCTACCATCTTCAGCGAGATCGCGGCGACTCTACGGGTCGCTCGGGCCAGGACCGGAGATAAGGATGATTCGCTCGGGCCGCCTTCGGTCAGGGCGTCGTGGTTGCCAACACCGGCGGCAGTGCGGTGGGCGGGCGGGAGCCGGGGCGGCAGCGTCGGCGCGCTAAGCCCTTTCCATGCCGGCGCGTTTGGACGATCTTGCACGGGGAGACCTTTGCCGACGATCGTGTGGGCCGCGGTCAGCACATCCTCCGCCCCGATTCGTTGCCGATCCTCGCCGTACGCGTCGATCATGGCATTGTCGCACACCTGACTGATGAGCCCAGGGTTACCGCGCGTCAAGTGGTAGAGCTGGGTGACGGCTTGGTCGGTGAAGATCTCGGCGCTCTGCCTGCCGGAGGCCGCGATGCGGCAGCGGAGGTACTCGTGCACTTGCTCGCAGGTCAGCGGCTGGAGCAGGTAGGTTCGGAACAGGCGGCGGCGCAGGCGCGTCAAGGCGGGCGTCGCGAGCACCTGCGCGAGCGACGGGAGCCCGAAGAGGGCAACGTTCGGGGGACGCACGCCGATCGCCTCAGAGGCTAGTAGGGACACGATGCTGCGCCAGGCCGCGCGCGGGAGTTCGTCGGCGTTATCGACGATCAGGAGCGCCGTGGTCATGTCGGCGGAGCGGGCGCGCCACCACGCGGAAAGCGTGGTCTGTTTTGCGGCGGACTCATCGGCTGCTGTGTTGAACGAGGCCGGCGGATAGATGTTCACCACCGGCGAACTGTCCGATTGCTCGAGGCCATGGATCCACAGGATGGTGCTCGATCGGCCGACGGCCTGACAGAGCATGCGTGCCAGCAGCGTCTTGCCGGAGCCCGATTCGCCGAGTACGACGCAGCAGCCCTTGTGGGCCTGGACGGTGTACTGCAGGGTGGCAAGGGCCTCTTCGTGTGAAGGGGTGGCGTAGAAGAGGCGTGGGTCGGGCGGGACTTCAAAGGGTGGCGAACGCAGTCGAAAGTGGCCGTGCGCGCTCATCGTGCAGCTCCGTGGTACGGGTGCATCATGCATATCGGCTCGTGAGGGAAGGTCCTAAACGGCAGGTGGTAGCCCCGATACAAAGTGAGGTCTGCTCGCGTCTAATTTCACAGGGGCAGTGCTTTGGTCGATAACGCCTGCGTGGGGAAGAGTTGCGGAGTACGTCTGTCAGGGAGGATGCGGACAGGATTATAGGACCCAGCGACCATGCGGTGCAGCTCTCAACCGCTTGGCCGGTCACCCTGCCGGCGAGACGGCCCCCGGCACGTCGCCGTACGCGGGACGATCGCGTTGGCCGTCGTCGTGGCATGTGGTGTGGCCGGTTGCGGGCCGACGCACGGGCAGCTCGTGGAGTTCCTGCGCTCCCACGAACTCGTTACTTCTACAGGGCATTACACGGTGTTGCCGCCCGACGCCATCACCGTCCACGCCCGCGCAGCGCCGGAAGTCGATGGGGTGAGTCAGACGGTTCGCCCGGACGGGAAAGTCGCGTTCCGGTTGCTGGGCGAGGTGCAACTGGCGGGTCTGACCACGAAGGAGATTGCCGAGAAGCTGGAGGCGCAACTTTCGCGTTACTACGTCGAGCCGCAAGTTGTGGTGGAGGTCGCGGCCTATCGCAGCCAGTTCTTCTACGTTTTCGGGCAGGTCGCCAGACCGGGGGCCAAACCGTACACCGGTCGGGACACGCTGCTGAAGGCGTTGGCGGACGCCGAACCGACGTTCCTGGCGTGGCGCTCGCAGGTGCGCGTCGTGCGGCCCTCACCCGATGAGAAGCAGCGCAAGATCATTATCGTCGATCTCGACGAGATGGTTCGCAGCGGGGACGTGAACAGAAACTTCCTGCTGCAAGAGGGAGATATTATTGAGGTTCCGCCCACGCCCCTGGCCTGGCTGGGCCTGCGCGTGCGTGAGTTGCTTTACCCGTTGCAACCAGCAATGCGGACCTATCACGAGCCGACAACCGTCATCCGGGCAACGGATGTTTACGAGGACGGATTCGACACTGGCTCTGGCGGCGATTGAACATTGGCGAGGCTCCTGATGTCGCTGACGCGGAGATCCCGAGGCTAGCTGCGAGCAATGGGCACACAGCCTGACCGAGTCTTTGAAGACCTGCGCAACACGGTCAACGAATACGCCCGCATTGTCCGCGGACGTTGGCGGCTGGGGTTGATCGGCGTGGGCATCGTGGGCTCGCTCGCGTTTTGGGGCAGTCAGTATCTGCCACGTCAATATCGTGCCACGACCCTTTTCGAGCGCCGCGACGACGTGGTGCTGCGCAACCTGATCCAGCGGAACTCTCCCTACAGCTTCGATACGCTCAAGTCGAGCATCGCCATGGACATGACCGGCTCGCGGGCCCTGGCCAAGGCCGGCGTCGAGCTGGGAATGTTGCCGGTTGAGGAATTCTCGGCGGGTGGGCCGCTGAGCGACCGGCAACTGAGGATGCTCGACGGGGTGCGGGGACGATACAAGCTCGGGGCGACGATTCGGCTGATCCACAGTTCGCCGAGCCTCGACACGATCGAGTTGTGCTGCGAGGCGAACGATCCGCAGGTCGCCCGTCGGTTCGTGGTCGCCCTGCGCGACCGTTACATCCGCCACACACGCGAGCGGATCAGCGAGATCCTCTCCAGCACGAAAGAGTTCTTCGAGCTGGAGGTCGAGCGTTATCGCCGACGGGCAGTGGCCGTCCATCAGGAGTTGCGCCAGCGGTTCGAGGAATTCCCGGGCATCGACCCGCTGGACCCGGGCAGCGCCGGAAGTCGCCTGGAATCGCTGCGCCTGGAACGCGACCGGCTGGCGCAACGGCAGGCGGAACTTCAAGCGCAGATCGCGGCCCGCGAGCAATTCCTGGTCTCGGCGCCGGTGGTGGCGGCAGATGAGCTGGAGGCGACCGGCGCGTCGCAGCCCCCGGTGTTACCCGGTACGGAGGCAACCATCCGCCGCAGGATCGCCGAAGTCGAGGCTCAGATCGCCGAAGCGATGACGGTCAACCGCATGACCCGGGAGCACCCCGCGGTCAAGACGCTGTACCGTAAGCTGGAGGGGCTGCGTGCGGCGCGGCGTGCGATTCTCGAGTCAGCCGCGGTCGCCCAGGCGGCCGAGGAAGCGCCTGCCGACGCGGGCCAGCCCCGAGCCAAAGTCCATCCCCAGTGGTATGCCCAGCGTCTGCGGGTGGAGCTGGAGCTTGACGCGCTGCGCAAACAACTGGAGGTCGTGCGCCCGCGCTGCGAAGACGCCGTGGCCCGCGCGCAACGGATCGAGCTGTTGTACGACGAACTGATGCAGAAAGGCGAGGAGCTCCACGGTCTGGAGGACAAGTACACGCAGGATACGGCTACGGCGGTGGCGTGGCACCAGTATCTCGGGCAGCTTGACCGCATTCTGGCCGCCGAAAGCGAGCAGCGCGGCACCCAGTTCACGCTGCTCGAGGATCCCAAGCAGATCAAGCATGCCACCTCGCCGCGCGTCGGTTCGGTTTTCGCCGTGTGTTCGGGCATTGGGCTGGCGGCCGCGGTGCTGCTGGTGGCGCTGGCGGAGCTGCTCGACCGGACCTTCCGCTCGCCCGGTCAGGTGACGCGCGTATTGGGCGTACCGGTGCTGGAATGTGTGCGTGTCATTTCCACGCCGAGGGAACGCCGTCGCCGCTGGACCGCGCGCCTGACCTGGACGCCTGCGCTGGGGATTCTGTTGGCCTGCCTGTTTGTGACCGCGTCGCTGGCGTATTCGAGCCTGGAACGGCCGGCGTTGCACCAGCGGGCGATCGCCAAGCTGGACCACGCGCTGAGTAAGCTCGGCGTACCGCCGACGTCGTTGGCAGAGGAGCATTCGCGTTGAGGTGCCCCCCCGTGGGCTTGATGACGGAAGTAATGAAGAAGATGCAGGAGCAAGCGGGCCAGCAGGAGGTCCGCGCGCTCGAGGAGCCGAGCGAGGGCCGCCCGGCCGACGAGCAGGTCGGCCTGGCGGAAACACCCGACCCGCAGTCCGCCTTTGTCTCGAGCGACGTCGCGACGGAGGCGAGGGCCTCGTCCGGCGAGGCGGCCGGCCCGCGCGCTCCCACAACGTCCGCCGCACCGCCCCTCAGCCCCGAGACAGTCGTGTGGAACGCCAAGGACGTAGACCCGGCGGTGATCGCGTTCCACGACCGTTGCTCGGCGATCTGCGAGCAATACCGCTCGGTGCGTGCGCGCCTGTTGACGATGAACGCCGCGGCGGCGCGCCAGGTCATCGCCATCACCAGCAGCGTGCCCCAGGAAGGCAAGAGCGTGACCACGGTTAATCTCGGTCTGGTGATGGCCGAGGGCGGAGAGCACAACATTCTGATCGCGGACGCCGACTTCCGGCGCACCTCGCTGGCGCGCATGCTGGGAATCAAAGGCGCACCGGGGCTGGCCGAGTTGGTGCGTGGGGAGGCGGAGCTGAGCGAAGTGCTACAGCCCACGCCATGCCCGAATCTCAAGATCATTCCGGCCGGGGTCAGCGCGGGCAAGAGCTATGCGGAACTGCTGGGCGGTCCCCCGGCCCGAGCGATTCTGGCCGATTTCCGCGCGCTCTTCCACTATACGTTCCTGGACACGCCCCCGGTCACGACCGTCTCGGACGTGAGCATGCTGGCCCCGCATTGCGATGGGACGATCATGGTGATCGAGATGCGTCGCACGCCGGAACCCACCGTCCAGCAGGCCGTTCGCACGCTGCAAACGAACAACGTGAAGGTATTGGGCTGTATCCTTTCGCGGCACCCGGATCGTCCCTCGCGCTACTATGACCGGTACTACTACAACTACTACCGCAACGATTGAGTCCACCCGAACCGCGCGCGTCAGCGATCTGTCGGTCCGGCTCACCCCGGTTGTCTCCTCCCTCTCCGCTGACCCGCGACCGTCAGCAAGCGCTCCGCACGACCACGCCCGCACCGCCTGGAGCGCCTACGTCGAGAGTGCTCCCCAGGCCACCCTGTTCCACCACCCGCTCTGGTCCGAGGCCGTCCAGGCCGTCTTCGGGCACCAGCCGCTGCACCTGGTCGCCAAACGGGGCAAGAGTATCGTCGGCCTGCTCCCGCTGATGGAAGTCCGCAGCCTGCTCGCCGGTCGGTTGCTCGTCAGCATGCCCTACGCCACCTACGGCGGCATCCTGGCCGACGACGAGGAAGTCCGTGACGCACTGGCGACCGAGGCCGTCCGGCTCCTTTGGCGGCGCGGGGCGCGGGTTCTCGAGCTGCGCTCTGCCCAAGCCACGATTCCCGGGTTCGAGCCGGATGAGCGCTATGCCGGCTTCCTACGCGCGCTGCCCCAGCGCCTCGACGACCTCCAGACGTTCCTGCCCCGCAAGGCTCGTGCCGCGGCACGGCGGGCCCGGCAGCGCGAACAGCTCACCGTCCGCCACGACACGGGTGGCATCGACATCGGCAACGCCGACTTGCAGCCCGTAGAGCTCGTCTGGACCCTGTATGCGCGCAACATGCGCCGACTCGGCTCACTCGCTTATCCGCGCCGGTTTTTCACCGAGCTCGTCCGTCGCCTGCGCACGCGGGCCTGGGTCACGACCGTCTGGCGAGATCGGCGACCCGTCGCCGGTTTGCTCAGCTTCGTCTTCGGCGACACCGTTATGCCCTACTTCGTGGGCGTTGACGAGCGTGTCCGCTGCACCGGCTGCACCAACCTGTTGTATCTGACCGTCATGGAACGGGCCGTGGCCTGCGGACTGCGCCGTTTCGATCTCGGACGCAGTCGCCGAGATAACCATGGCTCGTTCGCCTTCAAGTGCAACCAGGGCTTTGAGCCGCAGGTCCTGGGGTACCAACGCTGTGTTCCGCCCGGTCGCAAGGCTCCTGACCTGACGCCGAGCAATCCGCGCTTCGCCCTTGCCCGGCGCCTGTGGCGGCACCTGCCCCTGTCGTTGACGTCTCGACTTGGGGGGTGGTTGTCGAGGTCGATTCCGGGTTGAGGGTGGCATGATGAAACTCCTGATGCTGACCCACCGCTTCCCCTACCCACCCGTCCGGGGTGACCGCATCCGGGCCTGGGGTGAGCTCGAATACCTCTCGCGCCGACATGACGTTTGGCTGGCCTGTGTGGACCGGGCCAGGCCCTGGCCGGCGCAGTTGGCAGAAGCTGAACGTCGATGCCGCGGCGTGGCGGTGTGCGTGCGCTCCCGCGCGGCGTGTTTACTGCGGGGTGGGTTGAGTCTCCTGTGTGGTCGCAGCCTGACGGAGGGGTACTTTGCCGATCGGGGGCTCGCCCGGGTGCTGCGATCTTGGGCCGAAAAGATCCGGTTTGACGCGGTGCTCACGTTCTCCTCCGCCATGGCCCCGTACGCGGAACTCGTCGGCGCCCTCCGGCGGGCCCTCGACATGAATGACGTGGACAGCTTCAAGTGGCAGAGCTACGCCAGCCAAGCAACGCCGCCGCTGAAGTGGCTGTACCGGCTGGAGGCGCGGCGACTGGCCGCCGCGGAGTCCGCTTGGGTCCGCGCACAGGATGTTACTCTGTTGGTGAATGAGCGCGAGCGCCGCAAGCTGGGGGACTGGGTTGAGCCGGCGCGCTCGGCGGTGGTGCGCACGGGGGTCGATCTCTCGCGGTACAGGCAGGTGGGCGTTGGGCCGGAGGGGATTTCGGTGCCGGCAGAGCCCGTTGTAGGCACGCTAGGCTCGATGTGCTATGCCCCTAATGTCCGCGCGGTGAACTGGTTTGCCCGGTGCGTCTGGCCGGTGGTCAAGCGTTCGCGGCCGCAGGCCCGCTGGCTGGTGGTGGGCAATCGCCCGAGGCGGAGCGTCCGCCGCTGGCACCAGCCGCCCGACATTACCGTGACCGGTTTCGTTCCCGATGTGCGGCCGTATCTGCGACGGATGCGTGTTTTCGCCGTTCCGGTCACCGGCGATATTGGGGTGCAGACCAAGCTGATCGAGGCGATGGCGGCCGGCAAAGCGGCGGTGGTGACGCCGGACGCCGCCGCCGGCATCGATTACGGCAACCAGCCGCCATTCCTGCTGGCCGAGACGCCCGAGCAATATGCCCAGTGTGTGCTGCGGCTGCTCAGTGACGATCGACTGGCCGGTGAGCTGGGGGCGCGGGCTCGTGCGGTGGTGGAAGCCAACTACCGGGTTGAGGAGCAGGTCCGGTTGATCGAGCGGTGGCTGCAGCCTGACGGGGCGGCAGATCAGCCCGCGGCCGAACCGCGACCGACGGCGGGCGGCCAGTCCGGCGAAGCCCGCTCGGTAAGGCCCTGCGAGGTGGTATACGCTTGATCTGCGGCCGCAACATCGTCTGCCTGGCCAGCAACTGGTTCGAGCACCCGACCAGCAAGCACCACGTGATGCGGATTCTCTCCGAGCACAATCACGTCCTGTGGGTGAACTATCACGCCTCGCGCCGCCCGAAGCTCGGCGGGCGCGACGCGCGGATGATCGCCCGGCGTTTGCGACAGGTGTGCGGCGGGGCGCGCCGCGTTTCGCCGACGCTGGACGTCTTGTCGCCGTTGCTCGTGCCCGTGCCGGATTCGCGGCTGGCGCGCTATGTCAACGGGCGTGTGCTGGCCCGGCAGATCAGAGCGGCGCTACGGCGGGCGGGACGCCCGCACTCCCCGCGGGTGCCGGCGCGACCCACGCAGTTGTGGCTGTTCACGCCGGACGTGCCGGAGCTGATCGATCTGTTGCGACCAGGCGGGCAGGATGCCCGCACTCCCCCGGCGGAGCGTGTGGTTTATTACTGTGTAGATGACTTTGGCGCGTTTGCCGGTTTCGACCCGACGCTGGTGGCCGAGCTCGAACGCAGGACCATCGCGGCCAGCGACGTTGTCATCACTAGCTCAGCCAAGCTGTACGAGCAGCGCCGGCCGCTGCATCGGAACACACATTTGGTCCTGCACGGGGTCGACTACGAGCACTTCGCCGCGGCGGCCGACCTGTCGCCCGACGCCATCCCCGACGACATCAAGCACCTTCCGCGGCCCGTGCTGGGCTACTTCGGGCTGATCAGCGACTATGTCGATCTGGAGCTGCTCGCCCAGGCGGCCCGCCGTCGGCCGGACTGGTCGTTCGTGCTCATCGGCGAGGCGCGCTGCAATCTGGGCTGCCTGCAAGGGCTGAGCAACGTGCACATTCTCGGAGGGCGGGCGTACGAGGAGCTTCCGGCGTACTGCCGCGGTTTCGACGTGGGGCTGGTCCCGTTCCGCATGAACCGTCTGACGCGGGCGGTGAACCCGATCAAGCTGCGTGAGTACCTGGCGGCCGGGCTCCCGGTCGTCTCGGCCCCCTTGCCCGAGGTGAATCGCTACGCCCATCGGCAGGCCGGATGTCCGTCCCACCCGCCCGGGTGCTCGTGCCCCGCCGTCTACACGGCGGAGGGGCTGGAACAATTCCTGGCGGCCTGCGTCGCCGCTCTGCAGGCCGGCGGGGCGGCTGACCGTCACGCGCGGCAGGCCCTGGTCCGGAGCGAGGGTTGGCGTGCCCGGGTCGAGTTGCTGTCGGAGATCGTAAGCGGCGGCCAACGCCCCGGCCAGGCGCAGCCCACCGGCGAGACGCCGGTGCCACAAGAGCTTGAATGCCCCGTCACAGTTGGATGAGCAGCAACGTCGCCGCGATCAGCGTCAGTCCCACCAACAGCATCGTCGATACTGCCCGATCGTGTGGCTCTCGGCGTGCGGGGCGCGCGCGTTGCCGCTTCCGATGATGGCAGCGCGCCGGCGGCAATACCATGTCCTTGACAGCCAGTGGCCTAGCGCAAACGGGGCAGAGATGCTCGGTGTTCAGCTCGCCGGGGCGCATCCGATGGCGATGACCGCATCGCCGGCAGTGCATATGTATGTGCGCTGGGATGAGGAGGCGGCTGCCGCAGCTTCCGCAGCGAATTGTGTGCCCGCTGAGCGACCGCTGAATCTCGGCCAGGCACCGTCCGCAGCGGAACGCCGGTATGCCGGCGCGCGCCTTCCCATCCGTCCCCACGTCGCGGACGAGACCGGGCGCGGGCGCGAGTTCGCGGGCAAGATGCCCGCACTCCCCGACGGCGGGGTCTTCTCCTGGCGCAACGGCCGACGCCTCTGCCGGATCCGCCTCGGCGACCTCGCAAAGGGTCTGTCCCATATCAAATGAATCGCCAAGTCGGCGGCGTCACGTTAGTAGGGAGCCGATCCACCACAGCGCGGATTATGCTCGTGACGGTAGTGGGGTAACCCGAATGTACCCCGGTCGGCTTGGCATCCGATAAGTACTGTATGGATGCTCAGCCAATCGCCCTCGCTGTCACGCAGCCCGCTGCTCGCGGCGATCGTGCGGCCACGCCCGGCACGCTGGCCTGCCTGACGGTTGACGTCGAGGAGTACTTCCACGCGGAGGTGTATGCGACGTGCCTCGGCCGGGAGCAGTGGCCACAAATGCCGCGGCGGGCGGCCCCGTTCGTGGAGCGACTGGCAGACCTGCTCCAACGCCACGAGAGTAGGGCCACCTTCTTCGTCCTCGGCTGGATGGTGGAACGCATGGCCCCGCTGCTACGCCACTTGGCGTCGCAGGGTCACGAGATTGCCTGCCACGGCGACGCCCATGATCACTTGTCGCGGATGACACCGCAGACGCTGCGTGAGGACCTGCGCCGGGCCTGCGGCCGGATTGAAGACACGCTTGGCATCCGCCCGTGGGGCTACCGCGCGCCGACCTTCTCCCTCACCCGGGCGAGTGCCTGGGCGCTCGATGTGATCATCGAGGCCGGCTTCGACTACGACACGAGCATCTTCCCGATTCATCACGATCGCTACGGCGTGCCGGACGCCCCCGTCTTGCCGTTCTGGGTGGTGGCCCCGTGCGGGGCGCGCATGCTCGAGTTCCCGCCGCTTACCCTCGACTGCGGCCCGCTGCGCGTCCCGGTCGGCGGCGGAGGGTACCTGCGGCTACTGCCGGGTGCCGTATTGGGGCGCTGCGTGGCGTGGCGTGTCCGCCGCGGTCAGCCGGTCATGATCTACGTGCACCCCTGGGAGCTCGACGCCGGCCAGCCGCGGCTCGATGTCGGCCGATTATCCCAATGGCGGCACCGCCTGAACCTGCGCACCACGGAGGCGAAAGTCGAGCGGCTGCTGGCGGCGTTCCGTTTCGATACGGCGCGGAACGTGTTGGATCGCGTCAGATCAGACGGCGATCTGCCGGTGTTTGAGCTCTCGCCTGGCGCCGATCCGCGCTGAGCGCGACCGGCACAGGCGCCTACGAATCCCGCGCGGGGCTGCCTACCACCTCGAACCCGGCGTAATCCGGGGCCACGTCGGAGACGACGTAACGCCGTTTGCCGGACGGGTCTGGGGGGATGCGTTCAACCACGCGGCAGTCCACCTTGATGCGCGGCCCGAACAGCTCGCGATAGCGCTGCTGGACGCAGGAGATGGTGGCCGGGGTGAACCGTTCGTCAACGACCAACAGCACCTCGAACGCGTCGAGCTGGCGCTGCAGGGTCTTGAATTCCACGATTCCCGGCTGGTCGCGCAGCACGTGCGACGTGACCGCCCCGTGGCACAGTTGACCGTCCGGCAGCGCGATGAAGCCCGTGATCTTGCCGCCCGCGACCCGCAGCAGCGGGAACGGCAACCCGCACGGACATGGCTCGGGCAATAGCGTGCCGACGTCGCCGATGCGATAGCGGATCATCGGCTGGGCGCGCGTGTTCAGCGTGGTGCAGAGGATGTCGCCGCAGCGACCCGCCGCGAGGGGAAGCCCATCGCTCACAATCTCGACGTGTATGTGGGGTGCGACCACGTGCATACGTCCCTGCGGGCAATCGTGTGCGATCAGCCCCACCTCGCGGCTGCCGTATTCGGAAACCACGCGGCAGCCGAAGACCTCGCGGAGCTGGGCGACCTGGTCGGCGGTGACCTCTTCACCGGTGAGCACGACCAGTCGCAGCCAGGGGAAGTCCACCGGCCCGTATCGCCGCGCCGCGTGCCGGGCTAGCAGCGCCGCCGCGCTCGGGTAGCCGTAGAGGACGCGTGGCTTGAACGACGCGATCCTTGCCAGGTGTACGTCCATCTGCGTGGCGGACATCTCGAAGGCGTCCAGGAGGATCTCGTTCAGGAAGCGGTCGCGCCAGCGTTTGAGTGGCGACGTCTTTGATTCGATGGGGGATCCCCAGAGGTATGCGCGTCGCTCGCCCGGACGCACGCCGAACAGGCCCTGCATGAACAGCCGCGCGGTCAGTTGCTGCGCCTGGCGAATGCGGTCGATGAAGAAGTGCAGTGTGTCGCCGCTGGTTCCGCCGCTGCTGTGTGGAATTGGTCCTCCCGGCACGCCGCGATACACCATCTCGTCTCGGTGTACCCGCAGGTCGGCCTTGCTGAGCGCGGGGAGTTTGGCGAGTTCGGCGTACGGGTCGGCAGCGCGCGGATCGAGACCGCAACGCGTGAACAGCGGGCCGAAGTAGGGGAGGTGTTCCTCGGCAAAGCAGAGCAGGTCGCGCAGATGCGCCGCGCATTGGCGTTGGACCGCTACGGGCGGCAGGGCCGCGAGCCGGGCGAGGGCGTGCAACTCGCGGAGCGTGTGGCGTCCGCGCAGCCGTTCGTGCAGCGGGTACGTCACGTGCCGGGTGAACCAGTCTTGTGCGCTCATGCGCGGTGTGCCCTCAATGTCGCGTAGCGATGGCCGTAGGCTCCGGGCGGCCGGTGTCCGGACTTCGATGTTCGCTTGATGGATTGCGTGTGTGAGCCCCGGGCTTGAGCCAGGGGGGAGCGGGGGCGCAGACTGAAGTCCGCGGCTCGTCTCCCGGTCCTCGCCGGGTGAGCCATCGCGGGAGAATGCTTTCGTACAAGCGTGCCACACGGCGCACCTGTTGATCGATGTTGTAGTTCGCCGCCACGTGCGACCGTAACGCCTGACCCATGCGTCGCCGCAGTGGCTCATCAAGTGCCAGGCTTGTCATCTCGCGTGCCAAGGTGGCCGGGTCGTGCGGCGGAACGAGTGGGGCGAGGCGTTCGCAAAAGCGCGAGCGGCCCGGTGGTCGCGGCATCAGTACGTCCGATACGGCGCCCACAGCCGTGGCAATCACGGGCAACCCGGCCGCCGCCGCTTCGAGGATCGTGAACGGCAGGCCTTCGCTATGGCTGGGATGGACGAGGCAATCGGCCGACGCAAGCAAGCGGCCCTTTTCCGCGCCCTGCACCGGGCCGTGGAACGTCGCCCTTTGGGCGAGTCCGGCCTGGAGGATGCGTTGTTCCCACGCGGACCGATCAGCGGGCGGCGCCGGGCCGGCGATCAGCAGGTGGAACGGGGTTTCGCCCTGTTCGAGCAGGCTTGCCGCTTCGATCAGGTCGCCCAACCCTTTCGGCTCGGTCAGCGGCCCGAGAAACAGGAATCGGCACGGCGCGCGGCCTGCCGATCCGGCGCCCGTTGACGGTCGCGGGTCGCGGCAAAGGCTTGTCCCGAGCGCAGCCGAGGGATCATCTTCGCCCTTCCGCGTTTGTCGTTCGTGCGCGGGGAGCGCGACTCCGTTGGGGATCACGAGCACGCGCGCCCGTCCCACGAAGGGGCTGAGCCGGGCTCTCCAGCTTGGCGATAGGACCACGACCGCGTCGGTGAGCTCACATCCGCGGCGGATGAGCCAACGTCCCACCATGCTGCTGTCGGCGCAGAACCGCGCGAACCGTCCGCCGCGAATGTTCAAAACGGTCTTTCGCCCGAGGAGCTTGACCAACGCCAGATCGAGCAGGTTGCGGTAGAAGGTGAAGTAGCTGCAGGTGTGGATGTGGACCAGGGCGATTCGCTCATGAGGGTAGTGTGGGCGTCCCGCCCGCCGGATGAGCACGTGCCCGAGCCGTAGCAGCGCCGCGAGATGCCGCGTGACGGACGCGAACTTGAGCGCCCATCGCCGTAGCGGTCCGCGCGCTTGGGCCGGGTCCGTCCTGGCTTGGTCAGTAGTGGTTGCGAAGCGGTGCAGGTCGTACGCTTCGCGGAGCGGGGAGGTCATCAACCCGTCGATGGCAGTGACCATGCCGCCGATCTGTGGTGCTGCCGGGCCGACCATCAGCACGCCCGGCCGCCGACGGCAAATGGTGGAGCGGTCTGCCCGGCTGACGTTCCGGGTTGGGCGCAGCGAGTCAGCGTAGAGCTGCTCGTAGCGCTGCACCATCCGGTCGGTAGTATACCAGCGGGCGTGGTCCTCGCCGGCGCGGGCGGCGCGCCGACACGCCGCGCTGCGATCACGCAGCGCGTAGCGCAGGGCCGTGGCCAGCGCGGGCGGATTGCCCGGCGGGACGAGTACGCCTGTCTGGTTGTGGCGCAGCAGGAAGCGCCGCGGGTCGGCGTGCGTGTCCAGGCGGCCGACATCGCCCACCGCCGTCGCCACGATCGGAACCGACTGCGCCATGGCCTCGAGCACGACGTTGGGCATACCCTCGGTGCGGCTGCTGAGGCACAGCACGTCTGCCCCGGGCATCAATTGCCAGGCGTCGTCCGTTTGGCCGGGGAAGAGAGCGTGGTCGGCGAGGCCCAGGCTCTGCCGCTCACGCTGCACCACGACCCAGTAGGCGGGGTCCGGCATTGCACCGACGCACACTAGGGTGGCGTCGGGCCGCTGGCGGCGCAAGAGGGCAAAAGCCCGCAGAAGCCCGCAAATGTCCTTCTCGGCCCGGATGTTCGCCACGCTGAGGATCACCGGACTACGCAAGCTTCGGCCGCACAGTTTCTCCAGCCGCGCACGCGCGTGTTGCGGCGCGAGCGGTTGCAGGTCGATGCCGTTGGGGATGTGCATTGCCGTGCGGGCCACGCGGCCGTGCGGCAATCTCTCGCGCGCCGAGGCGCAATTGATTACGACGCGCTCGACAAACGGATCCAGGCGATCCGCCAGCCGGCCGTAGCGGCTCGGCCCGCCCAGCGGCCAGCCGTGCCGAACGTGAACGAGCGGAAGACCCAGTAGCTTGGCCGCCGGAAAGGCCCAGGCCAAGGCGGCACAACTGTGGGCGTGGACGATCTGAACCCGGTCGCAGCGCAGCCAGCGGGCCAGACGCCAGGCTAGCAGGGGACTACGCCCGGCGGCGCGCGCCTCGCGCACAATCACACCGGCGGCGCGTAAGTGTTCGGTGGGCGTCCCGGCGTGCTTCAGGCTATAGACGAATACCCGCTGGCCGCGACGAGCCAGCCCCGCCGCGAGCCGCCGCACCACACCTTCGGCGCCGCCCCCGGCGAGCGTGTCGATGAGTAGCGCGATGTTCACTGCAGCTTTCCTGTGACCGGTGGGGCGTCGGGTTCGTCCATGGCCGGCGGCACCGGCAGCGCGCAGGCGAGCCCGTCGGGAGCATCTCGGCGGTCGGTCTGCGCAAAGATACCCGCGGCCACATTATCCAGGCAGCACGCCAGACCAACCAGTATCCAGAACCCCTCCGTGTAGAGCCGTGTGGTGAACAGGCCGCAGGCGAGATAGCCGACCAGTGCGGTCCGCAGGGCCATCGCGTGCCAGCCGAGATGAAAGCGCATCGGCCGCTGGGCTACGTCGATCGGCAGCACGGGGTCCAGTTGATTGGCTTGTCTGCGGACGAGGGTGAGGCGGTGGAGGGCGACGCCGATGACCGCCAGGAAGACGATGAGTCCTGGGATGCCGAGCTCGGCCAGGCAGGCCAGGAGCGTGTTGTGCGCGCTGCGCGTGTAGGCCAGGCCCGGGACGTACTCTTTCACGACCTGGTGGAAGTTCCCGATGCCGATGCCGAGCGGGTAATCGCGTGTCATTTCGAGTGCCGCGCGCCAGTAGGCGATGCGGCTGGTGATGGCGGAGTCTTGGCTGTAGGCGGAGACGCTGGCCATGCGCTTCCACCAGGTGGGATCGGCAAGTTGGGTTGCCAGCAACGCCCCGACCACGATCGCGGCCCAGCCCTTGGCGCGGTACTTGCGGGGCAAGGAGAACGCCGCGACCACGCACATGGCGACGATGCCGACGACGGCGTTGCGCGTGCGGGTCATCACGATGGTGTTGACGGTCAGTGCGCCGATGATGAGGACCATCCCGCGGCTCCACCAGTGGCGGGCCATGAAGAACATAGCGCCGATGAGAGGCAGGGAGGCGACCAAGTGTACGGCCAGTCCGCTGGACTCGGCGAAGTCCGGGCCGCCCAGGCCCAGCGACAGACGCCCGCGCACGAGTCCACCCGCCTGGCCGAAGGCTTCGTAGCCCAGGTAGAAGACGCCAGCGAGCCAGGCGATGATGGCGAGGTGGTAGTGCCGGGGCTGGCGCACGCAGCGGATCAGAATGAGGACGAAGATCATGACTTTGACGATCTTCTCCGCCTGGTAGATCCCACGGCTGCTGATCCCGTAGCCCCAGATCAGGCTGCCGAGCGCCAGGAGGACGAGTGCGATGGACAGGGTGAAGGGTAAGGGGAACTGTCGGCCGCCGGGGCCGAACCGTGGACGGCGTGCCAGGATGCCGATCACGATCGCGACCGCCACAGTCATGGAGGTCCGCAGTCCGATGGCTCGGATGCTGTGACCCCACCATTGCGTCTCGGGATGGAGATGGTAGACGAGGATGTATAGGAGCACGCCGGCCAGGGGATAGAGCAACGCTGCTCCGGTTCCTGTGATATAGATGAGCCAGAATACCAGGGCCGTTAGTGGTATGGCCTCGAGATTCAGTTCAGCACCCATCGCTTGCTTGCGTCACGATCATTGCCTGGACCACGCTGCCGGCAACCGCGACGGGAAGCCGCCGAGGACGCGTGTTGCCGCGCAGCGGTCTCCACCCGTCCGGCTGTGCTTGAAGCGTGGCCAGGCTGTCCGGTCCACCAGAGGCAGGCTCCAAGCGTCGCCGCGCGCAGGACGGCGATCCGTGTGGCTGCATCATCAACCTGATCGGTTGGATTGCGGTGGTGATAGAGCAAGTGCAGAAGGCAACGAGGCAACAAGGCAACAAGGCAACAAGGCAACAAGGCAACGAGGGGTCGCTTCGGGGGGCGGGCGGGTCGGCGTCGCGCAGTTCTCAGTAATTATGGGACGCGCAGGGGTGCCCGTCGGGCGCGCGGGAAGGGGCCTCGTCGGTGTTACAGGGCACGCCGGGTTGGACCGATATTCACTGCGTAACACGCCGGCGGCTGGAGAACCCGCGGGGTGCCGCAGTCGGTCCTGCGGACGCGGCCGGCGGGCGGGACGCCCACACTACCCTTGGAGGCCGGCGGGCGGGACGCCCGCACTACCCGAGCATGGTCGCTTCGGCTGGCGGGCGGGACGCCCGCACTACCCTTGGAGGTCATGGACAGTTCAATGTCACAGGCTGGGTCAGCGGGAGCGGTTGGAGGCGGGGCGCTCCCCGTGCGGGACGAATCCGGGCGCTCGCGGGGTGGTTCGTTGAAGAAGGCAACGAGGCAACGAGGCAACGAGGCAACGAGGTCGCTTGGGTCGGCGGGCGCTTCGCGGGCCCGATGGCTGACCGTCGTCGGGCTGTGTGCGCTGGTGTGGGCCTTGATGCGTGCGACGTTCTTCCTCGGCGTGGCCGGCAGCGACGACATCCGCTACATGCGTTTCGCGGCGTGCTGGGACCGGCCGCCGGCCAACCACCTCGAAGCGCGCTTGATCGCCAACGGGCTCGTCGCCGGGGCCATGAAACTCGGCGGACGGACCGAGTTGGCGGCTGTAACGCCCGCCCTGTTGTCTTCGGCGCTGATGTTGGGATGCGTGCTGTATGGCTGCTATCGCTTCGCCGGGGCCCGGCACGCGTTGTGGGCCGGTCTGCTGGTCGCGGTCCTGCCCATGAACGTGGATGAGGCGACCACCGTCTCCGCCCACGCCGTCATGACCGCGCTGCTGACACTGGGAACGCTCCTGTTTGTGCTCGGTCCGGAGTCGAGCGCGCTGCGGCTGGTGGCGGCGGGCAGTCTGGCCCTGGGAGTCGTCACGCACTATACCGGGGCTTACTATGTGGCTTGGCTCGCCGCCGCCGCATTGATCGTGGACCGTCGGCGGTTCCTCAAGCCCGTGGCTCTCACCGCGGCGGCCGGCGTGCTCTTCATCCTCGCGGACATGGCGGTGTTCCACTTCGCCTACGGCGACGCGCTGGGACGGTTCCGCGCCTGCGTCGGCCAGTCGCCGGACCGGGTCCAGCGCGTTCCCTTGCTCGTCGAGGGTGGGCTCAATTGGCAATTCTTCCTATTCCCGCTGCGGGGGCTGTTATTCAGCAAGGCGTTCGGCGTGGCGCTGGTCGTGGCGCTTGGGACGGCGGTGTGGCATTATCGTCGTTTTCCGAGGCCCCTTCGTGTGCTGGCCATGACGGTCCTGGCGTGCTGGCTCTGGATGAGCTTCGGGACGCAGGTCCCCTGGGACTATCGCCCGTTTGCGCGGAATACGCGGTACCTGCACCCATTGTTGTTCTCAGTGGCGATCTTGTTTGCCAGCGTGGTGGTCGCGTCACGCCGGCGGCTAGTCGGCGTGGGCGTGGGCCTGGGCCTGGCCGTTCTGGGAGTATGTGTGCTGAACCTGATGGGCAGCGGACCTTGGGGGCAAAACGTCGAGATCAGCCGCGAGCTGCTCGCCTATGCCAAGGCCCACCCCCAGACGCGCTTCGTCACGGACGTCAATACACTGAACGAAATGTACATCATCAACCGCCTGCGGACGCCGGCGAACGTGGTTACACTCGGCGACCGAGATCCCGGACGCATCATTGACTCGGCGGCGTTTGCCGCGCGGGTCACGCAAGCGGACTTGAAGCCGAGCGACGAGATCCTCGTGAATGTCTTGAACCATCGGCGGAACCCGGACTTCGGCGTGTTTGTTGCCGCCCGGGCCGGCCGCACGCACTACAAGACCCAGCCCGTCTACCGCACCATCTGCCGACTTGTTCCCCCCTTGCGCGCCTACTCGTGGGCGATCCGCCGTCCGGCAGCGCGGGTGTGCGCATGCACCGCTGCCGCGACCCGCTAGCTGTCGATCCTGGATTACCGCGCGCAGGGTGGCTCGGGCATCTTGCCCGAGTTCCACAGGCGGGACGCCCGTGCCACCGTAGGCTGGAGCGCCCGACAGTGTTCGTAGGCGGCGCACATGGCGGCAGCGGTGCGTTCCCACGTGAACGCGTGGACGCGCGCGGTGCCGCGGGCGACCAGCCGCCTGGCCACCGCACGGTCGAGAAGCTGTGCGATGCCGGCGGCGATGCTGCCGGGGTCGTGCGGGTCGCAGTAAACCGCCGCGTCGCCCGCCACTTCCGGCATGCTGCTGAGGTTTGACGTTAGAACCGGCACGCCGCTGGCGAAGGCGTCTAGGATGGGCAAGCCAAATCCCTCGGCCAGACTCGGCATCAACAGCCCGCGCGCTCCGCTGAGCAGCGCGGCCAGGTCCTCGTGCAGTATGAAACCCTGGAAGCGGAAGCACGAACGCACGCCCAGCCGCTCGGCCAAGGCTTCGAGCTTCGCCCGCACGGTGGGCGGCTCGCATCCCACCAGCACGACCAGGAGGCCGCTGCGGAGCTTGGGTGCCGAGCGTGCGACGGCCTCCACGACGCCGGTCGCGTTCTTCCGCCGCGACGAGCCGGAGAAGTTGAGCAGCCAGGCTTTGTCAAGCTGGTAGCGTGCGCGAACACGCCTGACTGCCGCTTGCATTTCGTCGTTGCCGATTCGGGCTGCGACGTTCTGGTCGGGTGCCCAAGGGATCACGGTGGCGCGCTCGTGGGAGAGGCCGAACTCCTTGTGCAGCTCGTCGCGCGTGGTGTTGGAGGGGGTGATGACGTGTACGGCACCGTGCAGGGCCCGTTCGAGCCCACGGCGAAAAGCTTGACGAGCCCACCGTGTGGTCTGCCCCGCGACCCTGAGCGGAATCAGATCGTGGACGGTGACCAGGTATGGCACGGGGCACCAGGCCGGAGCGGCGTTGGCCGGCAGGTGCAACAGGTTAACCCGGTCACGCCAGGCGGCCAGCGGCAAACGGACCTGAAACCACAGATTGAAGCGGTCGCCGGGGATGGCGATTCGACGCGTGCGCACATTCGGGTGCGAGCAGAGACCGACCTGAGCGTGGGGTGCGTTTGGCGGCCGGCTGAGCAGTGGGCAGTTCCGGTCGTCGCGTTGGTGGTAAAGGATGAACTCCCAATCGGGCCTCAGGGCGGGTATGAGCCGGTATGCGTCGGCCAGGTTGCGACCCGTGCCGCGGGGCTTGGGGCTGAAGATGGTGCGAGCGTCGAGTCCGATCTTCATCACGCCGGCTCGTCTGATAACGCATGCCCACCCGCCGGTCGGCAACCCGCCGCGCATGCGTCTGGGAAGAGTCCCTGTTCTTTATCGGTCGTCCGCTTGGAGTAGGTGAGATCGAACGCTCAGGTCGGTCGGCTGCGGGGCGGACACGCGCGCCGGCGGGTAGATCGCGTCCCAGATCCGTCCGGCGATCAGCCATGCCGCAACGGCCAGTACGAGCGGAGTAGTGTCGGCGAGCCCGCCGTCCAAAAGTGCCCGGCATAGCTCGCCCGAGGCGAGCGCGCCGGTTAATAGCAGCAAGGCCATCAGACGGCCCTGTCCCGCAGTCACGAGTAGGCAGAGCAGCGTGATCAAGGCGTATAGTCCGATGGACCCCGCCACATGCGCAATGACGACCGGAAATGGGTCCATGAATTCCTCTTGGAACGGGACCCAGCGGATGTCGGGCCCAGCCGCGTGCCTGACCGGTCGACCGTCGGGCCGGATGCTTACGCCGACAGTCCCGAACACGGTGAGTAGGAGCATGCCGACTGCGAGCACCCGCCACAAGCCCGTCAGCACGGGAGGACCGGATCCGCGCGTCTTGGCGTCTTCCGTCCGGATGATTCCCGCGTGGATCAGCAGCAGGACGATGGCGCAGCCCGCTAGACCGCCTGTGACGGCCACCACGATGTCGAGCACGCCGCAGGCGTGCGAGTGGACGAATACTTGCGCTGCTTCAAGCAGGATAGCCAGCAGGATGATCCACGACGCCACCTTACGGATCGCACGCGACCGATCCGCGGCGTTTCTCGCCAACGCTCCCGTTAACGCGAAGCCGACCAGGCCGAACGTGGCGAACCGTGTGATGTCTGCCAGGTCAAATGGGCGGACGAAGTCCACCTCGATCTCAGAGTGCGTCAGATCCCAGGGTATGGTCATCAGGACGGCGGCGGCCACGATGGATAAGCCGGCCAGCACCGTCCACGGTCGGCAGCGCATTTGCGAGTAGACGGCTGCGTGCACTCTGCGGATGAAGCGCTGCATGCGCGGTGCGAGCAGACAGCCTACCAGGGCACCGATCGCGTTCACGTACACGTCGGTCAGGTTCGACGAGCGCGCCGGCATGAACTGCTGCAGGACTTCGGTGACGAAGCTAAGTGCCACCGACAGGCCGAATCCGAACGCCAGGTCGCGCCCGCCGGCCCGTCCCCGGCGACGCACGAGCAGCCGAAACGCGATGCCGACCGGAACGTAAACGAGCAGATTGGTGAGAATGTCGTCGAGATCCGTGGCGTGCGATTGGGGAACCCAATGCCACGTTGTGACCGTGTCGAGCCACGGTCCCGGCCCGTCGGCGCCCAGCGGACCCAGCGTTCCAAACACGATTGCCGCCAGGCACGCCGCGCTCAGCCAACGCAGCGTCGCGCGCCGCAAGACGGGCGGTTTCGGTTCCCCCTCCGGCCCGCCGGCGCCCGGCTGAACGTCGTCGCGCCGATCGCGTGGGGACGAGCTGTAGTGTCCCTTCATTGGCGTGGCACCTCTGCTTCGCGCAGCCGCTGCGGGGCAGCGCGTTAAGCGCGGCCATGCTTCGCCGTCTCGTGAAGCGTAGAAAACGCGGGAGGATTGGCCAAAACGTGGTTGACTACGTTTGGGCCGCTGTCCGTTTAGGCTGGCGAACGGGACGTTTCTTCGGACGCGGGTGTGGAATCGAGCACTGGCGGGCAAGCCGCCGGTGGCACGTGGCGTGGACGGCTCGGCAGGGTTCCTGACCCGTTTCCCCCCAGGGCGAACAGTTGCAGCGGCCGGCACTGCATGTTATACTCCCTGCACATTATCCAACAGCGCCCGACCAAGTGCTTTGCGGGCGCGGGTGTGACCTATACAGCAAAGCCGCTGTAATCCGGAGACGGTCGGTCTCAGCGGGTGTTTGAGAAGCGTTGCGCCAGACCGAGCCGCGACCGTAAGGGAGCGGTTTCCGCAGGCGAACCGGACCGCGACCGTAAGGGAGCGGTTTCCGCATCCGAACCGGATCGCGACCGTAAGGGAGCGGTTTCCGCATCCGAACCAGATCGCGACCGTAAGGGAGCGGTTTCCGCGCGCGGACCGGACCGCTTCCTCACGGGCGCGGTTTCCGCAGGCGAACCGGATCGTGACCGCAAGGGCGCGGTTTCTGCATGCGAACCGGACCGCTTTCTCACGGGCGCGGCTCGGAAAGAGATTTCTGTTGCACGGTCTCAGTCCGATCGACGGGCTCTGCGGTCATCCAGGGCGCGAGGTTGTTATGCCGGTCCGCATGAAATGGCGTGCTAAACCGCGAGACAGAGGGCAACCTACAGAAGATGCAGGACTTAGCGCGCCTCTGGCAGACGATCCAAAGGCGTGTTATACGGACACGAAAGCAAAGTTCCGCGTGTTATGCGTATCAATCTAATTATTGTTGGGTGCGAGAACCAGGAGACGACATGGAAAGCGGAACAATAGTTGCCATTCTGGGTGTGCTCGCGACCGTTACATTCGGTGCTCTCAGCATCTACCTCTTCGTTAAACGACGTTACCCCGGTCAGATTACTTTCGTCGTCGAGGACTGCCTCGGCCTATTTGAATCGGTCGTCAAGCACTTCCAAGAACTTGCAATATCCTACAAGAACAGCCCTGTGGGGGAAGGCATCGTCCTTCTGAAAGGCGCTTTGGTTAACACCGGCAGCAAGGACATCACAAAGGAGATGGTCGAAGGCAGACTCCGTCTTGCGTTGCCCGATGAGTTCAAGTGGCTCCAGGCCAAGGTCGTCTCCAGTTCCCCCAGTGTTCAGGCGCAGATTGAACAGGAGCCACAGACACTGAGCTTCGACACCGGGCTCTTGCGTTGCCGGGAATTCGTCCGATTCGAGTGCCTTGCCGAGGTGCCAATGCCGGACGACGGGACTGAATCCACAGGGATGCGCCTTCTCAAGAAATTGGACGTTACGCACAGGATTGCAGACACACAATACGTGAACCCCATGCACCTGCCTCCCGAATATGCAGGGGGCCTTAGCAAGCGACGCCTCATACTTTGGGTTGGAATCATGATACTGGGTGTTGGCATGGGCGCAGTGTTCTTCGTCAAAGGGGTCCCCGCCAGACTCCACTACCACATTGCCAACGACAGTGGGGAGAGAATTGAGGTGACTGCCAGACCCCAAGACAACGGAGACATTTTGATCAGAGGAGTGAAGCAGAAGAGCTTCAAGAAGCAGCTTCCCGCATCGGACTTCTTCCTGACTCCTGACCTGGAGCCCAACGTCCTTCCGAATCGTGTAGCGAAGTTCGTCGTCGCGGCCATAGCGGCCCTCTATGTTCTGGTGCCTTTCGTCATGTGTTGGCTCATGTTTCGAGAACAGAGAAAAGCGCGACAGATCCGTAGCCTCCTCGGACTTGTCGATCAAGATGACGACAGCAAGAAAGAGGACCCAACAAGAGAATCGCGCACGACTTCGGGTTAGCCGCGCCGCTTCGCTCTGCGGCAAACCCGAAGCGGCTGATTCTGCCGATACCAGGGAGAGAAAGGTAGGGTCCGCTGTGCGGACCATTTTGGGCCGACACGATGAACCGGACGGTCCGCACAGCGGACCCTACAAAGCTCGGATTGGAGCACGCGTGTGAAGTACACGGCTGACACAGCCGTGCCACCCGTCGCCGGACTCAGAGGTCCGGCGCTACTGCTTTGCGCCGGCCTGCTAGCCGCGCAGGGCCCAGCGGGCCAGGTCGGTGAGCTTGGGGGGCTGGCCCTGCATGAGGATGCCGACGCGGAAGATGCGGCCGGCGGCCCAGACGCAGAGCGTGGTGAAGACGAGGATGCCGAGCAGGCCGGCCCAGGGCTGCCAGGCCGGGATCGCCGCCGGGCTCGCTTGACGCATCAGCATGAGCAGCGGCGTGAACGGCGGAATCAGCGACGCCCAGGTGGCCAGGCTGCCCAGCGGCTCCTTCGCGACCGGCAGCCACACAAACATGGGAATCATCACCAGCAGGTACGCGGGCATCATCATCGACTGGGCTTCCTTCAAATCGTTGCACGCCGATCCGATGGCGATAAACAGCGCCCCAAACGTGAGGATCGCGGCGACCTGGTACACGACAAACCACGGCAAGATGCCAAACGGGACGTACTCCGCAACTCCCACATGGTAGGCGACGGCAATCGCGCCGCTCATGTAGATCGCCACCACCGTCAGCGAGACGGCGACCGTGCCCAGAAGCTTGCCCAGCATCAACTGAAACGGCCGGACCGACCCCAACAGCACCTCCGCGATCCGCTGCATCTTCTCTTCGAGCACGGCGCTGACCAGCGGCGTGGCCCCGACCATGATCATCATGAACAACAGCATCATCAGCCCCATGGGCAACAGAATGGCCTGGGCTTCGTTGCTGCGCTCGGCCTCTTTGACCTGACCGGTGGCCTCGTCCACGCTGAGAAGCCCGAGGCCCTCGGCGGGTATCCAGCGCGTCAGCTCATCGACGGTTGCCCGATCCAGGCCTACCTCGGCGAGCCGCAGGCTGCGGATGTGGTTGTTGATCGGCCCGGCGATCCACTTGCGGGCATCGTGGAAGACCGAGTTCTCGGCGTGGTAGGTGATGTGGGCGCCCTGCGCATCATCGCCTGGGTGGACCACGTCCTTGCCGATCTCGACGAACGCGTAGAGCTCCTTGTTGCTGACCCTGTTCGACAGGGCCAGTCGCTGGGCCTCGGGGTCTTCCGCACTCGGGGGGACGATCTCGATGATGTAGGCCGGCGCGATCTTCTTGCCGGTCTCCCCGTCGAAGAGCTCCGCCGTGTTCCGTTTCGTCGCCGCTTCCTGGAGGGCCGCCGCGATCATGCCGGACCGGTCCACAACGGCGATCCGTTTGTCGGCGGTGTCTTTTCGGCTCTCCAGAAGCGCCGTCACGATCGCGGCGCCGCCCATGAAGACGGGCATGAGCATGATCATGATGAGGAACGCTTTGCTGCGGACGGCGACCTTGTATTCCCGTAGGGCGATCTTGAGCGTCTTACGCATGGTTGGTCTCCTCCGCTTCGGGGCCGGCGATCCGCACGAAGATGTCGTGCAGGGAGGGCCGGGCCAGCTCGAAATAGCGCACGCGGGCCCTGGACATGATCGCCGCCAAGATCTGCTGCGAATCGCCGTCGGCGGTGATCCGCAGCTCCTGCAAGCGGCCATAGTCGTTGACGCGCTCGACCCCCGCCAGGTTGTGGAGCGCCGCGCCGTCCCCCTCGATCCGCAGGCGGATCGTGTCGCTGCCGTACTGATCCTGGATCGCGGTCAGCGTCCCGTCGAGCACCTTGCGGCCTTTGAAGATCATGAAGATGAAGTCGCACATCTTCTCGGCGACGTTCATGTCGTGCGTGCTGAAGATGACCGTCGTGCCGTCGGACTGTAGCTCGAGCACGGCGTCCTTGAGCACCTCGGCGTTGACCGGGTCCAGCCCGGTGAAGGGCTCGTCGAGGATGACCAGCTCGGGCTTTGAGACGACGGCGGCGATGAACTGCACTTTCTGGCTCATGCCCTTGCTGAGCGTCTCGACCTTCTTGTCGGCCCAGTCGGCCAGTTCGAGCTTATCCAGCCAGCGGTCAACCTCGCGGTTGACGTCGCGGGCGCTCTTCAAGTCGCCATAGAACCGCAGGACCTCGCGCACCTTCATCTTTTTGTACAGGCCGCGCTCCTCCGGCAGGTAGCCGATCCGGTCGGTGTGGGCGTGCCGGCGCTGCTCGCCGAAGACGCGGATCGACCCGCGGTCCGGATAGAAGATGTTCATGATCATGCGCAGCGTGGTGGTCTTGCCGGCCCCGTTTGGGCCGATGAAGCCGTAGACGCAGCCGCGCGGAACATCCAGCGACAGTTGGTCCACGGCGGTGTGGGTGCCGAATGTTTTGGTGACGTCTCGCAGCTCGACAGTGTTCATGTACACCTCCTCCCAGCGGGTCCTGTAGTTCGTCATGCGACGCGGTCGGGACGCGCGCCTCAGCCATTATAAGGGAGGTGGTTAGTTCTAATGGATTACCGGGGCCAACTGGTCACGGTTGTCGCCGTGATTGCCGGCATGATGGGCGTCATGACGGCTGCCGCCGGCAGGGGTCGGTGCGAGAAGGGATTCTCGCACCAGGGGCGGGGTTCTCGCACCAGTGGAGAGCGTCGGCTGCCCGCGGTGGGGAATGTAGCGTCTGCCCCTCGTAGCGGACGTAGGGACATCGAAGCCTGACGGGCACCTACGGCCGGTACGGGGCCCGGTCGCTACAGCGTTGACAGATCGGGGCTGAGACGCTTTGCTACGCGACTCACTCGTACTTTGGAGGTATAAGATGCTCGATCCGCGTATAACGAGGCTGGCTGACACGCTGGTGAATTACTCCTGCGCCGTCAAGCCCGACGAGAAGATCCTGATCGAGGCGATCGACGTGCCGCACGCGTTCACCGCCGAGTGCGTGCGCGTCGCGCGCGCGGCCGGCGCGTCGCCGCTGGTGTTGCTGAAGAGCAACCAGATTAACCGGGCCTTGATGGTGCACGGCTCGGAGGATCAGTGGAACCTGATCCGCGACGTCGAGAAGCTGCAAATGGAGAATGTGCAGTGCTACATCGGTGCCCGCGGTAACCCGAACGTGGCCGAACTCTCGGACGTTCCCGCTGAGAAACAGAAAATCTACGAGTCCACCGTCTGGAAAACGGTGCACATCGGCATTCGCGTGCCGAAGACGCGCTGGGTCGTCATCCGCTGGCCGAGCCCGAGCTTCGCCCAGTTGGCCGACATGTCCACCGAAGCGTTCGAGCAGTTCTACTTCGACGTTTGTACGATGGACTATGCCAGGATGAGCGCGGCCATGCAGCCGCTCAAGAAGCGCATGGAGGCGACCGACCAAGTTCGGCTCAAGGGCCCGGGTGAGACCGACGTGACCTTCTCGATCAAGGGTATGCCGGCCATTGCCTGCGACGGAAAGCTCAACATTCCCGATGGTGAGGTCTTCACCGCACCCGTCAAGGAAAGCGTCAACGGCGTGATCCAGTATAACACACCGACGCTCTACCGCGGCCTCACGCACGAGAACGTGCGGCTGGTGTTCCAGGACGGCAAGATCATCGAGGCGCGCAGCTCGAACACGGCCAAGTGCAACGAGGTGTTCGACAGCGACGAGGGTGCCCGCTACTGCGGCGAGTTCGCCATCGGCGTGAACCCCTTCATCACTAGGGCGATGAAGGACATCCTTTTCGACGAGAAGATCAGCGGGAGCATCCACCTGACGCCCGGCAACGCCTACGACGAGGCTCCCAATGGCAACAAGAGCGAGGTCCATTGGGACCTGGTGATGATCCAGACGCCGGAATACGGCGGCGGTGAGATTTACTTCGACGGCGAGCTCATCCGTAAGGACGGGCTGTTTGTACCGGCCGACCTGGAGCCGCTGAATCCGGAAGCGCTGAAGGAATAGGCACCGAGCCCTTTAGAAGGCCAGCTGCAACTGCACGCGCCAGATCAGGGCGTCGTCGTTGACGTTGGCCAAGCTGTTGCTCGAGCTGGTGACCGGCACCTCGGTGACCTTATTCACATCGGTCTGCAGCTTGACGTTGTGGCCCTCGATGTAGTAGTTCAGGCTGGCGCCGTATTCCCACGTACCTTCCTGCCCGTTGGCCAGGGCGGAGATCCCACCGGCGCGGGCCGCTACCTCAAGCTTGTTCTCCAGCCCCGGGATCGGTAGGAAGTAGCCGACCTGCATATAGGCTCCGTGCTGCACGGTCGTGTCACCCTGATTGGTGAACAGCCACCAGTTGGAGAAGGGTACGCGTCCGGCCCGGCGCGGATCGACGATGCGCAGGATGTATTCGCCCAGCGCCGAGAAACCACGCCACTGGAACTGAGCATCGACGCCGAACTGGTTGATCTGCGTGCCCCACGTGTTGGTTACGCCGAAGCCGCCGAGATTCGCGATGCGCCGGGGCAGCGGGTACGGGATGGTCACGGTGTTCAGGTCGCCTTCATCCTCGTTGAACGCGTAGTGGAAACCGAGGTCGAGCGCGGGGGACTGGTGGTGCTTCAGGTCGGGCTGCGACTTGAGCAAATCGCCCGGCTTGTCCCCGAGAGCATGCCAGATGGTGCGGAACACGATGGCCGGGTTGCTGTCCATCTCAGTGCCCGTGGGCGTGTTCGCACGGTCGGGCGTGATCGTCCGGTTGGCTTCCCCCCTGAGCGAGTTCACCACATCCAGATAGTAACCCAGGCGCTTGTCAAACAAATGACCCCAGAACCGCACGCCTACGCCGCGGCCGAAGTGGAACACGGCGTCGGTCATGGGGCGGTCGACGAACTGCTGTACACCGTCGGACATGAACTGCACGCGGGTGCTAGCGATCTTGAACAAACCACTGGTGATCTGGAACTCGTCGCGCAGGCGGTAGTTGACGCACCCGTAGTACAACCGCGCGTCGTAGCTGTTGGGCCGCCCGGTCTCGAGTTCGATTCGGTAGGTGAGGTTCGGGTCGAACGCGTGACCGCGGAAGCTGAGCCGGAGGCGTTGTAGGTCGAACCCGGTGCGGTCGTTGCGCTGGAGACGCGCGGCTTGCCAGCGGTTGTCGCGGCGATTCGCGTAGTGCGTCCAGCGGAATTGCAGCCGGCCGTTAATGCGAATGTAGAACTTCTCGTCGCTGCTGTTGATGAAGAAGCCTTTGTCGTAGCCGGCCTGGAGCACCGAGGGCATCAGGCTCTCGCGGAACTCCTGCTTGCTCAGGATTTCCCGAATTTGCTGTCGCATCGCCTCACTGCGGGCGGCGTCCTGATCTTGCAGCTCAGCCGCGGCGACCTGTTGTTGCAGCAGCTCGATCCTCTGCCGTTGTACCTCATAGGCCGCTTCCAGCCGGGCGACCTGGTCAGCGCTCAGGCTCGTGACGCCAGGCTCATCAGCCAGGACTGGGGTCAGTAGTGTCCCCATGACCGCGCAGACGACAAGATGTGAAGCGAGAACACGCATTCGCATTTCCGGTCTCCTTCAAGTTTATAATGCGCGGTTCCGGAGGACCCGATTCCGCAGCACATTCAGACCGCACCCGCGTGGCTGAGCTCGCGGGCTACCCGCTCGATGGCCAATAATACCGCCTGTCGAGAGCGGCGCAACATCTTGCGTAACGCTTCTCGTGCTCGGCCGGCATTCGCGCTGTGGTCCGAGCGTGTTGGCACGCGAGACCGGCTATAATCACCGCCCATGACAAACGAACTCGAATCCGCTGCTGAACGTTACGCGGTCTTTGCCGGTCAGGTCTTGCAGCCGGCGGTGTATCCGGCGAGGTCGGCGCTGGAGGTGGCCGCATTCCAATGCGCCGCGCCGGTCGCGTACGACCAGGCCGTGCAAGCGGCTTACGAGCCGGTCGCCATCGGCTGGCGCTGGGGCCCGGCCTGGTCCACCGCCTGGTTCCGGATCTGCGGGCGGGTGCCGCCGGCGATGGCTGGCAAGTGCGTCGTCCTGCGCTTCTCCAGTGGGACCGAAGCGTTGCTGTGGGACGACAGCGCCCCGCGACAGGGTTTCGATCCGAACCGGGATGCGGTGACACTGTATGATCGTGCCGGGGGCGGTGAAGAGGTGCGCCTCCACGTTGAAGCGGCCTGCAATAACCCCTTCGGGATCGCCACCTTCCAGCCGGCCGAATCGGAGGACTCTCGTCGTTGGAGCGGGTCCAAGCCGGGCCGGCTCGAACGGTGCGAACTGGCGGTGTACGACGTCATGGCCTGGCGGCTGTGGCGCACGTACGAGTTCGCCCGGCAACTGCTGTTGGTGTCGGCGGATGAAAGCGCGCGCGGGCAACAACTCAACGACGCCCTGCGCCGGGCGACCGAGGGCATCGACGATACGGACGTACCCGCCACGGGAACTGCCGCCCTGGCGATTCTCGAGGAAGTGCTGCGCGCCAATGCCACCGATGCGGCGACGCGCTGCTACGCTGCCGGACACGCTCATATCGACACGGCGTGGCTGTGGCCGATCTGCGAGACGAAACGCAAGTGCCTGCGGACGTTCGCGAACGTGCTGAGGCTGATGGACCGGTATCCGGAGTTCTCGTTCCTGTGCAGCCAGGCGCAGCAGTACGCTTGGGTGGAGCACGCGTCGCCGAAGCTGTTCGAGCGGGTCGCCCAACGGGTTCGGGAGGGACGCTGGGAAGCCGGTGGGGCCATGTGGATCGAGTCGGATTGCAACGTCCCCTCGGGCGAGTCGCTCGTGCGGCAGATCCTGCTTGGCACGCGCTATTGGCAGCAGCGATTCGGCGAACAGGGGCAACAGCGATTCTTGTACCTGCCGGACACGTTCGGCTTTCCGGCGTCGCTGCCGCAGATCACGGCGCTGGCAGGCCTGGATACGTTTATCACGAACAAGCTGGCCACGAACGAAAGCAACGAGTTCCCATTGGTGAACTTCCGCTGGCGCGGCATCGACGGGACGGAGATTCTGGCGCACTGCACGCCGGGACACGACTACACCGCTGCGAACACGCCCGCGGAGCTTCAACGCGGCGAGAAAAACGCGGCCCGCAAGGACCAGGCGCGTACCGAGGTCTGGTTGCAGCCGTTCGGTTTTGGTGACGGAGGGGGCGGCCCGACCGATTGGATGATTCACAACGCCTTGCTGGCTCGGCAGTGCGCGGGCCTGCCCAACGTCACGCTCGCGCGTGCGGACGCGTTCTGCGAAGAGCTACGTCGGCGGCGGGTGGCGCTGCGAACCCAGGGGCGGGATTTGCCGGTCTGGGACGGG
The DNA here is from genome assembly GCA_964572345.1 of uncultured Planctomycetales bacterium. Taxonomy (GTDB): domain Bacteria; phylum Planctomycetota; class Phycisphaerae; order UBA1845; family Fen-1342; genus JAUWXH01. Next base: position 49,855 of record CAZNFA010000028.1, read on the forward strand.
GAGCTCTACCTGGAGTATCACCGCGGCACGTACACCACGCAGGCCTGGCTCAAGCGGGCTAATCGGCGTGCCGAACAGGCGCTGCGCGTCGCCGAGTGGCTGGCCTGCGCGGGGCTGGCACCGCTCGAAGCACAGCGGAAGGCGGCCGTGCAGAGTAGTCTACATGAGGCCTGGCAGCTCGTCCTGCTGAACCAGTTTCATGACATCTTGCCGGGGTCGTCGATCCCCGCTGTTTACGAGGATGCCCGCCGCCAACACGAGCGCGTCCGCGAGATCTGTGAGGCGCTGATCGACGAGGGCATCCACCGCTGGGCCGACAGCGCGGACACGGGCGGCCTGCAAGCCCCGATGATCGTGTTCAACCCGACGTGTGCCGCACGGTCCGCCATCGTGGAGTGCGAAGGGCGACTGCATTACGTGAAAGACGCGCCGGCACTGGGCGCCGCGGTCATGGACCGCTCGGAGGAGAACGACGTCGCGCCGGCGTGCGTCCGCGATCGCACGCTGTCTAACGGGATTGTCGAAGCGACGATCAGCGAGGCGGGTTCACTGACCAGCCTGAAACGGGTCGGCTGCGAACGCGACGCTTGTGTGCGGCGGGGCGACGGTTCGCCGGAGCCGCTGAATCAGCTCGTGCTTTACGAGGATCGGCCGCGCGCCTGGGAGGCCTGGGAGCTCAACGCCGAATATGAGGAAAAGGCCTACCCGTTGGAGAGCCCGGCCCGGAGCTGGCGCGTCGTCGAGGACGGTCCGCTGCGGGCGACAATCGAGGTGGCGCGCCCGCTCGGGCACAATAGCCACATTACGCAGCGCATCGTCCTCGAAGCCGGCTCGCCCCGCGTGGATGTGCACACCCGCATCGAGTGGCGTGAGAGTCGGCGGCTGCTGCGGGCGCTGTTTCCGGTGGACGTCCGCGCCCGGCGGGTGACGTATGAGATCCAGTTCGGGCACGTCGAGCGGCCCACCCATCGCAACACCTCGTGGGAGCGGGCCATGTTCGAAGTGTACGCGCACGGGTGGATGGATCTCTCGGAGCCCGGCTTCGGCGTCGCGCTGCTGAACGACTGCAAATACGGACATTCCTGTCATGAGAACGTGATGGGAATCTCGCTGCTGCGCAGCCCGAAGTTCCCGGACCCCGAGGCCGACATGGGCGCGCACGAGTTCACCTACAGCCTGATGGTCCACGATGGCGATTGGCGTGCCGCCGGTGTCGATCGTGAGGCGGAAGCGCTCAACACGCCGCTGATTGCCCGGCCGCTGTCGGCGGGGCATGCCGGGCCGCTGTCTGGCGCGTGGACGCCTTTCACTCTCGTCGCCGACGGAGCGGCGAACGTCGTCGTCTCGGCGGTGAAACGGGCGGAGGACGATGATCGACTGATCATCCGCCTCGTGGAAACGCACGGTGGACGTGGACGCGTTACGATCGGCTGGAACCTGCCGGTCCGGACGGTTGAGCCGGTGGACTTGCTGGAACGTCCACTGCCCCTGGACGGCTTTGCTCACGACGCGGCCGCGCGGCGAACGACAGTTCCGCTTCGTCCATTCCAGATCGTCACACTGGCGGTTCGGCAGACGTGACGGGATCAACCGGCCGACGGTTGCGGCACGCCCTGTCCGGCTGCGAAACGGTTCGCGAGTCTATTTAGTAGTCGGTGCCATCGAAGGGGTAGGGTAGGTCGGGACAGCAGACGGAACGGTATAGATCATCTCTTCTGAACACCGACGTAGTCGATTCCCACGGTGCCTTCAGTACCCTGTTCCGGCGCACCTGTATACTCGAGCGTCAGAGCGTGTGTACCTTTGGTTAGTTCTATAGTCTTGGAGCGGTACTGTCTCAGGAGCGTGCGGTGGGGTACGTGCAAGTCAATAATTCCGGATTCGCCGCCGACGCCGATGTTGTTACCGTCCAGTGCAGCCGTCACGCTGCCGGAGTGCGGGTTCAGTGCCATGGCCAAATGAAGCGCGTATTTGGCGTCTTCCGGAATCGGCACGTCTAATGTTAGCGTGCTACCCACGCGGGCCGGCCGCCAGACCAGTAGCTGCCCGCCGGACCAAAGACTGCCGGTTTCGAACGTGAGGGTGGCGTGTTGCTGCGTGAGCTCTTCCGCCTGATGGAACACGGTGTTACGCACGGCGCCGCGCGCGGCGGGTTGCCAATTGGCGGGGAGCTCCAGGTGGCGAACGTCTTCGTTGGTAATCGTCACGTGGTCATCGACTACGCCGGGCCGGGCGTAGTGGTAGGCGATGCGGGCATAGGACATGCCGGGGGTCTGTGCGTGACTGAAGAGCTCCATGTAGAAAGCGAGCCGCCGTTGGAAAGGCAGGCAATCGAGGATATGCCAACGGTGATTGGTGACGAACCCGCGGTTGCCGGGTCCGTCGTTGCGTGGCTGCCCGCAATAGGGGAAGACGAAGATGTCGGGGGACGACCAGGCGTAGTTGAAGTAATCCTCGGAGCCGGTTCCGAAGGTCGACGGCTGCGCATCCTCGTCAACGAAGATCTTCTCGTCACCCTCTCCCCACCAACCGCCGGCGGGCGTCGGAACCGGGGTAGGGTTCAGCAGCGTGGTCGCCGTCCCGACGTAAACGCCGCGACCGTTCGCGATCAGGTATGGCAAATCCTGGGCGGGTGTACTCGAGGCCAGCAGGTCGTGGTCCACGCGCCAGCGCGCGCGAAAGTGCATGGTAGTGTTGTCATTCCAGGTATAGTCCATGGGGAGCGCCGATCCGGTCACACTGACCGCCTGTTCACCCCGGTTGTCAATAAGGATTCTCAGGGACGTCTTGAAGGGCATGACATAGCGGCAGGTCATCGTACTGTCTGGTGAGACCGCGAACGGGATCGACTCAAAGGGGTTGACGCCGGGCGCCGCTCCGAAGAAATCTCCGATCGGCGCCTGAACCTGCCCCCAGGGATGGCCATCACACACGATATGCAGGATGGTCTGGCGCAGGGCTTTGTCCAGATCCTCTGCCTCGACCTTGAGTGTCAATCGCTCCAGTGCCGCGGGGCCTTCCAACTTCAGTGCCTCCTGCGTCTGTCCGCCGGGGACGGTCGTCGATATGGAGATGGGTGCCCGCGTTGACGTATGGGAGAACTCGCCTTGCGGATTGGCCATCATCCGGGCCGTGCGGCTTAGCTCGCTTTCGTAGCTGGCCAAGTCACTGGGCCGGAAGGTGGCCACGCGTGTTCCGGGTTCATACAGCCGGATCTGGACGTGGTAGAAGTGAATCTGCTGGACGTTGCCGACCCATACCATCCGGCAGCGCTTGGCAAACGGGATGGGACAATACGCGGCGTTGCGTTGCTGGAAGGTGCCATCCAGCAATGCGTCGTCGATTGCGGATTCCTGCGCGTACGCGCGGTAGGGGCAGAGCAGGAACTTGTCCGCCGGCCCGTCGTACAGCGGCTTGCGGGCGTCGTCGAGGTAGAGACGGATGGTGCCTGTGATGGCCGCCGTCCACGTTCGCACGATTGCGCCGGGGCCTTTGACATCGCAGATCAGGTACTCGCCGATCCCCTGTTCGTCGGGCGGCTCGAGGACGGTCTCGAAGTTGGGGACCGGTTCTCTGCCGAAACCGTCGGAGTTGGCGAACCAGTGAGGCCCGTGGGGAAGAACGCTGCGATGGTCGTACGATGAGAACTGCACCGTTTTGAACGCCGGGCTCGGTAGGTCGGCCAGGCGCTCGAGGTCGACCATCTGCCGAATCAACGATCCGGTCGTGAGCGGGCTCGCGCAGCCGATCAGGCCGGAAACGCTCAACCCGACCAGAACGTACAAGCGCTGAATGCTGTGGTTCACGGGCACCTCTGCATTGTGGTTTGTGAAGTTCGGTTTCCGTCGCGGGCAATCTTCGCGTTTCTGCCCCCGCCGCACAATACTCCCTGGGTGCTTACAGCGCCTAACAGAACCGGGAGCGCGAGCGACCGGGCGGTTGCGGCGCCCGCGTATTCGCATGGCCCCTTGCTTGCGCTCGGGGTTCTGTTAGGGGTACTTGGCGACGATCGGCAAGTGTGGAGCCAGGCGGGCGCGGCTGGCGCGAATCCTACGGTGCTTCGGTTGGCGGCGTCTGGATCAGCTCGGTGTCGAATGGGGTTTCCCGCGGGCGCAGGGGGTTCTTGAGGATCATGAACAGGCTGATCAACCAGGCGGTGGCGAAGACACCGGCGGCCGCCAAGCCGGCATTGCGGTAGCGGTGCACGCCCGCGGTCTGTTCCTCGTGGATCGGGAGGTCTTGCTGAATGCGGTCGGGACGCGGGCCGCCGCGCCGGGCCTGCTCCAGCGTAGCGTCCAGGCGCGTGAGTTGCGTCGCGAGTCGCTCGATGGCTGCATCCGCCTGGCGGACGTCGGCTTCGACACCTTGACGTTCGAGCAGTTGCTCGTCCAGGCTGCGGAGCTCCTCCAGTTTCCCCGCCAGCCCGAGCAGCAGATCCTCGCGTTGCTGCTCGAGCTCGCCGACGGTGTTGGCGAGCTCGGCCAGGCGCTCGGCGTGCCGGCTGCGGGCCTGGCGGTCGGCCTGCTCGTCCACCTGTCGGCAGATGGCCTCGCGGCGGTCTTGCAGGCGGGTGCGGATGCCGCGCAACTGCCGGTCGTGCGCGTCCAAACGGAAGTTGACCGTCACGTCCGTCGCAGCGGTGGCTTCGGTCAAAGTGGCGAGTCGCTGGCTGAGACGCCCTAGATCGGCGCGTAAGACGGCTGCTACCACGATCTCACGCGTACCTGAGCTTCCCTCGCCTGCCAATCCCTCGACGTGCGTGCCGAGCCCGCTGACCAACGCGCGGGCGCGCTCCAGGAATTGGCGGGCGGCGTCGGCAACCGCTTCCTGTTGCCGAACCAAGCCCACCACTCCGTCCTCCATCTCCCATCGCTCGAGAGCCTGGCGGCGGCGCTCCCACGCCTGAGCGAACTCAGCCGATTCCTCGTCGAACGTCTCGGCCTGCGTGCCACAGGTTTCTAACACCGCCACGACCGTCGGCGGCGGCTTCAGCTCCTTTTGCTCTGTCAGCGTCGTCGCCAGGCTCTGTGCCGCCTTGCGAAGCTCGGCCAGCGGATCGACCAGCAGCACCATGGCAATGGCCAGCTCAGTTCGGTACTTGCGTGCCTCAGCCTCGAGTTCCTTGAGGTCTTCCTGATACACGGCATCGGCGGCCAACGCGTGTTCGTACACGTCGGCGGTGACGTTGCCGCGCGGCGCGTCCTGGGCATGCAGCGACTCGCGCTCCTGCCGTTCCGCCTCCAGGGACTGCGTCACCCGGACGTAATCCGCCTGGAGCTGTTGGACCTCGGCTTGGCAGTTGTGGCGCTGTGGTTGATCGGCCAGGTCCTTCAGCGCGTCGGCACTGGTCTGTCGGTGGGCGTGCCAGTCCGCCAGCTCGCCTTCGACGCTGGCGCGGCGTTCGATCAAGTCGGCGACGAAGCTGGCGGGACGTGGTTCCGCCGGGGCGCTGTTGACCTGGTCGCGGTAGCCCTCAGCCGCGGCCTGCGCCAGGTGCCTAGCCACCGCGGAATCGGGCGCGGTGACGGCAAGCTCGAGCGCGGGCCGGTCTTCGGCGGGAGTAACACTGATTCTTCGGTCGGCAAGTGCAACGGTCCACGACTCGGCCAGCTCTGGATCACGCAGGGTGCTCTCCATTCGACCCGGGCTGAGAATCCGGGCCACGTGCTCGGCGGCCACGGCAGTCGCCGGACCACGCTGACTGTCGAGCAGCAGCGTGGCGCTGCTGCGATAGCGCGGCGTGTCCCAGGCCAGCCAGCCTACGAAAGTCGGGATCGCCGTAAGCACGGCCAGCACGCTACTTCGCAGCCACCAGCGTGCGGGGGCGGCGAGCAGCGATTGCTCGGCGAGCTTCAACTGTCTGACCCGCTCCCGGATCTTGGCCCGAACGCGTTCGGATTCCTGCTCGGCCCGCTCGCGCGACTGCGCCAGTTCATCCCGGGTGCGCGTCAGCAGGGCCTGTTCCCTTTCGAGTTCCTGGCGCTCGACCTCCAGACGCAAAGCCGTCTGGCGGCTTTCCGCGTCGCGGGCCTCGAGTTGCTCGCGGATGGCTGCGGCCTCGTCGCGCTGCCGGCGCGCCTCCTCTTCCGCCTCCGCGCGCTGCCGGCGCGCCTCCTCTTCCGCCTCCGCGCGCTGCCGGCGCGCCTCCTC